>JANQKG010000038.1 GCA_028281235.1 Afifellaceae bacterium | reverse complement strand
CAATGTCGTCTTCTCCGTGCCGTCGAACAACCAAACGCTGACGCTGCAGGGCGTTTCCCTGGCGGAGCTGAGTGCGGCCAACTTCACCATCAAGGACGCGAGCGCAGCGCAGGAGATCCTGGCCTTGCTCGGTGGCGATGGGCCCGGTAGTGGCGATGGCTCGGGTGACCAGGGCGGCGACGATCCCGGCACCGGCGGTGGTACCGATGACCCGGACACGGACCCGACTGAGCCCGAAACCAATTACGGCAACGGCACCGCGAATGTCACCGCAACAACGGCGACGGTCGCCATCGACTGGGCCTGGGGCACGAACAACGTGGTGACGGACTTCGATCCGGCGACCGACACGATCTACGTCGGCTGGTTTACCGCCGAGCACATCGAGGCGTATGAGAGCGACGGCAATGTCGTCTTCTCGATTCCCTCAAACAACCAGACCACGACGCTGGAAGGCGTATCCCTGTCCGAGCTGAGCGAAGACAATTTCACGATCAAGGACGCGTCCGCGGCGCAGGAGATTCTCGCCCTCACCGGCCAGACCGGCGGCACCCCTCCCGATGGCGGCGCACCTCCCGATGGCGGCACCGGCGACCCGCCATCGGATCCCGCTATCGGCGACGGCACGCGCGATACCGTCCAAGTGACCTGGAACTGGGGCGTCACGGAAATCGTGTCGGATTTCGCGCCATCCGAAGATGTTCTCGATTTCGGCGCGCTGTCGGCCAAGAACGTCGCCTTGTCGGAAGTCGACGGCAATCTCCATATCGAGGTGCTTGGAAATGGCGGCCACACCTACGTGATCGAGAATGTGCTGGCGGAGGATCTCACGCTTGAGAATCTGTCCGCGCCGACCTGGAACGATGCGGTCCTTGAGGATCCTGACGGGGTAATCGACCAGCTCATCTCTTTGGGTAACGACCAAATCGCATAACCTTTCCGGCTCCAAAACGGACCGTGGACGCGAGACTAAGATTAACGTTTCGCGTCCGCCGCCGGTTACAGCAACGCGGAAGTGTTTTTCCGATTTGCTCGATTAGTTGGTCTATCTCGCGTGGCTAATCGGCAAGCGGAGCGGCCGACGCAAGACGCCAGCCCTCGGCGCGGCGGCGTTCTTTCCAAAAGGCGGCGTAGCGGCCGTTCATCTTCAGCAGAGCTTCGTTCGAGCCCCTTTCTTGGATGCGGCCCTCGCCGAGGACAAGGATCTGATCGGCCATGCACACGGTCTGCAGCCGATGGGCGACCACCACCAAGGTCTTGTCCCGTGTGAGCGCCCGCAAGCCGTCCTGCACGGCAGCCTCGTTCATCGGGTCGAGGGCGGAGGTGGCTTCGTCGAGCAGCACGATAGGCGCATCCTTCAAAATAGCACGGGCGATCGAGACGCGCTGGCGTTCGCCGCCTGACAGGATCGAGCCCCCCTCCCCGACGCGGGCGTTGAGCTCGTTCGGGAGCCGCGCGGCAATCTCGTCAACCCGGGCAAGGCGCGCAGCCTCGCGGACCTCGTCGTCGGAGGCGCCGGGCCGGCCGAGGCGAATATTCTCGGCGATTGAACCTTCGAAGAGATACACGTCCTGGAAGACAACGGCGATCCGCGCCATGAGATCCTCGGTCGTCATGTCGCGGACATCGACGCCGCCGATGCGCACCGCGCCGGCATCGACGTCCCAGAAGCGCGCGATGAGGCGCAGAATAGTGGTCTTGCCGGAGCCCGAAGTGCCGACGATAGCGGTCATCGCGCGTTTAGGTGCGGCAAAGCTGATATCCTGAAGAAGCGGCGTATCGTCATAGGCAAACCGCACCTGGTCAAAGACGATGTCGTCGCTCTCAGGGCGCTTGGCCGCGGCTGGTTCCGCCAGCGGCTTGGTCGCGAGCAGCGCGTCCATGCGGCCCAGGCTGTTGCGGGCGATGCGCAGCGCGGCTCCAAGATCGGCCGCGCCGATCAGCGGTTCGACATAGCGCGCCGCCAGCACGAGCAGGGCGACCAGTTCAGCCGCGTCGATCTCGCCGCCCAGCGCGAGACTGGTCCCGAAAAGAAGGATCAGGGTGAAAGCGAGTTGGACCGTGAACACAAAGCTCACCAGCCCCCACACGGCGGTCGTCAGCTGCTTATGCCCGGCCGTGTGCTGATCGGCGAGCGCCGCATCGAGCTTGCCGAGGCTCGCCTCGCGCTTGCCGAAGGCGCGCAACACGGCTTGCGCCTGCGCGAACTCGACGATGCGTCCAGCAGCCTCGGCGGCCGCGGCATCGACGCGCACATCGGTGCGCTGGACGAGATTCCCGGTCCAGCGAAAGGCGAGTGCGGCAATCGGTGCCGTGATGAGCGCCGCTAGCGCCAGGCGCCAATCGAACAGGAACATCAAAAGGACGACCGTTGCAGGGGTCACCACCGCCGTGATGACCGGGCGCAGGAGATGCGCGGGCACGCCCATCACGTCGATCACGCCCTGGCTTGTCAGGCGCCCGATCTGCCCGACGCGCTCGGCCCCGAACCAGCCCAGCGGCAGGCGGGCGATGTGATCGCCGAGCCGCGTGAAGAGAACACCGGCCAGCCCAATGGCGGCGCGATAACCGGCAAGCTGCGTGCGGTAGCGCACGAGCGCGTAGACGAGCAGCACGCCGGCCATGGCGCCGAGCCAGCTCCAGGCGGCATCCGTCTCGCCCTCGAACAGCACGCGCAGGAGCGGCACCAGCAGGACGAAGCCGATGCCCATGAGAACGGCTTCCATCACGAGACCGAGAAGATTGCGGCGCAGGGGGCGCCCCCCCTCTTCGCCCGCAACGCTGAGCAGCGCCCTGATCACTGCGCCGCCTCCGCTTGGGCACCAAGTGCGGATTCGCTCGCCGTCCAGAGCTTCGCGTACAGGCCGCCAGCGGCCAGCAAATCGTCATGCCGGCCGCGCTCGACGATGCGGCCCTCGTCCATGACGCAAATCTGGTCGGCGCCGGTGATGGTGTGCAGGCGATGGGCGATGACCAAGAGCGTCCGCCCGGCGATGAGATTGGAAAGCGCGTCCTGGATCGCGGCCTCCGAATCGGGGTCGGCGAAGGCGGTGGCCTCGTCCAGAACCAGGACCGGCGCATCGGCAAGCAGCGCGCGGGCGATGGAAACGCGCTGCGCCTCGCCGCCCGACAGACGCGCATCGTCTTCGGCAACGGAATCATAGCCGCGCGGCAGGGCGAGGATGCGCTCGTGAATCTGCGCGGCGCGTGCAGCAGCTTCGATCTCTTGCCTCGATGCGTCCGGCCGGCCGAGGGCGATGTTCTCCGCGATCGAGGCGCGCAAGAGCTGCACATGCTGGAAAACGAAGCCGACTTGGGCGTAGAGCTCTTCCGGCACCGTCTCGCGCACATCGAGGCCGCCGATGGTGATCCGTCCCGCCTTGACGTCCCAGAAGCGCGGCAGGAGGCGGGCGAGCGTCGACTTGCCAGACCCCGACGGACCAACAAGCGCGGTCACCGTCCCCGGTTCCAGCACAAGATCGATGTCCTTCAGAACCTCCGTCTCGCCATCATAGGAGAAGCCGACCTTCTCGAAAACGACAACGCCTCCCTGCGGCGCCTTGGGCGCGGCCGGCTCCGGCAGGGTGGTCGCATCGAGCAGCCCTACGATCCGGCGTGCCGCTTGGCTGGCGAGCATCATCTCGTTTTGGGCGTAGGAAAGCGTCAGGATCGGCGCGGTCAGACCCGGTGCGAGCACGACGAAGGCCAGGAGATCGACGGGCGCCGCCAGCCCGGCCGAGACCAAAAGCAGCCCGGCCGCGAGCACAATGACCAGGGAAAAGAGCGGCGAGAGCACGATCTCCGAGGCAGCGGCAGTCACGAGCAGGCCGCGTACCCACTCCCAGAAAAACGTCACGAAGGCCTTCGTGCGCTCGAGAAACCGGCTATACGCCTTGCGCGCCTGGCCGAAGGTCTTGATGACGGCGATCCCCTGAACGAACTCGACCGCCGCGGCGTTCACGTCGCCGAGCGCAGCGTTGTAGGCTGCCATCTTCTCGCCATAGCCTCGGTACTGGAGCGCATAGAGCGCTATGCCGCCAACGAGCGGGACGGCAGCGGCGAGCGCGAGGCGCCAGTCGACCCAGAGAAGATAGCCGAAGGCGATAACCGGCGTGACAATGGCCGACGCCAAATTCGTGTAGGAATGGCCGATCAGGTGATGAAGCGCCGTGATGTCATCTTGCAGCACTTTCTTCACCGCTCCGGCGCTGCGCGCATCAAACCAGCCGAGCGGCAGGCGGGAGAGCCTGGTCGCCATCTGCCGGCGGAGGTCAAGCTGCAGGTCAAGATCGGCGAAATGCGTGAGCCCGCCGGCAACCATCTGACAGACGAGCCGCACCGCGAGCGCGGCGACGGCGAGGCCCGCGATCCACCAGGCGCGAGCCTGATCGACCGGACCTTCGGCAAGCAGAACCCGACCGAGCTCCGCGACAGCGATGAACGGCGCAACGCCCGCCGCCGCGCCGAGCGCCTGGATGACGCATGCCAGCCAGAGGCGGCCCTTCACGGGCGCAAGCAGCCTTCCCATCGGGGACGTTTTCGCGTCGCCTGAGCCGGCCGCCATCTCACAACCGCCTGTCTCGCGCCACGGCACGGGCGTCGATCGTCGATCCGGCGTTCGCGAAGAAGGTCGCAACGAATTTCATGAACAACTCGGCCTGGAATCGAACGCTTGCACTCAACGTAGCGGCACGGCTGACCCGGAATGCCGAAGAAACATCTCCCCCTCCGGCGCAACGCCGAACAGAAAGGCCGTTTAGTTGTCTTCGAGCAGAATGTCGGCGATGGCGTAAACCGCTGAGCGGTGGGTGTCCAGTCCGCGTGCAGATTCACGAGGTTGAAGTTGTCTAAGGTTAGTTTGTTCTAAGGATCGCTGACGCACTCGCCGACGAACTGATGTTCGGCCTGCCCATAAAAGCTTCCATCTGCCCCAAAAAAAGGCCGGCGATGCCCATAGTCGGCAGCCGGATTGCGATCTGCTCTTGGCGACAACGGAGCACGCGCCTTGATCTCTCCTTGTGATGCGGCACCAACGCTTGGGCTCGTCTCATTGTGTTGGTGCCGCATCACAAAGTAACGGATTAGCTAGTGTTCCGGGCTGACGGTCCGGGGTCGGA
>JANQKG010000030.1 GCA_028281235.1 Afifellaceae bacterium | reverse complement strand
GATCTGCTCCTCGCCGTACTTGCTCCTGCGCATCGTCCGTCTCCCTCTCGAAGAACGGACTCTGCCTCAAAGCGGGAACACTCCAGGGGCAGGGTCACTCCATAACCCTCTAACGCACCAGCATCTCGGTCCCGTGGCGCGACAGCGGCTCGGGCGCGCCGTCTGTGGTGCGATAGGTGCGGCCCAGGCACATGGCCGCGCCGGCATCGGAATCCATCAGGATCATATGGGCGAAGAGCACCATGTCCGGGGCGATGATCGCCGGATTGTCGCGGTAGAACATCGGCCAGTCCATCCATGACGGCGCATAGCGGGCGCCAAGCGAGTAGCCGCAGGCATTGAGCCGGTGCCGCGTCAGGCCGTGCGCCTCCATGACGCGCGCATGCGCGTCGAAGACGCTGCCGAACGTGCCGCCGGGCTGCATGGCCTCCTCGCAGGCGGCGAGCGCCTCCGCGCATGCGGCGTAGAGCGCGTGATGGCGCTCGCTCGGCGTGCCGACGATGACCGTGCGCATCAGCGCCGCGTGATAGAGACGATAGACGCCGGCAAATTCCAGCGTGAGCTGGTCTTCGGCGTCAAGGGCGCGCCGGCCGGTATGGGTGCGGCAGAGGAGGGCATCCGGCCCTGAGCCGACGATGAACGGGTTGCCGGGATAGTCGCCGCCCCCGGTAAGCACCGCACCCTGCATCGCAGCAAGGATCGCGGCTTCGTCCGCCCCGGCGCGGATCAGCGCCAGCCCCGCGTCAAGCGCATCGTCGGCGAGTTCCGCGGCGCGGCGAACATAAGCCAGCTCAGCCGCGCTCTTCACAAGCCGCAGCGCCGGCACCAGATCGGAGGAATCCTCGATGGTGCCGAACGTCTTCAGCGCCTCGTCGAGCGCCCGGCCGTTGGCGCCGGTCAGGCCATGCGTGTCGTATTCCACGCCGATACGCGCGCCGAGAAGCCCGAGATCGTTCAGCATGTCGCGAAGCTGCGTGGCCGGTCCGGCGCCCGCTTCGTCGTTCCAGATCACGATGTTCTCAATCAGCGACGTACGCCGCGCCTGGCGCAGATCGGCCGAACGCGTGAGCAGTGTGAATTCGCCGTCACCCGTCATCACCACGCACTGGAAGAAGCAATAGCCGAACGTATCGTAGCCGGTGAGCCAGTAATGGCTTTCCGGCGCGAACATTAAAAGCGCGTCGAGCTTGCGCTCCGCCATCGCCGCCATGACCCGCGCGCGCCGGGCGTCGAATTCCTCGCGCTCAAAATGCAGCGCCACGCTCAGTCCCCCGTCAGCAGGATCGCCGAAAGCTGCCGGCCATAATCCGGCTCGCCACGATGCGTCGTGCGGCGATAGGAGAAGAAGCGCGCCTCGTCGGCGTACGTGCACTGGCCGACATTGTGCACGTGGCCGAGCCCGGCTTGTTCCAGCCGCGCAACGATATAGGCCGGCAGATCGAACAGGGCATGGCCGGCGCGGTCCGATGGCTGGAAGAAGCGCGCATTCGCGTCGTTTTCATCGGTGAAGCTGGCCACAAGCTCCGGCCCCACCTCATAGGCGCGCGCGGAGATCATCGGGCCAAGCACGGCGACGATGCGCGCCCGATCGGCGCCGAGTCGCTCCATGGTGGCGATGGCTGATTCCAGAATGCCCGTGAGCGCGCCTTTCCAGCCGGCATGCGCCGCGCCGACGATTCCCGCTTCGGCGTCGGCTAGAAGTACCGGCCCGCAATCCGCCGTGCCGACGCCGATCGCAAGCCCGGCGCGGTCCGTGACCACGGCATCGGCCTTGGGCCCAAGGCCGGGCCCCCAAAGCTCTGTCACGGTCACCGTATCGGCGCTGTGGATCTGATAGGGCGTGGCGAGGCGATCGGGTTCGGCCCCCAGATAGATCGCCACGCGGGCGCGGTTCTCCAAGACGGTCGCGCGGTCGTCCTGCGAGCCGATGCCGGTGTTCAGCCCCGCATAAAGGCCCGCCGACGCGCCGCCGGCGCGTGTAAAGAAGGCATGCCGCACGCCTGGCAAGGCAAGCTGGGGCGCCTCCACCGGCGAGAGGCTCGGACGTGGGCCGTGCATGCGCGGACGTTGGCCGCGCGTCGGCGCGAAGTCAAATGCGGGTTACGCGTCCAGTCCGGCGAGACCGTCAGCTCCGCTCGTCCTCAGGTGGCCGGGCGACGGCATCGTCGATCCCATGCCGCGCGCTGTAGAAGACGAGAAACATCAGCCCGCCGCCGATCGCAAAGCAAAGGACGATCATCAACGTCACCGCGACATAGCCGTGAAAGCTGAGCGTGATGCCCGCCGACATGGTCCACATCGGTATGATCGCAGCGGCGATGGCGGCAAGCAGCAGAGCGGCCCCGCCAATGGCAAGGATACGGTTCATCGCCGACGGCATAACGCGCCGATAGCGTAAAAGCGAGCGGTCTCACATAAACGGCGGGGGCACGATGCCGCGCGGCGTCACGGCGAGCACCTTGAACAAGGTCCCCATCTCTTCGGCGGCGCTCAGACGATTTACCGCCGCCCGTATGGCGTCGCGTTCCTCCGAAGCGGCTCCCGCGCTCAGCCGCTCGGCGCGCTCCACAAGGCCGAGAGCGTTCAGGAATTCGCCTTGCGGCATCGGCCCATGCGGTGCTGCGCCGGCGTCCAAAGCAGCGCGGGCGAGTGCCGCGAAGTCGACATGCGCCGTCAGGTCCGACTCGCCGGGACGATCAAGCGGATCGGAAAAACTCTGGCCGCAGAGCGCCTGCAACGTCTCGCCGGGCCCGGATTGCGCGTGCCCGTAATCGATGATCAGCGCTGCACCGTTCTCATGAGCAACGCGGGTGGCAATCTCCGTCATGATGGCGGCCGCGGCAGGACAGATCTCGAGGATCGAGCCCTGCGGCGCCTCGGGGCCGTCGTCGAGCACGCCCGGCCCGACGCCGAAGGCGAGCCGGCTCCGCGTATCCAGGCCGACCGCACGCTCGCGCCAGATGTCGAGCCGGACGAATTGGCGGATCGGCAGCGCGTCGAAGAACTCGTTGGCGATGACCAGGGCCGGACCCGGCGGCACTTGGTTGAACGCGTCGTGCCAATGCGCCTCTGCGCCGGCCGCCTTGAGCACGTCCTGCTGCCGGCCTCTCAGGACCGGGCTTGTCTCCACCAGATGGATCGAAACGGCCTGTTCAAAGTCCGGCGCAAGCCGCGCGACACGCAAGATGTCGCTCATCAGCGTGCCGCGGCCGGGACCGAGCTCCACCAGATTGACCGGATCGGGCGCGCCGAGACGCTGCCACACGTCGATCAGCCACGCCCCGACGATCTCGCCGAACATCTGGCTGATCTCCGGCGCGGTGATGAAATCGCCGGCCACGCCGAAGGGATCGCGCGTTGCGTAGTAGCCGTGTGCGGGATCGCTGAGGCAATGGGTCATGTATTCGGCGACGCTCATCGGACCGTTCGCCTGAATAAGATCGCGAAGCTTGGCCAGCAGCGGCGCGTCGGTCATGGCGTGCGCCGCGAAGCGGCCCACCCGATCGCTGCAAGTCCGACCAGCACCATGGGAATGGAGAGGACCATGCCCATCGTCAGAAAGCCGGTGATCATGCCGAGCTGCGGGTCGGGCTCGCGGAAGAACTCCACGAAGATGCGCGCCGCGCCATAGCCGGCGATGAACACGCCGCCGACCAATCCCGGCCGGGCAAGCGCCATGTAGCGATGCGTAAGAACGCGCAGCACGATGAAGAGCAGAAGCCCCTCAAGGGCGGCTTCGTAGAGTTGGCTCGGATGGCGCGGTTCAGGACCCGCCGGGCACACGCCGCCATGCATGGCTTCGATGCTGGCGTTGCAGAAGATCACCGCCCAGGGCACGTCGGTGACGCGGCCCCAAAGCTCCGCGTTGATGAAATTGGCGACGCGGCCGAAGAACAGGCCGAAGGTCACCGATGCCGCAGCCACATCGAAGAGCGACAGCATGGGAATGCCGCGGAGCCTTGCGAAGATTGCCATCGCCGCGATCGTGCCGAGGAGCCCGCCGTGAAACGCCATGCCGCCTTCCCACAGGCGGAAGAAGCCGAGCGGGTCGTTGAGATAGCTGCCCGGTTGATAGAACAGGGCATAGCCCAGCCGCCCGCCAAGCACGATGCCAACCACCAGCCACAGCAGGAAGTCGTCGATGTCGGTCGGCTTCAGAGGAGCACCGCGTGCGCCCCAGATGCCGGCATTCGCCACAAGCCGGCGCCCATAGCGCCAGCCGATCAGGATGCCGGCGAAATAGGCCAGCCCGTACCAGCGCACCGCCAGCGGGCCGATCTGTACGAGGATCGGGTCGATCTCGGGGAAGACGAAAGCTGACATGGGGTCGGCGGACCTCGGCTTTCCTCATCGCTTCGGGGCATCGCACCCGGCTGCCGACTTGCGTGCGGGGTGCCGAAGCATATATCAAGGCTGCACGTTTATTGTGCACAGCACAAAGGGTCGGAATCCGGCGTATCTCGGCTTCCGGCGCGAGACCCACCCGCGCTCGTCGGAGTATGTGATGACCCAGAGCAGCGACCGCCTTCTCGACGAATTCGCCAAGCTGATGAACGACGCCGCCGGCGTCGCGCAGGGCATACGGCGCGAGGTCGAGACCGCCGTGAAAAGCCAGGCAGAGCGCTTTCTCGGCGAGATGGACATCGTGCAGCGCGAGGAATTCGAGGCTGTCCGCGAGATGGCCGCCAAGGCGCGCCAGGAGAACGAAGCGCTGAAGAAGCGGGTCGAGGCGCTGGAAGCCCGGCTGGGGGCCGCTCCCGAGAAGCCGGAGACGGACGGTTCCGCCGGCGGCGGCACGGCATAAGCCGCGACGATTTGTTTCCCCGTGGAAAAGCGATCAGCGGCTTTGGCGCCGCTTCCGCATCGGACTCGCTCAACTATAGTGGACATGCAAGAGATTCGGATTTGCCCTGAACACCTTGAGCGAGATGGCAAAAGCGTCAGCGCGGCTGTGCCGGCGGCTAGGGTTCTGCGTGCGTGACGCTGTGTTGGCTGATTGGCGTCCCCATGGTTTGACGCGAGGACAGAAGCATGAGTCTTGTTGATTTCGAGATGTCGCCCGCCGCCAATCCGGTGGACCTGATCGAGCAGATCGCCGCGTCGCACGATTGGGCGTTTGAGCGTTCCGGCGACGATGAGATCACGATCTCCGTGGCTGGCAGCTTTTGCGACTACAACGTCTCCATGTCGTGGATGGGCGCGCTGGAGGCGCTGCATCTCGCCTGCGCGTTCGACTTCAAGGTCAACGAGCGGCGCAAAGGGGAGGTGATGCACCTCCTGGCGCTGGTCAACGAGCAGCTCTGGCTCGGCCATTTCGATCTGTGGCAGTCGGAGGGCGTCATCATGTATCGCAATGCACTTCTCCTGAGCGAGGGCATGGAGGCGGGCACCGGCCAGCTTGAAGCCATGCTCGCCGCGTCTGTGGAATCCTGCGAGCGCTACTATCAGGCGTTCCAGTTCGTCATCTGGGCGGGACAGAGCCCGGAGGAGGCACTGTCCGGCGTGCTCTTCGAGACGCAGGGCGAAGCCTGACATATGCTTCGGGGCAGCCGGCCGCTGCTGCTCGTCGGCGCCGGCAAGATGGGCGGCGCCATGCTCCAGGGGTGGGTTCAGCGCGGCCTTGCAGCCGATCGCGTCACCGTGATCGATCCGCATCTCCCCGCCGAAAAGGCGTCGACGCTGGCTGAGGCCGGAGCGATTGTCGCCGCTGAGCCATCTGAGGTGAGGGCGCGCGACTTCGCCTTCGTCGTTCTCGCCGTGAAGCCGCAAATCATGGCCGAGGCTCTGCGCCAAGTCGCCCCGCTCGCAGCCGGCGATTCGGTGATCGTCTCAATCGCCGCCGGCGTGCGGCTTGCGACATTGCAGGCCGCCTTCGCCGATACTCAGCCGGTGGTCCGCGCCATGCCCAACACGCCGGCTGAGATCGGAGAGGCCATGACGGTCGCAATGGCCAACGCCCATGTTGCCGAAACGCAGCGCCAGCAGGTCGACGCATTGCTTGCCGCGGTCGGGCGCGTGGCGTGGATCGACGAAGAGGGCCTGATCGACGCGGTGACGGCTGTGTCCGGCTCCGGCCCGGCCTATGTGTTCCTGCTCGCCGAGTGCCTGGCGGAGGCGGGGCGTGAAGCCGGCCTTCCCGCCGACATCGCTGATCTTCTCGCGCGCCAGACAATCGTCGGCGCCGGAGCGCTTCTTGGCGAGAGCGCGCTGCCGGCGGCGGAGCTTCGCCGCAATGTCACATCGCCGGGCGGCACGACGGCCGCGGCGCTGGACGTTCTCATGGCGGATGACGGGCTGAAGCCCCTGCTTGCCCGCGCTGTTGAGAAGGCGAAGCAGCGCTCTATCGCGCTGGGCTGAGCCTTAAGCCGGCGTGGATTCGCCGCACCGGGCCGCCCTTTCTTGACCAATAAGGTGGCGTATCGTTCGATGCGGGAAAGGGAGCACGCCAGTGGTTCAACAACGCACCCGCAAGAAGATCGTTGATACGCTGATGGCGCTGACCGCCGAGCGGGGCTGGTCCGACGTCACGCTTGAGGATATTGCGGGACGGGCCGGTGTGTCGCTCGCCGCGCTGCGCGCCGCCTATGACGGGCGCGCCGCCGTGCTGGAGGATTTCTTCCGCATGGCGGACGAGCAGGTCTTGGAGAAGGTCGATCCCGGCCTGGCGCAGGAGGTGCAGCGCGAGCGCCTGTTCGACGTGCTGTTCAGCCGCTTTGAAGTGTTGGCGCCGCACAAGCAGGCGATGCGCAGCCTCATGCGCGCAGCGTTTGCCGACCCGCTGCTGGCGATTGAGCTGAACCGCATGGCCACCACCTCCATGGCGTGGATGTTGACCGCTGCGGGCATCCCCGCCGCCGGCGCGCGCGGGCTTATACGCGCGCAAGCGATGGCGATCGTGTGGGCGCGTGTCATGCGCGTCTGGCTCGATGACGACGATCCGGGCCTTGCGCGCACCATGGCGGCACTCGACAAGCGGCTGCGTGAGGCGGAGCGCGCCGCCATGGGGATTAACCGGCTGGAGCGTCTGGTCGGTGCGGCGCGCCGTCCGCGGTCGCGGCGCGACGACGCCAAGCCGCCGGAGGAGGAGGGCGATCTCGCCGAAGGCCGCCCGACATGAGCGGGGCCGCTGCCGAGACGATCGCCTTCGACGATTTCCTCAAGGTCGACATCCGTGTCGGGCGGATCGTCGCGGCCGAGCCGTTTCCGGAGGCGCGCAAGCCGGCGCTGAAGCTGGTCGTCGATTTCGGGCCGGAGATCGGCCACAAGAAAAGCTCCGCCCAGATCACCAAGCACTACGAGCCCTCGGAACTCCCAGGGCGGTTGGTGCTGGCGGTGGTCAATTTCCCGCCGCGCCAGATCGGTCCGATGATGTCGGAGGTGCTGACCCTCGGCGTGCCGGACGAGGAGGGCGAGGTGGTGCTCTTTCATCCCGGCAAGGACGTGCCGCTCGGCGGCCGGATGTTCTGAAGCGCGTAAAGCCGAGCGATCCCCTCTCTGTCGTCATGCCCGGTCCCCCGATCAAGTCGGGGGATGATCCGGGCATCCACCATCAAGCCTCTCGTTTGTCATCCCGGTTCGGCCGAAAGGCCGAGACCGGGACCCATGAACACGAATGGTGATGTTTGATTACGGCCCAAGCGTGGGCCTTTCTGACAGGGGTTATAGGTCCCGCACAGCGTCGCGCCGCGCCGCTTGCGGGATGACAAACGAGAGGGTGTGCGTGAGCAGGGCGCCGGCACCCCTAAGCCGGGATCATCAGCACGGCGCGCAAGCCTCCGAATGGGCTGTCTGCGAGGATCACGTCGCCGCCGTGGCCCATGGCGATGTCGCGCGAGATCGCCAGGCCAAGCCCTGTGCCGCCGCCGTCCACATTGCGGCCCGTGTCGAGCCGATAGAACGGGCGGAACACTGCCTCCCGCTCGTCGGGCGGAATGCCCGGCCCGTCATCGTCGACGGTCACCGTCAGCCAGCCATCGGCGTGCCGTGCCTTCACCGCGATGCGATCGCCATACTTGCCGGCATTGCCGACGAGATTGGCGACGCAGCGGCGGAAGCCGAGCGCCCGCAGGAGCGCCTCCGGCTCGCCCTCAAAGTCGGTGTCCACCACATTGCCCTGGCGCCGCGCCGCGTCAGCGATGTCCTCCAGCAGGGCGGGAACGCTGACGCGTTCCGTGGTCTCGCCGGCGTCGCCCTGGGCAAAGGCCAGATAATCCTCCAGCATGCGGCTCATCTCGTCGACGTCGGCACGCAGCGCCTCCGTGTCGGGCGCATCGCCGAGCATGGCGAGCTCCAGCTTGAAGCGCGTCAGCACGGTTCTGAGATCGTGGCTGACGCCCGACAACATGGTCGTGCGCTGTTCCACCACCCGCTCAATGCGCTCCTGCATCTCCATGAAGGACTGCGCCGCCTGCCGCACCTCGCGCGCGCCGCGCGGCCGGAAGGCGTCCACCGGCCGGCCCTTGCCGAACTGCTCGGCGGCATGCGCCAGCGTGAGGATCGGCTTGATCTGATTGCGAAGAAACAGCAGCGCGATGGTGACGAGCACCAGCGAGGTGCCGGCCATCCAGAGAAGGAAGATGTGCGAGTTGGAGGCGTAGGCCTGGCTGCGCGGCGCGAAGACACGCAGGACATGGTCGTCAAGCGCAATGCGGATCTCCACAAGATCGGAATCACCGAGCGTGTCGATCCAGAACGGCCGGTTGATCTGCCGGCTGAGCTGCCTTGAGAGTGCCGAATCGAGAAGCGAGAAGAACGGCCGCGGGCCCGCCTCCGGCAGCGGCGCCGGCGGCAGCACCGAGATTGTCAGGCCGTAGGTTTCAGCCGCGATGCGGGTGATGTCGGAGAACCGCCCGTCCTGCGGATAGGTGTTGATGACCTCGATGATCGCGGCGATGTCACCCACGACGGCGGCTGACATGCGTTGTGTCACCGTCTGCCAGTGGCGCTCCATGAAGACATAGGCCACGACCGCCTGCAGGATGAGGATCGGCATGACGACGATCAGGATGGAGCGGGCGTAAAGACCTTTCGGCAGCCAGGACAGCACGTCGGGAAGAAGCCTGCTGCGATTGAGTCCGCGCAACGGCCTGCCGGCAAGCGAAAGCCCGCTTCGCACAAGCGCATAGGCGCGGCGCAGCCATTGTGGGCGCAAGCGCGTGCCGAATTCGTCGATCAGTGCCATGTCCAAGCAGGCTCCAGGCTTCGGGACACGAGGCCCCGCGAGCCTAATCTACCAGCAGCCGATAGCCAATTCCGCGCGCCGTCTGAAGGTGAACCGGGTTGGAGGGGTCCTCCTCGATCTTGCGGCGCAGTCGATTGATCTGAACATCCACGGCGCGTTCGCCGCCGCCGTTTGAAACCTTGAGGAACTCCTGGCGCTTCACGGTCTCGCCCGGCCGCGCGGCGAAGATGCGCAGAAGGTCGCGCTCCCGGTCGGTGATGCGCACGACAGTGTTGTCGCGCTTCAGCTCGCCGCGCTCCACGTTGAACGTGAACGGGCCGAAGCGAATGGAGCGCACCATCGGTTTCTCCGGCTCCGCATGGCGCTTCAAGATATTGGTGATGCGCAGAAGCAGCTCGCGCGGCTCAAACGGCTTGCCCAGATAATCGTCGGCGCCGACTTCAAGCCCGCGGATGCGATGCGGCGTCTCCGCCCGCGCCGTCAGCATCAGGATCGGCACCGCCGATTTCTGACGCAGCGCCTCGGCGAACTCCAAGCCGCTTTCGCCGGGCATCATCACATCGACCACCAGAACGTCGAAGGACATGCCGGCCATCTGCCGCCGCGCCTCCGCGGCGGAGGAGGCGGCGGTCACGCGGAAGCCGTTGGCGCTCAGGAAGCGCGTGAGCAATGTGCGGATGCGCATGTCATCGTCGACCACAAGCACATGATGCGCGTCGTCGCCCGGGAGTTCCCGCTTGGATGCCGATCGACTCATGATGCGCCGTCCCGGCGAACCATATTCAGCGCCTTGTCCCGATCATCCTGGTTGATCATACGATGCAGAAACGCCGTTACAGTGTCGCGGCCAGCGGGCCCGAGTGCTGCGAGCGCCTCGCGGATGCGCGCCTCCTGCGGGGCGGAGAGGCTTGCCGACAGCGTCTGGCCAGCAGGCGTCGCATAGAGCAGGCGTTGGCGCCGGTCCTCACGCCCCGTGTGCTGCTCAATCAACCCGGAATCGATCAGCTCCTTCAAGACGCGCGCCAGGCTCTGCTTGGTGATCTTCAAGATGTCGAGGAGGTCCGCCACCGTCAGCCCGGGATTGCGGTCGACGAAATGCAGGACGCGATGATGTGCACGGCCGAAGCCGCTTTTTGCGAGGATCGCGTCAGGATCGGAAATGAAATCGCGATAGGCGAAGAACAAAAGCTCTATCAGGTCGACGAACGAATCCTCGTCATCGACCGGCTCGGGGCGGGGAGCGAGTGCGGATTTTATGTCAGTCATATTGACATATTTTGTGATCTTGTTACGCTCACGCAGGACGGATGAAAGGTGAGCCGTCCTGCCCTACTTTTTGCAAGATAAGCCGGGCAGGTGCAATCTCGCCGTTAGTCGCGGAAAGTCGCGGACGTATGTGGAGGAATTGGCATGGCCGGCGTCCCCTTCGATCAGATGACGGGCAAAATTTGGTGCAACGGCGCCTTCGTGGACTGGTCGGAGGCGCAGCTTCATGTGCTCTCCCACGGCCTGCATTATGCCAGCTGTGTGTTTGAAGGCGAACGCGCCTATGAGGGCGAGATCTTCAAACTCCGCGAGCACACCGAGCGGCTGATCGAAAGCGCCCGCATTCTGGACTTCGCGCTTCCCTATTCGGCTGACGAGATCGATACGGTGTGCCGCGAGCTTCTGGTGATGAACAATCTCACCGATGCTTATGTGCGCCCGGTCGCCTGGCGCGGCAGCGAGATGATGGGTGTCTCCGCACAGACGAACCGCATCAACGTCGCCGTGGCCGTGTGGGAATGGCCGTCCTACTTCAATCCGGAGCAGCGCCTTAAAGGCATACGCCTGGACATCGCCGAATGGCGGCGGCCCGATCCGCAGACCGCGCCGGCCAAGGCCAAGGCCGCCGGGCTTTATATGATCTGTACGCTCTCCAAGCATGCCGCTGAGCGCAAAGGCTACGCTGATGCGCTGATGTTTGACTGGCGCGGCCGGGTGGCGGAGGCGACCGGCGCCAACATCTTCTTCGTCAAGGACGGCAAGCTCCACACGCCCGATCCCGACGCCTTCCTTGACGGCATCACCCGGCAGACGGTCGTCGGCTTGGCCAAGGCACGCGGCTTTGAGGTGATCGAGCGCGCCATTCAGCCCGATGAGATGGCGGACTTTGAGCAGGCGTTTCTTACCGGCACTGCGGCGGAGGTGACGCCGATCTCCGAGATTGGACCCTTCCGCTTTGAGGTCGGCGAGATCACCAAGACGCTGATGGACGATTATTCAGCGGCAGTACGCCCGCAGGCTCCGGCTGCGAAGATCGCCGCGGCGCGCTAGTCACGTTCAGGCACGACGCCAACGCTTCGCCGCATCGTCGTCGGAGCCTTTCGCGCCGACCCAGTCGCCTTGGGCGCCGGCAGCTGCGTGCTCCTTCTTCCAGAAGGGCGCGCGGGTCTTCAGATAGTCCATCAGGAACGTCGCCGCCTCAAAGGCCGCCTGCCGATGGGCAGAAGCCGTCAGCACCAGGACGATCGGCTCGCCCGGCGCGATCCGTCCTGTACGATGGATGACCGTCAGTCCCTGCAAGGGCCAGCGCTCCGCGGCTTCATTGGCGATCCGGGCGATCTCAGATTCCGCCATGCCGGGATAATGCTCCAGCTCCAGCGCGGCGAGCCGCTCATCCTCGTCGCGGCACCATCCGGTGAAGGCGACCGTTGCGCCGATATCGCCGCGCCCCTCCACCAGGCGCCGCGTCTCCTCGTTGAGGTCGAAGGCATCGCGCTGCACGCGGATATTCGGGTTCCAGGCTTTCATGCGCGGTCCTTTTTCGCCCCTTCTATAGCGATTGTGCTCCCGGATTGCGCTTGGCTTCATCCGGGCTACGGGCCGTTGTCGCATCGTAGCCCGCATGGAGCGTCAGCGAAATGCGGGGGGCTCGCTCGCACACCCTCTCGTTTGTCGTCCCGCAAGCGGAGCACAGCGACGCTGTGCGGGATCCATAATCACAGGCGCGCGCAGGCGAGTTGTGGGGACATGGGCAATGCGGTGTTCATAGGTCCCGGTCTCGGCCTTCGGCCGAACCGGGATGACAGACGAGAGGTTTTCGCTTCCCCTAGCCCCCCGTCATCGGTGGGAAGAATGCGATCTCGCGTCCGTTTCCGAGCGCCGCGTCGTGCTCGACATGCTCCTGGTCGATCGCCGCGCGAATGACGGTCGGCTCGGCGAAAGCGGCGGCATAGCCTTCGTCGCGTTTGGAGAGCCAGCCGATCAGATCGGCGACGCTTTCCACGTCGGCCGGGACGTCGATCTCCTCCTCTGCATGTCCGACGCGCTCACGCACCCAGGCGAAGTAACGAACCTTCATTGCCGCTCCTTCACAATATGCTTCAGGCCGGCGCGGAAATAGTCGTAGCCCGTATAGAGCGTGACCAGCGCCGTCGCCCAGAAGAAGCTCAGCCCGATATTGATGATGACGCCCTGGCGTGCGCCCTGCAGCGCCGGCGCGATCAGAAGGGCTGCAACGGCGATGAGCTGCATCGTCGTCTTCCACTTGGCAAGCCGCGTCACCGGCACGCTGACCCTGAGCTCCGCGAGGAACTCTCGTAAGCCTGAGACGAACACCTCGCGCATCAGAATGATCACCGCCGCCCAGAACGACGAACCGTCGAACATGCCGTCGACCGCGAGCACGAGGATGGCGACGGAGACCAGAAGCTTGTCGGCGATCGGATCGAGCATGCGCCCCAGCGCCGATTGCTGTTTCCAGGCGCGCGCCAGATATCCGTCGAAATAATCCGTCACCGAGGCGATCACGAAGATGGTGAAAGCGATCCACGGCCCCCAATTGCCCGGGATGTAGTAGGTCGCCCCGACCAGGGGAGCAGCCGCGATGCGCCCATAGGTCAGCAGATTGGGGATGTTGAACGCCCCGAGATCGACCGGGCGCTGTGCCGGATCGTTGGCTTGGACCGTCATGGCATCACCTTGGATTTCTGAGGCGGCTCAGTCAATCGGCCTGCTTGTTGGTAGAGCGTGTTTGAGACGAAAGCACGACGATACGCCCCAAGCTGCGGCGTTACACCGCCCTTTCGTTGAAATGGTCGTAGATCGCCTCCGCCAGACTCTGCGAGATTCCCTCCACAACCATCAAATCATCGATGCCGGCGCGACTCACCGCCTTGGCCGTGCCGAAATGGCGCAGGAGCGCGCGCTTTCGCGCCGGCCCCACGCCGTCGATTTCGTCAAGCGGATTGGTGTGCATCTCCTTCTTGCGCCGCGCGCGGTGCGAGCCGATGGCGAAGCGGTGCGCCTCGTCGCGCATTCGCTCCACGAAATAGAGCACCGGATCGCGATGCGGCAGCATGAAGGGCGGACGGCCGGACATGAAGAACGTCTCGCGCCCCGCCTCGCGCTCACGCCCCTTGGCGACGGACACGACCGGCAGGCCTTCAATGCCAAGCTCCGCCAGCACGCCATTGACGGCGCTGAGCTGCCCCTTGCCGCCATCGATCAACAAGAGGTCCGGCCAGGGGCCGAGCGCATCGCCGGTGTCGGCACCGGGCTCCGGCCGCTGGCCCGCTTCTTTCAGCAAGCGCGCAAAGCGGCGCTGCATCACCTCCCGCATCATGCCGGTATCGTCGCCGGGCGTGCTGTCGTCGGAGCGGATGTTGAACTTGCGATAATGAGCTTTCGCAAAACCCTCCGGTCCAGCGACGATCATCGCGCCGACGGCGTTGGTGCCCATCACATGGCTGTTGTCGTAGACCTCGATGCGGCGCGGCGCCTGTTGAAGGCCAAAAGCCTCCGCCAGGCCGGCCAGGAGGCGCGCCTGGCTTGCTGTATCCGCGAGCTTGCGCGCCAGCGCCTCGCGCGCATTGGTGAGTGCATGCGTCACCAGCTCGCGCTTTTCGCCGCGTCGCGGCACACTGATTTCGACACGATGGCCGGCACGCTCGCTGAGCGCCAGGGAAAGCAGCTGGCGCTCGCCAAAATCGTCTGAGACGAGGATCAGCTTCGGCACCGGCTTGTCGTCGTAGAATTGCGCCAGAAATGCCTCCAGCACGCTGCCGGCCTCAAAGCTTTTGTCGGCGCGCGGAAAGTAGGCGCGGTTGCCCCAATTCTGCCCCGTGCGGAAGAAGAACACCTGAATGCAGCAAAGCCCCCCCTCTTGATGCAGGGCGAACACGTCGGCTTCTTCAACGCTGCTTGGATTGATGCCCTGATGCGACTGGATATGGGAGAGCGCGGAAAGCCGGTCGCGATAAAGCGCGGCGCGCTCAAAATCGAGATCAGCCGACGCTGCCTCCATGGCGGACGCCAGGTCGGCGGTCACCTGTCGGCTGGATCCGGAGAGGAAGGCCTCTGCCTCGTCCACCAGGCGACGGTAATCGTTGAGGGTGATTTCGCCGGTGCACGGGGCCGCACAGCGCTTGATCTGATAGAGCAGGCAGGGGCGCGTGCGGCTTTCATAGACGGAGTCGGAGCATGTGCGAATGAGGAACGCCTTTTGCAGCGCGTTGACGGTCCGGCCGACCGCACCGGCCGATGCGAAGGGGCCGAAATAGGTGCCCTTCCGCCGCCGCGCGCCGCGATGCTTCATGATCGCTGGCGCTTCGTGGTCCTGCGCAACCAGAATGTAGGGGAACGATTTGTCGTCGCGCAGAAGCACGTTGAAGCGCGGCCTGAGCCGCTTGATCAGGTTCGCTTCAAGCAGCAGCGCCTCGGTTTCGGTGCGCGTGCGCACGAAGTCCATCGACGCCGTGGCGCGGATCATGCGGGCGGTGCGGGCATTCTGCGCCGTCGGCCGCGCATATGAGGTGACGCGTTTCCTGAGGCTGCGCGCCTTGCCGACATAGAGCACGTCGCCCTTCTTATCGATCATGCGGTAGACGCCCGGCGCGTTGGGAAGCGTCTTCACCGCAGCCGCAATCACATCCGCGCCGGTTGCCGCGCGGTCTGTGGGCTCCCAGGCGATGTCGAGCTTGCGCGCCGAATCGGGCCCGATGTCCTCCGCAAGCGCCGGCACGTCCGATGCGGCCGCCCGCGTTCGCCCGTCACCAGGCTCATCGGGGACAGCCGTCAACACGGAATTGTGCGCGTTCTTCATGTCGTTCGTCGATTCTGGCAGTGGATTCGCTTTTAGCACGCGTGGGCGTGCGCCGCGCCAGATCGCTAGCGGCGCTGGACCGGCCACCATGTGGTGTGCTTCATCGCCTGCGCCAAACTCGAGACGGGGTCGATGTAGGAAAGCTGAAGCGTGGTGAGCGGGCCGAGCGTGTTTTTATCGGGGAGCGGCGAGAGTTCGCACAGGCCGGCGCGCTGGCCGCGATGGCCCTATGCCGCGATTGCGCTTGCCGGCTTCGTCTTGTGGGCGATGCCGGTGGCTACGTCGTCCAGCTTCCTGCTCGACGACGCGGAGCTTGCCGTGGCTGTCGGTGATTGGCGGCTCATCTACGACACATCGCAGCCCCCACTCTACGGCTGGCTCTGGCAGGCCGCATCCTCTTTTCTCGGCGTTTTGGTGGCGGCCGCGCAATTGGTGCGGATCACGATCCTCACCCTGCTGTTTTGCACGATCTACCGCCTCGGCTGCCTGCTTTCCTCGCACCGATGGGGCCCGGCGGTTCTGTTGTCCGGCTACATCTATCTTCCGATCCTCTCCTGGGAAGCGACGCACGCCCAGACGCACACGGTCCTTCTGAGCTGGATGACGCTTCTGTCCTTCCTGCTTGTCGTGGAGATCAGGCGCCGTGCGAGCCTGGCGAAGTTCATCCTTCTCGGCGCCGTCTGCGGCTTCGGCCTCATGTCCAAATATACTTTTGTTGCGATCCTCGGGTCGCTGTTCGTCGCCGCCTTGATGGTCAGGGAATATCGTGCCGCGCTCTTCCGCCCGGCAACAATCGCGGCAATCGCCGCCATGCTTGTGGTCGCGGCACCGCCGATCATCGGCGTCATGCTGCATCTGGGCGAAGTGTCGAGCGTCCCGACGATCACGCAGGAGGTCGTCGACGAGGCGGTTCCCTTTGTTCAGCGATCGTGGACCGGCGCCCTTCGGTTCGTTGGAGAATACGCACTGCAATCGCTGCTACTCGCCGTGATGGCGGTGGCAGCCTGGTGGCGCACGCTTCGCCGCGCCAAGCCGTGGCCAGGCCTCGCGAGCGCTGATCTTCGCTTCTTCGCGGTGCAGGCAACTGCCGGCTTTGCCATCATGCTTGGCGTGATTGTGGTGCTCGGCCTCGACAGAGTATCCGCCCATCACCCCGCGGCGTTGCTTCTGTCTCTGCCCATCGTCTTCGTGCTGATGGCTAACGCCGCAATCGGTCCGCGGATGGAGGTGCGGTGGCCGGTCCGGCTGTTCGTTGGCGGCGCCGGCGTGGCGATCATCACGATCGGGGTCGCGCTCCTCTTGAGCCTGCTCTACGTCTTCCCGATCCGCTTTCCGAGCTACGAGCCGCTGGCGCGCGCCATAAGCGCGTCCGCCGGGGCGCAGGCCTTGGTCATCACGAGCCACTACCGGATGGGCGGCCCGCTTCTGATCCATGAGCCGGGCTTCACGGTCTTCGCCGCCGATCTCGGTAATCGCGTGGCGCCGCCGTCGCGCACAGCACCATCGCGCGTGTGCGTCGCCGCATGGCGCACGACCAGCGGCAACCCGCCGCCGCAAGAGTTCGTCCGCTCCGTGGAGGGCCTCACCGGCACCTCCTGGACAGAACCCGGTTCACGCGCCCTTATTGCCGACAACGCGACCGACGGCCGCGCCAAATGGCCTCAATCCTGGCTGGAGGTTCTTCCCGCCGGCGGAATCTGCGCCGCGCCGGGCGAAAGCACGGGGACGGGAAGCTAGGCCAAGGACTATCTGACCGTGCGGCAGGCGCCGTCATGCACGTGCCACGGGTCCAGGCCGAGCACGCAGAAATCCACATAGCGGCCGATTCCGGCAAAGCCGACGCCATGCTCGATGGCGTAATAGACCGCACGGATGTCGCCGTTGGTCATGATAGCTTCGGCGACGCAATAATCGCGGCGAATGAGGCCGGGCTCGGCGTAGGGATGGCTGTTGATCCGCGGGTTCTCAAGCGATGCCATGACGAAGCCGTGCTGCCAGATATGCCGCTCCGCTGAGGCGAAGCGTCCCTTGATATGGCCGAGAACCCAGGAATTGGCACAGGCTGCGCCGTGCGGGGCATAGGCTGCTCCGCCTCCATGGGCGGGATCGGCGGCCTGCGATCCACCGGCCAGGAAAAGGCCGACGATGGCGGCAAGGACGAGCGAGCGGAGCGTCTGCATGCACTCTGCGTAGCCGATTCGGGATATTGGTGCATTACAACAAGCTGCGACGCGCACAGCTTGCGCATCGCACGGCCCTTGCAAAACCCGGCCGCGCCTGAGACGATCCGCTGTTCGGCTCCATCGGGGGCGGCGTTCGTGGCGGACCTTCTCCAAGACGTGACTTGAAAGGCTTGGGGAGGGCGTGGATTGGCGTTCTGCTCCTGTCGGGCCGAAATCGGGGCTCCTAGACCCCGGCTGACGGCAGGGAGGATGTATTGAGCGACAATGGACGCAAGACGGGCCCGCGGTGCATTGCGATCGTGGGGCCGTTCGCGAGCGGCAAGACCAGCCTGCTTGAGGCGATTCTCGGGCGCACCGGCGCTATCGACAAGGCGGGCAGCGTGACAAGCGGCTCCTCCGTCGGCGATTCCTCAGCCGAGGCGCGCGCCCATTCCATGAGCGTTGAACTCAACGTCGCCGAGACGCAATTCATGGGCGACACCTACACCTTCATCGATTGTCCCGGCTCCGTGGAGTTCGGCTACGAAAGCGAGCCGCTGGTCGGCGGCATCGATGCGGCAATCGTCGTCGCCGAGCCCGACGAGAAGAAGGTCCCCGCCCTCCAGGTCGTGCTCAAGCACCTGGAGGAGCGTGGCGTGCCCCGCTTTCTCTATCTGAACAAGATCGACAAGGCCGCCATGGGCGTGCGCGATGCGCTTGCCATGCTGCAGCCGGCCTCTGACACGCCCTTGGTGCTGCGCCAGATCCCCATATGGAAGGACGAGATCGCCGTCGGGTTTATCGATCTCGCGCTCGACCGCGCCTTTGTCTATCGCGAGCATGCCGAAAGCGAGGTCATCGAGGTGGAGGACGGCGAAGCGCCGCGTCGCGACGAAGCGCGTTTCTCCATGCTGGAGAAGCTCGCCGATCACGACGACGCGCTCATGGAGCAGCTTCTAGAGGACATCCAGCCACCGCGCGACAAGATCTTCGCCGATCTGGTGGCGGAGCTGCGCGCTGGTCAGATCGTGCCAGTGTTTATCGGTTCGGCCCAGAACGGCAACGGCATCCTTCGGCTGCTCAAGGCGCTGCGCCACGAATCGCCCAATATCGACGACACGCGCGCCCGTTTGGGCCTGTCCGATTCAAACGCCGCAATTCTGCAGGTCATGAAGACCATCCACACCAGCCATGCCGGCAAGTTGTCGCTGGCGCGTGTGCTGTCGGGCCAGGTTGAGGACGGCATGGAGCTTGTCGTGCCGCGCGACGAGGCCGGCAAGGTCTCCGGGCTCTATTCGCTGCTCGGGCAGAAATCGACCAAGCGCGGCGCGGCTTCGGCCGGGGAGACCGTCGGTCTCGGCAAGGTGGACGCAGCGCTGACCGGCGACACGCTCGGCGCCAAGGGCGCGCCGCCGCCGCGCATCGAGGTTCCGCCGCCGCCGCAGGCGGTGCTGCGCCAGGTGGTGACGCCGGTGGAGCGCAAGGACGAGGTCAAGCTCTCCTCCGCGCTGTCGCGGCTTGTGGAAGAAGACCCATCGCTCAGTGTCGACCATCGCCAGGACACCGGCGAGATGGTGCTCGGTGGCCAGGGCGAGATGCACCTGCGCGTTGCCGTGGAGCGGCTGACCAGCCGGTTCGGGCTGAAACTTGAGACGCGCCGCGCGCTCGTGCCGTATCGGGAGACCATACGCGCCGCCGTCTCAAAGCGCGGCCGCCACAAAAAGCAAAGCGGCGGCCACGGCCAGTTCGGCGACGTTGTGCTCGACGTGAAACCGCTGCCGCGCGGCACCGGCTTCACCTTCGATGATACGATCACCGGAGGCGTCGTCCCGAAGAACTACATACCCGCCGTGGAAACCGGCGTCCGCGAAGCCCTTCACAACGGCCCGCTCGGCGGTTTCCCGGTCGTCGACGTGGCGGTGACGCTGAGCGACGGCTCCTACCATTCCGTCGATTCGTCCGATCAGGCCTTCAAGATGGCCGGCATTCTGGGCATGCGCGAAGCCCTGCCGGACGCGCGTCCGGTGCTTTTGGAGCCCATCCTGCGGGTGAGGATCGCCGTTCCCAACGACGCCACCGCGCGCGCCAACGCCATCGTCTCAGGCCGCCGCGGTCAGCTCATGGGCTACGACGCACGCCCCGGCTGGACCGGCTGGGATGTCGTGGAGGCGCTCATTCCTGAGGCGGAGATCGCCGATCTCATCATCGAGTTGCGCTCCGCCACCGCGGGCGTGGGAACGTTCACGGCCGAATATGAGACCATGTCGGAGGTGACGGGCCGACTGGCCGACGACGTTCTGGCGCAAAGCGCCAAGGCGGCGTGAGGGTAGAGTAGCGAATAGCGAATGGTGAGTAGGGAGTAGACTATTCGCTACTCGCCATTCGCCACTCACTCAGTAATGCCAGCGCCGCGCATTGGCGACGAGGAAGTCGCGGAACACGGTGACGCGCGCTGAGTCGCGCAGCTCCTCCGGATAGACGAAATAGACGCCGAAGGTCGGCACCTCATAGTCCTGGAGCACGGTGACGAGTTCCGTCTTGCCGCCGAGGATGTAGTCCGGCAGCATGGCGATGCCGATGCCTTTCTCCACCGCGTTTCGGATGGCGACGACATTGTTGACCGACAGCGTCGGCTGGCGTGGGTCGCCGGCTTCGCGGCCGGCCACGCAGAGCCAGTTCATCTCCTTCAGGTAGGACGGGGCGTTCTCGCCGAACACGACGATCCGGTGCTTGTCGATATCGTCGATCGTGCGCGGCTCGCCGTAGCGCTCAATGTAGCGCGGCGACGCATAGACGTGGAAATGCAGGTCGAACAGCTTGCGGCGCACGACATCGGGCTGTGTCGGCGCACGCAGGCGGATCGCCACGTCAGCCTGCCGCATCGCGACGTCCAGTTCATCATCATTGAGGATGAGCTCAAGCTGGATGCCCGGATAAAGGTCGATGAACTCGTTGAGCCGCGTCGTCAGCCATGTGGAGCCGAGCCCGACCGCCGTCGACACCCTGAGCGCACCGGTCGGCTGGCCGCGCGAATCGGCAAGCTGCGAGCGCACGTTCTCCAGCTTCAGCACGATTTCACGTGCCGCGCGCATGAGGAGCTCGCCCTCCTCGGTGAGGATCAGGCCACGCGCGTGGCGATGGAAGAGCGGCGTGCCGAGCTCGCCTTCGAGCGCACTCACCTGCCGGCTGATCGCCGACTGGCTCATGCCGAGCACGTCGCCTGCACGGGTGAACGAGCCTTCCTGGGCAGCGGCGTGGAAGATGCGCAGCTTGTCCCAGTCCATGCTCCCCCTTTGGACCGGCACCGGCGGTCCAGGAAATTGATAGTTCAACGGTCTACTCCGCGGCTTCGGCCTTGAGAGTGAGTTCCGCCCCAGACAAGTATTTTTCTGCCTCCAGCGCCGCCATGCAGCCAAGCCCGGCGGCCGTTACCGCCTGCCGGTAGACATCGTCGGCCACATCGCCGGCCGCGAACACGCCTTCTATGTTGGTCGCGGTGGAGTCCGGCACCGTCAGCACATAGCCGCTCGGCTTCATGTCGAGCTGCCCGACGAACAACTCCGACGCCGGCTTATGACCGATCGCGATGAAGATGCCGTCAACGGCGATATCGGTCTTTGCCTCAGTTTTTACGTTTTTGATACGCGCCCCGGTGACGCGCGGCGGAAAGCCGCTTTCGCCGAGCACTTCGTCGAGCACGTGATCCCACAGCATCGTCACGTTCTCGCGCGCCAGAAGCCGCTCTTGCAGGATGCGTTCTGCGCGCAATTCGTCACGCCGATGGACGACCGTCACCTTGGCAGCGAGATGCGAGAGATAGAGCGCCTCTTCCACGGCCGTGTTGCCGCCGCCGACGACGATCACGTCCTTGCCTTTGAAGAAGAAGCCGTCGCAGGTGGCGCAGGCGGAGACGCCGAAACCCTTGAACGTGTCTTCCGACGGCAGGCCGAGCCAGCGCGCCTGCGCGCCCGTGGCGATGACCAGCGCGTCCGCGGTCCATTCGTCGCCGCTATCGAGTTTCAGCCGGAACGGGCGGTTCTGCAGGTCGGCCTCCACGACCGTGTCGGCGACGAAGCGCGTGCCGACATGCTCCGCCTGCAGCCGCATCTGCTCCATCAGCCACGGGCCCTGGATGACGTCGGCGAAGCCCGGATAATTCTCCACATCGGTGGTGATGGTCATCTGGCCGCCGGGCTGCAGGCCGTCGATGACGACCGGCTCCAGCATGGCGCGCGCCGCGTAGATCGCGGCCGTGTAGCCGGCCGGGCCTGAGCCGAGGATCAGGAGCCGTGCGTGGTGATGGGCCATGACGCTAGCTCGCCTTGCGAAATGGGTTGAGCTTCTTGAGCGTGGTGGAAATGCGATGCCGCCCCTGCACGCGTGCCACAACCGACTTTTCCGTGACCCAACTCATGTGGATGACGCGCCGCTGCCCTTCAAACGGCTCATGGCCGCGCCAGGAGCGAACCGACGGGCGGAAGGCAAGCAGCGTCCCGCCATGCGGGGGCACCTCCTCAACGTAATCGTTGATGTCCGTGCCGCTGCGCAGGATCCGGAGCCGGCCGCCGTCCTTGTCCCACTTTTCGTTCATGTAGAGGAGCACGGTGATGAGCCGCGTCGCCGGATCGGCATGGATCCGACCGTCAGTCAGGCGGCTGGCTCCGCTGATTGTGAACAGCGTCGGGCGCGACAAAAGGTCGATGCCGAACTTCTCCTCCACTGCGCTGCGGAACGCCAATCCGTTCATCTCGTCGACCAGCGCCTTGAAGCGGCCGGCGACCTCGACTTCCGGCAGCGTGTGCACGCCGGGGCCGGGCACAGCCGGATAGTCGGCGACCACGTCGCGGAACCGCTCCGGGCGCAGGAAATCCGGCACCACGACATAGTCGTAGGGATCGGTCTTGAGCGGCGTCGTGCGCAGCGCGTCGATGTCGAGATAGCGCATGGGTCGTCCGGAATTGCTCGGAGTTGCGCCAAAGATGAGGGGTGGCCAACGCCGAGATAGTGGATGGAAAGGCCCGCTTCAAGGACGGCGCCGCCGTCGCCGCCGCCCTGGACAATCGTCCGACGATCCTCTTACATCGTCATTAGCGGGGCAAATCCACCCATAAATGTTGCAATTCCGGGCCGCGCACCGCGTGGACGATATGATGGCGACACTGACCGACGAGATCAAAAAAAGCCTGTGGGAGTCCGTTGAGGCGGCCGACGCGTTCGCCACGCCCTACACGCACTGGCACTTGCGCGACGTCTTTCCGGCCGCCGTGCACGCGGAGCTGAAGGACATGGCCTTCCCGGTCGCCGACCTTGGCGGGGTCTCCGGGACACGAGAGGTGCACAACGCCGATCGCGTCTACTTCGCCGGTGACAATCTGCAGACGTTCCAAAGCGCGGCGGCAACGGTCGAGGCCTTCCAACAGGAGGAGACCGTGCGGCTTTTGGCGGACGTCTTCTCAGCGCCCCTCGACAACACATTCGTGCGCATCGAATACGCGCAGGACACGGACGGATTCTGGTTGGAGCCGCACACCGATATCGGTGTGAAGATGTTCACCATGCTGGTCTATATGTCCGACGATCCGCGCCACGCCGATCTCGGCACCGACATCTACGCCGACAAAGACACGCGCGTCGGCCGCTCGCCGTTTGAGCCCAACAGCGCGATGGTTTTCGTGCCGGCCTCAAACACCTGGCACGGCTTTGAGCCGCGCCCCATCCACGGGGTGCGCCGCTCCATCATCGTCAATTACGTGACGCCGGATTGGCGCGCGCGCGAGCAGCTCGCCTTCCCGGAGAGCCCGGTCCGCCTTCACGCCTGAGCGGCGCTGCGTTTCAGCATGGCGCGGATGCGCGCACTCGGCTCCGCCACCGCCATGATCGGCTCCGTCCCCGCAAAGTGCCAGTCGAGATCGTCTGCCTCGATGCGCGAAACCAGACCGCGCTCCACGAGCCCATTGACGAACCGGTCGTGTCGGCGGCCAAAGCCCTCCAATGGCAACACATGGACCGGTCGCCCGGAGGCGAGCGCCTCGGAGATCATGGAGATCGACTCCCCCGTGACGATCAGCCGGTCCGCCAGCGCCAGCATGCCGACATAGGGGTTCGGCCCCGTCTCGTCCCATATCGTCCCGGTCGCATCGTCGCCGAGCGCCTCCGCAATTCTGCGCTTTGCGATATCGTCGGTGCGCCGTGACGGTGTTACATAAACGCGCATTCCATGTGTCTTGTGGGCGGTCCGCAAGACACGGATCAGCCGCTCCGTCACCCGCCCCGTCAGGCTGTAGTGCCTGTTGTCGCCGCCGATCAGGACGCCGATAAGAGGCGTATCGTCCGGCGTCAGACGCTCTCGCCATTCGCCGCGCGCCACCTCCAGGCGCTCCGCCGTGATGTGGTGGAGAGCGAGATCGATCGCCATGACGTTGTCGCCGGCGGCGGCGTCATCGTGCGTCATGGCGACCACCAGGTCGAACTGGCGGCGGGCCCATTTCGGGTTCTGCACATAGACGGCCAGCGTGCGCCCCTTGGACGCCCGCTTGACAGCCAGCGCTGGGCCGACTGAGCGGCGACCGCAGGTGATGAGGAGCCGTGGCCAAGGCGGCGTCAGCGCGTCGCCCGCCGGATCAAGCGCTGTGAGCGGCATCGGCAAGAGCCCGCCGGGGAGCCTGCTCCATGGCGCGCGGACCACGATACGTTTTTCAACGACGGGAAGACCCACCGCCTCCGCCAGGCCGAGCACCTGGCTGCGCATCCCGGCCTCGCCGGTCGTGAGAGCCCAGCAAACGTCCTCGGTGGTCATCGCCCCGCTATCGCCAAGTTATACAACAGCGCGCCGCTAGCATGCGCCGCGGCTGGGCGAAAGTCGAAGCAACGGCAACGGACGGCGGAAGGCCGTCCGCCTTACCGGCTCATCGCGTGTTTCACGGCCTTTCTCGTCGGCGACGAACCGTCAGCGGAAGCTGCTGGCGGCCTCAGCTTTGAGCGGCGGCGATCGCCTCGGCCAGGTCGACATAGGCCTCGCAGGTCGTCCCGCAGCGCTTCTCGATCTCCGCGAGCTGATTTTCGGCGAGGTCGATCCTGCCCTGAACCAGATAGGCCTCGCCCAGATATTCCCGCACCAGCGTGTAGTCCGGGTCGAGCGCGACGGAGCGCAGATAATAGCCGATGCCTTCTTCGATCCGCCCCAATTGGCGCGTCGCATAGCCCCGGTAATTGAGCGCCTGCGGCGTCAGGGGATCGCGCATCTGGTCAAGCACCACGAGCGCTTCCTCGTAGCGTTCCGCACGCGAAAGTGCGGCCGCGTAGGCGGCCAGCGAATCGTCGTCGGCGACGCCCGAGTTCTGGTCCACGCATCGCATGGTGCGGCGGTCATAGACCTGCCCGGGCGGGCAGGAGGGCCCGGTTGTCGAGCCGTCATCCACGGCCAGGGTCGGCGTGACTGGGGCGCCGATAAAGGAAGCGGCGAGTGCCAAAGAGAGAACGTATTTCATCAGCGAGCCTCGTGACGGATTGGGCGCAGCCGGCCTGCGCGCTTCCCCCCAACGCCACCATACGACGAGACGATGTCGCTCGCGCGTCACGCTCGCGTGAGGGCGTGCCCCAGCCGCTCACATAGCCTGAATTGCGGCTTCAGGGCGGTCATGTTCCACCGAGGCGGCGAACTCGCCTTCCAGTTCGGCCATGAACGTATCGAGCGGCGCCGGCCGCCCGAACAGATAGCCCTGGAACGTATCGCAGCCGAGGCGCTTCAAAAGGATCGCCTGAAGCTCCGTCTCGACACCCTCCGCGACCACGGGAATCCGCAGGCTGCCGGCGATGCTCAAAATGGTTTGCACGATCTCTCGGCCGCTCTGGTCCGCCTCGATGTTGTGAACAAAGGACCGGTCGATCTTCAGCATGTCGATCGGCAGCTGCTTCAGCCGCGACAGCGACGAGTAACCCGTGCCGAAATCGTCGAGCGCGAAGGTGAGCCCCAGGTCCTGCAGCTTGGTCATGACCGCCGCGACCGTGTCGACATCGTCGGACATGACGTGCTCGGTCAGCTCCAGAACAAGCCGTTCGGCCGGCGCGCCCGATTCCGCCAGAATCGCCTGGACGAAATCGACAAAGTCCAGCCGATGCACTTCGCCCGGGCTGACATTGATGGCAAGCCGCAGGCCGCGCGTTTGGGGATGTCTGGCCCATCGCGACAGCGTGGCGCACGCCGTCTTCAGCACCCACGCATCGATCGCATGCATGAGGCCGCTGCGTTCCGCCAGCGGGATGAAGTCGCCCGCCGCGACAAGGCCGCGTGTCGGATGGTGCCATCGCAAGAGCCCCTCCGCGCCGATGCAGCGGCCGGACCGATCCACCATCGGCTGGTAATGAAGCGCGAGCTGGTCTTGCTGCAGGGCCTGTCGCAAGTCGGACATAAGAGCGAGGCGGTCCGCCGCTTCCACCTGCATGGCCTCCTCAAAGAAGCGCATCATGCCGCGCCCCGCGCCTTTGGCCGCGTACATGGCGAGATCCGCCTGCTTCAGCACCTCTTCGGCATCGTGAACGCCGCCGGCGAACAGCACCGCACCGATGCTGGCTGTCGTCTGGAACGTGTCGGCGTCAATGCGGACAGGCTGATCGACGGCAGCGAGAATCTGCTTGCCGACATGTTCAACGCGCGTCTTCAAATCTGGCGGGCTTTCCTTGCAGCCGTCGAGAAGCACGACGAACTCGTCGCCGCCGATCCGCGCGACCATATCGTCGGAGCACACGCAGGTGCTCAGGCGCTCCGCGATCTCGCACAGCAGCAGGTCGCCGACATGATGCCCCTTGGCGTCGTTGAGCTCCTTGAAATGGTCGAGGTCGACATAAAGCAGCGCGCCGCGACTGTGGCGTTTGCTGCCCGGAGTCAGCATGCTCTCCAGACGCTCCTGCAGCGACGTGCGGTTCGGCAGGCCGGTTAGCGGATCGAAGTAGGCGAGTTCATAGATACGCGCCTCCGATCGCTTCCGCTCTGAGACATCGACGATATAGCCGTGCCACAGCGTCGAGCCGTCCGCCTCACGCTCCGGTACCGAGTGGGCGAACACCCATTTCTCTGTCCCGTCCGGCAGGCGGATTCGGTACTCGCACTGGTAGGGATTAAGCGTCGCGCGCGAATGCGCGATGGCCGCCAACATGCGGTGAAGGTCATCGGGGTGAACCAGGTCGCGGATGGCGTCGATGTCTTTCGTGACGTCCTCAGGCTGCAAGCCGTAGATGCGATAGAGACCGACGCTGGCATAGGGCAGGGAGCGGCTGCCGTCCGGACCGATGCGGTATTGATAGAGACCACCGGACATGATCGAGGTGATCTTGTTATAATGGTCCTGTAGCTCCAGCCGCCGCATGGTCTCGGTGACTTCGCTGACATTGCCTTCATAGTGGAGCGGCGCACCGGTCCGCTCGTCACGCACCAGCCGCGTGCTTTCCTCCACCCAGATGCGCTCGCGCGTCTTGTGGCGGTAGACCTCCGAAACGACATTGGTGACCTGTCCGCGCTCAAGAAGCATCCGATGGATCTCGTCGCGCCGGTTGGGGTCGACGTACCATTCGGTCGCAATGTCTTCGCAGCCGCGGATCAGCTCCTCTTCGCTGTCATAGCCGTTGAGCCGCACCAACGCGGGGTTGGCGCTGATCATCCGGCCGTCGAGCGTGGAGCGGAACACGCCTTCGCTGATGCCGTTGTAGAGATCGCGAAAGCTGCTCTCCGCATGGCGGGCGGCCGTGAGCGCGCGTTGGCGGTCGAAGGCCAGGAAGGCGAAGCCGGCCGCCGTTGCCGAGCTTACAGCCAGAAGCCACTCCAGCGTGGCTTGGTTGTGGAACGCGACCGACATCGCATGATCTGCCGGAATCGACAGATGGATCGCGGTGAGCGCAAGCACCAGGCCGCCACACGCCATCCCGGCGGACACGAGGAATGCCGTCGCGCGATCCCGTGCCCCGGGTCGTGGCGGAGCCGGGGTTATTGGCGATTCGGGGCTGCTCACCCGTTTATGCTGCAGCGATTCCGTAAGAGATACGTAAACTCTAGATAGCGAATTGTGCCGGTTTCCGGCGTATTCCGCGCTCAATCGGACGTTTTGACCCTGCGGCGCGATCCCCCATTGCTTGTTGTCAGCAGGATGTGGGCACTCCGGCTTGGCGGCCTTCCCACCGGAGGGGACTCTCTCCATATTGCGGCCCATGACCGCCCGCGCATCAAAGCCCCGCCGCAAGAAAGCCGACGACGCTACTCCCGGTTTTGGCGAGGCCCCACAGCCGAGCCTTGAGGGCACGCCGGTCGACAGCGCGTTGTCGGGGCCCGTCTCCGCATGGGCTGAGGACATTGCGCGCGATGCGGAGCGTCAACCAAAGCGCCCCGAGGCCAAGCCCGCCAAGCCGAAGCGACGGGTGAAGGGCCGTGGCGACCCGACGCTGTCGGATCGCTCGCTGCCGCTTGAGCCGGCCGAGGCCGACAAGCCGCTGAAGACCGCACGCGGCACCTCCATGGGCGGCCGCGCCACGGCGCGCGAGCGCGCCGGCGCCGGGCTGATGCCGGTGCCCGGCCTCGACGTGACGCTGGAGGACGCCGAAGCCATGTCCGCCTCCGCGGTCACCGCGACCGTGCAGGCGCTGTCGCGGCTGATTGAGGAAGGCCGCCCGGAATTCAAGGACAAGACCTGGGTGCCGCATCGTCCGCCGCGGCCGGAGAAATCGGAAGGCGGCGTGCCGCTCAAGATCATCTCTGACTACGAGCCCAAGGGCGACCAGCCGCAGGCCATCGACGAGCTGGTGGCCGGCATCAGCGAGGCCGGTGAGCAGACGCAGGTGCTGCTCGGCGTCACCGGCTCCGGCAAGACCTTCACCATGGCCCAGGTGATTGAGGCGACGCAGCGCCCGGCGCTGATCCTGGCGCCCAACAAGACGCTCGCCGCCCAGCTCTACGGCGAGTTCAAGTCGTTCTTCCCGGAGAACGCGGTGGAGTATTTCGTCTCCTATTACGACTACTACCAGCCGGAGGCGTACGTCCCGCGCACCGACACCTATATCGAGAAGGAATCCTCCATCAACGAGCAGATCGACCGCATGCGGCATTCCGCGACGCGGGCGCTGCTGGAGCGCGACGATGTGGTGATCGTCGCCTCCGTCTCGTGCATCTACGGCATCGGCTCGGTGGAGACATACACGGCGATGACGTTTGGGCTGGAGGTCGGGCTCGCCATCGATCTCCGCCAGGTTGTCGCCGATCTGGTGGCGCTGCAATATCGCCGCACCGACGTGAACTTCACCCGCGGCACCTTCCGCCTGAAGGGCGACACGCTGGAACTCTTCCCCGCGCATCTGGAGGACCGCGCCTGGCGCGTCTCCTTCTTCGGCGACGAGATCGAGGCGATCCAGGAATTCGATCCGCTCACCGGGCAGAAGACGGGCGACCTGAAGAGCGTCAAGGTCTACGCCAACTCGCACTATGTCACGCCGAAGCCGACGCTGGCCCAGGCCACCAAAAGTATCCGCGAGGAGCTGAAATGGCGGCTTGAGGAGCTGGACAAAGCGGGCCGGCTCTTGGAGGCGCAGCGGCTGACGCAGCGCACGCAATTCGACCTGGAAATGATCGAGGCGACCGGCTCTTGCGCCGGCATCGAGAATTACTCGCGCTATCTGACCGGTCGCAAGCCGGGTGAGCCGCCGCCAACTCTGTTTGAATATCTTCCCGACAACGCCCTCGTCTTCGTCGATGAGAGCCACGTCACCGTGCCGCAGATCGGTGGCATGTATCGCGGCGACTTCCGCCGCAAGGCGACGCTCGCCGAATATGGCTTCCGCTTGCCGTCCTGCATGGACAACCGGCCGCTGCGCTTCGAGGAATGGGACTTGATGCGGCCGCAGACCGTGTGCGTCTCCGCCACCCCCGGCGGCTGGGAGCTGAACCGCACCGGCGGCGTGTTTGCCGAGCAGGTGATCCGTCCCACCGGCCTCATCGATCCGCCGGTCGAGGTGCGCCCGGCGCGCAGCCAGGTCGACGATCTCCTGGGCGAGGTGCGCGATGTCGCCGCCAAGGGCTACCGCTCGCTGGTCACCACGCTCACCAAGCGCATGGCGGAGGACCTCACCGAATATCTCCACGAGCATGGCGTGCGTGTTCGTTACATGCATTCCGACGTGGAGACGCTGGAGCGCATCGAGATCATCCGCGATCTGCGCCTCGGCGCCTTCGACGTGCTGGTCGGCATCAACCTGCTACGCGAGGGTCTCGACATTCCCGAATGCGCGCTGGTGGCGATCCTCGACGCCGACAAGGAAGGGTTTCTGCGCTCCGAGACGTCGCTCGTCCAGACCATCGGCCGTGCCGCGCGCAATGTCGACGGCCGTGTGATCCTCTATGCCGATTCCATCACCGGCTCCATGGAGCGCGCCATGGCGGAGACTGAGCGCCGGCGCGACAAGCAGCTTGCCTACAATGCGGAGCACGGCATCACGCCGGAATCGGTGCAGCGCGCCATCGCCGACATTCTCGATTCCGTCTACGAACGCGACCATGTGCGCGTCGACACCGGTCTTGCGGAAGAGGGCGCCACGATCGGCCACAATTTCGAGGCGCATCTGGCCGACCTGCAGAAGCGCATGCTGGATGCCGCCGGCGATCTGGAGTTTGAGGAGGCGGCACGGCTACGCGACGAGATCAAGCGCCTGCGCGAGACGGAGCTGGCGATTTCCGACGATCCGCTGGCGCGCCAGAGCGAGGTCGAGGATCGGGCAGGGGGCTTTGAAGGGCCGGCACGGAAGACCGGTGCGGGAAGCCGCGCGCGCAAGCCGCATCTCGGCGAGATGGGCGGCCGCGGCGAGGTGCCCCTCGGCACGTCCGATCGCGTGCGCAAGAACAATCTCGACGAGATGACCGTCGGGCGCACGGAAGTGCCGCTGAAGGCCAAGGGTCGGTCACGCCGCAAGCGGCGACGCGGGGCGTGAGCCGATGGGGCTGGGCAGCGTTGGCTCGATATTGCGGGTCGTGCGCGGCGCAGCGTTTGCGGGCATGCTGCTGGCCGGTTGCATCTGGGCCTGGCACGCTGCGTTTCCGGATGCATTCCCGGACTTTAGGGAGCGGTCTGTGCCCGGCTGTTACTGGCGGGACGCCTTGGTGGGGTTCATCGAGTGTCGCGGGTTCGCGGGTAGCGGCTTGGCGGCGTATCTGCTTAATCTGCCGCACGCGCTCTTCATGTACACGCCGATGTTCGCGCTCTACGCGCTCTTCAACAGTCCGCTCGGGCTTTTGCACCCGTGGTACATCTTTCATCTTGGGTGGTTGGTGCTGGGGATTTCCTTCGTCAGCGTCATCTTCGGCTGGCTGTTCCCGCTCGAACGCCGTCGGTAGCGCGCCGTTTGGCTTTCATACGAGCAAACAGGAAGAGTGACATCGGTATGAGCGCCTCCAAAATCCATGTCGGCATTGGCGGCTGGACCTACGAGCCGTGGCGGGGGACGTTCTATCCCGCCGGCCTCGCCAAGGCGCGCGAGCTGGAGCATGCCGGCACGCGGCTCACCGCGATTGAGATCAACGGCACGTTCTATCGCGCACAGAGCGCGGCGAGCTTCGCCAAATGGCGCGACGCCGTGTCCGACGGCTTCGTCTTCGCCGTGAAGGGCCACCGCGCCATCGTCAACAAGAAGGTGTTGGCGGAAGCCGGCGAGTCCCTGGAATGGTTTTTCGGAGGCGGCATTGCCGAGCTCGGCGAAAAGCTCGGGCCGGTCATGTGGCAGTTCGCGCCGTTCAAGCGCTTCGATCCGGACGATTTCGGCGCCTTCCTTGAAATGCTGCCGCGCGAGGTCGGCGGCCTGTCGCTTCGTCATGCCGTGGAAGTCCGCCACAAGAGTTTTCTCGATCCGGCCTTCGTGGCGCTGGCGCGCCAGCATGGAATTGCCATCGTCTACGCCGATTCCGAGGACTATCCCGCGATCGCTGATGACACGGCGGATTTCGTCTATGCACGGTTGATGCGCACCTCAGAGGACGTGCCGACGGGCTATGCTGAAGCAGCGCTGGATGAATGGGCGACGCGCGCGCGAACATGGGAAGCGGGCGGTGTGCCCAACGACTTGCCACGTATCGACGACGCGGCGGACGGGGGAGGGGCCAACACCGATGCGCGGCCCGTCTACGTCTTCTTCATCGCCGGCGCCAAGGTGCGTGCGCCCGCCGCCGCTGAGGCGCTGATTGAAAAGCTAGCGGAGTAGAAGCCGCCTCCGGCAACGACGACATCCTCGACATTTGAGTTTGTCATCCCGCAAGCGGCGCGGAGCGGCGCTGTGCGGGACCCATGAACACCGCGCCTTTATGGGAAGGCTGCGGAACAGCGCCTGTTCGCCGCCCCCGTGTTCATGGGTCCCGGTCTTGGCCTGCGGCCAAACCGGGATGACAAAGGCTGATGGAGAGAGGTCACTTCCAACGCCACAAAACCCCGCTAGACTGCCCGCCGCAATCATTGCGAGAGGAGTGATGATGTCCGCATCGATGCTTGAGAGCTGGCGCGCCTCCGGGCGCAGCGTGGTAAGCACGTTTATCGTCGTGCCCGACGCAATGCGCGTGGTCGAGTTCGCCAAAGCTGTGTTCGACGCGCGCGCCATCCAAGAGCCGCTCCTGCGCGCCGACGGATCGCTGTGGAACATCGAGATCGAGATCGGAGGCTCCACGATCATGCTGGGCGACGCCCGCGACGGCATGCATCGGCCGGGATTCGTCTATGTCTACGTGGAGGATTGCGACGCCACCTATGAGAAGGCGCTTGCCGCCGGCGCCAAACCGGTCATGCCGCCTGAGGACCAGTTCTACGGCGACCGCAATGGCGGCGTGGAGGACATGGCCGGCAATTTGTGGTGGATCGCCACCCACAAGGAGGACCTCTCCGCCGCCGAGATCCAGCGCCGCGCCCGCGAAGTGGAGAAGCAGCGGGCGGGATAAAGACGTGGCGTTGCCGCCGGCACCGCATCTCACCTCCCCCTTGCGGGGAGGTCGAAAAATCGCAAGCCTTTGGCGTCGCGATTTTCGGGTGGGGGTCACGGCTCGAGCGGTCCTCCTAACGCGTCGAGGATCGCATTGCAGACCGCGCCGGTCTCTTTCAGCACTTCGTTGTTCCAGAACCGAACCACTCGAAAGCCTTGCGCCTCAAGCCATGCCGTCCGCCGTTCGTCAGCGCGCCTATTCGTGTCAAAGCCATGCTGCTCACCATCGACTTCCACGATGAGCCGGTTTGCGAAGCATACGAAGTCCGCGATGTAGGGCCCGATCGGAACCTGCCGGCGAAAGCCGTGGCCGCACAGACGATTGCCGCGCAGCTCGCCCCACAATCGCGCTTCCGCGTCTGTTGAGGCCCTACGCAGGCTTCTGGCCTGAGAACGCTGTGCCGTGTCGATCCGTCTATGAGGCATCTCACCCCCACCCGAAATCCGTCTCGCTGACGCTCGCCGGATTTCGACCTCCCCGCAAGGGGGAGGTGGGGCGCCGTGCATTGCGCCAGGAAGCCGCCACATTCGCGCCCACAGTTGCCGCAAGCGCCGCGCGCCGCTAGTAAGGCCGCGCCCGTCGCGCCGGATGCGCGGGCGTCCTGACAGAACGGGTCGGCCAGAGCGGCCCGAACGGCATTAGTTTCATGTCCGACAAAAAGAACAGGCTTGAGCCGAAACTGCCGCGCGGCTTTGCCGATCGCGAGGCCGCGGATATCCGCGCCGTGGAGCGCATGATGGAGACCATCAAGCGCGTCTACGAGCGCTACGGCTTTGAGCCGGTGGAGACGCCGTTCGTGGAATATACCGAGGCGCTGGGAAAATTCCTGCCCGACCAGGACCGGCCGAATGAGGGCGTGTTCTCCTTCCAGGACGAGGACGAAGCCTGGCTCTCGCTGCGCTACGATCTGACCGCGCCGCTCGCCCGCTACGTCGCCGAGAATTACGAGCGCCTGCCCAAACCCTATCGCTCCTATCGTTCCGGCTGGGTATTCAGGAACGAAAAGCCCGGCCCCGGTCGTTTCAAGCAATTCATGCAGTTCGACGCCGATACGGTTGGCGCGGCAAGCCCCGCGGCGGACGCCGAGATCTGCATGATGGCCGCGGACACGATGAAGGCGCTGGGCTTTGACCGCGGGGATTACGTCATCAAGGTGAACAACCGTAAGATTCTCGATGGCGTGATGGAAGGAATTGGAGTCCGGAGTGAAGCCCAGAAACTTGCAGTTCTCCGTGCCCTAGACAAACGTGACCGCCTCGGAACTGAAGCTGTAGCAAAACTCCTGGGCAAGGAAGGTCGCACCGACCAAAGTGGCGACCATACTAAGGGTGCTGGCCTCGATATCGATCAGATTGAGGTTGTGCTCGCTGTTGCAAACTCCTTGGCCGCAGTAAGTGCAGACCCTTCTGAAGAGGAGATGCAACGACGTGAACGAATGGTCGGTCAGGACCGCGCCGGGCGGCTCGCTTGGGGGCTTCCGCTGCACGCCGGTCATTCAGTTCTGGAGAATGAGACGTTTGCCGAAGGGACAGCGGAGCTTTCGGACCTGCAGAACTTCTGCGTTAGAACCGGATACCTGCGAGACCGCATCCGTATCGACCCCTCCGTCGTGCGTGGTCTCGAATATTACACCGGCCCGGTTTTCGAAGCCGAACTCACCTTCGACGTGGAGAACGAGAAGGGCCAGCCCGTGGTCTTCGGCTCGGTCGGTGGGGGCGGGCGTTATGACGGTCTTGTCGGCCGCTTCCGAAATGAAGATGTCCCAGCCACCGGCTTCTCCGTCGGCGTGTCGCGCCTCGCCGCTGCGCTGAAGTACAAGAATAAACTGGACGATGATGTTGCCGTGGGGCCCGTGGTCGTCACTGTGATGGATCGCGAGCGGCTCGCCGATTACCAAAAAATGGTCGCGGAGCTGCGAGAGGGACTGAACAAGGATCGAAAGACTAGCGAGCCTGTTGTCCCGGTCGAAATGTATCTCGGCACCTCTGGCATGAAGGCGCAGCTGAAATATGCCGACCGTCGCAACGCGCCGGTCGCCATCATCGCCGGCAGCCAGGAATTCGATCGCAAAGAAGGCCCGGTCGTGCAGATCAAGGACCTCATCGCCGGCAAGGCGCGCGCCTCGGCAATCGAAGGCCACGACGCCTGGCGCGACGAGCGCCCCGGCCAGTTCGAGATCGACCGCGCTGATCTCGTGGCGGAGGTCAATGCGCTGCTTGAAAAGCAGCGCGGCGGGTGAGGCGGGTCGACGTCGACATGTCTCTTCTGTCGTCATTGCCGGGCTTGACCCGGCAATCAACTCAGCCATCCGCAGGCTCGGCTCCGGAATGGATGCCCGGATCAAGTCCGGGCATGACTTTCGTAAAGCGCGCCCAATGACCGCCCCCGTCCAGAACCGCCTCCGTCCGCTCTACGACAAAGCCGGCGCGCATTGGGTCGAGCTGCCCGTGCTCCACCCTGCCGATCCGTTCCTGGAGACGGCCGGCGAGGACATCCGCCGCCGCATGTTCGTCACCGAGGGTCCGCAGGGCGAACGCCTGGCGCTTCGGCCGGACTTCACCATCCCGCTCTGCCTGGAGCATCTGCGGAGCGCCGACGGCGCCGCGCGCTACGCCTATGAAGGCCTCGTCTTCCGTCGCCACGAAGCGGGCGCGCCGGAGCGGCTTGAGACGGGCTACGAGGATATCGGCCGCGCCGACCGCGCAAAGGCCGATGCGGAGGTGCTGGCGCTTGCCGTCGCCTGCGCGGGCGAAGTCACGGACAAGCCGCTCGCTGTCCGCCTCGGCGATATCGGCGTGTTCACGGCGGTGCTCAGGGCGCTTGGGCTTCCCGGTCGCTGGCGTCGGCGGCTGCGTCGGTCCTTCGGATTGCCGCAGGCGCTGTCCGCCAACCTCCAGCGCATGGCCACGCCGCCGCAGGCCGAGGCTGAGCGCCTCGACCCTGCGCTCGCTCGCCTCGTCGAGGCAGGCCAGCATGACGAGCTGATCGGGCTCATCGATGAGCGGCGGCGCGCCCAAGGGCATAGCGAGGGCGCCGGCCGCAATTCGGCGGAGATTGCCGAGCGGCTCCTGGAAAGCCGTGCCCTGTCCGATGCTGCCGCCGCCGCCCACACGGTCGACGTGCTGAAGCGTTATATGGCCCTGGAAGCACCGCTCGCGGAAGCCGAGGCAAGGCTCAGCGCCTTTGCCGATGCGCAAGGCCTCGACCTCCGCGCAGCATTGGAGGCCTTCGCAGAGCGCGCCACGACGATTGCCGCTGCCGCGCCGGCCGCGCCCATTCGCTTCGAGGCCGGCTTCGGTCGCCCGCTCGACTACTACACCGGCCTGGTGTTTGAGGTTCGAGCTGAGGATAGCGCAGAGCCGCTCGCCGGTGGCGGGCGTTACGACCGGCTCATGGAGATGCTCGGAGCAAAGAGCGCGATTCCCGCCGTTGGCTTCACGATGGGCCTTAATGTTCTTGACGCGGGGCCGAAGCCATGAGCGCCGCCGTCATCCTTGCGGTGCCCTCAAAGGGTCGCCTGATGGAGAAATCGGAAGCGCTTCTCGCCGCCATCGGCTTCCCCGTGGAGAAGGCTGACGGCCGTAATTATCGCGGCCGCGTCGCCGGCTCCGACGATATCGAGGTCGCCTTTCTCTCCGCCGCGGAGATCGCCCGAGAGCTTGCCGCCGGCACGGTCCATCTCGGTATCACCGGGGCGGATCTCGTGGGCGAAAGCGTCGTCCGGGCCGATGAGACGATCGCACTTCTCGCGCCGCTTGGCTTCGGCCGGGCCGATGTTGTCGTCGCCGTGCCGGACCTGTGGGTCGATGTGTGGACCATGGCCGATCTCGACGATGTCGCAGCCGGCTTTCGCGCCCGCCACGGCCGCCGCATGCGCATCGCCACCAAATATTGGAATCTCACGCAGCGCTTCTTCGCTGCACATGGCATCGCCCTTTATCGCGTCGTGGAAAGCCTTGGCGCCACGGAGGGCGCTCCCGCCGCCGGCACCGCCGACCTCATCGTCGATATCACGACCACCGGGTCGACGCTCGCCGCCAATCATTTGAAGGTGCTCGATGACGGCGTGATCCTGCGGTCTGAGGCGCATCTCGCCGCCTCGCGTGTGGCCGAATGGAGCACCGAGGCGCGGGCCGCCGCGGATACGATCCTGAACCGGCTTGGCGCCGCGGGCCTGACGGTCACGGGCGAGCTTCCGGGTCCGCCGGACGGTTAAGCCCCAGGCAAGCCCTTCTCGTTTGTCATCCCGGAAAGCGCGTCAGCGCTTGTCCGGGACCCATAAACCCAGTCTGCAAGGCCCGCGCTTGCATTTCGCAATCAAGCGCCTGCGTCGGTGTTCATGGGTCCCGGTCTCGGCCTTCGGCCGAACCGGGATGACAGAGGAGAGGATTGATCGCAGCGCGCCCGCCCCCGGATTTCGCTCTGCTCCATCCGGGCTACGGTGATCCGCGGGACTGCTCGTGGGCCCGCAACGAAAAACGGGGCCCGCGCGGGCCCCGTTTCATCTCTGACGTCGGCGGACGTCCTTAGAAGTCCATGCCGCCCATGCCGCCACCCGGCATGGCCGGCGGCGGAGCGTCCTTCTTCGGCAGCTCCGCGACCATGGCCTCCGTCGTCACCAGCAGACCGGCAACGGAGCCGGCGTCCTGCAGCGCGGCGCGCACGACCTTGGTCGGGTCGATAATGCCGGCGCGCACCAGGTCCGTGTAGGTCTCCGACTGCGCGTCGAAGCCGTGCGTGCCTGCCTTCGCCTCCAGCACCTTGCCCACGACGATGGAGCCGTCGACACCGGCATTGGTGGCGATCTGGCGGATCGGGGATTCCAGCGCCTTCAGGACGAGGTTGATGCCGGCCTGAACGTCCGGGTTCTCATCGGAAAGCTTGTCGACCACCTTGCGGGCCCGAAGCAGCGCAACACCGCCGCCCGGCACGATGCCTTCCTCAACCGCCGCACGGGTCGCGTTGAGGGCGTCATCGACGCGGTCCTTCTTCTCCTTCACCTCGATCTCCGTGGCGCCGCCGACACGGATCACCGCAACACCGCCGGCGAGCTTCGCCAGACGCTCCTGCAGCTTCTCACGGTCGTAATCGGAGGTGGTCTCCTCAATCTGCGCCTTGATCTGGTTGACGCGGCCCTCAATGTCCTTCTTCTTGCCGGCGCCGTCGACGATGGTGGTCTCCTCCTTGGAGATCGACACCTTCTTGGCGCGGCCGAGCATGTCGAGGGTCACGTTCTCCAGCTTGATGCCGAGATCCTCGGAGATGACCTCGCCGCCGGTCAGCGTGGCGATGTCCTGCAGCATGGCCTTGCGGCGATCGCCGAAGCCCGGGGCCTTGACGGCCGCGACCTTGAGGCCGCCGCGCAGCTTGTTGACCACGAGCGTGGCGAGCGCTTCGCCTTCCACGTCCTCAGCGATGATGAGGAGCGGCCGGGACGACTGCACCACCGACTCCAGAACCGGCAGCATGGCCTGCAGGTTGGAGAGCTTCTTCTCAAAGAGCAGGATGTAGGGGTCTTCCAGATCGGCGATCATCTTCTCCGTGTTGGTGATGAAATACGGAGAGATGTAGCCGCGGTCGAACTGCATGCCTTCGACCACTTCCAGCTCGGTCTCAAGCGACTTGGCTTCCTCGACCGTGATCACGCCCTCATTGCCGACCTTCTGCATGGCTTCCGCGATCATGTCGCCGACCGTCTCATCGCCATTGGCGGAGATGGTGCCGACCTGGGCCACCTCAGCGGAGGTGTTGATCTTCTTGGATTGCTTCTGAAGGTCCTTGACCACTACGGCGATCGCCTGGTCGACGCCGCGCTTCAGGTCCATCGGGTTCATGCCGGCGGCCACCGACTTTGCGCCCTCTTTGACGATGGAATGGGCGAGCACCGTCGCCGTCGTCGTGCCGTCGCCGGCGATGTCGTTGGTCTTGGAGGCCACCTCGCGCACCATCTGTGCGCCCATGTTCTCGAACTTGTCCTCAAGCTCGATTTCCTTGGCGACCGTCACACCGTCCTTGGTGATGCGCGGCGCGCCGAAGGATTTCTCCAGAACCACGTTGCGGCCCTTCGGTCCGAGCGTAATGCGGACCGCATTGGCCAGGGTGTCGATGCCACGCAGCATCTTCTCGCGCGCATCGGCGGAGAATTTTACGTCTTTCGCAGCCATTTCTTCCTCTTAACTCTGAAAATTCCGCAGGATGGATGGGCGCAGGTCAGGCGGCTTTCTTTCTGGCCGACTTCTTCTCGATGATGCCCATAATGTCGGACTCCTTCATGATCAGGAGTTCCTCGCCATCGAGCTTGACCTCGGTGCCGGACCACTTGCCGAACAGGATGCGGTCGCCGACCTTGACGTCGAGCGGCTGCAACTTGCCGGCCTCGTCACGGCCGCCGGGGCCGACGGCGATCACTTCGCCTTCCTGCGGCTTCTCCTTGGCGGTGTCTGGGATGATGATGCCGCCCTTGGTCTTCTCCTCAGACTCAAGACGGCGGACGACAACACGGTCATGTAGTGGACGGAAATGCATATGCTCCCTCTCTCGTCCTTCTGGAGGGCGGACGCCCTACGAAAACAGCTGTTAGCACTCGCCCGAAGGGAGTGCTAACAGGCCGGCGGTGAGGTAGGGCGCGTCCGTTCGCTTGTCAATGGCAAAGCGCCGAAGCGGCCGGCATTTTCTTGCGGGGCCGCACGGGGTCGTCCGCTGTCGCAAGCGCGTTGCCGCCTATTCGGCGGCCGGCAGGGCGACGTTGAACGGCACGTCGAAGCTGCCGCTTTTATCGGAGTTCTTGTCGTGGACTGTGAAGATCGCCGTGTAATCGCCAGGGCGCAGGAAGGGCACGTCAAAGGTTAACGTCATATAGAATTCGCGCCTTCCTTCCGCGAACGGCGCGTCGATGGCGAACACGTCGGCGGTCTCGTTGAGAACCTGGCCGGTGGCGTTCTCCAGCGCCAGATCGGCGGTGAAGGCGACCGTCCCGCCGCCATATCCGAAGCCGACCGGCTCCACATAGACCGTCAGCTTCTGGTCGGGCTTGAAGGTCGCGTCGGCGCGCACATCGTAGAGGCCGAAGCCGCTTGCCGCGTCCACCACGGCCACCGTCCTGAAGGCCAGCGCGCCTTCGCCCCACACCACATCGGCGGCGGCGTTCAACGCCTCAAGCGCCTCCACAATCTGACCGTCCGCATGAAGCCCCTCCGCTTCCGCCCCGGCATCCGCGATCGGCCCCGCCGCCGCGAACGAACTCCAAGACAGCACCAGAAATGCCGTAAGACCCGCGGTCTTCAATCGCATATCGCCCTCCAACCCCTTGGCTTGCCCGTTGTCGCTATCGTGGGCAGAAGGCGCGTCAAGCGCAAGCCCGGGGGCGGAGTCAAGCGCTTCTGAGCCTGGAGTGGGCCCCAGGCGGCATTAACGGGCGTTCGTCCGCCTCAGCTTTCGCCCGGCCCCACGGTGATGACGGAAAGCGGCTGGCTCCAGATGCGCTTCGACACCCGCTTCACGTCCTCCAGGGTGACCGCGCGGATCAGATCGTTCCGCCGCTCCAGATAATCGATCCCGAGATTGTCGAGCTGGAAGTGCAGGAGGTTGCGCGCGATCTTTTGCGAAGAATCGAAGCGCAAGGCGAAATTGCCGACCAGATAGTCCTTGGCCGAGGCAAGCTCCTCTTCGCTCGGCCCGTCTTCGCCGTATCTGGCGATCTCCTCCAGCATGATCTCGACCGCCGCATCGGCGTTGGCGGCACCAACGGAGGTCGCCGCCACGAAGGCGCCGGCATGGTCGAACGGGACGACGCTGGTGCCGACGGAGTAGGCGAGGCCGCGATCTTCACGCACGGCCTTGTAGAGGCGCGAGGAGAACGTCCCGCCGCCGAGGATGTGATCGGCGACATAGGCGGCGATGAAATCCGGGTCGTCGCGCTTCAACCCCGGCCCGCCGAGCCGCACCGTCGTCTGCGGGACGGAAAGCGCCGCATGCGCAGTTTGCGACACCGCCGGATTGACCTCGGCGATCGAGTTGAGATTGGCCTCTGCCGGCAGCGCGCCGAAGACTTTGTCGAGCACCTCTGCCGCCTTTTCGCCATTGATCGCGCCGACCATGACGACGTGCAGATTGTCACGCGCCAGAGTGCGCGCATGGAAGGCCTTCAAATCGTCCGCATTGATCGCGGCGACGCTGTCCGGCGTGCCCTGCCGCGACTGGCCATAGGGATGCGCGCCGAACATGGTGGCCGACCACAGGCGGCCGGCAACGTCGTTCGGGTCCGATTCCTCACGCCGGAGATTGGCGATCACCTGCCCGCGGATACGCTCCACCGGCTCCGCATCGAAACGCGGTTCGTTTATGGCAAGACGGAGGAGTTCCACCGCCTCGTCAAGATTGGTCGTCAGCGTGCGCAGATTGCCGTAGAAGGCGTCGGCGCCGACATCGAAGTTGATCGTGACGGAGAGGTCCTCAAGCTTCGTCTGATAGCCGCGCGAATCGAGCGGCCCGGCGCCTTCGTCCAACAGGCCGGACATGAGGTTGGCGAGGCCCGCTTTGCCGTCCGGGTCCTGCGACGCGCCACCACGAAATGCCATGTTCATCGCCACAATCGGCAGCGTGTAATCCTCCACCACCCACGCCGTCAGCCCCGACGGGCTGGTGACCTCCTGGACGGTGGTGGCCTGAGCCGGTGGTGTGGCAAGCGCAATGTTCATGAGGGCTCCAAGGGCGAACGCCGCAGCACGGGCGGAACCTGACAGAGGCATCAGCTCCGCTCCTCCGCAAGCGGCTCAAGATAGCCGGTGGCGGAGGCCTCCGCACGAAGGAATTTCTGCGCCGCCGCCTGGACATCGTCGACCGTCACCGCATCGATGCGCTCCGGCCAGGTCTGAACGTCGGAAAGTGTCGCCCCGGAGGTCAGCGCCTGGCCCACGATCATCGCCAGCCGTACCTGGCTGTCGAGGGAATAGATAGCCTGCGCAATCGCCGACCGTTTGGCGCGTTCCAGCTCCTCCTCGGTGACCCCGTCTTCCAGGAGCGTGGCAATCACCTCATCCATCCGCCCCTCCAGATCGGTGAGCGCAACGCCGGGCTTGGGCAATCCGTAGATCACGAAGCGTGAGCTATCGAGGGCGGTGGAGCGATAGAAGGCGCCGGCATAGGTGGCGATGCCGTCGCCGCGCACGAGGCCGTCATAGAAGCGGCTCGTCGCGCCGCCGCCGAGAATCTCCGCAAGCAGGCTGAGCGCCTCAGCCTCGCCTGGCTCCGCCGTCGTCGCCGAGGGCACGATATAGGCGCGCTGCACTTGCGGCTCGCGCACCTTCTCGTCGCGCACCGTGACCGTGCGTGGACCGGCTCCCGGCGGCTCCGATGGCCGGGCCGCGCGCGCGAGATCGGCGCGCGCGGGGATGACGCCGTACGTCTCCTCCGCCAGCCGCTTCACCTCATCGGGCGTCACGTCGCCGGCGACGACCAGGATCGCATTGCTCGGCGTATAATAGCGGCGATAGAATTCCAGCGCCGTCTCACGATCCAGCGCCTCGATCTCGTGGTTCCACCCAATGATCGGACGGCCGTAAGGGTGGTTCAGGTAGAGGATTCTGAGCAGCGCTTCGTTGAGGATCGCGTCAGGATTGCGCTCCACGCGGTCGCGCCGCTCGTTGAGAACCACGTCGCGCTCCGTCTCGACCACATCGTCGGCAAGCACGAGATTGGTCATCCGGTCGGCTTCGTAGCGCATCATCTCGCCGAGATTCTCCTTGGCGACGCGCTGGAAGTAAGCAGTGTAGTCGGCCGCGGTGAAGGCGTTTTCGTCGCCGCCGATGGCCGCCACGCGAGAGCGGAATTCATCGCCCGGATGGTTCTCCGTGCCTTTGAACATGAGATGCTCGAGGAAATGGGCGATGCCCGATTGGCCGTCTTCCTCATCGGCCGCGCCGACCTTGTACCAGATCATGTGCGAGACGACGGGCGCCCTGTGGTCGGGGATCACGACGACGGGCATGCCGTTGGCGAGGCGGAATTCCTCAGCGTTCGGCGCCATGCGGGGGATTTCGGCGCCAATTTCGGCGACCTGAGACTCAGCATAGGCGGGGATTGAGGACATCAGCACTCCGGACAACAGCACCAGCGGCAAGAAGCTCTTCATCGGGCAGGGCCCTCCGACGGTCACATATTGCGGCAATATAGGGGCGGCGCGAAGGGTGGCGAATGAACTTTCCTTCATGATCTGTTCAAGGCGCGTGTGCGATATGGCCGCCGCGCCGATGCGGGCGGCAGGCCGGAGCTGGTTATTGCTCGACGGCGGCCGTGCTTGACGGCGCTCGCGCGTGGCGCTAGGCCGCGCCGCCGGTTTCCCGCGGGCGCGCGGGGCTTCTCGGCGCTGAGGATGGAACGAAAACGGAATGCGTCGGATTGCGGGTCTGAAGGAGCTGACCGGCGAATATGATTCGCTGCTGTGCGACGTTTGGGGCGTTCTCCACAACGGTGTCGCCGCGTTTCCACCCGCCGTGGACGCGCTTGTCCGCTTCCGCGAGATCGTCGGACCGGTTGGGCTCGTCACCAATGCGCCGCGTCCGGCCGATTCGGTCGTCGCACAGCTGAGAGGGCTGGGCGTCCCCGACGGCGCCTACGATACCGTCATTACGTCCGGCGATGTGACGCGCGCAGTGATCGCCGCGCGCCCCGGCGCAAAGGTACTGCATGTCGGTCCCGACCGCGACGACGCGTTCTACGAGGGGCTGGACATCGCGCTTGTGTCTGAGGACGAGGCGGAGATCGTCAGTTGCACGGGGCTCCTCGACGACGATACGGAGACGCCGGAGGATTATCGCGCCCTGTTTGAGCGGCTTGTGGCGCGCGGACTTACCATGGTGTGCGCCAATCCGGACTTCGTCGTAGAGCGCGGCGGCCATTTGATCTATTGCGCCGGTGCGCTCGCCCGCCTCTATAGCGAGCTGGGCGGCGAGGCTGTCCTGTTCGGCAAGCCGCACGCACCGATCTACGATGCCGCCAAGCGCGAGATCGCGGCGCTGAAAGGCAAGCGCATTCTGGCCATCGGCGACGGTCTCCCGACCGACATCCGCGGCGCCGTCGACAATGATCTGCCGGCTCTTTTTGTCACCGGCGGCATTCACGCCGCCGATTTCGGATCGCACAAAGACCCGGACGCGGCGCGCGTCGTTGCCCGGCTGCACGCGGAGGGGCTTGATGCGGTGGCGCATATCCCGGCACTTGCTTGGGATGGCGCCGCTTGACCCGCTTGACGCTCCCATCCGCGGCAGGCAGGGTCCCGGCCGCTTGCGAACCCCGCCCATGATGCCTCCCGCCAAGCCAGCCCGCTTTGCCAGTCTCGCCGACATGCCGTCCGCGTGGCGCAGCGGCGTGGTGGCTATCGGCAATTTCGATGGCGTGCATTGCGGCCATCAGGCGGTGCTGCGCGCTGCCTCCGCGCAAGCGGAGCATCTGGGCGTGCCTGCGCTGATGCTGACCTTCGAGCCGCACCCGCGTGCTTTCTTCTCCGGAAAGCCCCTCTTTCGTTTGACGCCGGCGCCGCTGAAAGCCGCGCTCGCGGCCGCACTCGGCTTTGACGGCACTTTGGTGCTGCCGTTCGATCAGGCGCTGGCGGCGCAGAGCGCGGCGGATTTCGTCAGTGACGTGCTGCTGAAGCGCCTCGGCATCCGCGCCGCAATCACCGGCTATGATTTTCACTTCGGCAAGGCCCGCGCAGGCACGCCGCAATTCCTTGCCGAGCAGGGCGTACTGCACGGCTTCTCGGTAACGACCGTCGATGCGGTGAGCGAAGGGCCGGAGGCGGTGTCGTCGACGCGCATCCGTCACGCTCTGTCGCAAGGGGATGTTGCAGCGGCCGGCGGGCTGCTTGGCTGGCGTTTCGCCGTTGCGGGAACCGTCCAACACGGTGACGGCCGCGGCCGAGACCTCGGCTACCCGACAGCCAACATGGTGCTCGATCCGGCATCTGAACTCGCCCACGGCATTTATGCGGTGCGTCTTTTGACGACCGACGGCGCGCTCCGCGACGGCGTGGCGAGCTATGGCCGGCGCCCGACTTTCGGCGGCGGCGACCCGGTGCTGGAGACCTTCGTCTTCGATTTCTCCGGCGACCTTTACGGCGCAGACGCACTCGTCTCGTTCTGCGGACATATTCGTGAAGAGCGCCATTTCGACAGCGTCGAGGCGCTGGTGGCGCGCATGGACGAGGATTCCGTTGAGGCGCGCACCATCCTGGAGCGCCATCCCCCGAGCGCCTTCGATCAGCGCATCGCCGATGCCTGGGTCGCGCTCAAGGCAGGCGGCGATCAAACCGCGTAGCGCGCCACCACGAAGCCGCCGATCAACAGCACGAAAAAGATTGTCGTCACCAGACCGAGCCGCGCTTCGATGAAATCGCGGATCGGCGGGCCGAACCAATAAAGCAGCCCTGCCACGAGGAAGAAGCGCAATCCGCGCGCCACGACGCTCGCCACGATGAACACCACCAATGACAATTGCGTCGCGCCGGACGCAATGGTGATCACCTTGAACGGGAAGGGCGTGACACCCGCGACGAGCACCGCCCACGCGCCCCACGAATTGTAATATTCGGCGAAGTGGTCGAACTGCTCCAGATAGCCGTAAAAACTCAGAATCGGCTTGGCCACGGCTTCAAACAGAAGCGCCCCCAGCGCATAGCCGATCAAGCCACCGATCACCGAGGAGACGGTCGCCACCAGCGCGTACCACCACGCCTTGGCTCGCTTGGCCAGCACCATGGGGATGAGCAGGACGTCCGGCGGGATCGGAAAGACGGAGCTTTCGATGGTGGAGATAAACGCCAGCGCCGCTGTGGCATGCTTGGTCGCCGCCAGCCGCATCGTCCAATCGTAGAGCGCGCGCAGCATCGCTGACGGTCCCATCATGCGAGTCGCTCTATCTGCTTCGCGGCCGAAGCGCCAGTGTAGTGGGTTTGAAGTTCCTACCATTATTCCAGCAGGCTCGTCGTAGGAACTTCAAGCCATAAAACAACAATAGATTCAATATGTTGTCTAGTGTCCCTGTCGAATCTGAAGTTCGTTCAGAGCAGGCTGAATAGTGATGCGAACTTCAGATTCGGGACACTAGATTTGGCGTTCCTCAACGGACCAGCCGGGGATCGAAAAGATTCTGTTCGGTTTCGATGATCTTGCAATGAGATGCGGCCTCGTGGCGCGGGTTGAGAAGCGCGTTCCATGTATGCGGGGCGAGAACCGACGGGACCCATATGAGAAGATGCTCTGCCGCGGCGAGCGCGTCAGTCTCGACGGCTTGGGTGGCCTCGAAATTGGTCATCCAATCGGCTGGGAGTTCGGCGACCTCAATGCGGTGGCTCGGTTCGTCCGGCACGTCGATCCTGAGAAGCGTGTAGCCGCGCGGCATGTCCTCCAGGTCGATATGAACGAGCTTTTCAAGAAGCGCCGTTGCCGGATGGTCGGCACAATAGACGACAGGTGTGCCTGCAAGGTGCCACCGACCGGATGCGATCATTTCTCCCTGGCCCGAAAGGTCAGCGTAGTTGGATATCCGCCAGACGTTCACGCTAAGATCGCTAGGCGAGTATGCCGTAGTCGATACGGTGTAATGTTTGCTCAACGAGATGAGCGCCGCTTTCGGACTTCATCAAGTTCAGCGGAACGGCGCCGTCGAGTGTACGACTCGGCTTGCGCAGCCAACGGTGTGCTTTCTCCTGCTCGCCAAAGACGCGCTCCGCCATCGCGGTGAGACGGGCAATCCTGACTGCGCGGTCCGTCTCCTCCGCAGAGAGTCGCGCGTTCACTTGCTTGCGCCGCGCGAAAGTTCGGCGCGGCAGGACGAGGCTGTAAAGCTCCTCCCTGCTAAAACCATGAGCCAACAGGTCATCGAGAATCATAAATTCCGCGCGTTCGCCGCGCGCCGCGTTCCTGACCTCACGCTCCGCGAGGTCAGAGAGAAGGCAACGGCCGGATGTCGTCTTTCCGGACGTAGTAGGCCGCTTCGTTCTTGCGGGCGCTTTGCCCGCCGCAGGCGACAGCGCTCGGGGTTGCTTCATCTGAATTGCCAATCCTGGTCTGTGCCACTTGGCCTAAGTATAACGGGCAGGTGGCACGTTGTCGAGAACGCCCATCGCCCTGTGCCCCGTTTTCTTGTGCCCGTTTTCTTGTGTCAGTGTGTTCGAGCTTGCACCTGCTTCCCTTGCCCGCCGGCCTCCGCTAAAAGCCCCGTCATGGTGCACGTTTCGGCGATCAGTCGAATTATTCGCACGGCCTCGCTCTGACGGGGCCGGAACGGCCGCTATTCGGCGGCGCGCTGCCTCTATGGCGAAGCCCGCGTGTAAGTCCCCCAATGCCTTGAAGGCCCCAAGATGAGCGACAAGAAGGCCGCATCCGGCCGCGACTATTCTGAGACGCTGTTCCTGCCCAAAACGGACTTTCCCATGCGCGCCGGCCTGCCCAAGCGCGAGCCGGAAATCCTCAAACGCTGGGAGGAGGTCGACGTCTATCGCCGGCAGCGCGAGTCGGCCAAGGGGCGCGACAAATACATCCTCCACGACGGCCCGCCCTACGCCAACGGCCACATCCATCTCGGCACCGGGCTGAACAAGATTCTCAAGGACATCGTCTCCCGCTCCCACCAGATGCTCGGCTTCGATTCCAATTACGTGCCGGGCTGGGACTGCCATGGCCTGCCGATCGAGTGGAAAGTGGAGGAGGAATATCGCGCCAAGGGCCAGGACAAGGACGCCGTTCCGGTCAACGAGTTCCGCCGCGAGTGCCGCGAATTCGCACGTCACTGGATGGGCGTGCAGACCGAAGAGTTCAAACGCCTGGGCGTCGTCGGCGACTTTGAGAACCCCTACACGACGATGGACAACCACGCTGAGGCGACGATCGCCTCCGAGCTGATGAAGTTCGCCTTGTCCGGGCAGCTTTATCGAGGCTCCAAGCCGGTCATGTGGTCGGTTGTGGAGAAGACGGCGCTGGCGGAAGCGGAGGTCGAATATCACGACCACACGTCCGACACGGTGTGGGTGGCGTTTCCGGTGACATCGGGTCCGCGCTTCCTGCGCGGCGCTTCCGTTGTGATCTGGACCACGACGCCATGGACGATCCCCGGCAACCGCGCCATCTGCTACTCGCCGCGCATCGCCTATGGGCTCTACGAGGTGACGGTTGCACCGGAAGGCAATTGGGCCAGGGCCGGCGACAAGTTCGTTCTCGCCGATGCGCTCGCCGCCGATGTGATGAAGCAGGCGCGGGTGGAGGACTATCAGCGCGTTTCGGAAGTGGAGACCGGCGACTTTGAGACGCTCGTCTGCGCCCATCCCCTGCGCGCCGCCGGGCTCGGCGGCTATCTGTTCGACGTGCCGCTCCTGTCAGGCGAGCACGTCACGGAGGAGGACGGCACGGGCTTCGTCCACACCGCACCCGGCCACGGCCGCGAGGACTTTGATATCTGGATGGCGAGCCGTGCCCAGCTCGGAGGAAGCGGCGTCGACACCGCCATCCCTTATACCGTAGACGCCGACGGCCGCTTCACTGTCGACGCACCGGGCTTTGAAGGTCGTCAGGTCATCACGCCGTCCGGTGAGAAGGGCGACGCCAACGCCGCAGTGATCGAGGCGCTGACGGAGGCCGGCGCGCTCATTGCGCGCGGTCGGCTGAAGCACCAATACCCGCATTCCTGGCGCTCCAAGAAGCCGGTCATCTTCCGCAACACGCCGCAATGGTTCATCCATATGGACCGCGACATCGACGAGCCCGGCGACACGCTTCGCGCCCGTGCGCTACGCTCCATCGTCGAGACGCGGTTCGTGCCTGAGAGCGGCCAGAACCGGCTCTACAAGATGATCGATGCGCGCCCTGATTGGGTGGTGTCGCGTCAGCGCGCCTGGGGCGTTCCGATTGCCGTCTTCGTCAATCTGGAGACGGGCGAGGTTCTCAAGGACGAAGCGGTAAACCAGCGCATCGTCACCGCTTTTGAGGCGGAGGGTGCCGACGCCTGGTTCGAGAACGGCGCGAAGGAGCGCTTTCTCGGCAATACCTACGACCCGGCCGAATGGGAGAAGGTCAACGACATTCTTGATGTGTGGTTCGATTCAGGCTCCACCCATGCCTTCGTCCTGGAAGACCGGCCCGACCTGAAATGGCCCGCCTCGCTTTATCTGGAAGGCTCCGACCAGCATCGCGGCTGGTTCCACTCCTCGCTTCTTGAAAGCTGCGGGACGCGCGGCCGCGCGCCCTACGAAGCGGTGCTGACGCACGGCTTCGTCATGGCCGAGGACGGCCGCAAAATGTCGAAATCGCTGGGCAACCAGATCACGCCGCAGCAAGTCATCGAGCAATCCGGCGCCGACATTCTCAGGCTATGGGTCGCCTCCATCGATTATTCGGAGGACCCGCGGATCGGTCCGGAGATCCTCAAGACCAGCGTCGATTCCTACCGCAAGCTACGCAACACGCTGCGCTGGATGCTCGGCTCCTTGGCGCATTTCCGCCCCGAACACCGCGTCGTGGAATCCGACATGCCGGAGCTTGAGCGGCTGATGCTGTCGCATCTGGCGCGTCTCGACCGCGTGATTCGCGACGCTTACCAGGCGTTCGACTTCAAGCGCATCTATTTCGCGCTCTTCAACTTCATGACTGTCGACCTGTCGGCATTCTATTTCGACGTTCGCAAGGACCGGCTCTATTGCGACCCGGAATCGTCGCGTGATCGTCATGCGACGCTGACTGTGATCGACCGGCTGTTCGACAGCCTCGTGCGCTGGTTTGCACCGATCCTGCCCTTCACCTGCGACGAAGCCTGGGTGCAGCGCCACAGCAGCGAGCTCGATTCGGTGCACCTGGAGCTCTTTCCGCTGGTGCCGCGGGCCTGGCGGGACGAGAAGCTGGAGGCGAAGTGGGACGCCGTTCTGAGGCTGCGCAGCGTGGTCCTGGGCGCGCTGGAGGAGGCGCGGGTGCGCAAGGACATCGGCTCCTCGCTGGAGGCCAGTCCGATACTGTTCGTATCCGATGAAACCCTCATCGCCGCCATGGACGACGTCGACATGGCGGATATCTGCATCACCTCCGGCTTCACGGTCAAACCGCTGAAGAAGGCGCCGGCCAACGCCTTCCGCTTGCCGCAGGAGGCGGAAGTCGCCGCGGTCGCCGTGGAGAAGGCGCGCGGCAAGAAATGTGCGCGCTCCTGGAAGTATTCCACTGATGTCGGCTCCGACCGAGACTATCCGGATGTCTCGCCGCGCGACGCCGAAGCGCTGCGTGAATTCGACACCGCAGGGCAGACGGCGGCGGAATAGGCGAATGGCGAAAAGCGCACCGTGGATCGGATATGCGGTGGCCGCGCTTGGCGTGATCGTCGACCAGGCGACAAAAGCGTGGGCGCTGGGCCCCTTCGCGCTTCATGAGAAGGGCCGGGTGGCCGTCACGCCGTTCCTTGATCTCGTCATGGTATGGAATCGCGGCGTCAGCTATGGACTGTTCCAGCAGGAGAGTGAGCTCGGCCGCTGGTTGCTCACGGCCATCGGTTTCGGCGGCGGGCTCTTGTTCGCCTGGTGGCTGTGGTCGACGCGCGGCCTCCTCGCCGCGCTCTCGCTTGGCCTGATCATGGCCGGCGCAATCTCCAATGCGATCGACCGCGTGATCCACGGCGCCGTCGCCGATCTCTTCCTGTTCTATGCAGGCGGCTTCGAGTGGTACGTGTTCAACCTCGCCGACACGTGGATCGTCGCCGGTGTTATCGGGCTGGTGCTCGCCTGGCTTCTGGAACGCCCCCAAATCGCCACGGAAACGTGAGACAGACCCCTGACATTCGGCCCGTGACATTAGGCCCGTGACATAGAGAGGTCGCCCGCCTTGTCTGTTCGTGCTATAGGGCATGGATTCGAGGGATTTAGGCCATGCGCCGTCGGTTGAGTCTCACCGCGCCGAAACTGCTTGCCCTGCTGGTCGCGCCGGCTTGGATCGCCGGCTGCTCGCCCACCGCCACCTATGGCACCGGCGAAGCGCCGGAGATAGCCATGTTCCGCGAGATGACGGGCGGTTTCCTGGGCGACCGGAAGGAAGAGAAGATCGAATACCAGCCGCGCGCGCCGCTGGTTTTGCCACCGAGTGCTGAGGCGCTCCCCGCGCCGGCCGCAACCGCCGCGGCGACCTCGCCCGACTGGCCGGTCGGCCGCGACGAGCGCATCGCCGCCATGCGTCCCGATGAAAGCGACGATCCGCGCGCCGGCGGCAGCCAGGCCGAATATCGCCGGCTGAAACCACTTGTCGGCGTATTGCCTTCAGCGCCGGCCATTGAGAATGAGGGCTCGCCTTACGCGATCGTCAACAACAAGCGGCAGCAGGAAGAGTTCCGCAAGGCGCTTGCCGAGGCTGAGGGTTACGGCCGGTCCAGCGAGCGTCGCTTCCTGACCGACCCGCCGACGGAATATCGTGAGCCGTCCGCTTCCGCACCGGCGGAGTTCGAGGACATCAATGGCTCCGGCGGCTCCAGCGGCGGCGGCTGGCTCCGCTGGCTGATGGGCGGCCGGCGCTAGGGCATGATCCCGAAAAGTGGGCACCGCTTTTCGGACAAGATCATGCCCCGACAGAGACTCATGATCCCGAAAAGTGGGCACCGCTTTTCGGATAAGATCATGCCCCGACAGAGACTCATGATCCCGAAAAGTGGGCACCGCTTTTCAGATAAGATCATGCCTTATCAAAGACTCATGATCCCGAAGAGCGGGAACCGCCTTTCCCGCCTTCGCGAAGCGCGCTTCGGCGGGCGAAGCAAGGTCGGACAAGATCATGCCCCAGCAAAATAGTAGCGCCTCCAGTTTGATCTGATCAGAATGGATGGAGCGCTAGTCGGCTCCTCCTCCCGGCACTATTGTCCGACGATAGCTTTGGAGATTCGCTCCCGCGCGGAGGAGCCGCTTGCCTATTCGCCGTCTGCCGGATCACGTCATCAACCGCATCGCCGCCGGCGAGGTCGTCGAGCGGCCGGCGAGCGTCGTGAAGGAGCTAGTGGAGAACGCGCTCGACGCCGGCGCAGCGTCCATCGACATCGTCACGGCCGGCGGCGGCAAGAGCCTGATCCGCGTCGCCGATGATGGCACCGGCATGCGCCGCGATGAGTTGGAGCTTGCCGTGTCGCGGCACTGCACGTCGAAGCTTCCCGGCGAGGCGTTGGATGACGTCGCCACGCTCGGTTTTCGCGGCGAGGCGCTGGCCTCGATCGGCGCAGTGGCGCGGGTCACAATCCAATCGCGCCACGCCGAAGAAGAGCATGCCTGGTCGCTCGAAGTTGATGCCGGCCGGCTTGGCCCGCCGGCGCCGGCGAGCCGCGCGACGGGCACGCAGGTGGAGGTGCGTGATCTCTTCTTTGCCACGCCGGCGCGGCTGAAGTTTCTGCGCTCCGACAGGGCGGAGGCGAACGCGGTCGCCGATACGGTGCGGCGTCTGGCCCTGGCACATCCTGATGTGCGCTTCGCGCTGGCGGGTTCCGACCGGATGCCGCTGGACTACCCGCCGCAGCAAGGGGAGGGCGCCCGGCGGCGGCGTGCTGCGGACGTGATCGGCGCGGCGTTCGTTGAGAATTCCATGCCGATTGCCGCGGAACGCGAGGGCGTCACACTGACGGGTCTTGCCGGACTGCCGACATTCAATCGCGCGAACTCGCTGCAGCAATTCCTGTTTGTGAACCGGCGGCCGCTCCGCGACCCGCTTCTCTCCGGCGCCTTGCGCGCTGCCTATGCCGACGTGCTCGCCCGCGACCGGTTCCCCGTCGTGACGCTGTTTCTGGGATTGGAGCCCACCGAGTTCGACGTGAACGTGCACCCTGCCAAGCTTGAAGTGCGCTTCCGCGATCCCGGCCTTGTGCGCGGGCTGATCATCGGGGCGATCCGCGACGCGCTGGCCGAGCACGGTGCGCGCGCCGCTCCAAGCGTCGGTATGGCTGCGCGCGACGCGCTGCGGCCTGCCGCTGCGCCGTCGCCCCGCAGGAGCGATGCGACATGGGGCAGCTGGGCGGCTCCGTCGCCTGCTCCGGCGTCGCCTCAGGGCTTCGGCGAGCCGGCGCAGGCCGGGTTCGACACGATCGATCGGCCGTCGGCTGATGCCCGCGCCACGCTTGCCGAACCCGATCAAGCGGCGCTTGATCAGCCGCTCGGCGCAGCGCGCGCGCAGCTTCATGCCAACTACATTGTCGCGCAGACGCATGACGGCTTGGTCATTGTCGACCAGCACGCAGCGCATGAGCGCATCGTCTATGAGAGGCTCAAGGCGGGGCTTCACGGCAAGGCCCTGGCGCGGCAGATTCTGCTCATCCCCGAAGTGGTCGAGCTGCCGCGCGACGACGTTGATCGCCTCGCCGCGCGCGCCGATGAGCTGAAAGATGTGGGCCTCGTCGTGGAGCCCTTCGGGCCGGGCGCGGTGGCCGTGACGGAGACGCCGGCCATGCTCGGCGAGTTGGACGCCAAGGCGCTCATCCGCGACATCGCAGACGATCTCGCCGAATGGGATGCGTCGACGCGTCTGGCGGAGCGGCTCGACCATGTCGCCGCGACCATGGCCTGTTACGGCTCCGTCCGTGCTGGGCGCCGTCTGCGGCCGGAGGAGATGGACGCGCTTCTGCGCGAGATGGAGGCGACGCCGCAATCGGGCCAATGCAATCACGGCCGCCCGACCTATGTGGAACTGAAGCTCGCCGACGTAGAGCGGCTTTTTGGGCGGCGGTGATACCACCGGGCAGGGCATGCCCCTTCATCCCGTCCTTCGAGGCGTCTTTCGCCCTCATCCTGAGGTGCGAAGCGCGCAGCGCTGAGCCTCGAAGGGGCGAAAGACGCACCTCAGGATGAGGGATGAAGGGAGAGCCGCCAAGCGGCAATGACGATCTGGCTGTCGCCGGCCGTGCGCCGGTCCAGCGTCTCGAAGCCCTCCGGCAGCATGACGTCGACGCCGGCCCGCTCCTCCAGAACGCAAAGTGCGCCCGGCTTCAGCCACCCGCCGCTTGCAGCGGCGGCGAGCGCCGTCTCGCCCAATCCCTTGCCATAGGGCGGATCGCAGAACACCAGATCGAACAGCTTGATCGTGCCGACGCTGCCGAGATCGGTCGCGTCGCGGCGCAGGATGCGCGTCACACCGGTCAGGCCCAGCGCCTCGATGTTGGAGCGGATAAGGCCGCGGCCTTCCACGCTCGTCTCCACGAAGAGCGCCTGGCTTGCGCCGCGCGACAGCGCTTCCAGCCCGAGCGCCCCGGTCCCGGCAAAAAGGTCGAGCGCCCGCGTCTCCGGCTGCGGCAGGTTGTGCGCGTGACGGAGCACATTGAACAGCGTCTCGCGCAGCCGGTCGCTGGTTGGGCGGATGGCGCTCGACCCCGGCCCGACGAGCGCCCGTCCCTTAAGGCGCCCGCCGACGATTCGCATGCGCGCCTCGGCGCGGCTTTCTCTTGGCGGATGGTTTTGTCTTCACCGCCCGCGTGCCTGTTGAAGCCTTGCCGCTTGGTTTCTCCGGCGCCCGTATCGGCGCGTCGAAATCGACGCCGGCGGCGTGCGCAAGCTTTGCGCCGAGCTGGTCGCGCAGAACTCGCCCGCGCACCTCGCGCACCTCCCTGGCGTCCAGATCCCCAAGCTGAAACGGGCCGTACGAGACGCGGATGAGCCGGCTGACGGCAAGCCCGAGATACTCAAGCACGCGTCGGACCTCGCGGTTCTTGCCTTCCCGGAGGCCGACAGTCAGCCACACATGACTGCCCTGCACGCGGTCGATCGCCGCCTCGATCGCGCCATAGACCATGCCGTCAATGGCGACGCCGCGCGCCAGCGCGTCAAGTGCGGGCTGCTCCACCGTGCCATGCGCGCGCACGCGATAGCGCCGCATCCAGCCGGTGGCGGGAAGCTCAAGCTGCCGCGCCAGTCCGCCATCATTGGTGAGAAGGAGCAGGCCTTCGGTGTTGATGTCGAGCCGGCCGACCGTCACGACGCGCGGCAGTGCCGACGGCAAGGCTGAGAAGATCGTCGGTCGGCCTTCCGGGTCGCGATTGGTCGTCATCAGCCCCTTTGGCTTGTGGAAAAGCCACAGCCGCGTGCGCTCGCGCGCGGCGAGCGGCTCGCCGTCAATGTCGATGGCGTCGGCAGCGGTGACGTTGATCGCCGGCGATGAGATGATCGCTCCGTTCAGCCGCACGCGCCCCTCTGCAATCAGCCGCTCCGCGTCGCGCCGCGAGCAATGGCCAGCCCGCGCGATCCGCTTGGCGATGCGTTCGCCCGTCGCGCCGGCTATTTGCCGCGCTTGTTTTTTGTCCTGAGCCCCGCCACTCATTGCGGCTCCATACCAAACGAGCCGACGCGACGCGAGATGAGCACCAGCCGTCCGGACTTCATGCAGCAGGCGCTGGCGGAGGCGAAGGCCGCCGGCGCGCGCGGCGAGGTCCCTGTCGGTGCTGTTCTGGTCCGCGACGGCAAGGTGCTGGCTGCCGCGGGCAACCGCACGCGCGAACTCAACGACGTGACCGCCCATGCTGAGATTTTGGTGATCCGCAGGGCGTCGGAAGAGCTTGGGAACGAGCGGCTTGCCGCGTGCGACCTCTACGTGACGCTGGAGCCGTGCACGCTATGCGCGGCCGCGATCTCCTTCGCCCGCATCCGCCGGCTCTATTACGGTGCCGCCGACCCCAAGACCGGCGGGGTCGACCACGGCGTCCGGTTCTTTGCCGCCGCCGCCTGCCACCATGCGCCAGAGGTTTATTCCGGCCTGGGTGAGGCTGCCGCGTCCGAACTGCTGCGCACCTTCTTCCGCGCCAGGCGCTGAAGCATCGGGCAGTTCAAACGGCGTGTTGATGGCGTGATCGAGCCGGCGCTTCAGATCGTCCTTGAAGGCGACATTGTTCTCCAGGATCTCCTGCGTCTTGAGGAAGTCCAGGATGAACACGCCGTTGATGTCGGGCCGCACCAGGACATCCGGCTGATGCCATTTCAGCTTCTCGCGGATGACCGATTGCATGGAGATTTGTGCAGCACCGACCACGCATTCCAGGAGCCCCGGTGAGCTGCCGGACATGTCCGCCGGACCGCCGGCGACATCGCACGCCACGCTGACATCGCATTCGGCGATATTGTCGAAGGGCAGCGGGTTGCACGCGCCGCCGTCGATCATCACGCGGCCGTCCATCTCCACCGGGCGAAAGACCGCCGGAATGGCAATTGAGGCGGCGATCGCCGGCTTGAGCGGACCATGCGTCATCACCGCTTCGGTCCAGGCGTAGAAATCGGTCGCGACGACCTTCAGCGGGATGGCGAGCTGTTCGAACGTCTCCGGCAGAAGGTCATAGCCCGGCACGAAAGTCTCAAGGATGAGGTTGGCGTCGAATTGCGGCGTCAGGCTTCGCCGCCGCAAGAGATCCGTGAAGCCCACCGGCCGCACGCGCCACAGCCGCGCCAGAACCTCCCGCCGGTTGGCGTAGAAGGCGCAGGAGCTGTCGCGCATCTCCTTGCCGGAAAATCCCGCCGCATAGCCGGCGCCGATGATCGCGCCGATCGACGTGCCAGCGATCAGCGCCGGCTTGATACCGAGTTCGTCAAAGGCCTCGCAGACCAGGATGTGCGCCATCCCGCGCGCGCCACCACCTCCCAGCGCCAATCCGATACGCGTTTCAGCCGACATGGCAGCGTCCCTTCACGCAGAACCTGGCGAGACAAACATGCCGCAACAAGTACACAATACATCAGAAAATCGATATGTCCGGTTAACCAGCGTGCTTACCGCTTAGAGCTTCGTCCCATTTCCGCGGCATGCTCTTTGATGTTCTGCGGATAGGGCTCCACCGCAGCCCAACCCTCCCCTCAAGGGGGAGGTTAGGAGTGCATGGCGCGCCCGCCGTGAGGGTGATACTTCAAAAGGCTCTGAGCGCCCGCCAGCCGATGTCGCGGCGGCAGAAGCCGTCCGGCCAGTCGAGGCGGTCAACCGCCTCATAGGCGCGCGCCTGCGCTTCGGCGATCGTTTGACCGATTGCTGAGACCCCGAGCACGCGCCCGCCGGCGGAAAGGATGCGTCCACCATCGCGACGGGTTCCGGCGTGAAAGATCTCCACGCCGGGCGGTGCTGCAGCCTCAGCAAGCCCTCCGATTTCGCTGCCGCTCTCATAGGCGCCGGGATAACCCTTGGCGGCAACGACGACGCTCAGCGCCGCCTCGTCGCGCCAGCGAATGCTGATCTGATCAAGCGCGCCGTCGACCGCCGCGTTGAGGATGGCAAGAAGATCGTCCTGCAGCCGCAGCATCAGCACCTGGCACTCCGGATCGCCGAAGCGGGCGTTGTATTCGATGAGCTTCGGCCCCCCCGCATTGATCATCAGCCCGGCATAGAGCACGCCGCGATAGCGGATGCCGCGCGCCGCCAAAGCCGCGACCGTCGGCTCGATGATCTCCGCCATGACGCGCGCCATCACCGCTTCCGTCACCACCGGCGCAGGCGAATAGGCACCCATGCCGCCGGTATTGGGGCCGGTGTCGCCGTCAAAGGCGCGCTTGTGGTCCTGGGCCGTGCCGAAGGGGATAACGTTATGCCCGTCTGAGAGCGCGAAGACGCTCGCTTCCTCGCCGTCCAGAAATTCTTCGATCACCACGGCCGCGTCGCTGTCTGCGAAGATCGCGTCGAGCGCCGCGATCGCTTCTTCACGGCTGGCGGCGACAGTGACGCCCTTGCCGGCGGCAAGTCCGTCGGCCTTCACCACGACGGGAAGGGCGTGCGAGCGCACATAGTCGCGTGCCGCGTCGTGATCGGTGAAGTGCTGATAGGCGGCGGTGGGAATGCCGGCGTCGCGGCACAGCTCCTTGGTGAAGCCCTTGGAGCCCTCAATCTGCGCCGCCGCCTTGGTCGGGCCGAAGGCACGGATGCCGGCCGCCTCAAGGTCGTCGACCAGCCCGGCGACCAGCGGCGCTTCCGGTCCGATGACCACGAGGTCGATCTTGTTATCGCGGCAGAATCCCGCAACGGCGGAATGGTCGCTTACGTCAAGCGCGACGCATTCCGCGATGTCAGAGATGCCGCCATTGCCCGGCGCGGCGTAGAGCTTGGTCAGAAGCGGCGAGGCCGCAAGCGCCCAGGCCAGCGAATGCTCGCGCCCGCCCGATCCGATGAGAAGGACTTTCATGTGCCCGTTTGGCCGGCGCGCAATCCTGCACGCGATGTGTTGACAAGGTGGCGTAAGCTATTAGCTTACGCCGAGTGATCCGGTCGTTCAAGAACAAGGCGCTCGCCGATCTTTGGGCCACTGGAAAAACCGGAAAGATCGACAAGCGTTTACATAGGCGAATTCTGGTGCGCCTTGATCGTTTGGACGTCGCCGAGGTCGCGGAAGAAATGAACGTCCCCGGTTTCGACTTCCATGCGCTGAAAGGCTTTGACCCCGTTCGGTATTCGGTTCACGTCAACGGCCCGTGGTGCATCACATTCGAATTCGGTGAAGGTGACGCTGAACGGGTCGATTTTGAGCAGTACCATTGATGAACCCGTCGATGATCGCCATGCCGTGGAGCGAGTCATGACCGAGTATCCAGCCAGGCGCGACCGACGCCGATGCCCGACGCATCCCGGCGCGCTTCTGCGCGACGAGGTTATCCCCGCTGTCGGCCGCACCAAGACGGAGATTGCCACGCTTCTCGGGATCTCCCGGCAACATCTCCACGATATCTTGGAGGGACGGAAGCCTGTGTCGCCAGCTGTAGCGGTGCGACTGGGTAAGCTCTTCGGCGATGGCGCAGGCATATGGGTCAGGATGCAGGCGGCCTACGATACGTGGCAGGCTGAGCAAGCAATCGACGTGAGTGACATCCCGACCATTCACGCCGCGTAGCACGATCACGTGACGATGACGGCCCACGTCCTCCCCGACGCCCCGCCGCGCAACTGGCTCGACCGCTTCGCGCCGGAATGGCTCAAGCCGTACGGCCGGCTGGCCCGTTGGGACAGGCCGATCGGCTGGTGGCTGCTTCTGTGGCCGTGCTGGTGGTCGGCGGCACTCGCTGCCGTCGCCGCCGGCTATGCGGTGCCGAATGTCTGGCACCTTCTCCTTTTCCTGATCGGCGCAATCGCCATGCGCGGCGCCGGCTGCACCTACAATGATCTGATCGACCGCGACTTCGATGCGCAGGTTGAGCGTACCCGCAACCGGCCGCTTCCCGCCGGCGCTGTGACGCCGACACAGGCGCTGGTGTTTCTCGTGCTGCAGGCGCTGGTTGGTGCGCTGGTGCTTCTTCAGTTCAACCTCTTCACCATCGCTATCGGCCTTGCATCACTGCTCGTCGTCGCAGCCTATCCCTTCGCCAAGCGCGTGACCGATTGGCCGCAATTCGTGCTCGGCCTGGCGTTTTCGTGGGGTGCGCTGGTCGGTTGGGCAGCAATCTTCGGCGAGCTCGCCATTGCGCCGATCGTGCTTTATGTCGGCGCCGTCTTATGGACGATCGGCTACGACACGATCTACGCGCTGCAGGACAAGGAGGACGACGCGCTGATCGGCGTGCGCTCCACCGCCCGGCTTTTCGGCCGGCGCTCGCAAAGCGGCATCGCCGCCTTCTATGTCGCGGCGTTCGTGCTCATCGGATTCGCCTTTGCGCTGGCCGATGCCGGATTGTTCGCTTTCGCAGCGCTCGGCGCGGCGCTGCTTCACGCGATGTGGCTGATCGTCACCCTCGTTCCCGACGATCCGCCCAATTGCCTGGCGCGCTTCCGCGCCAACACGGTCACCGGATGGATTATCTTCGCCGGCCTTGTGGCCGACGCGCTCGTCGCGATTTAGAGCCCGTTTGAGATTGCTGGCCGCGTGCCTTGTCGATAGCGGATCAGACGGCCGCTGCCGGGACAAGGCCGGTTCAGGGCTCTTATTCTTTGATTTCAGAGCCGGGACCGACCATGTTGGCGGGCGCGAACGTCTGATGATCCGGTCGCGCGCCGTGCAGTTGATTCTTCAGACAGGCTCTGAGGATGCTCAGTTGCGCGCGATGATCTCGCGCCCTTCGACCTTCTCGGTCGCGCCGTCGCCGCCTGGACGGCGGCGCATCAGGAAGCGCGGCCGTCGCCCGCGGACGGGCAGGCCGCGGCGACGCCGCGATGCGGCGGGCTTGCGCGCCGCCCCGGTTCCAGGTGCGCCGGCCATCATCATCGCCGGCAGATTGAGGAAACTGGCGAGCCGGTCGCCATAATCTTCCGCCGTCTCGAACGTGTCGAACTCTTCCACGTCGATCGACAGCCCGGCGTCGCGATGCAGGAGACGAATGACGTGGCGTGTGTCGCGCATCAAAACGGCGACCGCCTCATATTGGCGAACCGGAACGCGAATGCGGCAGGCAAGGCCGGCAACTGGTCGAGACATCAGGATTGTCCCCCGGTCAAAAGTAGCAAGACATTCCGCACCGTCGCCAGATCGCCCTCTGTATAGGAAAGCGTCTGGAAAGGTGGCGGGCCGTTCAGTTGAACGACCCGCCGGATTTGAGTGGACTTCGTCCATTTCTGTTCGACGCGAATTCTTTTACTACGGACCGTTTCGGCCTCTTGCACAGGCGACACTAGCCCTCAATTTGCCTAAACTGCTTAAGGTCTGTGGTTAATGCTTTTCATCCCTAAATCACGGTAATTGAAAGCTGAATCCGCTTTCGTTTCAGGCTGAAAGGAATTGTTTGCGTGGCGTTGGAGACCGATCTGGAGCTTCTTACAGAGGCCGCGCGCGCCGCCGGCGCGCTCGCTATGCGCTATTTTCGCGCTGACCCGCTCATCTGGTCGAAGGATGGCGGCTCGCCTGTGACGGAGGCCGATATGGCGGTGGACGATTTTCTGCGCCGCGAGTTGTTGGCCGCACGCCCCCAATATGGATGGCTGTCGGAGGAGACGGCCGATGATCCCGCGCGGCGGGCGTGCGACACGATCTTCGTCGTCGATCCGATCGACGGCACCAAGGCTTTCATTGCCGGTGACGAGCGTTGGTGCGTCTCACTTGCCGTTGTTGAGAAGGGCCGCCCGATTGCCGCGGCCCTCAACGTCCCGGCTCGCGACGAGCTGTACACCGCAAGCCGCGGCGCCGGCGCCTGGATGGGGGCGGGGCGTCTCACTGTGACGAACCGCACGCAGATGGCCGGCGCACGCCTGTCCGGTCCGCGCGGATGGATGCGCACACCGACCGTCGGCGAACTCGGCGCCAAACTCACCGATTATGTGCCGTCGCTCGCTTATCGCGTCGCCTCTGTGGCGACCGGCCGGATCGACGTGGCGCTCGCCAGCCCCCGCGCCCACGATTGGGACCTTGCGGCGTGTGACCTTTTGGTGCACGAAGCCGGCGGCCGGCTGACGGAGGTCAACGGCAACGTGCTGTGTTATAACGAAGAAGTCCCGCGCCATGGCGCTTTGGCGGCCGCCAACGATTCGCTGCTGCCTGCGGCGCTGGCGACTGTGCGAGGCGCCCAGCGGGATGTCGGAAAAGGGCTGACCGCCGGGCCACCGAAGGAGCCCCGATGAGCGAGACGGCGAACGCACGCGACCAACTCCTGCATCTGGTCTTCGGCGGCGAGCTGGAGGCGCTGGACAAGGTGCGCTTTCGCGATCTCGACCAACTCGATATTGTCGGGGTCTATCCCAATTACGCCGAAGCCTACAAAGCCTGGAAGGAAAAGGCGCAGATGACGGTCGACAACGCCCAGATGCGCTATTTCATCGTGCATCTTCACCGGCTGCTCGATCCGGAAGACGGCCAATGAGCAAGGCCGATACCGTCGGTGGCGTCGCGTCCGGCAAGTTCACGTTCGACGCACGCCCCGATGAGGAGTTTGTTGCCTGGCCGATATTCAGGCGTCTGATCGTCGAGTTCTTCTGGCCGCATCGGCGCATTCTCGCGCTCACTGTAGTCGGCATGGCGCTCATCGCCGCTTCCGCTGGTGCCGTCCCGTTTCTTCTGCAACGAATTGGCGACGACGTCTTCGTCGCCAAGGACGGGACCCTTGTCTACATCCTGCCGGTTCTGGCGGTGGTGCTGATCGCCGTCCGCGCCGCGGCAAGCTGGCTGACCTCCGTCGCAGAGGGCTCGCTCTCCACCAAGATCGTCGCCGATTTGCGTGTGCGCATGTTCGATACGATCGCTGCGGCGGACCTGGCCTGGGTTCAGGAGTTCCATTCCGGTCGCTTCGTCTCTGCCTTTGTCCATGATGTGCAGACCATCGACCGCGCCGGCACCAGCGCCCTGCTGCGCCTGGTCAAGAGCACGCTGACGGTCGTCGCCCTTCTGGGCGCCATGTTCTACATGGACTGGCGCTTGAGCCTGCTTGTCCTGATCGGTGCACCGGTCGCAATCATCAATCTCGGCAAGCAGAAGCGCCGCATCAGACGCGCGGCCGGGCAGACCATGCAGGAGGCAGGGCATCTGAACTCGATGCTCACGCAGACCCTGGTCGGGATGCGCGTCGTCAAAGCCTATGGTCAGGAAGCGAATGAAGGACAGCGCCTGCGCCGTATCGTTCGTAAGTTGCGCAAATACCTCATGCGCGGGACCCGCTCACGCGCCGCGGTCGGGCCGGCCTGGGAGGCGTTCACCGGCATCGGCATTGCCGCGGTGCTGTTTTACGGCGGTTGGCAGGGCATCCAGGGCAACGTCACGCTCGGCCATTTCATGGGCTTCATGACCGCCGGGCTGCTCGCTTTTCAGCCCATGAAGATGCTGGCCACCGTCATGGCCTCCATCAGTGAGGGCCTTTTGGCGGCGCAGCGCGTCTTCTCCGTGATCGACTATTCCTCGCACGTCAACGAGGCGCGCGGTGCGAAGCCGCTGCGCCTCGGCGGCGGCGCCATCAGCTTCCGCAATGTCTGCTTCTCCTACGATGGCAGCGGCCCTGTGTTGCGCGATTTCGACCTGGAGGTGCCAGCGGGACGCAAGGTGGCGCTTGTCGGGCCGAGCGGCGCCGGCAAGAGCACCGTACTCAATCTCATCCTCCGCTTCTTCGATCCGGACAGTGGGGGCGTGCTGATCGACGGTCAGGACATCCAGGGCGTGACGATCTCAAGCGTGCGCGGCGCCTCCGCGCTGCTCACGCAGGATCCGGTGCTGTTCGACGACACCATCGCCGCCAACATCTCTTACGGATCGGAGGGCGCCAGCGAAGAGGAGATCGCGGCCGCGGCGGAGGCGGCTGCGGCGCACGATTTCATCATGCGGCTGCCGGACGGCTATCAGACGCAGGTGGGCGAGTCCGGGACGCGCCTGTCAGGCGGTGAGCGCCAGCGCATTGCTTTTGCCCGGGCTATGCTGCGCGACACACCCATCCTGCTGCTCGACGAGCCGACCAGCGCACTTGATGCGGAATCGGAGGCCAAGGTGCAGGCGGCGATGGAGCGCCTGTTGTCGGGGCGCACGGTGGTGATGATCGCCCACCGCCTGTCGACCGTGAAGAAGGCCGACATGATCTGTTACATGGAAGAAGGCCGTGTTCTTGAGTCCGGCACGCACCAAGAGCTGGTGGCGCAGCGCGGCAGATATGCAAGCATGGTCAAGGCACAGCTTCTCGGTGACGAACTCCAGCTCGCTGCCGCCGGAGGCTGAGGCGGCGCCGGACTGGCCGGCCGCATCGTTCCTCGGCGAAGCCGCGCTGGCGCTCTACAGCGCGGCGGGATATCTGGCGCTGCCGGCTGCCGGCGCGCTGCTGACCCGGCGGGCGAAGCGAGGCAAGGAAGATCGGAGCCGCCGCGCTGAGCGCTTCGGCAAGGCCAGCCTCGCGCGGCCGAACGGACCGCTGGTCTGGGTGCATGCCGCAAGCGTTGGCGAGACGGCCGCCGCCGCACCGCTTATCCGACGCCTGCACGACAGCGGGCCGGCAATTCTCCTGACCACCGGAACGCTCACCGCCGCCGATGTTGCGGCGCGGCGTCTCAACGACGTGGCGCTGCATCAGTTCGCGCCGATCGATACGCCGGTGACCGTGCGTCGGTTTCTTGACCATTGGCGGCCCGATCTTGCGCTTTTCGCCGAGTCGGAGCTTTGGCCGACCATGCTGAGGAGCCTGAACCGACGGAATGTACCGCTGGTCGTGGTCAGCGCCAGGATGTCGGAGCGCTCGTTCCGGTCATGGCAACGCTTCCCGCTATTGGCGCGCGCCGTACTTGCGCGCCCGCAGCTCTATCTGGCGCAGACCCTCGCCGATGCGGATCGTCTGCGCGCGCTCGGCGCGGCCCGCGTTCAGGTCTGCGGCAATCTGAAGTTCGATGTGCCGCCGCCGCCGGTCGACGACGCCGTGCTGGCCGAGATGCGCGAGGCGGCCGGTGACCGGCCGATCTTGGTGGCCGCCAGCACGCATCCCGGAGAGGAGGCTGTCGTGGCGGCGGCGCATGCGGAATTGGCGCGCCGCGGCACGCGGCTTCTGACAGTGGTCGCGCCCCGCCACCCCAAGCGCGGCGACGCCGTGGCCGAAGCGATACAATCAGCCGGGCAGCATGTGCGCCGGCGCTCGCTGAATGAGGCGATCGACGCCGACACCGACATCTATCTGGCCGATACGATCGGCGAGATGGGGCTCTGGTACAGGCTTGCCGACATGGCATTTCTCGGCGGATCATTGGTATCGCGCGGTGGACAGAACCCGATCGAACCGGCCAAGCTCCGCGTTCCCGTGTTGCACGGTGCGCATGTGGGAAATTTCCGCGACGTCTACGAGGCGCTGCATGAGGCCAAGGCGGTGAAGCCGGTGAGCAATGAATCCGATCTTGCTGCCGCCGTGGCGCGGTTGATCGACGATGCGCATGAACGCGACCGGCTGGCGCGCGAAGCGTATGCCTGCGTTGAACGCTTCACCGGCGCTCTGGAGCGCATTTTGGACGCGCTGAAACCCTATCTCCCGGCATCCGGCCATGAAGATAAAGCTGCCGCAGGCGCCTGAGTTCTGGTGGCGGGGCCGCTCGCTGCCGGGGATGGCGCTCGCGCCCTTGGGTGCCATCTATGGGCAGATATCCGGGCGCCGAATGATGCGCGCCGGAACGTCGACTGGCGTGCCGGTCATCTGCGTCGGCAATCTTGTCGTCGGCGGCGCCGGCAAGACGCCGACCGCCTTGGCGGTCGCCAGTGTCTGTCGCAAGCTGGGCCTCAATCCGGGTTTTCTGACGCGCGGCTATCGCGGGCGTGAATCGGGGCCGCTCGTTGTCTCGCTCGCGGTTCACTCACCGCACGATGTCGGCGATGAAGCGCTCTTATTGGCGCAGTTCGCGCCGACAATTGTCGCCGCAGATCGTCCCGCCGGCGCTAAGCTGCTCGCCAGTCTCGGCGCCGACATCGTGGTGATGGATGACGGTTTCCAAAATCCCTCGCTCAACAAGGATCTTGCTCTTGTCGTGGTCGATGCGCGGCGCGGCATCGGCAACGGCCTGATTTTGCCGGCCGGTCCACTCCGCGCGCCGCTCGCCTATCAGATCCGTTGCGCTGACGGGCTGGTGGTGCTCGGCGAAGGAGCGCAGGGCAGGGCGGTACGCGCTGCCGCCCGCGCCGGGCTTCCCATTCTTCGGGCCAAGACGGAGGCGGCGCGCCGGCGCGGCCTCAAACGCCATGCCTATCTCGCCTTTGCCGGCATCGCCGACCCGGACAAGTTCTACGCGCTTTTAGAGGCGTCCGGCGCGGTGGTGCAGCACACGATGAGCTTTGCCGATCATCACCTGTTCACACATGAGGATTGCGAAGCGATCCTGGCGGAGGCTGAGAGCCGCAAGCTTGTTCCCATCACCACGGAGAAGGACCGGGCGCGCCTGACGCGCGGCGGCGACGCAGCGGAGCGGCTCGCCGCGACCGCCGAGACATTTCCCATTCACGTCCGCTTTGATGAGCCTAATCGGCTTGTCGGCATGATTGAGGATGCCGTCGCCGCGCATGGCAGCGCCTACCGGCGCGGCCCGCCGATCATGTCCCGCCTTGGCGAAGGGCCTGCTCCCGCTTGAGCGAGGCCTCCACATCGGCGTAGGCCTCCTGGCGATCGACGCTCCAATAGCGAAGCTCCGCCAGCGGGATGCGCTTGCCGGTCTCAGCACAGGTCACGTAGGCACCCGGCACGACGACCTGGTAGTCGCTGTCGAGGTAGCGAAGCTGCGCTTCGCCGTTGCGGCCGGAAAGCTCGTGCCTGTTCATCGGGGCCTTTTAGCCAAGCCGCCCCTGCCGGCCAAGGCTTCATGCTGATGAGGATGCATTATTCAGCCGCGCGGCTTGTTGGCTCGTCCCCGGGCGCATCCTCCGCATGCCGCGGTGTCGGGCGAACGAGCGGCTCCGGTGTCATCGGCTCGGCCGGCGGCCCCTCGCGGCCGGCATGGATGCCGCCGCTTCTTTGCAAGGCCAGACGGTCGGCGTCGCGGCGGCGCACCTCATCGACGATGGTCTGCACCTCCTCAGCGTCATAGCCGAGCGCGCGCAACGTTTCGCCGCCAAAGAGAATGGCCGATTCCAGTGTCTCGCGAACCTCGTAATCGACGCCATTGGCCAAAAGCTCCAGCGTATGGGTGCGGTCGTAGGAGCGCGCATAGATCTTGGCGTTGGGGAACTCCGAGTGCACCAACTCGATGATGCGGTTGGCAATGTCGGGCTTGGCAACGCACACACACACGACCGACGCCTGCCCCGCCCCCGCGGCGCGCAACACTTCACGCCTGGTGCCGTCGCCGAAATAGATGCGGAAGCCGAACCGCGCCGCCTGTCGAACACGTTCCGCACTGGCGTCGATGAGGGTGGCGTCGATGTGCTGGGCAAGAAGCACCTGGCTGACGATCTGCCCGAAGCGGCCGAAGCCGATGACGAGCACCTTGCCGCCGGCGCCCTCAAAATCCTCCTCCATCGTGTCGTCCGTCTCATCGCGCTTGATGAGGTAGCGGTCGAGCATGAGGGCGAACGGCGTCAGCGCCATGGTGACGGTGACGATGCCGGCGACGAAGGAGGTCTCCGACGGCCACAAGGCGCGCACCGCGAAGGCGGAGGCGAACAGCACAAACGCGAACTCGCCGGCCTGCGGCAGGAGCAGGCTGACGCGCACGGCATCGGCGTGACCGGAGCCGAAGAGCCGCGCCAGCCCGTAAATCACCGCGGCTTTGATGATCATAATGGCCGGCACCGCCAGCGCGATCCGCCACCAGCTGTAGATCACCGTGTCGATGTTGATCGACATGCCCACGGAGATGAAGAAGAGCCCCAGCAAGATGCCGCGGAACGGCTCGACTTCTGCTTCCAGTGCGTGACGAAAGGCCGAATCCGCCAGCATCACGCCGGCGATGAAGGCACCCATGGCCATCGACATGCCGGCGAGATCCATCAGCACGGCGGCGCCAAGCACCACCAGAAGCGCCGCCGCCGTCATGATTTCGCGCGCGCCGGTGACCGCCAGGAGACGGAAGAACGGATTGAGCAGATAGCGGCCGGCAAGAAGCAGCGCCGCCAGGGCGGCGACGACTTTCACGATCTCCGTGACGCCGGCCGTCGCGAAGGCTTCACCCCCTGACGCCACGATCGGCACCAGCGCCAAAAGTGGGACGATGGCGATGTCCTGAAAGAGCAGAATCCCGATCGCCTTCTGCCCATAAGGCGTCGCCACCTCGTTGCGTTCTGCCAGCGCCTGCATGCCGAACGCCGTCGACGACATGGCAAGTCCGAACCCGATGATCAGCGCCGGCTCGATGCGCCAGCCGAGCACCATGAAAAGCACGGTGAGGATCAGCCCGGTCACCATCAACTGCGCCAGGCCGAGACCGAAAATATCGGTGCGCATCGACCACAGACGCGCCGGCCGCAATTCCAGGCCGATGATGAACAGGAAAAGCACGATGCCGAGCTCGGCAACATGCATGATCTCTTCAGCGTCGGTGATCAGCCGTGCCACCGGTCCGATGACGACACCCGCCGCGAGATAGCCGAGCACCGAGCCGAGCCCAAGCCGGCGCGAAATCGCCACGCCGATCACGGCGGCCAGAAGCAGGATCAGCGGCTCGGCGAAGACGAAGCTGAAGCTCGTGCCGTGGGATTCCTGCTGCATGGCGATCGCCGCTCCCGCGCGTGCCGCAGCTTCCGGATTGGGCCGTCGGAGATCGCCGTGGGGCGCCGGCGCTCCTTAAGGCGCGTCAGGGAAGTGCGTCGAAGCCTTCGCCGAAACCCTCAAGCGAAATCGGCACACCGATTCCCTCCTCCGGCGTCTGGAAAATAATGAACATCGCTCGTTCGCCTGCACGCAAGGACTCAATCAGCGAATCGTCCATGAGCACCTCCGACAGGCAGCCATTCGGCAAACAGCGGATGAAGCCGGTCGTGCCCATATCGGTATCGTCGATCCTCAGCCCGAGCCCGCGCGGCAGAAGCACGCCGAGCGGCGCCAGGAGCCTGAGGATACGCGCCTGCTTATCAGCCGTCTTCATGACAATCACAGATAGGCCGACATTGTCGCGGTCGGCGGCGGTGACGAATTGCATGATGAAGCACTGCTGATTCTGCGCGCCCGGCGGCGTGTCGCAGCGCAAATCCCAGTCGCCATATTTGGCTTTGACCTCGCCCTGCGCCAAAGCTTGGGCGGGCGCCATGAGCAAAAGCGTCGCGATGAGAAGGAGACGATACACGTTTAGCTTTCCAAACCAGAAGGGCCACATTTTTCGCAAAACGCCCGGCAAAGGCGATGCGAAGCCCTACCAGAGCCGCCCAAGGTGTCAAGAAAGAGGCCGACCTCTGCGCGTGTCGACGGCCGTTCCGCGCGCAAATATGCCGCATAAATCGCCCCCCTTGCGCGTTGCGCCGACTGGCCGATTTGTATACTCGATTGTGCCGATCGGAGGGGCATGCGGGCGCCCATTCGGCTGAGGCTCACCCCGGGGCCTCGCAACCGCCGAAGTCCGCGACGCGGAGAGACGAATCCATGGCGTTGACGGTGAGATTGTTCGCGGCTCTGGCGTGGCTGGCGGCGGCCCCAAGCCTTGCGTTGGCGCAGGACGGCGCACCGGTCCCCTGGCAGATGGACATGCAGACCTCCGCCACCTTGGTGATGGACTATATCCACTGGTTCAGCTGGTACACGCTGATCATCATGTCGTTGATCGTCGTTCTGGTGCTGGCCCTGATCGGCTGGTGCATCGTCAAATATGGCGAGCGCGCCAATCCGGTCCCCTCGCGGGTGACGCACAACACGACGATTGAGGTGCTGTGGACGGTCATCCCGGTCTTCATCTTGGTGGCGATCGCCATCCCCTCGTTCCGGCTCCTCTACGCGCAATATGATCCCTCCAAGCTCTATGAGGAGTTCACACCCGACACCCCGTTCCTGACCGTCAAGGTTTCGGGCGTCCAATGGGCGTGGGACGTGACCTACGGGACCGATGAGGACAATGTCGCCATGGGGGTGGTGGAGCCGATCTCGCTTTTCGTTCTGCCGATCCCCGACGACGAGATCGGGGAGGGGCAGATCCGGGCCCTGTCGGTCGATTATCCTGTCGTGGTGCCTGTCGATACGTTCGTGCGCGTGCACGTCACCGCCGACGGTGCGGCCATTCATGCACTGGCCGTGCCCTCATTCGGCATCAAGGTGGACGCCGTTCCCGGCCGCCTCAACGAGACCTACTTCAAGGCGGAGCGCGAAGGCATCTTTTACGGTCAGTGCTCGGAGCTGTGCGGCAAGGACCACGCCTTCATGCCGATCGCCTTCCAGGTCGTCTCGCCCGATCAGTTCAAGGCTTGGGCTGCGGCCGTGCCGTCTGATCCCGACGGCGCCTATGCGACGCTGGCCTATGCCATAGAGAACCAGAAGAACGAAACAGAACTCGCCGCCGCCCGCTGAGGCCAGGCGAGGACGTCCAGGAGGTCCGATGGCCACCGCTGCAACTCACGACGCGCATGACGCCCACCCCACCGGGTGGAGGCGCTACGTCTATGCGACCAATCACAAGGACATCGGCACGATGTACCTTGTTTTTGCGATCATCGCCGGCTTCATCGGCGGTGCGTTGTCGATCGCCATGCGTATCGAGCTGCACGAGCCGGGCATCCAGATTTTCCACGGCCTGGCGCAGATGGTCTACGGCGTCTCCGCCGACGGTGCCCTCGACATGGGCAAGCACATGTACAATGTGTTCACCACCGCGCACGGCCTGATCATGATTTTCTTCATGGTCATGCCGGCGATGATCGGCGGCTTCGGCAATTGGTTCGTGCCCATCCAGGTCGGCGCGCCGGACATGGCGTTCCCGCGCATGAACAACATCTCGTTCTGGCTTCTGCCGCCGGCCTTCATCCTGCTTCTGATGTCGATGTTCATGGAGGGGCCTGCGGCCGGTTTCGGCGTTGGCGGCGGCTGGACCATCTACCCGCCCTACGCCACGTCGGGTCAGCCCGGGCCGGCGATGGACTTCGCCATCCTGTCGATCCATCTGGCCGGCGCGTCGTCGATTCTGGGCGCCATCAACTTCATCACCACGATCTTCAACATGCGCGCGCCCGGCATGACGCTGCACAAGATGCCGCTCTTTGTGTGGTCGATCCTGGTGACGGCCTTCCTGCTATTGTTGTCGCTTCCGGTGCTTGCCGGCGCCATCACCATGCTCCTGACGGACCGCAATTTCGGCACGACGTTCTTCGATCCGGCCGGCGGCGGCGACCCGATCCTGTTCCAGCATCTCTTCTGGTTCTTCGGGCACCCGGAGGTCTACATCCTCATCCTGCCGGGCTTCGGCATGATCAGCCACATCGTGGCGACCTTCTCGCGCAAGCCGGTCTTCGGCTATCTCGGCATGGCCTATGCCATGGTGGCCATCGGTGTGGTCGGCTTCATCGTGTGGGCGCACCACATGTTCACCACCGGCATCGACGTCGACACGCAGGCCTATTTCACCTTCGCCACGATGGTGATTGCGGTGCCCACCGGCGTGAAGATCTTCTCCTGGATCGCCACGATGTGGGGCGGTTCCATTGCCTTCCGCACACCGATGCTGTGGGCGATCGGCTTCATCTTTCTCTTTACCATCGGCGGTGTGACCGGCGTGCAGCTTGCCAATGCCGGCCTCGACCGCGCCATGCACGACACCTATTTCGTCGTCGCGCATTTCCACTACGTGCTGTCGCTGGGCGCGGTCTTCGCCATCTTCGCGGGCTGGTACTACTGGTTCCCGAAGATGACCGGCTACATGTACAACAGCGCAATCGCGCGGACGCATTTTTGGGTGACGTTCATTGGCGTGAACCTCGTGTTCTTCCCGCAGCATTTCCTCGGCGTCGCCGGGATGCCGCGCCGCTACATCGATTACCCCGACGCCTTCGCAGGCTGGAACGCCATATCCTCCTGGGGCTCGTATTTGTCGGCCATCGGCTCGCTCATCTTCCTTTACGGGGTCTTCGAGGCCTTCAGCCGCAAGCGCGCCGTCGGCGACAATCCCTGGGGCGAGGGAGCGACCACGCTGGAGTGGCAATTGTCTTCGCCGCCGCCATTCCACCAATGGGAGCGGCTGCCGCAGATCAAATAGTCCGTGGCAAATGGGCAGCCCATTCATAACGTCGCGTAAATCGCCGCCGGAGACGAGTAGAGCATGACGACAACGGCAGATCAGACGAAGGCCGTCGCAATCGCCGAGCCCGCGTGGGCCGATCCGGACATCGGCGATTACACCGCGCTGCTGAAGCCGCGGGTGATGTCGCTTGTTGTGTTTACGGCGCTGGTCGGCATGGCCGCCTCGCCCGGGGGGCTTCAGCCAATCCTCGCGGCGATCGCGCTGATCGCCATTGCCGTTGGTGCCGGCGCCTCCGGCGCGCTCAACATGTGGTACGACGCCGACATTGATCGGCTGATGAAGCGCACGGCCGGGCGGCCGATCCCGGCGCGCCGCCTGGAGCGCTCAGACGCTCTGGCCTTCGGGATCGTGCTGGCGGCCTTTGCCGTCGTTACGTTGGGATTGGCGGCCAATTGGCTTGCCGCCGGCCTGCTTGCCTTCACGATCGTCTTCTACGTCGTCATCTATACGATGTGGCTGAAGCGCTGGACTGCACAGAACATCGTCATTGGCGGAGCTGCCGGCGCCTTGCCGCCGGTGATCGGCTGGGCGGCGATGACGGGCACTGTCGCGGCGGAGCCGCTTCTCTACTTCCTGATCATCTTCCTGTGGACGCCGCCGCATTTCTGGGCGCTCGCCCTTTTGGCGCATAAGGACTACGAGCGCGCCGGCGTTCCGATGCTTCCGAACGTGGCCGGCACTGCGGCGACCCGCCGTCAGGTCCTCGCCTACACCGCGATCCTTGCGCCGATCGCCGTTCTCCCATGGCCGCTCGGTTTCGCCGGCCCGTTCTATGGTCTGGCAGCGATAATATTGGGCGCGGAGTTCCTGCGCCGTGCCATCCGCCTGTGGCGGAGCCGCGACGAAGACGCGCGCCAGGCCGCCGGGAGCCTCTTCGGCTATTCCATCCTCTACCTGTTCGCGCTTTTTGCGGCGCGGCTTCTGGAAGCGGCCTTCGCCGGGCTGGTCGGTGGCTGAAGATCGTGAGGCGCCCCGGGTCCTTACGCCGGAACAGATACGGCGCAGGCGCCGCCGGTCGCTGGCACTGGCGCTCGTTCTCGCGGCTCTGGTCGTGCTGTTCTACATTATGGCCATCGCCCACGGGCCAAGCATCATGAACCGCCCGCTATGAACGCCGATCGCCAAACCCCAGGCTCCGACGGCGCCGCGAAGCCGCGCAGCAACACGGTTCTGGTGGTGGGGCTCTTGGCCGTGGTCTTCGGCATGGTCGGGCTCTCCTTTGCCGCCGTCCCGCTTTACGATCTCTTCTGCCGGGTGACCGGCTATGGCGGCACGACGCAGCGCGCCGATGCCGCTTCCGATCGCGTTCTGGACCGTCGCGTCGTGGTGCGCTTCGACGGCAATGTCTCCGAGCTGCCGTGGACCCTGCGCCCCGCCGTGCCGCAGATTGAGGTCAAGCTCGGCGAAACGGCGTTGGTCAATTTCGTGGCGGAGAACAACGGCCTCAACGCCACTGTCGGTACCGCGACGTTCAACGTGCAGCCCGACTCCGTGGGGATGTATTTCAACAAGATCGAATGTTTCTGCTTCGTCGAGCAGGAGCTTCAGCCCGGTGAGAGCATCGAGATGCCGGTGCAGTTCTTCGTCTCGCCGGACCTGGCCGACGACCGGGAGTTGGAGGCCACACGAACAATCACGCTTTCCTATACGTTCTTCCCCGCTGTCGGGGTCGAGCAACCCGTCGCACAAGCCAAAGGCGACGCGCTTGAGGAAAGCCTGTAGGACACACGGCCGGACGTTCCGTTCGGCTTGACGGTTAGGAATGGGGTTGGACGCCATGGCTGACGCACACGCGAAGCACCACGATTATCATCTGGTCGAGCCGAGCCCGTGGCCGATCATCGGCGCGGTTTCAGCCTTCGTGCTGGCCGTGGCCATGATCTTTGCCATGCACGGTCAGATCAGCTGGTGGTGGGTGATGCCGGGAACGATCGGCGTCCTCTACACCATGTTCGGCTGGTGGGTCGACGTGATCAGAGAGGCGCATCAAGGCGACCACACCCGCGTCGTTCAGCTCCACATGCGTTACGGCATGATCATGTTCATCGCCTCGGAGGTGATGTTCTTTGTCGCCTGGTTCTGGGCCTTCTTCGACGCCAGCCTCTTCTACAACGAGGCCGCTCAGTTTGCGCGCGTAGAAGCGACAGGCGGGCATTGGCCGCCGGATGGCATGGAGGTCTTCGACCCCTGGCACCTGCCGCTCCTCAATACGCTCATCCTGCTCACCTCCGGCACCACGGTGACCTGGGCTCATCATGCGCTGCTGCACAACGATCGCAGGGGCCTGAAATGGGGCCTGTGGCTGACCATCCTGCTCGGCCTCCTGTTCACTGCCGTTCAGGCCTATGAATATGCCGTCGCGCCGTTCGACTTCGCCGGCAGCATCTACGGCGCCACCTTCTTCATGGCGACCGGCTTTCACGGCTTCCACGTCATCATCGGAACGATCTTCCTGATCGTGTGCCTGGTACGGGTCTATCTCGGCCATTTCACGCCGGAGCAGCATTTCGGCTTTGAGGCAGCGGCCTGGTATTGGCACTTCGTCGATGTCGTCTGGCTGTTCCTGTTCACCTGCATCTATGTGTGGGGCAACGCCGGCGGCCACTTCCATTAGTCGGCCGCCGGACCGATTGAGCCCGCCGGCACTTACGGCCGATGGCTGAGGACAAAGCGCTCTACCCGCCGCAACAGCCGGTCCCCACCGGCCTCAGAGGCCGCTGCCCGCGCTGTGGCGAGGGGCGCCTGTTCGATGGTTTCCTGAAACTTCCACCGCGCTGCAGCGCTTGCGGATTGGATTTCGGCTTCGCCGATTCCGCCGACGGCCCGGCGGTCTTTGCCATCCTGATCGTCGGCTTCATCGTTGCCGGCGCGGCCCTTATGATTGAGGTGGCCTACGGCCCGCCGATTTGGCTGCACTTCGTGCTGTGGCTGCCGCTGGCGCTGGTCCTCTGTCTCGGCGCCATGCGGCTCCTGAAAGGCGTCCTGATCGCGCTGCAATTCCACCATAACGCCGAAGAGGGCCGCTTAAGCGGCTGAAAAGCGAAAGATGCCAGCGCGGCTCAAAGGTCTGATATTGCCGGCGTTTTTGACCTGCCTGGCGCTCGCAGTCCTGATCTCGCTCGGCCATTGGCAGGTCGACCGGCTGGCCTGGAAGGAAGACCTGATCGCCCGCGTCGAGGCGCGCCCGGACATGGCGCCGCTCGCGCTCGCTTCGCAGCTCCCTGTGCCGGATGGCGAACGCGACGCCTTCCTTCAAGCCAACGAATATCGGCCGGTGCGGCTGACGGGCGCCTATCGTCCAGACGGCGAGGTCCGCGTTTTCACGTCGCTGGAGCGCCCGCGCGGGACTTATGGCGGGCCCGGCCATTGGGTGCTGACGCCGTTTGCCGTCGCCTCCTCAGGCGCGCAGATCTTCGTCAATCGCGGGTTTGTACCGGAGGGCCGCGACCATGCGGCGGCGCCGGCCGGCGAGCAGGTAATCGAGGGACTGGTCCGCGCACCGGAAGAAGGCAGCGCGTTCACGCCCGATCCCAAACCGCAGGAACGCCTCTTCTTTGCGCGCGACCCGCAGCGCATTGCAGACGCCATCGGCGTTGGCCCGGCGGAAGGCTTCTTCGTCGATCTCAACGGCGCCTCCACACCGCCCTCAGGGCTGCCGCAGGCCGGCGAGACGCGCACGTCCTTCGCCAACAACCATCTCCAATATGCCATCACCTGGTATGGGCTTGCCGCGGCGCTTCTGGCGGTTTTCGGTGTTTTTGCATGGCGTCGGCTCAAAGAGCCGCAGACGCAGCGCTTGACGGCGCCGAGGGGGCAACCCTAATTGGTCTTGGATTCGATGGGCGGACAGAAGCTGCATATCCTGCTTTGCGCCCCGCGCGGCTTCTGCGCTGGCGTGGAGCGCGCCATCCAGGTCGTTGAAGAGGCGCTGGAGCGTTTCGGCGCGCCCGTCTACGTGCGCCACGAGATCGTCCACAATCGCTATGTTGTGGAGAGCCTGAAGGCCAAGGGCGCCGTCTTCGTGGAGGAGCTGGAGGAGATTCCCGATTGCGACCGCCCGGTCGTCTTCTCCGCACACGGCGTTTCCAACCGGGTCTGGGACGACGCCAAGGCGCGCAACATCTTCGTGCTCGATGCGACATGCCCGCTGGTTTCCAAGGTCCACAAGGAAGCGATCCTGCACGCCCGCCGTGGCCATGAGATCGTGCTCGTCGGCCATGCCGGCCATCCGGAGGTGGAGGGCACCATGGGCCAGCTCCCCGACGGCGCCATCACGCTGGTGGAGACGGTGGAAGATGCGCGCGCCTTCCAGCCGCGCGATCCCGACAATCTGGCGTGGATCACGCAGACGACGCTGTCGGTCGATGATACCGCCGCGATCGTCGGCGAGTTGAAGACACGCTTCCCCAAGATCGCCGGCCCGCACAAGGACGACATCTGCTACGCCACCACCAACCGCCAGGAGGCGGTGAAGCACGTCGCGCCGGTGGTTGAACGCATGCTGGTCGTCGGCGCGCCGAACTCCTCCAACTCGCAGCGCCTGCGTGAGGTGGCGGAGCGTGCCGGCTGCCCCAAGGCCGTGCTTTTGCAGCGGGCATCGGAAATCAACTGGGCGGATTTTGAGGGCGTTGAGAAGATCGGCGTCACGGCAGGCGCGTCGGCACCGGAGGTGATCGTTGAGGAGGTGCTCGACGCCTTCGCCGAGCGTTTCGACATCGAAGTCGAGATGGTGACGACCGCCGAGGAGAGTATCGTGTTCAGCTTGCCGAGGTCGCTGCGCGAGGCCGCTGCCTGAGATGGCGGTCTACACCGATGTCGGCGACGCCGACCTCGAGGATCTGCTGAAGGATTACGATCTCGGAGCGGTGCTTTCTTTCAAGGGCATCGCGGAGGGCGTCGAGAACTCCAACTTTCTGCTGCGCACCGAGGCGGGCAGTTTCATCCTCACACTCTACGAGAAGCGCGTCTCGGAAGCCGATCTGCCGTTCTTCCTTGGGCTGATGGAGCATCTCGCCGGACGCGGCATACGCTGCCCGTTGCCGGTGAAGGCGCGCGACGGCCAGGCGCTGCGCCGTGTCGCCGGCCGCCCCGCCGCCATCATCTCTTTCCTGGAAGGCATGTGGGTGCGGCGCCCGAAAAGACAGCACTGCGCTGCTGTCGGTCGCGCGATGGCGGAGATGCACGCCGCCGGCCAGGGCTTTGAGATCACGCGCGTCAACGCGTTGGCGCTGAAGGATTGGCCGCCGCTTTTTGAGATGTCGCGCGCGCGTGCCGACACGATCGAGCCCGGCCTGGAGACCTTCGTGTCGGCTGAGCTTGCCTTTCTTGAGGCGAGCTGGCCGACCGGTCTGCCGGAGGGCGTCATCCACGCCGATCTTTTTCCCGACAACGTCTTCTTCTTGAAAGACGAGCTGTCGGGTCTGATCGATTTCTATTTCGCCTGCAACGATCTCCTGGCCTACGATCTCGCCGTCGGCCTGAACGCCTGGTGCTTTGAGCCGGACAATTCCTTCAACGTGACCAAGGGCGGCGCGCTTATCCGGGCCTATGAGGAGGTGCGGCCCTTGTCGGCGGAGGAGCGCCGGGCGCTGCCCGTCCTGGCGCGCGGCGCAGCACTCCGTTTCTTGCTGACGCGGCTCTACGATTGGCTCTCCGTGCCGCCGGGCGCGCTGGTGACGCCGAAGGACCCGCGGGAATATCTGCGCAAGCTGCGCTTCCACCAAAAGGTGGAAAGCGCCGATGATTACGGCGACGGGCTGCACGGGTGACGGATTCCGCCAAAACCAAAACCGTGGTGATCCACACCGACGGCGCCTGCTCCGGCAATCCCGGGCCGGGCGGCTGGGGTGCGATCCTGGAGTTCAACGGTCACACGAAGGAGATCTCCGGCGGGGAGCCGGAGACCACGAACAACCGCATGGAGCTGACGGCGGCCATTGAGGCGCTCAGCGCGCTGAAGGGCTGGTGCGTTGTGGAACTGCACACCGATTCAGAATATCTCCGCAAGGGCATCACCAGCTGGATCCATAACTGGAAGCGGAACGGCTGGCGCAACGCCGCCAAGAAGCCGGTGAAGAATGCCGAGCTGTGGCAGACGCTCGAGGCGCTCGCCGACAAGCATGACGTGGATTGGCATTGGGTGCGCGGCCATGCCGGCCACGACCTGAATGAGCGTGCCGACGAGTTGGCGCGCCAGGGCATGGCGCCTTATCTGGAACGCTAGCCCGGCGCTCCAATATCACGCGCATATGAGACCCACACGGCCCACACCTCCCCGCAAGGGGGGCGCTGCGGCGAGCCGCTTGCCGATATTCGCTCCATAGCGTCAGACGATTCATCAGGATCGCCTGACGCTATAGCGTCTTCAGTAGTCGCGCCGGTTGTTGCGAAGAACCGGATCCCATTTTCCCACCCGGCGCTCTAAAGTGCTTCCAGAACCCGCGCGGCGGAGCTGGCGATCATCTCGCCGGGCTGGTCGAGCATGAGCGCGGTGACGGTTCCATCCTCCACGATCATCGCAAAGCGCTTGGCCCGGATGCCCATGCCAGCCACCGACACATCGCGGGCGAGCCCCGCCTGTTGGACGAATTCCGCATTGCCGTCCGATACATAGCTCAATTTGTCCTTGCCGCCGCTTGCCTCGCTCCAGGCGCTGAGCACATGCGTGTCGTTGGTGGTGAGGATCATGATCGCGTCGACCCCCTTTGCCCGGATCGCGTCGGCATTCTCCAGGAAACCGGGGAGGTGGTTGCGGTGGCAGGTCGGGGTGAAGGCGCCCGGCATGCCCACCAGCACAATCTTGCGCCCAGCAAAGAGATCGCCGCTCGTCACCTTCTCAGGCCCGCCATCGCCTGGCACGAACAGGTCGACATTGGGCACACGATCGCCAACGGCAAGAATCATTGAGGGCCTCCTTCAACACCAGTTCTCATACATGAGACGCTATGTCGGTTTATCGAATCGTAACGTCTTGTGCGATGGCGTCGCCGCCGGCAACCGCCACGAACCGGAAGACCTGACCGCGCAATTCGGCATCCTGCGGCTTGCCGGCAAGCGACAAGCGATAGCGCGAAACGCCGTCCGTCCGTGAGACCAGAGACGGCTGGCCAAGATGCCAGCCCACCGGCGGATCGGCAAAGAGGTCTGAATAGGACGAGTCGGGCATGCGGACATCGATCAAAAGCGCGTTGTCCTCCGCGAAGATATCTTCGACCGCCAGATGCTCCGGCTCCGCAGCGCCCGGCACGCGGCGCAGAAAGCTGTCGAGCCGTGCCTCGGCGAGCGCATCGCGTGCTGCATCCGGCGGCAGCGTCACGGCGGCACTCGCCTGCGTGGGAATGCACACGTCCTTGCAGACGCCGAAGCTCAGCGACACCTGAAGCATCACCGACTCCCCGGGCTGCTCCGGTGTTACGACAAGCGGAAACAGGGCTTCGTCGTGATAGACCAGCGAGACGCTGAAGCCGTCATCATAGCGCATCGGCGCCGGGTAAAGGACGTCGACCTTCGCCACATTCGTGGACCCGGAAAAATCGAAGATCGGCGGCACGCCCGCTTCGCCCGGATTGCGCCAATAGGTGTACCAGCCCGGCTCAAGCAGGATTTCCACGCCGCCCTGGACGGTGCCGTCCGCCGTGTCGGACGGGCCGGTGAGCAGCACGCGCATCTTCGCCACATCGGCCGGCACCCAGTCGGAGCGCGCAGCAAGCGCCACGCCGGGCAGAGCAAAAGCTGCAATAAGGGCGAGACGGAGAGATATCGCGGTCATCAAATCGCCAACGGTCGGGTTGATCCTTCGGCCCGGAAACGACATGTGCCGGGATTGTCGGTAGCGCCTATCCAATCCGCGGCGGGATTGCTAGCATCTGAAGATGGCAACGCGTTCAAAACCGGAAGGCTTCCTCGACGGCCATTTCCTGATCGCCATGCCGAGCATGGCCGACAAGCGCTTTGCACGCTCCGTCGTCTATGTTTGCGCCCATTCCGGCGATGGGGCCATGGGCATCGTCATCAACAAATTGGCAGAAGACGTCAGCTTTCGCGACCTCCTGGTGCAGCTCGACATCGTGGAGGCCCGCAGCGAGCCTGATTTGCCCGGTGGCGTCGACCGCGTGAAGGTCCATAAGGGCGGGCCCGTGGAGACCGGCCGCGGTTTCGTGCTGCATTCCGGCGATCTTTTCTTGGAGAACGCCACATTGCCGATTGCTGAGGGCATCTGCCTGACGGCAACGCTGGAGATCTTGCGTGCCATCTCCGAGGGGCGCGGGCCGGACCGCGCGCTGTTGGCGCTTGGCTATGCCGGCTGGGCGCCCGGACAGCTGGAGGCGGAGATCCAGGCCAATGGCTGGCTCCACAGCCCTGCCACGGAGGCCATTTTGTTCGACGACGACGTGGACGGCCGCTACGACCGCGCGCTGGCGACGATCGGGGTTGAGGCGGCGATGCTCTCCATCGACGCCGGCCACGCCTGAGCGGGGCCTTGGGCCCAGTGCGTTCGGCCTCTCGCTTTGTCATCCCGGTTCGGCCGTCTGCCTCGTAGCCCGGATGGAACGTAGCGCAATCCGGGGAACGTTAGAGCGTTTTCGCGTTTCGTTGAATCGCTCTAACGCTATCTCCCTTTTGAGCATGATCTTATCCGAAAACCGGTTCCCACTTCTCGGGATCATGCTTCAGTCGCTTACGCTCCCCGCATTCCGCTTCGCTGCATGCGGGCTACGAGAGGCGGGATCGCAGCCGGCGCCTCAGCTGGCGCGGGCCACCGCTGGCCGCCGGCGCACCATCTGCTGCACCATCTGCGCTGTCATCGGTCGCCCGTAGACAAAGCCTTGTGCGTATTCGCAGCCGGCTTCGATCAGCTCCGCGACTTCCGACTCCGATTCCGCACCCTCCGCCACCACCTCCATGCCAAGGTCGTGCGCAAGCGTCACGATGGAGCGCAGAAGCACCGAACGCGCCGGCGAGCCGTTGGGGCGGACGAACGATTTGTCGATCTTGATCGTGTCGAAGGGGAAGCGCTGCAGATAGGAGAGGGCGGAATAGCCTGTGCCGAAATCGTCAAGCGACAGCCCGGCGCCGAGTTCGCGCACGCGCGCCAGCACCTTCGCCGAATATTCCGGGTTCTGCATCACCAGAGATTCGGTGATCTCAAGCTTCAGCGTCTCGGGCGCCACGCCGGTCCGCGCCAACACGGCTTTGACGTCGTTGATCAGATCGTGGCGCAGAAGCTGGGCGCTGGACACGTTGATGGAGACGAAGGGCAGCGGATCGGTCGCCAGCACCGCCTGCCACGACGCAAGTTCGCGCGCGGCATGCTCCAACACGTAAAGGCCGAGCTGAACGATCAGCCCGCTTTCCTCCGCCGCCGAGACGAATTCCGACGGCGGGATGCGGCCGTGCACCGGGTGCTCCCAGCGCGTCAGAGCTTCAAAGCCGGCGATGGAATTGTCCTCAAGCCGAATGACGGGCTGGTAGACGATGTCGATATGCCCCGCATCCAGCGCCTTGCGCAGCTCGCCATCCATATCGATGCGGCGGCTGCGCACACCGAACGCCGGCTCGTAGATCTGGATGTAATCGCCGCCATAGCGCTTGGCCTGATAGACTGCGGCCTCCGCGCGGCGTACCTGTTCTTCCGCCGTACCTTCCTTGGTCGGCAACGCAATGCCGACCGACGCGGTCAGGAAGATGTCGCGGTCGCCGACCGATATCGCCGCCTTGAGGCTCCTGACGAGTTCGCGGGCGACCTGCTCAATGGCGTCCGGCTCGGTTTCCGACAGAACCATCAAACCGAAGGAATCGCCGTGCAGCCGGCCGAGCGTGTCCTGCGGGGGCAAGAGCCGCACGATCCGTCGCGCCAAGGCGAGAAGAACCGAATCGCCCACCGAGTTGCCGAACTCCGTATTCACTTCGGTGAAATTGTCGATGTCGAACACCACGACGCTGGGTGCCGCGATGCGCTCCAGCCGCCCGCGCGTCAGCGAGAAGTCGATCCGGTCGACGAACATCTGCCGGTTCGGCAAGCCGGTCAAGTTGTCGTAGATGGCGTCGTGCAGAAGCCGCTCCTCGGCGCGCTTCTGGTCGGTGATGTCGGCGATGGTACCCGTGCAGCGCATCACCTCGCCGTCGGAACCGACGATCGGCCGGGCCTTCAGCGAAAACCACAGGAAGTGCCCGTCCTCCGAGCGCATGCGGAAATCGAGATTGATGCGGCCACGGCGTTGATTGACCATCGCGTCGAGCACGGCGCGAAAGAGATCGCGCTCGCTAGGATGGATCAGGCCAAGCCAGTTGCGCGCCGGCCCGTCGAGCGCGCCGCGCTTGAAGCCGAGCGCCAGCTCAATCTCACGGCCCGTCTCGATGCGGTCGCGCGCCGTATCCCAGTCCCAGATGCAATGGCCGGCGCCGACAAGCGCCAGCGCTTTCTGCTCAGCGTCGCTGATCAAGCCCTGCGCCAGCGCGCCGCCGGCAAAGGCATGCTGCATGATGGTGAAGGCGACCAGCATGACGATGAGAACAAGGCCGCCGGCAAGCGCCGGCTGCACAACGGAATGCTCGATGCGGCCCGTCACCGCCAACCAGGCCGCCGCCACCCAGAAGACCAGCACGATCCAGGTCGGGATGAGCATGATCGCGCGGTCGAAACCCATGATCGCCAGATAGAGGATCACCCCTAATCCGACTGCCGCCGTCAGCCCGAGCGACAGGCGCGCCACCCCCGCCGCCACGCTCGCATCGACCGCGATAATGCCGGCAAGCACCGCCAGGCCGAGCAGCCAGAGGATCGCCACATGGCTGTAGCGCACATGCCAGCGGTGCAGATGAAGATAGGTGTAGAGGAAGACGACAAGCGCGCCGGCGAGCACCACTTCCGTCGCCGCGCGCCAGGTTTCTACACTGCCGCCGCCGCCCTGAAAGATGCGGCCCCAGAAGCCGAAATCGATGGAGATGTAGCCGAACACCGCCCAGGCGAGTGCTGCGGTCGCGGGAAACATCGCCGTGCCTTTCACCACGAAGAGCACGCTGAGGAAAAGCGCCAACAGCCCGGCAATGCCCAAGACCACGCCGCGATAAAGCGTATAGCTTGAGACGAAATCGTCGTAGGCGCTCGGCTGCCAGAGATGGATCTGCGGCAGCCGCGGATCGGAGAGCTCCGCCACATAAGTGACGATCGCGCCGGGATCGAGCGTGATGCGGAATATGTCGGTATTGCCGCCGGCGATACGTTCCGGCGCAAAGCCCTCGCTCGGCGTGACCGCGCGCAGGCGCTCGCTTCCAAGGTCCGGCCAGATCAGCCCGGAGCTGACCATCCTGTAATGCGGCACGACAAGCAGCCGGTCGATCTGCTCATCGGAGGGATTGGCGAGTGCGAACACGATCCAGTCCGACGTGCCGTCCGGATTCTCCGAGCGTACCTCGATGCGTCGCACGATGCCGTCGGCGGCTGGCGCCGTCGACACCTGAATACGTTCGCCTTCGTTGAGATAGCGCTCCACAGCGCCGGTCAGATCGACGGTCTCCGCCGCCAGCGGCAGTGACACGGCCTCAAGCGCGAATGCCCGGCCGACAAGGAGTATCGCAGCAATTGCGAGAAGGAGGCGCTTGAGGGTGGGTCCAGCGCGCAACACACGCGATCTCCGCAACAAATCAGTCATGAAGCTGTAAAGCGCGCCGTCTCCGTTCACAAGCGGCCAAATCCCGGGGCGCGCGCCGATTGCCTAAGCCGGTAAACGACATGGGGACAATTGCGTTAAGGCAGCAGATCGTCGGTCAGAAGCGCATAAACAACGTGGTCCTGCCAGCGCCCGTTGATGCAGACCAAGCCACGCGCCACACCCTCACGACGGAAGCCGACCTTCTCCAAGAGCCGGATGGACGCGGCATTGCTCGGCAGGCAGGCTGCTTCCAGCCGGTGCAGGTTCAGCGCCCCGAAGGCGAAAGGCGCGATCGCCCGCACCGCTTTCGTCATGTAGCCGTTGTTGGCATAGCGCTCGCCGATCCAATAGCCGAGCGTCGCGGTCTGCGTCATGCCGCGCGCCACGTTGGAGAGCGTGATGCCGCCCAGAAGGGCGTAGTCGGTCTGGCGGAAGATGAAGAAGGGGTAGGCCCGGTCCTCCCGAATCTCAGCCTGATAGCGCCGGATGCGCCGCCGAAACGCGGTGCGCGTCAGATCGTCTGCCGGCCATGTCGGCTCCCACGGGGTCAGGAACGTGCGGCTTTCCTCACGAAGTGCGGTCCACGCCGCCTGGTCGGCGAGACCCGGGTTGCGCAGAAACAGGCCATCGCCCTGGATCGCGGGCGTCTCATAGGGCGTCGTGGCGCGCAGAAAAGCCATCACACATGCGCCATCTGTCGTTGCCCGACCATTTGCGCAGCGATCTCCTCCGCACTCGGCAGGTGCGCAATGGGACCGACCGCAGCAAGTGTCGGGGCGCTCGCCAGCGTGCGTGCTGCCAGTTCCGCCAGATCGGCCGTCGTCACCGCGTCGATCTTCGCCAAGGTCTCCTCAAGCGACAGCACGCGGCCATGGATCAAGACATGCCGCGCCATCTGTCCGGCGCGCGCAATCGGGCTTTCCAGGGTCATCAGCAGTCCGGCGCGAAGCTGTGCTTTGGCGCGCTGCAGCTCCGCTTCGGTCACGCCATCGGTCATCTGCTTAAGCTCGCTAAGCACGACCGGGACCAGTTCCTTGATGTCCTCTTCAGACGTGGCCGCCTGGATGCCGAACACTCCAGTGTCGGAAAACGGCCAGAAGAAGGAATAGATCGAATAACACAGACCGCGCTCCTCGCGCAGTTCCTGGAAGAGGCGCGAGGCCATGCCGCCGCCCAGGATGGCGGAAAAGAGGTGCGCTGCCGTGAATGTCGGGTCGGCATAGGAGGGGCCGGCAAAGCCGAGCAGGATCTGCGCTTCCTTGACCGGTCGTGTTTCCCTTGATTCGCCGCCTTGGTAGCGGCCGGTCTCCCAATCGGGAGGGGCGGCGGCGGGCAGTCGTCCAAGATGCGTCTCCGCCAGCTGCACCAATTCCTCGTGCTCCAGGCCGCCTGCCGCGGCCACAACGATTCCCGGGCCGCAATAATGGCGCTGCAAGAAGCGAGAGAGGTCGTCGCGCGTATGCGCGCTGACGGAATCCGGCGTGCCGATAACGCTCCGCCCGATGGCCTGGCCCGGATAGGCCGCCTCTTGGAAGAGGTCGAACACCCAATCCTCCGCCACGTCATAGGCGGCGCCGATCTCCTGCAGGACGACGTGCTGCTCCAGCGCCAGCTCATCGGCGTCAAGCAGCGGGTCACAGATGATGTCGCCGAGCACGTCGAGGCCGAGCGCCAGATCGTCCTTGAGGAGACGGACGTAATAGGTCGTGTTGTCGACCGTGGTCTCAGCGTTCATCTCCCCGCCGACCGCCTCGATGGACTCAGCGATGTCGCGCGCGCTCCGTCGGCCGGTGCCCTTGAACGCCATGTGCTCCAGGAGGTGCGAGATGCCATGCTCCGCCGACGTCTCCGAACGCGCGCCCGCGCCGACCCAAAGACCAAGCGCGATGCTCTCCAGATGCGGCATGCGGTGCGAGACCACGCGAATACCGTTCGCCAGCTTCGTGAGCGCAACGCCCATCAGGCAACCACCTTCGCCGCGCCGGACCGGGCGGCGACAGCGTCTTCGACCGCCGCAAGATCGGCTGGCAGCACGGCGTAGGTTTCCTCCCGCGACAGCACCGATTGTGCCCACTCCGGCAGCTCGGGCCGCACGCCTGAAGCGCTTTCCACCGCGTCCGGAAACTTGGCGGGATGCGCGGTGGCGAGCGTCACCATCGGCGTCGTGCCGAGATGGCGCTCCGCAACGGCGACGCCCACAGCGCTGTGCGGATCAAGCGTGATGCCGGTCCGTTCCCGCACGTCTCTAATCGTTGTCGCCGTCTCCCGTTCGTCGCAGGCGCCGGAGGCGAAGTCGGCTGCGATCGCCGCACGCGCACGCGCACTCAGCGTGAAGGTGCCCGATTGCTTGAGCCCGTCCATCGCGCGGCGCACGATTTCGGCGTCGCGCTCCTCCGCCTCATAAAGCAGGCGTTCAAAGTTCGACGAGACCTGGATGTCCATCGACGGCGAGGTTGTCGCCGTGACCCCGCGCACCTCGTAGCGCCCCGTCGTCACCGTCCGATGCAGGATGTCGTTGACGTTGGCGGCGATCACCAGCCGCTCGATCGGCAGGCCCATCCGCTTGGCGGCATAGCCGGCGAAGATGTTGCCGAAATTGCCGGTCGGCACGGTGAAGGAGACCGGCCTGTGCGGCGCGCCAAGCGCCACGGCCGCGGTGAAGTAGTAGACGATCTGCGCAACGATGCGGCCCCAATTGATGGAATTGACGCCGGAGAGCTGCGTACGCGCGCGGAAAGCCTTGTCGTTGAACATGGCTTTGACGAGGGCCTGCGTGTCGTCGAACGTGCCTTCAATGGCGATGGCGTGAACGTTGCCCTCACGCGCCGTCGTCATCTGCTTGCGCTGTACCGGCGAGACGCGCCCGTCGGGAAACAGGATTGCAATATCGATCCGCTCGCGTCCGCGAAAGGCTTCAATCGCCGCGCCGCCGGTGTCGCCGGAAGTCGCGCCGACAATCGTCAGCCGATCGGCGCTCTCCGCCAACACATGCTCCATCATCCGCGCCAGGAACTGCATCGCCAGGTCCTTGAAGGCGTGGGTGGGCCCATGGAAGAGCTCAAGCACAAAATGATTGGGGCCGATCTGGTTGAGGGGCGCCACCGCCTCATGCCGGAAGGTGGCGTAGGCCTCGTCAGTCATGCTGCGCAGCGCCGCTTCAGCGACTTCATCCTCCGTGAAGCGGCTGATGATGCGACAGGCCGCCTCCGCATAGGAGCAGCCGGCGAGCGCCGCGATGTCGTCCTCGCTGAGGCGCGGCCAGCGTTCCGGCACATAAAGGCCGCCATCATCGGCAAGGCCGGCGCGCACGACATCCCGAAATCCGAGCGCCGGCGCCTCGCCGCGGGTCGACACAAAACGCACGCTTCACACACTCCCGATAAGCCAAAGGCGGCGCACAGTACAAGCCCGCCCGAAGCGCGGCAAGCAGCGGTTGATCATGCCGTTACTCCGGCAGGAGATCGAGGCGTTCCAGCAGGTTGTTGAAGTTGAGGAGCAGGTCTTCCGCATCGGCTCGGCTCATGTCGAAAATCGCCGCCAGATCGTTGTCCGTGAAGTGCATGCCGTTGCAGACCTCATTCAGCACGTTGCGTAGCAGAACAAGCTCGCTGAGGTTGAGGCGCAGCTCGACCTGATCCTCCGACTGGCTGATAAGCTTCATGCCACTAACCGCCACTTCCTTGGGTTCAGTCTAGGCCACGCGGCGGTCCCAGGCCAACCGCTGCGGCGGATCGCCGTGCCGCCGGGGCCTTGCCCTGCCGCGGCAGCCTGCTACACGGGCGCATGATGCTGATTATCTTCGATTGCGACGGGGTCTTGATCGACTCCGAAATCCTCTCCGCGCGCGTGGACTGCGAGATGCTGCGCGAAATCGGCTATGAGACCACGCCAGAAGACCTGGCGCAGCGTTATGCCGGCTTCACCACCCAGCGGATCTTCGAGCTGATCGGCGAGGAATTGGGCCGCGCCGTTCCCGACGATCTGGTGGAACGCACGCTTGAGGAGACCGATCGGCGGCTGGAATCGGAGGTGGAGGCGATCGCCGGCGTCCATGAGATGCTGGATCGCCTCGACTATGCGCGCTGCGTCTGCTCCAACTCGCGCTCCGATCGCCTGCGCGTGTCGCTTGGCCGTGTCGGCCTGTGGGACCGGTTCCGCCCTTACGTCTATTCCGCCCGCGAAGTGGCGGAGGGGCGCGGCAAACCGGCGCCGGACGTCTTTCTCTATGCCGCCAAGATATTCGAGACCGATCCGTCCGATACGCTGGTCGTTGAGGATTCCACCACCGGCGTGACGGCAGGCGTGGCGGCCGGTATGCGTGTCATCGGCTTCACCGGTGCCTCACATTCCTGGCAGGGCCATGGCGAAGCGCTGATGGAAGCCGGTGCGACCACTGTGATCGACCGTCTCGCCGACCTGCCGGCCACCATCGAGGCTTTACGCACCTGGCGCGCCGACGCCGTTTAGATTGCTTCGCCGGACGATCGTGTCCCCGGATTGCGCTGCGCTCCATCCGGGCTACGGGATATCGGCCAGCGCGTTGATCGTAGCCCGCATGCAGCGAAGCGGAATGCGGGGTTTACTCGCAACAACTCATTTGTCATCCCGGTTTGGCCGAAGGCCAAGACCGGGATCCATAACCATAGGCCAGTGTGGATGACGCAAGCGAGCGTCGTCTCGCGTTCGTTGGTGTTCATGGGTCCCGGCCTTCGCTTCGCTCAGCCGGGATGACAACAGAACATAAGTGCCGGCTCTACTCCGCCGCGTCCCGATAGGGTTCCGGCCGCGTCCATTTGAGCACCGGCTGGCGCGCGGCGCGCGTTTCGTCGAGCCGCCGCCGCGGCGTGAAGCGTGGCGCCTCGGTGAAGCGCTCCGTCTTTCCATCCTTCACCGCAAAGACCAGGTCACGAAGCGTCGCGACGAACAGGTCGAGGCTGGCGCGCGATTCCGATTCCGTCGGCTCAATCAGCATCGCGCCATGTACCACAAGCGGGAAGTAGACCGTCATCGGATGAAAGCCCTCGTCGATCATCGCCTTGGCGAAGTCGAGCGTGGAGATGCCGCTTTCTTTGAGGAAACGGTCGTCGAACAAAGCTTCGTGCATGGCCCGGTGCGCGGGATAGGAGACGCTCATCACATCCTCCAGCCCGGCGCGGATGTAATTGGCGTTGAGCACGGCGTCCTCCGAGGCCTGCTTCATGCCGTCGGCGCCATGCGAGAGCATCCAGGCATAGGCGCGCACGAACATGCCCATCTGGCCGTGGAAGGCGGTCATGCGCCCGAAGGATTGGCCGCCGTTCTCGCTTGCATGCTCTATGAGATGATAGAGGTCGCCGTCGCGCGCCACGAGCGGCAGCGGCGCAAACGGCGCCAGCCGTTCCGACAACACAACCGGCCCGGCGCCCGGCCCGCCGCCGCCATGCGGCGTGGAGAACGTCTTGTGCAGATTGATGTGCATGGCGTCGACGCCGAGATCGCCGGGCTTTGCCTTGCCCATGATGGCGTTGAGGTTGGCGCCGTCGCAATAGAAGTAGCCGCCGGCCTCGTGCACCGCATCCGCGATCGCCACGACATCCGGCTCAAAGATGCCGCACGTGTTGGGGTTGGTGAGCATGATGGCGGCGACTTCGCCTTCATGCTCTGCAAGTGCGGCGCGCACGTCGTCGGCCGCCACCGTTCCGTCGCCGCTTTCGGCGACATGCACGACCGTGAAGCCGAGTGCGGCGGCCGTCGCCGGGTTGGTGCCATGCGCCGATTCCGGCACCAGCACCTTTGTGCGGGTCTCGCCGGCCGCCGCCAGCGCCGCCTTGATCGCCATCATGCCGCACAGCTCGCCATGCGCGCCGGCCTTGGGGCTCATGGCGACGGAATGCATGCCGGTGATCTCAATCAGCCAACGGCCGAGCTCGTGGATGAGCTCAAGCGCGCCCTGCACGCTGGCCGGCGGCTGTAGCGGATGAATGTCGGAAAGACCCGGCAGCCGTGCCACCGCTTCGTTGAGGCGCGGATTGTATTTCATCGTGCATGAGCCGAGCGGGAAGATACCCATGTCGATGGCGTAGTTCTTCTGGCTGAGCCGCACGTAATGGCGCATGGCCTCCGGCTCCGACAAAGCCGGCAGGTCGATTGGTGTGGTGCGGCGACGCGCGCCGAGGCGGTTTCCTTTCGTCTGCGGCGCGTCGACGTCGACGCCGGAAACATCGTGGCGGCCGATCTCAAAGAGCAGCGGCTCTTCGATCTGCAGTGCTCGATTGCCGGTAAAGGTCTCGCGTCTTGCGTCGACCGGTTCTGCGGTCGTGGGACGGCCTTGCTGGTTCATGCGGCATTCTCCCGATGTGGGAGGTTGTGCAACGCGGTGCGGCAGCACCCTCTCCCCCTTGTGGGGAGAGGGTCGCCGGGCCGGAGCGTTGCGCGGGACCGGCGGGGTGAGGGGGCATTCGTTCGGCTCGCAGAAGACGCGACCCCTCCCCCGGCCGCTGCGCAGCCACCCCCTCCCCACAGGAGGGAGGGGGAAAGCGCCGTGCCGTTTCGCGGGCTCACAGCACGCTCCTCAAAGCCGCAGCGAATGCCGCGATGTGCTCATCCGTTACCGTCTCCGTCGCCGCGACCACAAGCAGATCGGAAAGCTCCGGCCGGTCCGGCTCCAGCCGCGACACCGGCACGCCGGCCATGATGCCTTTGCCGGCGAGCGCCTCCACGATCGCCTCCGCCGGCTTCGGCAGCCGCACTGTGAACTCGTTGAAGAAAGATTGGTTCAGCACCTCCACGCCCGGCACGGCGGAAAGCGCATCGGCAAGCTGACAGGCGCGTGCGTGGTTGGCCTCCGCCAGCGCTTGCAGGCCGCTCTCGCCGAGCAGCGTCATGTGGGCGGTGAAGGCGAGCGCGCAGAGGCCGGAATTGGTGCAGATGTTGGAGGTCGCCTTCTCGCGGCGGATATGCTGCTCGCGCGTGGAAAGCGTCAGCACGAAGCCGCGGTCGCCGGCCGCGTCCACCGTCACGCCGGACAGCCGCCCCGGCATGTGGCGCACATATTTTTGCCTGGTCGCGAAGAGCCCGACATAGGGCCCGCCGAAGGTCAGCGGATTGCCGATCGACTGGCCTTCGCCGACCACAATGTCCGCGCCTTCAGCGCCGGGCGGCTCGACGAGCCCCAGCGCCACCACTTCGGTAAACACCGCGACGAGCAACGCGCCGTGCTGATGCGCCTTCTCCGCGATCGGCTTCAGGTCAATGAGCTGCCCGTAGAAGGAGGGCGATTGCACGACCACGCAGGCGGTCTCATCATCGATCGCTGCGAGGATATCTTCCGTGCCAAACGGATCGGGATCGAGCGCCATAAAAGCGTCGTCGGACATGTCCGACAGCGTCTCCACCACGGCGCGATAATGCGGATGGAGCCCGCCGGAGAGCACGGCCTTGCTTCGCCGCGTGACGCGATGCGCCATCAGCACCGCTTCGCCGGTGGCGGTGGAGCCGTCATACATGGAGGCGTTCGCCACCTCTAGTGCCGTGAGGTTCGCCACCTGAGTCTGGAACTCGAAGAGATATTGCAGCGTGCCTTGCGCGACCTCCGGCTGATAGGGCGTGTAGGAGGTCAAGAACTCCGAGCGCTGGATGATGTGATCCACCGCCGCCGGCACGTGATGTCGATAGGCGCCGGCGCCGATGAAGAACGGCCCGTCGGCGGCGGCGTGGTTCTTGCGCGACAGCGCGCGAAGGAGCCGCGTCACTTCAAGCTCGCTCTTGTGGTTCGGCAGGTTAAGCGGCTCGGTGAGGCGCTTTTCGGCGGGAATGTCGGCGAACAATTCGTCGACCGATCCAACGCCGATCTTCGCCAGCATGTCGTCGCGGTCCTGGTTCGAGTGCGGGAGGTAGCGCATGGCTCAGATCGGGCTTGTGCTGGGTGCGATAGGTTTCTGCATGTCGACGATGGTCCAGCCGGCCCGCAAGGGATTGGGGCGGCGGCGATATTCTTCGAACCCGGCGCGGCGATAGAGTTCGATATTCTCCACCATCATTGCGTTGGTGTAGAGCGTGAGCTTGCCGCGGCCGCGCTGTACGGCCTGTTCCTCCGCGAATTGAAGGAGCCGCCTGCCAAGCCCCTCGCCCTGCCGCTCTGGCAGGATGGCCACGGAGAAGATTTCCAGGCTCTCCGCCTTGTCCTCCAGTACCAGAAGGCCGATTGCTGCGCCGCTGTCCTCCAGCAGCCAGACCTCGCCCGCTCGGATGCGGGGGGCATAATCCTCCGTCACCGGTATCGGCGGCGAGCCAAAAGCCTCCGTGTAGGGTGCGTAGGCGCGCGTCGTCAGCTTCGCCACGACGGCGAGGTCGCCGGGCGCGGCGGGTCGCATCCTCATGCGGCCGCCTCAATGACGATTTCGCTCGTCACCGAATTGGCGATGAAGCACAGTTCGTGCGCTTGATGGTGCAATTCGTCGAGCTTCGCCTGGTCGGGCGGCTCGCCGCCATAGATGATTTTTGGCCTCAGCGTCACTTTGGTTACGGCGCGCCGGCCCGGCGCGACCTCCTCCATGATGCCCACCGCTTCATCCTCGTAGGACTCAATCAATGCGCCGGCGCGCCGCGCCAGATCGAGGAAGGTCAGCATGTGGCAACTTGAGATCGCCGCGACGAACGCCTCTTCCGGATCGACCGCGTCTTCACGGATATAGGGCGGCGGCACGATGCCCGGCGAGGGCGAGGCGGGAACCACGGTGCCGCCGTCGAAGTGCCATTCATGCGCCCGGCTGTAGCGGCCCTTGGAAAAATCCTCGCCCTCAAACCGCCAGACGATCGTGGCGCGATAATCGTGTGCCATCTTCGCTATCCTGAATGTCTTGCCTTAGAGCGTTGCGACGAATTCCTTGTAGGCGGCCTCGTCCATGAGATCGTCGACCTCGCCGGCATCGGCCAACTTGAGCTTCATGAGCCAGCCATCCGTCTCAGGCGCTTCGTTTACGGTCTGCGGACTGGCATCCAGCGCATCGTTGACCTCCACGACTTCGCCTGAGATCGGGCTGTAGACGTCGCTCGCGGCTTTAACGGATTCCACAACGGCGCCGGCGTCGCCCTTCTTCAGAGCCTTGCCGGCCTCCGGCAGTTCGACGAAGACCACATCGCCGAGTTGCTCCGCGGCATAGGCGGTGATCCCCATAATCGCGGTGTCGCCTTCGATGCGCACCCATTCATGGTCCTTGGTGTAACTGATCGTCGCGGCCATTCTCCGTCTCCCTCAACGAAAATATCTGTGCGGCACGAAGGGCAGGGCGGTGATCTCAGCGGGCTCTGCGCCGCGCCTCCCGCTCACCTGCAATGTCGTTCCCGGCTTTGCGTAGGCGTGCGCCACATAGCCCATGGCGACCGGCGCTTCGGCCGTCGGGCCGAACCCGCCGGAGGTGACCATTCCGATGGTTTCGCCGTCCGGCGCGAGAATGTCGGCGCCTTCGCGCACAGGCGCGCGCCCGGTCGGCCTGAGGCCAACCCGGAGCCGCGAGGGGCCGGTCTCAAGCTCACGTCTGATGCGCTCCGCGCCCGGGAAGCCGCCGCTCTCGCGCCGCGACTTGGCAACGGCAAAGCTGAGATCGGCTTCCACCGGCGACGTCGTTTCGTCGAGATCGTGCCCGTAAAGCGGCAGCCCGGCCTCCAGCCTCAGCGAGTCGCGCGCGCCGAGCCCGATCGGCTTGACCTCCGCTTCCGCCAGAAGCGTGCGCGCTAGAACTTCGGCCTTGTCGGCGGCAACGGAGATCTCAAAGCCGTCCTCGCCCGTATAGCCGGAGCGCGAGACGTGGCAGTCGATCCCATCGAATGCAGCGCTTGTCGCGCGCATGAAGGTGAGGTCGCCGGCCTTGGCGCAATGCCGTTCCATCACCGCTGCAGCCTGCGGGCCTTGCAGCGCCAGGAGCGCGCGATCCTCCGCCGCGTGCAACGAAACGTCGTCAGGCAAGGCGCTGCGCACGTAATCGTCGTCGATCTCTTTGCGTGCCGCATTGAAGACCAGCGACAGCGTCCCGTCATCGTCTTCTGAGATCGATCGCGTCACCATCAAATCGTCGATGATGCCGCCGGCATCGTTCAGAAGCAGCGTATAGCGCATGCGCCCGAGACCCAGCGTGCCGAGCGCCCCCGGTGTCAGCCGCTCCAGGGTCGCGGCCGTCGTGGCGTGGTCGGGACCGACGAGAAAGCGCTGGCCCATATGCGACACGTCGAACAGGCCGGCTTGGTCGCGCGTCCAGCGGTGCTCTGCGATGATGCCTTCATATTGCACGGGCATGGCGTAGCCGGCGAAGGGCACCATGCGCCCGCCAAGCTCCACATGCAGCGCATGAAGCGGCGTTTGGTTGAGCGTGTCGTCTGATGTGGCGGTCAAGACCTGTTCCAGAGCGTTGCACGCGGGCGTTTCCGCCCAATCGTGCCCCCTCTGTCGCAAAACCTGAGAGATTCCCGGCCGGAACTGCGGAAACTTGGCCGGTTACTCCTTCGGTGGACGGCCGGTTGCCCGGTCGCCGCTTTCCAGAGCGTCGCTTGTAGCCTGCGCGGTCCGTTGGCCTGAGAGTTTCCGGGGCGGTTGCTCCTTCGGCGTCCTGCCGGTTTCGGCAGGTCCTCTCCCGCGCGGCCTCAACGTAACGTCGCGGATCGCGACGTGATCCGCGGGGCTCACTTATGGACGAATCGCAGCCAAGGTCAATCCGCGCTCGCTCAGAGCGGCGTGTCGGCGCTATTGCAGGATGAAGCCGTCCGTTGGGGTCGGCAGCACCTTGGGGCCCTGCTTCGGCGCCGGCTTGGGTGCTGGCTGTGCCACCGGTGCCGGTGCGGGTGCCGGGGGCTTCTTTTTCGGCGCCGCCATGACGGTCCCCGCCTCAAGGTCCCATTCGCCGGAATCGAACCCGACATAGATAATGTAGTCACGCGACCTGCCGGGAGACGGCACGGAAATCTCGCGCACTTCGGAGAAGGTCGCCGAGCCGGTCTGCGGCACGTTGACGGAAAGCGTGTGTCCGTCGGAGGCAAGCGCCGCTTCGCGGAACTTCACCACTGCGATCTTGTAGGGGACGGCGACGTCGCCGGCAGACCCCTTAGGTCCGGCGATCACGCGGCCCGAAACGCCGACCTTGATCGTCAGTCCGCCTTGACCGTCATAGAGGCATTCGCGCGCCGTCTCACCGAACGAGGCCTGCCAAACGACATGATCGGGATCGTCTTCGTGTCCACGCTCATAGCGGCGCACCAATTGCGCGCCGTCGAGAATCCGAAGCTCAGGACAGTAATCGGGGCCAACAAACTGGCGGACGTCGATCTGATCTGCCGTCGGCGGGCTGCCGGGCGCTGCACCTTCCCCAGTGCTGGCGCCGGTGCTGGCGGTCGCAACGGGCCCCGTCCTCGGGCCGCCGCCGAGCACCGAGCAGCCGGAAGCCGCCAGCGCCGCAAACGTCACAATCAACAAGGCCGGCCTAACGGACCGTATCTCCAAAGCTTTCCTCCCAAGCGCAAGGCTCGATGCGCTCTATACCACGGGATCGGCCGAACATAAGGGCAGACCGTTAATGAGCCTTAACCACGTTCCTTAGGCGCTGCTTCACCTTGTTCGGCCAGTATGGCCCGCGGACTGTGTGGAGTTGCGTAATGGGCGGGCGTTCGGCGGCGTCGAAGGCAGTGAAAGAGCGTCTCCTTGACGCCGTCCTCAGGGGCGATTGCGTTGCGGAGATGGAGAAGCTGCCGGCCGGATCAGCCGATCTGGTCTTCGCCGATCCGCCCTACAATCTGCAGCTTTCCGGTGATCTGCGTCGACCCAACCAGTCGCGCGTCAACGGCGTGGAGGAGGCTTGGGACCGCTTCGCCGACTTTGCCAGCTACGATGCGTTCACCCGCGCCTGGCTTCTCGCCTGCCGCCGCGTATTGAAGCCGAACGGCACGCTATGGGTGATCGGCTCGTACCATAACATCTTTCGCGTCGGCGCCGTCCTGCAGGACCTCGGCTTCTGGATCTTGAACGACATCGTTTGGCGCAAGACCAACCCGATGCCGAACTTCCGTGGTCGCCGTTTCGCCAACGCGCACGAGACCATGATTTGGGCAGCGCCGGCCATGGACGCCAAGGGCTACACGTTCAACTACGATGCGTTGAAGGTCTTCAACGACGATCTGCAGATGCGCTCCGACTGGCTCTTGCCGATCTGCACCGGCGAGGAGCGGCTGAAGGATGCCGACGGTACGAAGCTTCATCCGACGCAGAAGCCCGAAGCGCTGATCTATCGCGTGCTGCTCGCCGCCACCAAGCCCGGCGACGTCGTGCTCGACCCCTTCTTCGGAACCGGGACGACGGGTGCCGTCGCAAAAAAGCTCGGGCGGCACTTCATCGGCATTGAGCGCGACCCCTCCTATGCGGCAGCCGCGAAGCGGCGCATCGCGGCGGCCAAGCCCGCGACAGGGGCGGCGCTGAAGGTCATCGAGGGCAAGCGGGCAGAACCGCGCGTCCCCTTCGGCGCACTCTTGGAAGCCGGATCGGTCTCTGTCGGCGATGTGCTCACCGATTCCCGCCGACGCTTCGTCGCCACCATCCGCGCCGATGCATCTCTCCTGTGCGAGGTCAAGGGTCGCCAGCATGTCGGCTCCATTCACCGCGTCGGCGCCGCCGTGCAAGGGCTGGAAGCCTGCAACGGGTGGACCTTCTGGCACGTTGAGGCCGACGGAAGCCTTCAGCCGATCGATGATCTCAGGAGCGCCCTGCGTCGCGCGATGGCGGCATAGGCGGCGACCGTAGCCCGGATGGAGCGCAGCGAAATCCGGGACAAGAATCACCGCAGCGATCGAACCTCTCGTCTGTCATCCCGGTTCGGCCGAAGGCCGAGACCGGGACCCATGAACACAGCCGGGTTGGGTCGTGCCGGCGTTTCGTCCGCATAGTTCGGTGGTTATGGGTTCCGGACAAGCGCTGACGCGCTTTCCGGAATGACAAACGAGAGTAGGTCGCAAGTGGCCCCTGCATTCCGCTCGATGCGGGCTAGGGAGAGTCGCGCACATCACCGATTCCGCTCAGGCCGGCGCGATGCCGTAGCGCTCCAAATCCCGACGCATGCCATCGGCTGACTGGAAGAGCTCCGCCTTCCAGCCGGCCGCGCGTGCGCCGTCTATGTTGTGCGGCGAATCGTCGAAGAAGAGCGTCGCCGACGGCTCCAGCTCGAACGTCTTGCCGTGGTGGGCGTAGATTGCCGGGTCGGGCTTCAAGAGCCGCACATCGCCGGATACCGTCACGCCGCGGCTTTCCGTCAGGAACGTGAAGCGCGCTTGCGCCTCACGGAATGTGTCGCTGGCGAAGTTGGTGAGCATTGTGACGTCGCGGCCGGCGGCGATCAGCGCGCGCAGGATCGCGACGGTGTCGTCATAGGCGTGCGGCACCATCAAGGGCCAGCGTTGCCGGTAGGCACGGATGAGATTGGCCTTGTCGGGATGGCGGGCAATTGCCTCCGCCTCCGCATCGGCCCAACTCCGCCCGCGATCCTGCTCCTGGTTCCAGGCCGCCGAGCAGACATGGGACAAGAACGCCTGCCGCTCCGCGGCGTCGGGGATGAGATCGGCATAGCCAAGGTCTGGGTCGTAGTGCACCAGCACCCGACCGACGTCGAAAACGATATGGCGGATGTCGGGCATTAGTCCTCGCGCGTTTTCTTTGTCGCGCCCGGATAGGCCGCTTCGATGACTTTTTTCATAACGCTGGGCAGCGCAGCGTCCGACAGGGCATGGGCCGCCACCCAGAAATGCCCGGCCGGCGCCGGACTATCCGCGGCGATGTCGGCCCGCTCCACCTTGAGGCGTAAGGCGAAGTGCGTGAAGACGTGCTCAACCGGCGCGGCAACGCCGATCCACGTGGCGCGGAGTGGCCGCTTTGGCCTTTTGGCCGGGGCGTCGTTCCAATCCGTGTTGGGCACCTCATTCATGCCGCCAAGGAGCCCGCGCGGCGGCCGGCGACGCAGAAGGATCGCGCCGTCGGCGCGGCGCGCCACAAAGGCCGTGCCATAGCGGACGGGCCGCGTCTTGCGCGGCGCTTTGACCGGCAGCTCATCCTGGCGGCCCTCACGGCGCGCACGGCACGGCTGAGACCACGGACAGAGCGCGCAGGCCGGCTTCTTGGGCGTGCAGATCGTCGCGCCGAGATCCATCAGCGCTTCGGCGAACTCGCCTGGGCGGTCCTCAGGCACGATGGGGCGAAGCGCATCGCGCACGGTCAACTTGAGACCGGGTGGCGGCTCATCGAGCACCAGGAGCCGCGAGAGGACACGCTCCACATTGCCGTCGACGGCAGCCGCTCGTCTGTCGAATGCGATCGCCGCGATCGCCGCCGCCGTATAGGCCCCGATGCCCGGTAGTCGTTCCAGTTCTTCTGGATCGTCGGGAAAGCCTGCGCCCGGCAAGGCGGCGACGTCGCGCGCGCAGGCGATGAGGTTGCGCGCCCGCGAGTAATAGCCAAGCCCCGCCCAGGCCGCCATGATCTCGCGCTCATCCGCTGCTGCAAGATCGGCGAGCGTCGGCCAGCGTTCGACGAAACGCTGGAAGTAGGGCGCCACCGCTTTGACGGTCGTCTGCTGAAGCATGATTTCCGAAAGCCAGACCCGATACGGATCGGGCCGGACGCCGCGCCGCCGCTCGCGCGGCCCCACGCGCCAGGGCAGCCGCCGGTGATGGCGTTCGTACCAGTGGATAAGGTCGTCCGCCAGCGAGGCTTTGGCCGGCGGCGATGGTTTGCGCTTTGCGGCGCGGTTCGGCTTCGCTAGCTTGGCCTCCATGCGCGCCACTGTGTATGCCCAGGCACATCTGGCAAGCACTGAAGGAGCCTCGTCAACAATGTCGCACTCGGCGAAGAAGCGCGCCCCGAAGATGGCCAGGCCGCTGGCGGAGCTTGTGGGCGAGTCGATTGACCCGCTGGTGCGCAAGCGCGGCCTGGCGCGCGCCGAGCTTCTGGCCTGGTGGCCCGACATCGTCGGCGCGGCCTACGCCGGGCGCACCGCGCCGGACCGTATCCGCTGGTCGCGCGACGGCTCCGCCGCCACTTTGGTCGTCCGGTGCGATCCGGCGCTTGCCCTGCAATTCGCACACGAAACCGAACATGTGCGTGAGCGCCTGAACGCCTATTTCGGCTATCCGGCCGTCGGCGCTGTGCGCATCGTGCAGCGTCCGGTCGGTGCGCCCGACAAGGACCCCCCCGCGCCGCCGCAGGAGGTGGCGATCTCGCCCGAAATGGAGGAGCGGCTGAAGCCGTTCGACGAGCCGCTGCGCGCTTCGCTTGCGGCGCTCGCCCGCGGCGTCATCGCACGATCGTGACGCTTGGCGCGTTTGCGATGGCACGAAAACGCCCTAAGAGGGCCCCCTAAGAGGGCAAAAACCGTATTCAGCCTTGGTTCAGCGGCCGCCGCTAAAGCTTGGCGCCAAAGAGGTACGACATGCTCACGATCAATCGTCGCGTCTTCCTGACGACATCCGTCGCCGGCGCAATCGCGCTTCATCCGCTGGCCGCGCTGGCGCAAAGCGTCAACGTCCAGGAGCTTCACGGCCCGGGCCAGCTTGGGCAGAAGGTGCTGGGGCCGGAAGATGCGCCGGTCACAATCGTTGAATACGCCTCCTTCACATGCCCGCATTGCGCGACGTTCCACAACGATGTCTTCGGCGACTTCAAAGCCAAATACATCGACACGGGCCAGGTGCGTTACATCTTCCGTGAGTTTTTGCGCAACGGCGCCGACGTCGCCATCACGGCAATCGCTCGCTGCGCGCCGGCCGATCGCTATTTCGACGTGGTCGATGCCTATTTCAGCAATCAGGACCAATGGCTGCGCTCCGACGATATGCGCAACGCCATCTTTGAACAGGCAAAGGCTTTCGACTTCACGCAGGAAAGCTTCGACGCCTGTCTGAGCAACCAGACGCTGCTCGGCGCGCTCGACGTCTCCATGCAGCGCGCCCAATCATTCGGCGTCACCGGAACGCCGACATTCTTCGCCAATGGCGAGAAGCAGGTCGGGGCTCTACCGATGGAGGAGTGGGACCGGGTCATCGGTCCGATGCTCGCCGCCGCCGGGCAGTAGCGACGCGCCAGGGACTCTCCACTATACGCCTGTGATACACGCCTTAACGCCTATGTGGTGCTAGGCGCGAATCAGGCACTATTCACAGCAGAGGCGGTTTGTGCGGCTGGCGCGCTCATTTGGCGTGCGCGCGGCGTCGGCCTTCTATAAGGTGTGTGGCAGGCTTTTTGTGCGGTGCCCCTTGCAAAGTTGGATGCTGAAAGCGGGCCGCCTCACAGGTGGCGTGGAGAGCCGGCCCTGCGCCGGTCGGAGGCGGCTGTACCGATGAAGGTCTCGCGTCTCCGTCTTGTCGGGTTCAAGTCCTTTGTCGACGCCACCGACATCCCGGTCGAGCCGGGCCTCACCGGCATTGTCGGCCCCAATGGCTGCGGCAAGTCGAACCTGGTCGAGGCGCTGCGCTTCGTCATGGGCGAAAGCTCCTACAAGGCGATGCGCGGCGGCGGCATGGAGGATGTCATCTTCTCCGGCTCCGGCGGCCGTCCGGCGCGCAATGTCGCGGAGGTCGCGCTGATTGCCGAGCGTGACGAAGGCCGTGGCAAGGGGCCGGAGACATTGGAGATCAGCCGCCGCATCGAGCGTGATTCCGGCTCCACTTATCGCCTCAACGGCCGCGAGGTGCGCGCCCGCGACGTGCAGCTCATCTTCGCCGACGCCGCCACGGGCGCGCATTCCACAGCCCTGGTGCGCCAGGGCCGCGTGGCGGAGCTGATCGCCGCCAAGCCGGTGCAGCGCCGCGGCATCCTGGAGGACGCCGCCGGCATTTCCGGGCTGCATGCCCGCCGCAACGAAGCGGAGCAGAAGCTGCGCGCGGCGGAGCAGAACCTGGAGCGGCTCGACGACGTGATGGCGGAGATCGGTGGCCGGCTGGACGGCTTGCGGCGCCAGGCGCGTCAGGCCGTGCGCTACCGCAAGGTCTCCTCCGAGATACGCAAGTCGGAGGCGATCCTCTACGTCATTCATTGGGAGGCCGCCGAAGCCCGGCTCGCCGACGCCAAAGCGGAGCTTGTTGAGGCGAAGGCGGCGTTCGACGCGGCCTCCGCCGAGCAGGACGAGGCGGTTGAGAACGAGTCCAATGCTGCAAGCGCGCTGCCTGAGCTGCGGCGTCGCGCGGCGCAGGCGACGTCCAAACTGGAGCGCCTGAAAGGTGCGGCCAAGGAGATCGACCGCGAAGAGGCGGAGCGCAAGGCGCGCCGCGAGGAGCTGATCACGCGCCGCACCGAAGCCGCTGCCGACCTGCAGCACGAGACGGAGATCAGCAGCGACGCGTCTGCCGCCACAGAGCGGCTCGGCGCGGAGGAAGCCGAGCTTCAGCAGGAGACCGAAGAGGCGGCGGAGCGCATCGCCGCCGCTCGCGCCGCCGCGGAAGAAGCCGCCGCCGCCGTCACCGCCCGCGAAGCGGAGTTCGCCGCGGCCGCCGGCGCCGTGGCCGCCGCAAGCGCGGAGCGGACCTCGCGCGAGCGCGGCATTCGCGAGGCGCAGGCCAAGCTCGCCCGCCTCCAGCAGGAGCACGGGGCGGTAACGGAGCAGCGCGACCAGCTCGTTGCCGAGCATGGCGGCGAAGAAGATGTGGAGGCAGCGAAGGCCGCCTTGGCGGCGGCTGAGGCCGTGGTCGCCGACAAGGCGAAGGAGGCGGAGGCCGCCCACGCCACACTCGCGACCGCGCGCGACACTGAGCAGCGCGCCCGCGGGCCGCTCGACGCTGCGGAACGGAAATACGGCGCCCTGCAGGCGGAGGCACGCACGCTTGCCGAGCTGCTCGACCTGGAAAGCACCAAGCGCTTTCAGCCGCTCATCGACTTGCTCACCGTTACGGCCGGCTACGAGCGCGCGCTCGCCGCTGCACTGGGCGACGATCTCGACGCCTCGCTCAACGAGGAGGCCCCTGCCGTTTGGGGCGACGCCGGGCCGAGCGACAAGGATGCGCCGCTGCCTTTCGGCGTGGAGCCGCTCACCGCCTTCGTGAAAGGGCCGCAGAACCTGACGCGCCGGCTCAGCCAGATCGGCGTTGTGGCGGCGGAGCAGGCCGCCTCGCTGCAGCCCAGGCTGGCGGCCGGGCAGCGGCTGGTGTCGCGCGAGGGCGGATTGTGGCGCTGGGACGGGTTCCGAGCCATGGCCGGCTCTGCCGCCTCCGGCGCGCGGCGCCTTGAGCAGCGTAACCGCGTCGCAGAGGTCGTCGGCGAGCTGAAGACCGCCAAGAAGGCCCTGGAGAATGCCCTGGACCTTTTCGGCATGGCAACGCAGGTGCGCGCCGACGCGGAATATCTCGACGCGGATTCGCGCCGCGCCTTGCAGGAGGCGCGTGAGGCCGTTGATGTCTGTCGTCGCGACCTGGCCGATGCGGAGCGCCACAAGAGCCGCATCACGGAGCGCCTGTCGGCCTTCGCCGGCGCGCTTGCGCGCATCGAGGCCGATGCGGAGGCCGGCGAGGCTGAGCTTGGCGCCGCCGGTGATGCGCTGGAGGCGCTGACCGATACGGCTGAATTGGAAGAACGCCGCGACGATGTGCAGGCGGCCTTGGCAAAGGACCGCAGCGCTGCGGCGGAGGCGCGGCTTGAGGCAGAGCGCGCTGCGCATGAGGAGACCGTGCGCGGCCGCCGGGCGGCAGAGATCGCCAATGAGCGACAGCGCTGGACAACGCGACTGAAGCGCGCCGAGGAGCGGGTGGAATCGCTCAACAAGCGCCTCAAGGCGCTCGACGCGGAAATCGCGGCGACCCCCGACGATCCGAGCATCTTTGAAGAGCGTCGGCGCGCGCTGCAGAGCGACGTGGAGGCCGCCGAGCAGGGGGCGGCGACCGCGTCACACGACCTCTCTGTGGCTGAGCATACGCACCGCGCGACGCAGGAGAAGGCGCGCGCCCTGGCGGAAGCCCTGTCTGAGGCGCGCGAGACCCGCGGCCGCGACGAGGAGCGCGTCATCGCGGCGGAGGCGCGCAAGCAGGAACTGGCGACGCAGATCGCTGAGCATTTTGATGGACGGCAGGAAGCGTTGCGCGACATCGCCGAGCTGCAGCCCGGCGCCGAGTTGCCGGAGGCCAGCGCCGCTGAGACACGGCTGCACCGGCTGAAGGCGGAGCGCGAGCGGCTCGGCAGTGTGAATCTCCGTGCCGAAGAAGAGGCCGGCGAGCTGGAGACCCGGCTCGGCGAGATGCGCGCCGAGCACGAAGACCTGGAGGAGGCCATCAAGCGGCTTCGCCAGGGCATCCACAACCTCAACCGTGAGGGGCGTGAGCGCCTCCTCAAGGCGTTTGAGGCCGTCGGCGAGCATTTCTCAAGCCTCTTCCAGCGGCTCTTTGACGGCGGCACAGCGGAGCTGAAGCTGGTCGGCTCCGATGATCCGCTGGAGGCGGGGCTGGAGATTCTGGCACGGCCGCCCGGCAAGCGCCCGCAGACCATGACGCTGCTCTCCGGCGGCGAGCAGGCGCTGACGGCGCTGGCGCTGATCTTTGCGGTGTTCCTCACCAATCCGTCGCCGATCTGCGTCCTCGACGAGGTCGACGCGCCGCTCGACGACGCCAACGTGGAGCGCTTTTGCAATCTCCTTGATGAGATGCGCGAGCGGACCGCGACGCGCTTCGTGATCGTCACGCACAATCCGATCACCATGGCGCGCATGGACCGCCTGTTCGGCGTGACCATGGCCGAGCGCGGTGTCTCGCAAGTCGTGTCCGTCGATCTGGAGGCGGCGGAGCGCTTCCGCGAGGCAAGTTGACGCATCGGCAGGCGTGTGCAAGGCCGTGCGTGATGCTGAAAAGGTGATTTAATTCAAAGAGTTGAGCCGTAGGCGGCGCGCCTTGACACCCCCTAGGGCCAAAACTATGGTGCGCGCGGTTTCGGAGGGGTAACCCCCTGCCGACGCTATCCTTTGCCTGCACGAGAACGGGTTGGCGGATATTCGGATGGCGGCGCAGGACGGCAATTCGGACAAGGCCGCAAGCGCCTCCGATGCCGCGCTTGCCCGGCGGCTTGAACGTCTGTCACGCGACCTCGAAAGCGAGAAGAAGGAGCGCTCGGAGGCGGAGGCGCGGCCGAAGACGGACAACGCAGGCTACGGTCTTGCGTTCCGGTTGGCGAGCGAGTTCGTCGCCGGCGTCATTGTCGGCGCGGCGATCGGCTGGGGGTTGGATCGTATGGCGGGGACCTCGCCATGGGGTCTCATCGGCTTCCTGCTGCTCGGCTTCTGCGCCGGGGTCGTGAACGTAATCCGCGCGTCCGGCGGCATGGCTTCGTCCGCCAATGCCGAAGATGGGCAAGGCGGCGAGCGGAGCGAATGAGGTGGGCCCGGCGACGGGCGTTGAGAGGAACAAGGCGTGGCAAGCGGCGCGGAAGACAGGGTCGATCCCATCCACCAATTCGCGATCACCGAGATCGTGGATCTTGGCACGATCGGCGGCATCGATTTCGCCTTCACCAATTCCGCCCTCTTCATGGTCGTCACCGTGGTGCTGATTTCCGGCTTCATGATCGCCGCGTCGAGTTCCGGCACATTGGTGCCGAGCCGCTTCCAGTCGCTTGCGGAGGTCGCCTACGAGTTCGTCGCCAATATGCTGCGCGACAGCGCCGGCACCGACGGCATGCGCTTCTTCCCCTTCGTCTTCTCGCTCTTCATGTTCATCCTCGTGGCGAACATGCTGGGGATGTTTCCCTATTTCTTCACGGTGACGAGCCACATCGTCGTAACGGCGGCGCTGGCGCTGGTCGTCATAACGCTGGTCATCGTCTACGGCTTCTACCGGAACGGCATAGGCTTCCTCGGGCTGTTCGTGCCGAAGGGCGTGCCCTCGTTCCTCATGCCGCTGGTCGTCGCGATTGAGGTCCTCTCGTTTCTCTCGCGACCGATCAGCCTCTCCGTCCGCCTCTTCGCCAACATGCTGGCCGGTCACATCACGCTGAAGGTGTTCGCCAGCTTCATCCTCATGATGGGCGCCTGGGGCGTTGCCGGCTGGTTCGGCGCCATCATCCCCTTCTTCATGACCGTGGCGCTGACGGCGCTTGAGTTTCTGGTGGCCTTCCTGCAGGCCTACGTCTTCGCCATTCTCACCTGCATGTATCTGAACGACGCGCTGCATCCCTCGCATTGAGCGATAAGCGCACCAATCCTTCAACTTAGGAGAACCGATCATGGAACAAGCGATCGTCGATGCTGGCAAATATATCGGTGCCGGCATGGCATGCCTGGGAATGGGTGGCGCGGGCGTTGGCCTCGGCTCGCTGTTCGGCAATTACCTGGCCGGCGCAATCCGCAATCCCTCTGCCGCCGACGGCCAGTTCGGTCGTTTGATCTTCGGCTTCGCGGTGACGGAGGCGCTGGGCATCTTCTCGCTCCTGATCGCGCTTCTGCTCATCTTTGCCGTCTAGTGCATGATCCCGAAAAGTGGGCACCGGTTTTCGGATAAGATCATGCACGAACAAAGAGACAGAGCGTTTGAGCAGTTCGACGAAATGCGATGACGCTCTCGCAGCGCACTTGATCGGAATGGCCGCACGGCGGCTTCGCCGCCGCTTCAGGCCTCTGGGAGGCAGGGCGTGATCTTCATCTCATCGGCATATGCGCAATCGGGCGAGGGCGCCGACGCGCATGGCGAGGCTCAGCCGCATGCGGACGAGCTCCACGAAGGTGTGGAGGCGCATGGCGGCGAGGAGCACGGCACCTTTCCGCCGTTCGACACGGCGACCTGGGGCTCGCAGATCATCTGGTTGGCGATCACCTTCGGCGCGCTCTATTACGTGATGAGCCGCGTGGCGTTGCCGCGCGTCGGCGCCATTCTGGAGAACCGCTCAAATCGCATCGCCGGCGACGTCACCGCGGCCGGGCGGATGAAGGACGAGACGGACGCGGCCATCGCCGCTTATGAGCAAGCGCTCGCCGAGGCACGGCAGAACGCGCACGCCATCGCGCAAAAGGCACGAGACGAGACCAAGGCGGAGATCGACGCCGATCGCGGCCGCACCGAAGCGGAGCTTCAGAAAAAGCTTGAGGCCGCCGAGGCGCGCATCGATGAGGTCAAGACGCAGGCGCTGGCCGGCGTCGACACGATTGCGCGCGACGCCACCGCCGCCATGGTGGAGACGCTTGTCGGCGGCAAGGTGAGCGAAGGCGAGGTCGCCGCGGCGGTGGATGCCGCCATGGCGGAAAGGACGTAGGCGATGGACGCCAGCTCTTGGGCAACGATCTGGGTGCTTCTTGGCCTTTTCGCCTTCTTCGGCGTGCTCTTCTATTTCAAGGTGCCGCCCATGCTGACGGTGGCCCTCGACAACCGCGCCAAGAAGATCTCCGAGGAGCTTGAGGAGGCGCGCAGGCTTCGCGAGGAGGCTGAGGCCGTATTGGCCGAATACAAGAAAAAGACCGGCGACGTGGAGGCTGAGGCTGAGGCGATCATCGCCCAGGCGCGCCGCGAGGCCGAAGCGCTGAGCGCGGAGGCGAAGACGCGCATTGAGGATTACGTGGAACGCCGCACCAAGGCGGTGGAATCGCGCATTGCTCAGGCGGAGACGCAGGCGGTCGCCGATGTCAGAAGCCGCGCCATCGATGTAGCGGCGGCCGCCGCCGGGCAGATACTCGCCGAGCGCGGCAAAGGCAGTGGCGGCGACGAGCTTGTCGCCCGCTCCATCGACCAGCTGCGCAAGAACCTGAACTGAGAGCCAGAGCCCGCTCCAAGCGACGGCCCGCACCTTCCCTGTTGCCGGGAGGTGGGTCTGCGGCTCAGGTAGCCCGGATGGAGCGTGAGCGAAATCCGGGTACGGCCTCGACGGCCGCGATCACCCTCTCGTCTGTCATCCCGGTTTGGCCGAAGGCCAAGACCGGGACCCATGAACACGTCGGTTGAATGAACGCACGTGTTTCGCCCGTTTGCTCCAATGCGTATGGGTCCCGGACAAGCGCGTTTCGCGCTTTCCGGGATGACCACAGAGCAGTTTACTGGTCAGCGTCCAGCGCAAGCTCGCCCTGCGTCTCAAACCACGCCGCGACGCGACCGAAGCTACGGCGATGCAGGCGGCAGGGGCCGAGCTCAGCAAGCGCATTTTGATGCGCTTTCGTCGAATATCCTTTGTGCGACGCCAGGCCGTAGCCGGAAAAACTCTCCTCGCAGCGCATCATCAAGCGGTCGCGGATGACCTTGGCGACGATCGACGCCGCCGCCACCGAAAGCGACAACGCATCGCCATCAACGAGCGGGCGCGCCTCACACGGCATGTTCGCCGGCACCTGCTTGCCGTCAATGATCACGGCGTCGGGCGGCTGCGGCAGACCGATCACCGCCCGGCGCATAGCGGCGAGCGTTGCCTGCAAGATGTTGATGCGGTCGATCGCCGCCACCGAGCCGAAGGCGAAGGACACCTCCGCTGAGCCGCAAAGCGCTTCAAAAAGCGCCTCGCGCTCCTCCGCGCTGATGATCTTGGAATCGGCGATGCCGTCCGGGATGGCGTTGGGACCAAGCACCACCGCCGCCGCCACGACCGGACCGGCGAGCGGCCCACGCCCCGCCTCATCGACTCCGGCGACACGCGGAAAGCCGGCCGCGACAAGCGCGCGCTCATGCGCGTAGTCGGCTGCGACCAGCGTTTGCGATTCGGCGTGCGCCATACCCTCGGATAAGGCGGCGCGCCACACTGTGCAACGCCGGGGCAACGCTGAGCGCTAGATCAGCCGCATTTGTCCACCGACCGGCACCGGCGGCGCAAAAAGGTCGCTCCTGAGCTTCAATCGCTCGCGGTTGAGCCCCAGCCGCCGCGCTGTCATCTCGAAGCGCCGGCCGATCATCCAGGCATAGGGCCCGCGGCCGGTCTGCCGCACGCCCCATTTGGATTCGTAATCCTTGCCGCCGCGCATCTCCTGCATCATCGCCATCACCCGGCCGGCCCGGTCAGGATAATGCGCGGCGAGCCATTCGCGAAAGATCGGCGAGACCTCCAGCGGCAGACGCAGAAGAATGTAGCCGGCCTCGCTCGCGCCGGCCTCGCGCCCCGCCTCCAACAGCCGCTCCAATTCCATGTCGTTGAGCGCCGGCACGATCGGCGCCGTCATCACGGTGACCGGGATGCCGGCCGCAGCGAGCTTGTCCATCGCCTCCAGCCGCTTGGAGGGCGTCGCTGCGCGCGGCTCCATGGCCCGCGCCAGCCGCCGGTCAAGCGTGGTGAGCGTCAGCGCCACCTTGGCAAGCCCGCGCTCCGCCATTGGCGCTAAAATATCGATGTCGCGCGCCACAAGCGCCGACTTCGTCACAATGCCGACGGGATGGTTGGTCCGCGCCAGCACCTCCAGCACCTGCCGCGTGATACGGCGCTCGCGCTCAATCGGCTGATAGGGATCGGTGTTGGTACCGATCGCGATGGTGCGCGGCACATAGCCGGGCTCCGCCAGCTCCCGCTCCAGAAGCTGCGCAGCGTTCGGCTTGGCGAAGAGCTTTGTCTCAAAGTCCAGGCCCGGCGAAAGCCCCATATGCGCGTGCGTCGGCCGGGCAAAGCAATAGGCGCAGCCATGCTCGCAGCCGCGATAGGGGTTGATGGAGCGGTCGAAGGAAATGTCAGGCGAATTGTTGCGCGTGATGATCTTGCGCGCTTCCTCAGCCTGCACCTCCGTGCGGATCGGCGGCAGCTCTTCCAGCGAGCGCCATTCGTCGTCGAAAGCCTCGCGCTTCAGCGGCTCGAAGCGGCCGCTGACATTGGTCTGTGCCCCGCGCCCGCGTCGCCGGTCCTCAAAGATGTCCGGCGCCAGCGGCGCGCTGTGCGACAGCGGCGTGCTGTGAGACACCGGCCCGGCGGCCCGCCGCCCTTTGACACGGGAGCGGACCGCCGGAACCGGCTCGGGGGGCCTCGTTTGTGCGGCGCGACTCAGCATGCCTCACAGGTAGCGCGCTCATGAGAACATTGCAAGAACATTGTAGGAAGATATTGACAGCCGAAAGTACGCTAAAGCGTCCGCGCGTGGCTGCGGTGCTCCTGCGGGCTCATGCCGCGGGCGCGCTTGAACGCCACGCTGAAGGCGAACGGGCTGGTGTAGCCGACCTTCTCCGCCACGGCGCCGACCGTCTCGTGCGGGTCGCACAGGAGGTCCGCAGCCAGAGCGAGCCGCCAGTTCTTGAGATACGTCATCGGCGGCTCACCGACCAGCGCATTGAAGCGCCGCGCCAGTGACGCGCGCGACGCGCCGGTCTCGCTTGCCAGGCTCTCCACCGTCCACGCCCGCGTCGGGTCGCCGTGCAGGAACCGCAAGGCGCGCTGCACGATCGGATCACCCTCAGACCGGCGCAGCAGATCATCGCTGCTCGACCGCGCGAACCATTCCTTCATCACCGCAACGAGCAACAAGTCCAGCAAGCGGTCGAGCACCGCCGCTTGCCCCGGCTCGTCCTTCACCACCTCATCGCAGAGGATCGATACCAGCGGCGATTGCCACGTCTCGTGCGACAGCGAGATGACCGGCGGCAGCGCCTTGAGCAGGCGGTCGCTGACATCGCTCAACGCCTCATAGGCGCCGACCAGAAAAACCGTCTCGCCGTCGGGCGCGTTGCCCCAGGTGCGGATGCCGTGGGTCATCGCCTCGAGCACCGAATTGCCGTCGAGACCGCGGCAATCCTGTCCGGGATGGATGATCACGTCCGGCGCGGCGTCGCGGGCGTGCGCGACATTGTAATGGTCGGGCGCACGGGTGACGCCGATATCGCCTTGGGTGAGATGATGCGGCTCGCCTTCGTCCGGCACGATCCACACCTCGCCGGAGACCACCGCAATCATCGCCAGAGGCGATTCCGCCACCACGCGCAGGCACCAGGGCGGCTGCATGACGGTCCGCAGCGCAAACGCGCCGCGGGCGCGGGGACCTTCAAGAAAGCCGAGAAAGGCGTCCATGCGATGCAATCTTAGACGATCGCGAATGAAACTGAACGCCCCGAAAATGGTGCTGAGAACGCCGCGCCGCTAGCTTTCCCGCGTCACGAAACGAGCAACGCAACCGGTCGGACGACCAAAGCCACCTCCCGCCAGCCGCCTCCGCGGCGGACGGCGAGGGGAGGCGCCGGACCCCTCTGCCCGGCGAAACCCGAACGAAAGGACTTTTGTCATGCAAACCGCCCCCATCCTCGTCATCGGCGCGACCGGCAAGACCGGCAGCCGCATCGCCCGTATCCTCACCGAGCGCAGTCATGCCGTCCGCCACGGTTCGCGCCGCGCCGACATTCCCTTTGATTGGGAGAATGCCGAGACATGGCCCGCCGCGCTTGATGGCGTGTCCGCGGCTTATGTCTCCTACTTTCCCGATCTCGCCGTCCCCGGCGCTTCAGAGAAGATCGAGGCGCTGACTCGGGCTGCCAAGGCGGCGGGCGTGAAGACGCTGGTTCTCCTCTCCGGCCGCGGTGAGGCCCATGCCGAGCAGTGCGAAGACATCGTGCGTAGCGCGGGCGTGGACTACACGCTCGTGCGCTGCGCCTGGTTCATGCAGAACTTCTCCGAAGGCTATCTGCGCGATCCCGTCCTCGACGGCATGATCCCCATGCCCGGCGGGGCTGTGCGCGAGCCGATGATCGATGTCGACGACATCGCCGAGGTTGCCGTCGCGGCGTTGACGGAGGACGGCCATTCCGGCGAACTCTACGAGCTGACCGGCCCGCGCCTCATGACGTTTGAGGAGGCGGCGGAGGATCTGACCGCCGCGACCGGCTGGCCGGTCCGCCACGTGCCGATCTCGTTTGAGGAGTTCCACGCCGCGGTTGCGGGGATGGCGGGCGACTTCATCGCCGATGTGTTCACAGGCATCGCCCGCGAGACGCTCGACGGCCGCAATGAGCATCTCACCGACGGCGTTCAGCGCGCCCTTGGCCGGCCGCCGCGCGACTTCCGCGACTTTTGCCGCGATGCGGCAGCGGCGGGAGCATGGAAGAGGGCGGCTTAGGGCGGCTAAGCAGGTGCCGTCCTGTGGCCGCCGGAGAAGTCCGGCGGCCCACCACACACCATCGTCATGCCCGGGCTTGACCCGGGCATCCATGCCGGAGCGGTGCAGCGCCGCCAGCGCCTGCGGATTGGATTGCCGGATCAAGTCCGGCAATGACGACAGAAGTTGGCGAAACCAAGTACGTTCCGCTACTTCAGCTACCCCGCGCCCATCGCCTCGATCTGATACGTCTCCGGGATCCACCGATAGCCGCCGCCTTTTGCGTCGATCATCCCCACGCCCGGGAAGGGCGAGTGATAGGCAACGACGGGAATGCGGTCGGCGGCGACCATGTCGAAGATGCGCTTGCGCGTCGCCGCTGCCGCTTCCTTGTCCATGTCGAACACGACATGCCAGTCCGGCCGCTGGATCGAAGCGACGAAATGGTTGGCGATGTCGCCCCAGATCAGCAGCCGGCCATTGCCGCTTTCAATGTGGAACGAGAGATGCCCCGGCGTGTGGCCGAAGGATTGCACCGCCCGAATGCCCGGCACCACCTCGTCGTCCGGGTCGATGAAGGTGAATTTCTCAAGCTGCGGCTTGAGGTTTGCGGTGTAGAGCTTGCCGATGCCGTTCTCCGGGTCGTCCATGGCGATCTGCGACCAGGTGTTATGCTCCACCGCGCCGGTGACGTAGCGGGCATTTGGATAGGTCGGCGCACCGTCCGTCGCCGCCCCGCCGATATGGTCGGGGTGGAAGTGCGTGATCACCACGATGTCCACCTGGTCGGGCGTGTAGCCGGCGGCTTGCAGCTGCATGACCATGTCGCCGCCGCCAAAATTGCTGCCCTGGCCGTTGCCGGTGTCGAAGACGATCAGCGCCTCGCCGGTATTGACCACGGTCGGGGTGAAATAGAAGCGCACCTTGGTCTCCGGCAGCATGTTCTCGCGCAGAAGCTGATGGACGACCTCCGCTGGCTGGTCATTGCCGAAGATCGGGTGCGGGCCGTCGACCAGCGCCGCACCATCAAGCAGCGTCGTCACCTCAAAGTCGCCGATCTTGAAGCGATGGAAGAGCGGGCCGGGCACGTTCTGCAAAGGGGCTGCGGCTTGGGCCGGCGTTGTGGCGCGGCCGATCAGCGCCGGCGCGGCGACAGCGCCCGCCAGGGCGAGAAGCGTGTGGCGGCGGTTCAGTCTCGTGGTCATGGAAAACCTCCCTCCCGCCAGCGCGGGTCATGTCTGACTGCAGCGCATTAGGGAACGCCGGATTGGCGAAAGAAGGCCGGGCACAGACAGAATGCTTCACGATCGGGTGAGGCCAGGACGCCGCACAGCAGCTCACGTCACCCCACACGCCGGGGGCAGACATCAAGGCGTGGTTGGCTTAGCGTGGTCCCGCCAACAGCGCCCGCCTTTCGGCGGGCCAAAAAGGGGAGGAACGCATGGCCAAATATATCGTGCTTGTGAACTGGACCGACCAGGGCATTCGCGCCGTCAAGGATTCGCCCTCGCGCGTCGACGCCGTGCGCGATCTCGGCAAAAAATTCGGCTGCGAGATGACCGAGCTCTACATGACCATCGGCGCTTACGACATCGTGACCATGGTCGAGGCGCCGGACGATGAATCGCTTGCCAAATATATGCTGACCGTCGCCAAGGGCGGCAACATCCGCACGACCACGCTCAAGGCGTTCTCCGAAGATACGTTCCGCAGCATCGTCGGCGGCATCTGAGGCACCGCTTCACATCTGCGCCGCGGCAGCTCAGGCGCCGCGGCGCAAATGCTCGTCGAGCCGCGGCATGATCTCCACGAAATTGCAGGGCCGGTGGCGATAGTCGAGCTGCGCCTTCAAAATGCCGTCCCAGGCATCCCGGCAGGCGCCGGGCGAGCCTGGCAGCACGAAAATGTAGGTGGCGCCGGCAACGCCGGCCGTGGCGCGCGACTGGATCGTCGACGTGCCGATCTTGTCATACGAGATGCGGTGAAAAACCTCCGAGAAGCCGTCCATGCGCTTCTCAAAGAGAGGCTCCACCGCCTCCGGCGTCACGTCGCGTCCGGTGAAGCCGGTGCCGCCGGTGGTGATCACCGCATCGACCTCCGGGTCGGCGATCCAGCGCTTCACGATTGCTCGGATGTCTTGAACCTCGTCGGACACGATCGTCCGCGCCGCCAGCACATGCCCGGCCTCTTCAATGCGCGCCGTCAATGTATCGCCGGATGTGTCGTCGGCAAGCGAGCGTGAGTCCGACACCGTCAACACGGCAATACGCACGGGAATGAACGGGCGGCTGGCATCGGGATTGGGCATGGGTGGGACCTTTAGAGCGTTGTCGCGTTTCGTTGAATCACGCCAACGCTCTATCTCTTTGTTTGAGCATGATCTTATCCGAAAACCGGTTCCCACTTTTCGGGATCATGCTTTACGGATCGTGGGCACCTTCGTCGTCGAGGGGGTCTGGGTCAACATTCGGTGCTTCGTCGGCGCGCGGATCAAGAGCCGCCGTCTCCGGCGTGAAGGCCCGCGCGCTCGGCACGGCCCGGAAGGAGTCGCGCACGCTTTCAGGCAGCGCGGCGCGCCTTGTGGTGCGGTAGAAGGCGTAGCCGGCAATGGCGATATGTCCGATCGCCGTGGCGGCGAATAGGAACGCCGGCCCAAACGCCGTCATGGCGGCACTGGCCGCCAGCGGACCGACCATGGTGCCCATCCCGTAAAGCAGGAGCAGCCCGCCTGAGACCGCGACGAATTCAGTGGGGTCGGCATAATCGTTGGCATGCGCCACGGAGAGACCGTAGAGCGGATAGGCCAGGCCGCCATAAATGGCGACGAGCGGCAGCACGATGTTGGGCGAGCCCGGATTTAGCGTCGAAATCACAAGCCCGATCAAAGCCGCTCCGCCGGCCGCACCGATGATCGTATAGCGCCGATCGACCTTGTCGGAGAGATAGCCGACCGGGATTTGGATGAGCGCGCCTGAGACGACGGTCATCGCCATCATCAATCCGATGGTTGCCGTGCCAAGGCCGATCCCGAGTCCCCACACGGCGGCCAACGTGCCGAACGCGCCGTTGACGGAGCCGATCACCAGCACGCTGATGAAGGCGACGGGTGAGTTGGCGAAGAGCCGCTTCAAGTCCAGAGACGTACGCGTCAGCGGCTGCGGCGCGGCGGAGGTCGACAACGTCGTGGGCAGCACCGCCAGGCAGAAGAGGATCGCCCCCAACATGAACAAAGTCGTGGTCGTGGGATCGCCGAGTCCCACGCTGAGCTGCCCGGCGGTAAGGCCGAAATAGGAAATCATCAGATAGACGGAGAAGATCGTGCCGCGGGTCTCGTTGGTCGCGCGCTCGTTGAGCCAGCTCTCCAGGATCATGAACGCGCTTGAGATGACGAAGCCGGAGCCGATGCGCATGGCGAACCACGCCAGCGGCTCCACAAAGAGCCCGTTCAGGATGATGAGGATGGCCGCGCAGGCAGCGGCCGAGGCGAAGGCACGAATGTGGCCGACACGGCGCACCACATAGGGCGCGCCCAGGCTGCCGGCGACGAAGCCGATCGCCCAGCCCGTGCCGAGCAGGCCGAGTTCGGTAGTGGAGAAGCCGGCCGACGCACCCGACAGCGCCAGAAGCAGCGAATGCATCCCGTTGCCGGTGAGAAGCATCGCCGTCGACAAGAGAAGAGCAAGAACGGGAACGATCTGGCGGGCCACCGGCGCCTCGATTCGGTTTCCTGGTTCTTGCGCCTATCGTGGCCTGAGGGCAATGCGCGAACGCACCCTCTCGTTTGTCATCCCGCAAGCGGCGTGGGAGCGACGCTGTGCGGGATCCACACCCATTGGAGAAAACGGGCGGAGCACGCGCTCATCCGACCGGCAATGTTCATGGGTCCCGGTCTCGGCCTGCAGCCGAACCGGGATGACACACGAGAGGTTGGAGCGCAGGGCGCTCTCTTACTCCGCCGCTTGCGGCAGTTCCGCAATCTCGCCGCGCGCCGGATAATCCCGCTCAATGACAAAGTCGAGCGCCGCCTGGACGTCGGCGAAATGCGGGCGCGAGAACGGCATGGTCTGCACGGCCGACCAGTAGAGCGTCTTGTCCGGCCGCACGAGGAAGAGCCCCGGCTCGGCGAAAAGCGCCGGCTCCTCGATGCCGACGGAGGTCTTGCCGCGACCCGACGAAATGTAGAGGCCCCAGGCGCGCGCATCCTTGAGCGTCAGCCCATAGCCGATGCGCAGATTGGGGAGGCCCCAATTGGCCTTGGCCTGCTCGGCGCGCATCTTGTCGTCCGTGGAAAGCGCCAGCACCGAGACGCCGCGCTTCTCAAACTCCGCAAGCCGACGCTCCAGGTCGGTGAGATAACGCTGGCACTGCGGACAATGCAGCCCGCGATAGAAGACGAGCATGGTGAAATGCTCAGGGCTGTCCGGGGTAAGGTCGAAATCATTGTCGGGGCCGGCGATCGGCACATTGAGCTGCGGGACGGCCTGGCGCGGCAGAAGCGGATTGATGTCGGTCATGCAGAAACCCTTCGCGTATCGGATGTCACATTTTCGCGGCGGACCATGGCCGATGCGCGGGCCGAGCGACAATGGCGATATCTCACGATGGAGTGAGGGTTGAAGCGCTAGATATTTGTATATACATTTGACAACCACATGGTTCGTTTCGACGGATTCCAGTGGGACGACGGCAACTGGCCCAAATGCGCAAAGCATGGGGTCAGCCGCGAAGAGATTGAAAGCCTTTTCCTCTCCGGCCCTGTGGCGGTCTATCCGGCTGCGGAGCACGGTGGCGCCGAGGAGAGGTTCCTGGCGATCGGGCAAAGCTAAGGGGCTCAATGGATATTTGCCGTCTTCACCCTGCGAGAGCGCGAGAAGAGGACGCTCATCCGCCCGATCAGCACTCGCTACATGCACCGGAAGGAAGTGGAGCACTATGAAAGGCAGAAAGAGGAGGCTCAAAGCGCCGCCGCGGCTGAAAAGCGATAGGGACGCGGAGCGTTTCGTAGAGAGTGCGGACCTGACCGACTACGATTTGTCGGGCTTTCAGCCGACGCGGTTTGAGTTCGAGAAGAAGAGCGCGCAGGTCAATCTGCGCATGCCGGAAAGCATGCTGAAAGCGCTGAAGGCGCGCGCCAAGGCCCGCGGCATTCCCTATCAGCGCTTCATTCGTGAGACGCTGGAGCGGGCGTTGAATTAAGCGCCTCCTGCACCGCCAGAAAATCCCGCCACGCAAGCTTCTTCTGCAGCGGCTGGCGCAGCAGATAAGCGGGGTGGAAGGTCGCGATGGCGCGGATGTCGCGCCGGCCGGTATCGTAGCTTTTCCATTGGCCACGCAGCCGCGTGATGCCGATTGTGCTGTTCAGGAGCAGATGCGCCGACGCCTTGCCGAGCGCCACCAACACATCCGGATCGACCAGCGTGATTTGCCGCTCGATGAAGGGGCGGCAGATTTCCGTTTCCTGTGGCGTGGGATCGCGGTTGCCGGGCGGGCGCCAGGGGATGACGTTGGCAATATAGGCCTTGGTGCGGTCCAGCCCGAGCGCCGCCAGCATGCGATCAAGAAGCTGGCCGGAGCGGCCGACAAAGGGCAAGCCCTGAAGGTCCTCTTCAAAGCCCGGCGCCTCGCCGACGAACATCACACGCGCCTCCGGGTTGCCGTCTGCGAAGACGAGATTGGTCGCCGTGTGGCGGAGATTGCAGCCTTCAAAGCGCGAAAGCGTCTCGCGGAGTGCGGCAAGCGTCTCAGCCGTCGCCGCAGCTTCGCGCGCCGCCATCACTGCGTCGCCGGAGGGCACGGTGAGGCTGGGCGTCACCGGCGGCCGCCGGCGCGGCCCCTCAGTCGGCGCCAAGGTCGCGACGGGAGCCGGCACTTCAGTGACCGCCGGATCGAAAGCCGTGCCGTGCTGATGTGCAGCGTCCGCGGCCGAAGCGCTCGTATCGGCAAAGCGATTGATGGGCTCTTCCGACAGCGCGACGTCGACACCGCAATCGGCATAGAATTGCAGCAGCGCGCGTAACGATTGGTGCGTGTCCGGCATGTTGGATGGCATGGCGCTGGCCTATCGTCCGCGCTGCCTTATCGGCGAAGCGAGCCTCACAGCGCTGCCATCCGGAGAGCGCGCTCCTGCCGGTCGAGCACACGGATGCGCGACAGAAGCTCCTCGCGCTCGCAATAGCAGCCCTGCAGCCAGCGATGGCCTGCGGCCGGATCGAAGGCACTGCGTCCATGCAGCACGCGGCGATTGTCGAAGCCGACGAGGTCGCCGGGACGATAGGCGAAAGCCACAGCATATTGCGGGTCGCGCAGGCGCGCCGACAGATGCCGGAAGCTCGCATAGGCGCGCGGCACGTCGGCGAAGGAGACCTCCAGCGGCGCGCGCAGGAAGCCGGTGAGTCTGAGCTCGCGATAATCGCCGTCAGGCCCGAGCACGACGATCGGCGAGCGGAAGCGGTAATCGGTGTTGCGCGCCCGGTTGGCGAAGGTCCACGGAATGCTCGCCAGCGCGTCGAAAATATCCGCGTCGAAGCGTCGGATATCGTCGACGACACGATAGCCGTCGATGTAAGTCGCAAGTCCGCCCTGGGTCGTGTTCTCCAGGCAATGCAGGAACTGTAGGCCGGGCTCATATTCGCGCGTGGAAAGGTCGGTGTGCGGGAAGAGGGGCAGTCCCGTATAGGCGTTGGAATCGGGATCGACCTTCGCCTTCACCTCAAACACGTCGCCGAAATTCGACACGCGGATCGGACCGATGCGCTCCACGACCTTGCGCACCATGCCGGGCTCCGTCGCTACGTCGGTCAGGCGGGCAATGCCATAGCGGGCGATCGCACCAAGCCACGCCGCCAGAACATCGTCGTCTTCTAGAATGTCGCGTCCGTCGAAGCTCGGTGGTGCGCCTAGATCGGCCCCGCACCAGAGCTCGGGCCGTATGTCGGCCGGATCGGGCCGGGGCAGGTTTGAGTAATCGTGCGCCCTCAGCCATCCGGGGTGAAAGCGCGACGTGAGGTTCTCCGGCTTGAACGTGAGGGTCAGCGCGCCACCCGCGTCGATCGCGGCCTCCGCGACGCTGAGATCGGCCGGGTAGCTGTCCACCTCGCAGAGGCTCTCGCGCGTCTCCATATTGTAGGTGCCGGGCTCCATGGCGTGATCGCGCAGGAAGATACCGTGGAACTGGCTCGTCACGCCGTCTGACCAGACCAACGTCACGACCGTGCCGTCGGTCGTCGCTCCGGTGAGCGACTCCGTCGGGGCGTAGACGTCGAAATCCGGCACTGGCGGCAGCGGATCGGATGCGGCTTGCGTGTTCATGGCGACTCACCGGGCTGGCTTTGCCTGCGCGAGTGTTGCGCTCAGCGTCGCCGCCGCGCAAGTCCAAACCGGATGCGACACGGGGCGCGTCGGCTTAAGATCGGCCTCGGCCGCCCATCGTGCTAAGCACCTGGCGGGACGCAGACTGGAGGAAAGAACAGCATATGGCGGAGACCGACGCGCTGCCTGAGCGCGAAAGCATGGAATATGACGTTGTGGTCGTCGGCGCCGGCCCGGCAGGGCTTGCCGCCGCCATCCGCCTGAAACAGCTCAACGAGGGCCTTTCCGTCGTCGTGCTGGAGAAGGGCGCGGAGGTCGGCGCTCATATTCTCTCAGGCGCCGTCATCGACCCAGTGGCGCTCGATCGGCTGCTGCCGGATTGGCGCAGTGAAGAGACGCCGATCAAGACCCCGGTCACCGCCGACCATTTCCTGTGGCTCGGACCAGGCGGATCGGTGCGGCTGCCGAATGTGATGATGCCGCCGCTCATGTCGAACCACGGCAATTTCATCGTCTCGCTCGGAGCGGTCTGCCGCTGGCTGGCGGAGAAGGCCGAAGCGCTCGGCGTGGAGATCTATCCGGGCTTCGCGGCCGCTGAGATCCTCAGCGACGAGAGCGGCGCCGTTATCGGCGTTGCCACCGGCGACATGGGCGTCACGCGAAGCGGCGAGGCGGGTCCGAACTTTCAGCGCGGCATGGCGCTTCTCGGCAAATACGTGCTGATCGCGGAAGGCGCGCGCGGCTCGCTGGCGAAAGAGCTGATCGCCCACTTCGGCCTCGACCAAGACGCGGGGCCGCCGAAATTCGGCATCGGCCTGAAGGAGCTGTGGGAGGTGGAGCCCGCCAAGCACCGACCCGGCTTGGTGCAGCATTCCTTCGGCTGGCCGCTCGATCGCGGGACGGGCGGTGGCTCGTTCCTCTATCATTACGACGACAACCTCGTCTCCGTCGGGTTCGTCGTCCATCTCAACTACCGCAATCCGTGGCTCTCGCCGTTTGAGGAGTTTCAGCGCTTCAAGACGCATCCGGCGATCCGCGATGTGTTTGAGGGCGGGCAACGCGTCTCCTATGGCGCGCGGGCCATCACCGAGGGTGGCTGGCAGAGCGTGCCGAAGCTTGTCTTTCCCGGCGGCGCGCTGATTGGATGTGCGGCCGGTTTCGTCAACGTGCCGCGCATCAAGGGCACGCACAACGCGATGCTGTCGGGCATGCTCGCCGCCGAGCACGTGGCGGCGGCATTGGGAGAGGGCCGCGCCAACGATACGCTGGAAAATTACGATGCGGCCTGGCGCGCCTCTGAGATCGGCGGCGACTTGAAGCGCGTCAGAAACGTCAAGCCGCTCTGGTCGCGTTTCGGCACGCTTGCCGGCGTGGCGATGGGCGGTCTCGACATGTGGACGAACCAGCTTTTCGGCGCATCGCTGTTTGGCACGCTCCGCCACGGCAAGCCCGATTCAGAGACGCTGCTGCCGGCCGGCAAGTGCAAGCGGATCGACTATCCCAAGCCCGACAATATCCTGACCTTCGACCGCCTCTCCTCCGTGTTCTTGTCGAACACCAACCATGAAGAGGACCAGCCGGTGCATCTTCACCTTGCCGATTCCGACATGCAGCGAGCGAGCGAGCTCGAAATGTTCGGCGGGCCGTCGGCGCGCTACTGCCCAGCCGGGGTCTATGAATGGGTGGAGGAAGAGGCCCCCGACGGACAAGGACCGCGCTTCGTCATCAACGCGCAGAACTGCGTGCACTGCAAGACCTGCGACATCAAGGACCCGAACCGGAACATCAACTGGGTGCCGCCGCAGGGCGGGGAGGGGCCGATCTACGCCAACATGTGAGGGCTGGGCGCATTTTTGGCCCGCTTTGAGCGCACCGCGGCTTAGCTCAGCCCTTATCCCTGTCCTCCAGCCGGTAGCGCCCCGTCTCCGGGTCGCGCTGCAACGTCTCTGTCGGGTGCTCGCGCACGGCCTCCATCTCGCGGTCGACGCGGGCCATCTCCCGCTTCAGCACTTTCCACGCGGCCCATCCGCCAACCAGCGCTGCACCGATGATCAGGAATTGCGGCATGGCTCCACTCCTAAAGCCGGTAGCGTTCCCAGAGCGCCCGCTCGTCGAGCTCCGACAGGAGCCGGCCGGCAAAGGCCGAGCCGATCGCGCCGCCGACGCCGACCCCGCGTCTGGCGCCGAACACCGTCCGCTCGGTGGAATAAAGCTTCAGCCGCAGCTTCTCGCCGTAGCGCTCGCGCAGGACGGAGCGCACATCGCCGATGCTATCCGCAAGGCCGAGCGAGACGGCTTTCTTGCCGGTCCAAAACTGACCGGAGAAGAGGTCCGTGTCGGGCGTATCGGAGAGGGCGTCGCCACGGCGCGTCCGCACAAGCTCAATGAAAAGATCGTGCAGCTCCTCCTGTATCGCCTTGAGGCGCGCAACGTCCTCCGGCTTTTCCGGCTGGAACGGATCGAGGATCACTTTTGCTTCGCCCGCCGTATAGACGCGTCGTTGCACGCCGATTTTGTGCATCGCTTCAACGAAGCCGAAACCGGCATAGACAACGCCGATGGAGCCGACGATGGAGGCCGGATCGACGATGATCTCGTCGGCCGCGCTCGCGATCATGTAGCCGCCGGAGGCGCAGACATCCTCAACGAAGGCGATGACCGTCTTCTCGTTCTCCTCCGCCAGCGCGCGGATGCGCTTGTGGATCAGGTGCGACTGCGCCGGTGCGCCGCCCGGCGAGTTGATAATCAAAGCAACCACCGGCGCCTGCTTGATGGCGAACGCCTTCTTCAGAAGCGGCGCGACGCCGGCAACCGTCATGCCGGACTGATAGCGCGAGGTCCGCCCGATGGGTCCAAAGAGGCGGACAACCGGAACAAGGGGTGCGCCATAGCCGGGGAAGAGCCGCGTCAGGCTCGTTTGGACGGGTCCCAGGGCGTCGCGCCAGGTCGGTTCAGTAGCCATGCCGCGAAACATGGCGTCTGTTGCGCGCTTTCGCCAGCCCTTCTTGTGGAGCCCCCAAAGCAGATACTCAAAGCGGGAGCACCGCGTGCCCGCGCAGAATGGCGTCTGCTTCGCGCGTCCAGCCGCCGTCGGGCTGGTGCAGCACCAAGCCGCTTGAGACGCGAAGCGGCGCGTGGCTTCCCTTCTCAGCTCGCACAACGATGCGGCTCGCCGGCGCCTCCGCCGAGGGATGGACGGGAAGCAGTGCAATGCCGCCAAAGGCGCCCGCAATCGCCGCAAGAAGGGCAGGGAGCGTCTCCGCCCGGTGGATCACGCCAAGCCTGCCGCCCGGCTTCAGAAGCGTCGCTGCGGTGGCGATCCACGCACCAAGCAGCGCCGCATCGCCGACATGAGCGCTGCGCCGGCCGGCATCCGGTGAAGGCCGTCCGCGATCGGACGTGTCGTAGGGCGGGTTCATGAGCACCCAATCGGCTGTGTGATCGGCCTCGCCGAGCGCGCGTCGCACATCAGAAAGCGACGTCACGTCGGCCATTGCGGCGCGAACGCGCTCGGCGAAGCCGGCATTTTCCCGATGCCGCAAGGCCGCTTGCGCCAGGGCCACCAGATCGGGTTCACGTTCCAGCGCAACAGCCCGGAGTGCTGTCGCCCGCGCCGCCGCGGCGAACGCCACCGTTCCCACGCCGGCCCCGAAATCAACCAGCAACCCGGCCGCGTCACCGGGCACGACGGCCTGCAGCAGCGCCGCGTCAAGTCCGGCGCGGTGGCCTTTCTTTGGTTGCAGGAGCAAGACGCGCCCGCCGAGAAAGGCGTCTTCGCTGTGCGGCGCCAGCGATGCGCCGCCGCTCACGACAATTCCTGCGCCAATCCGGCATTGGTCACGATATTGCGCGCTTCCTCATGCCGGTCGCGATCCACCAGAATACGGCGCGGCAATATGCCGATCGTGCCTTCCATCACGCTCATGTTCTGATCGGCGACCTGATAGGCGATGCCCGCCTCCTTCAAAAGCGCCTCGGCGAAGGAGATGAGCACCGGATCGTTGCTGCGCAGGAGCTCTAGCACGGCGGAACCGTAGCCTTTTCCGCCGATGCCGCGAAGGCCGTCGGACTATTTTTCCCCTTGCGCCATTCTGCCCCTTGCTCAGTCCGCCGGCCTCCCTATGGTTGTCACGAGATACGAGGAGTGCCGTTTTGGGCGTCGTCCTTTCCTTTGAGGAATATCCGACGGAGCGGGCGTCGATCTCGCCGCTGGTGGAGATCACCGCGTCGGGAATGCAGCGCGTCAATCGTCTCGTTGTGGAGCGCACGCGCTCCGACGTGACATTGATACCGGAAGTAGCACGCTATCTGATCGATTCAGGCGGCAAGCGCATGCGGCCGATGGTGACCATCGCCTCCGCGCAGGCGTGCGGCTATCACGGCGATGCGGAGGTGAAGTTGGCGGCCGCCGTTGAGTTCATGCACACCGCCACGCTCTTCCACGATGACGTGGTCGATGAGAGCAATACGCGGCGCGGCAAGCGCGCGGCACGGCTTGTCTGGGGCAACCAGGAAAGCGTGCTGGTCGGCGATTTTCTGCTCGGCCAGGCCTTCAAGATGATGGTGGAGGTGGAATCACTGGAGGCGCTGGCTGTGCTGTCGGCGGCCGCCGCCGCGATCGCCGAAGGCGAGGTGATGCAGCTCACCACCGCCAAGAACACGGAGACGACGGAAGACGAATATCTCGACGTCATCCGCGCCAAGACCGCCGTGCTCTTCTCCGCCGCCGCCGAGGTCGGCGCCGTGGTCGCCGGCAGCGACCGCAGTGTGCGCGCCGCCTTCCGCTCCTATGGCGCCAATCTCGGCATTGCCTTCCAGCTGATCGACGATGCGCTTGATTATGGCGGCGAGACGCCGACGCTGGGCAAGGACGTCGGCGATGATTTCCGCGAGGGCAAGGTGACGCTGCCGGTGGTGCTGGCCTATCGCCGCGGATCGGACGACGACCGCGCCTTCTGGCGGCGCACGCTGGTGGAGGGCACGATCGGCGAGGACGATCTGGCGCATGCCGTGTCGCTTCTGGAGCGCACACGCGCGCTGAAGGACACGGTGGAGCGCGCCCGCCACTATGCCGCTATGGCGCATGACGCTTTGGCGCCGCTGCCCGACGAGCGCGCCAAAGCAGCACTTTTGCAGGCCCTGGCGTTCTGCATCGCCCGGGCGCACTGATACGCTGAGGCCGGTGCGTTGAAGCGCTCGCCGCCCCAGTGTACAGGCATGATCCTGGCCTCAAGAGGGTGAGGAGCGAATGACGTCTCTCAGACGGTGCGTCACACAAGCGGCGGTCCTGGCAATGGCCTTGGGCGCGCTCTCCGCTGCCCCGGCCCACGCCGCACCCTCCTCTGAGGGCGCGTCGAGCCTTGCCGGAGCCTATCTGGCGGCGCGCACGGCCGACGTGGAGAAAGACGTGGCGGCCGCCGCCGGCTTCTATCGTGACGCGCTGGAGATCGACCCCGACAATCTTTTCCTGCTGGAGCGCGCCGTCGTCTTGAGCGCTGCCGCAGGCGATTTGGAGGAATCGATCGATTTTGCCGAGCGCCTGCAGGGGACATCGCCCGACAATCACGTCGCGCGCCTGATCACCGCCACTGAGCATATTCGCTCCGGCCGCCATGACGAGGCCATCGAGAGCCTCGATCGCGCCCGCGGTGGCGTGTTGGCCAATCTGGTCGGCGGACTTCTGACGGCCTGGGCGACCTTCGGCACCGGCGAACCCGAACGAGCCTTGGAGGACCTCGCCAAGCTGGAGGGCGAAAGCTGGTACGAGCCGTTCAAACTTTTGCACGGCGGCTACATTGCGCTGACCGCGGGGCGCACGTCGGAGGCGCTTGACGCGCTAGAGGCGGCGCTGGCGGAGGACGCCAATGCGGTGCGCATAACGGAGGCCTATGCGCGCGCGCTCGCCATCGCCGGCCGCAACGAGGAGGCTGAGGCGGCGCTTGAGGATTTCCTCAGCCGTTTCCCCGACAACGCCTTGGCGATCGCCGCGCTGCGATCGGTCCGCTCCGGTCAGGTGGCCGGCACGGTGACCACGCCCGCCCAAGGGGCAGCGGAGGCGCTCGCCGGTGTCGGCGCCGCCGTCGGTCAAGAGGGCGGGACCGAAGTCGCCTATCTCTATCTGCGGCTGGCGCTGCATCTCGATCCGGAGATCGCCGGCGGCCTTGCCGCGTTGTCGCTCGGCAACCTCCTCGACGCCAACAACCAGGGCGAGGCGGCGATCGAGGCCTTTGAAGCCATACCGCCCGACGCGCCGTTCCGCGCCCTGGCGCAATTGCGCTCAGCGCTGGCGCTTGACCGCATGGACAGGACGGACGAGGCGGAGGCCGCCTTCAAGGCCGCGATCGCCGCCGATCCCGACGATATCCAAAGCTACATCTCGTACGGCAACATGCTGCGCGGCCGGGAGCGTTTCGCCGACGCGGCGGAGGTTTATGCTGAAGCGATCGCGCGCGTTCCCGAGCCCGGTCCGGCCGATTGGAGCCTCTTCTATTTCCGCGGCATCGCCTATGAGCGCACCAAAGAATGGGAGAAGGCTGAGGCCGACTTCAGAAAGGCGCTGGAGCTCAGCCCCGACCAGCCTCTGGTGCTCAACTATCTCGGCTATTCCTGGGTCGATATGGGCATCAACCTGGAAGAGGCGATGGAGATGATCCGCAAGGCGGTCGATCTCAGGCCCAATGACGGCTACATCGTCGATTCGCTCGGCTGGGCGCATTATCGGCTCGGCGAGTTTGAGGAAGCGGTGAAGGAGCTGGAGCGCGCCGTCTCGCTCAGGCCCGAGGACCCGGTCATCAACGATCATCTTGGCGACGCCTATTGGCAGGTCGGCCGCGCTCTGGAGGCGCAGTTCCAGTGGCGGCACGCGCGCGATTTCGGCGCTGAGGGCGACGAGCTGGCGCTTGTCCTTCGCAAGATCAACGAGGGGCGGCTCGTTGAGCCGGAGACCGCGGAGGGGGAGGGTGACGCCGAAATGCCGTCGCCGGCAACGCTCTACACGGTGAAGCCGGGCGATTCGCTTTGGACGATTTCAGCCGCCCTTCTGGAATCGGGAGATGCGTTTGAGCGCATCTTCGACGCCAACAAGGATAAGCTGAGCGATCCGAATGTGATCCAGCCCGGCATGCAACTCGTCATCCCGGGCGAGATCTGATCCGCGAGCCGACCCGCAACTTGGCGACTCCCACAGCTTGATCACTTCTGAGCGCCGCGCCCACGCGAAGATCAATCTGGCCCTGCATGTCGTCGGCCGGCGCGCCGATTCCTATCACCTCCTCGACAGCATCGCGGTCTTCGCCGATCTCGCCGATCGGGTGGTGATTGCGCCCGCAAGTGAGCTTACCGTTTCCGTCTCCGGACCCTTCGCCGCGCATGCTCCCGGCGACAGAAATGATCTGGCCTGGCGGGCGGCCGAGGCGTTCTTTGGGCATGGCGGCCGCCGGCTCAACGTCTCGATCCATGTCGAGAAAGACATCCCGGCGGGTGCGGGGCTTGGCGGAGGCTCCGCCGATGCCGCGGCCGTGCTTCTGGCTTTGAACGAAAGCGCCGCTCCGCCGATTGCGCCCGATACGCTGCGCGCCATCGGTCTGTCGCTCGGCGCCGACGTGCCGATGTGCCTTACCGGCCGGGCGCTGCGGGCGCGGGGCGTCGGCGAGGAGATCACGACGCTGGCGGGCTGGCCGGCGCTGCCCATGGTGCTGGTCTGGCCGGCAAGGACCGTGTCGACCGCCGCGGTGTTCGCGGCCCTGCCGTCGCGCGAGAACCCGCCGTTGCCCGATCTGCCGGTAGCTGGCGGCGTGATCTCGCCGGCAGCGATCACCGAATGGCTCCGCGCCTGCCGCAACGACCTGGAGGCGCCGGCGCGTGCCATCGCGCCGGAGATCGGCGCCGTCCTCGACGCATTGCGTGACACGCCGGACTGCCAGCTCGCCCGCATGTCGGGCTCCGGCTCCGCCTGCTTCGGGCTTTACAGCGATTTCCGGGAAGCGGAGGCAGCGGCTGAGCAACTCAGCGCGACACGGCCGGATTGGTGGGTGCGGGTGGTGATGGCTAGGTAGCGGCCAAGTCCAATTATGAAAGGCGCGCCGCGGCCGCCGATCTCCGCCTTGACCCTCCACCCCCGAACATGGCACCCAACTTGGCGATTCCAGCCGATTTCCAAGTGAGTTTCGCGTGAGCGCTTCCAACGTTCCCTCGCCGAAACAAGGCGCGTCCATTGCGGCGTCGCAAAGCGCTGCTGCTGGGGCCGATCCGCTTGATCCGCGCCGCTCCTTCCAGGGGCTGATCCTGACGCTGCAGCGTTACTGGGCGGAATATGGCTGCGTCATCTTGCAGCCCTACGACATGGAGGTTGGCGCCGGCACTTTTCACCCGGCCACGACCTTACGCTCGCTCGGCCCTCGCCCCTGGAACGCCGCCTACGTGCAACCATCGCGCCGCCCCACTGATGGCCGCTATGGCGAGAACCCGAATCGCCTGCAGCACTATTATCAGTTCCAGGTGATCCTAAAACCGTCGCCGCCCGACCTGCAGGAGCTCTATCTCGGGTCGCTCGCCGCCATCGGCATCGACGCCAATCTGCACGACATCCGCTTCGTTGAGGACGATTGGGAGAGCCCGACGCTGGGCGCCTGGGGGCTCGGCTGGGAATGCTGGTGCGACGGCATGGAGGTGTCGCAGTTCACCTATTTTCAGCAGGTCGCGGGCTTCGATTGCGCGCCGGTCTCCGGCGAGCTGACTTACGGGCTGGAGCGGCTGGCCATGTACGTGCAGGGCGTCGACGACGTTTATGACCTTAATTTCAACGGTTTGGAGGGTTCAGGCAAAGTCAGTTATGGCGATGTCTTCCTCCAGGCGGAGCAGGAATATTCGCGCTACAATTTCGAGCACGCCGATACGGACGCGCTGAAGCGGCATTTTGAGGATGCGGAGCGGGAATGCCAGGCGCTGCTGGAGGCCGGCGCTGCTGAGGCTGAGGCCGGGGGCGATGAAAAGGCGCATCTTTTAGCCCTGCCGGCCTACGACCAGGCGATCAAGGCGAGCCATTTGTTCAATCTGCTCGACGCGCGGGGTGTCATTTCTGTAACTGAGCGGCAGAGCTATATCCTGCGGGTGAGAAATCTGACAAAATCCTGCGGGGCAGCCTGGCTTCGGACGGAAGGCGGGGGATTTGCGGCATGAGCGACGAGGAGGCAGGAACCCACGAGGGTTCCAGCGAAAACGGCACAGAGGCAAAGGGTGAGGCGGCGCGGCCGCGGCTCACCATGCTTTTCTCAGCCACGGGATGGACTTTCAATGTGCGCCTCGGCCGGTCCGGCCGCGAGGAGGGTGAAGGCGTCATCATCATGGGCGACGTCAGCTACCGCACGGCGAGCGGCGAGCGACGGCTCTATCCGGCCCGCGCCATGGTGGTGAAGTCCGATGCCCGCAAACGGCTTGATCTCGTGCTGTCGCAGAAGGAGACGGTGATCACGATCCCGCTGGAGCCGTTCGCCATGCAGCGGCTTCAGGATCGGCTGAAGGAATTGGTCTCCGGCTATGGGATGAATGTGCGCATCGGCTTCTCTGCGGAGGAGACACCCGAGCGGCAAGTGCTGGAGGCCGTGGACTTCGCTTTTTCCTCGCCGCAGCGCAGCGCACAGAACCGCTCCGCGCAGGCTGGCAACCGCTAGCGCGCCAGGCGCCAGCTTTCGGCCGCAAGGACGGGGAAGAGGCGGCGCATCGACGCCACCGCGGAAGAAAGGCGACCCAATGACAACATGGATCATCATCGCGATCGTCGCCGCGCTCGCGGCCTATGGTGTTTATCTCTACAACCGGCTCGTCAGCACCCGGCAGATGAGCCATGAGGCGTGGAGCGGCATCGACGTGCAGCTCAAGCGCCGCTCCGACCTCATCCCTAACCTCGTCGATACGGTGAAGGGATACGCGTCGCATGAACGCGGCGTTCTGGAGGAGGTTACCGAATTGCGTAACCAGGCGCGCGCCGCCTCGCCCGATGATGTTGCCGGCCGTGCTAAGATTGAGGGCGCGCTCTCCATGGCGCTCGGTCGACTGCTCGCCGTGGCGGAGGCTTATCCCGACCTTAAGGCGAGCAGCAATTTCGTGGAGCTGCAGCGCGAGCTCGGCAACCTCGAAAACGAGATCCAGATGGCGCGGCGCTACTACAACGGCGCGGTGCGTAACTTGAACACGATGGTGGAAGCCTTCCCCTCCAACCTCGTCGCCCAGCGGTTCAACTTCCAGAAGCGCGAATATTTCGAGATCGAAGACCCCGGTGACCGCGCCGTTCCCAAGGTGTCGTTCCAGACCTGAGCTGAGCGCGGCATCGAAGTGAGAGGCCCGAGCGACGATGGCAGCTCAACCTCCCCCTTGCGGGCAGGTCGAAGCCGGCAAGCGCCTCACCCATGCCTCTGTCATCCCGGAAAGCGCGGAACGCGCTTGTCCGGGATCCATAGCCACACAATGAAGCCGAGGGGCCACCCACGTCCCTGCTTCGGTTTTAGGTGGCTATGGGTCCCGGTCCCGGCCTTTCGGCCGAACCGGGATGACAAACGCCTTGGCCGGGCGTTTGCCGCCGCCCTCCTCAGCATGTTCTTGGTCATCGCAAGCCTGCCGGCGGCCGCCGAAGAAATCATCGAGCGCTTCTCCGCCGATGTGACGGTCGCACGCGACGGTACGCTGACAGTCGTTGAGACGATCCGCGTGCGCGCCGAAGGCGATCGCATCAAACGCGGTATCTTTCGTGATTTTCCGCTGACCTTTGAGGATGCCGACGGTGCAGTCCGCCAGGTTGGCTTCGACCTTATCGGCGTCACTCGCAACGGCGCGCCCGAGCCGCATTTCACCGAGCGGCAGGGAGAGGCGATCCGCATCTATGCCGGCGAGGAGAACGTCTTCCTCAGCCCCGGCAGCTACACCTATGCGATCACCTACCGCACCGACCGGCAGCTTCGCTGGTTCGATGACGCGCCGGAGCTCTTCTGGAACGTGACCGGCAATAGCTGGGCCTTCCCGATCGAAGGCGCATATGTTCGCGTCACGCTGCCTGATGGCGCAGCACCGGTCCGCTGGACCGCCTTCACGGGGCCGTTCGGCGCTGAGGGCACCGATTTCGCCGGCGCGATCGGCTCTGACGGCGTTCTCGCCGCGCAGACGACGAAACGGCTCGCGCCGCGCCAAGGCTTCTCCGTGGTCGTAGCTATTCCCCAAGGTGTCGTCGAGCCGCCGAGCGACCTCGACCGCGCGCGCCATTTTCTGCGCGACCACGCCGGATGGATCATCGGTATTCTCGGTTTCGTCGCGGTGCTTGGATATTACGTCACCGCCTGGAACGCGGTGGGGCGCGACCCGAAAGGCGGCACGATCATTCCGCTCTTCCACCCGCCGGAAGGCGTCTCGCCGGCGCTTGCCCGCTACATCCACCGCTGGGGCCTTGCCGGCAATGCCTGGCGCGCCTTCACCGCCGCTGCACTCAGCCTTGCCGTGCGCGGCCTTGTGCTCTTTGAGGAGAAGGAAAAAGGCGAGCTGACCCTGGAGCGTACCGATATCGATCGCATGAGCGACGCAGCGCAATTGCCGCCCGGAGAGCAGGCGATCCTCGATTGGGTGGAGAGAAGCGGCGGCCGCGCCGAGATCAGCCGCAAGAACGGCACCTCCGTCAAAAGCGTTGGCGAGGCGTTTCGCAAAAGCATCACCAGGGAGAACCGCGACAAGTTCTTCCGTCGCAACACGCTTTACTTCGTCGTCGGCTTGATCCTCACCGCCGCTGTATTCCTGGCGATCTTCGCCTTCGGTGGCCTGCAGGCGGAAAGCGCCGTGGTGCTCTTCCCACTTGCCTTCTTCGGCGTGTTTCTTGGCCTCTTCATCATCCCGATGTTACAGACGATTCTCCGCGGTTCGTCGGCCGGCGGAATCATCCGTGCGGCGATGTCGTTGATTGCCGCCACCGCCATGCTCGTCTCGTTCGGCGCGCAGCTCATCGGCACGTTTCCCAGTGCCGGCTCGCTTGTCGGAACGGTGCTGGGCGGGCTCTCGGCCAACCCTTTCACCCTGTTTCTCGTGCTCGTCTTCCCGGCGCTGAACGGCTTGTTCCTCTATCTTCTGCGCGCGCCCACCGCACTCGGCCGGCCGGTGATGGATGCGCTTGAGGGCCTGCGCCTTTATCTCGATACGGCGGAATCCGGCCGCCTGAACATCGCCGGCGCGCCGGAGATCACCACCGAGCGTTTCGAGGCGCTGCTTCCCTATGCCGTGGCGCTTGACGTGGAAAAGCCCTGGGCCGACGCGTTTGCCGCAGCACTTGCCAGGGCGCATCCCGACGATCCGGAGCCGATGCATCATTATCGTCCGCGCTGGAGCCGCGGCCGTACCTGGTCCGGTGGCGACTTCAGCCGCAACATCGCTTCCACGGTGTCGGGCGCCACCGGTGCGCTAGCGAGCGCCATGCCGCGCTCTTCGTCCGGCTCTTCGGGCTTCTCCGGCGGAGGCGGCTCCGGCGGCGGCGGAGGCGGGGGTGGCGGCGGAGGCTGGTGACAACGGGCATTCCGCTGGGCTAAGCCACCCGCGCGAAAGGCCGATTCCATGCCCGATCTGCTCCTGGAACTCCTGTCGGAGGAAATCCCCGCGCGCATGCAGCGCAAGGCGGCCGACGATCTGCGCCGCCTCGTGACTGACGGACTGGTCGGCGCCGGCCTGACCTATGAGGGCGCGCGCGCCTTCGCCACGCCGCGGCGGCTGGCGCTCAGCGTGCATGGGCTCATCGCGCGTTCCGCCGACACCCGCGAGGAGCGAAAGGGCCCGCGCGTCGGCGCGCCGGAAAAGGCCATCGAAGGTTTTCTGCGCGCTGCCGGCCTTGCCTCCATCGACGATGCGGAAATCCAATCCGACCCGAAGAAGGGCGACTTCTATGTCGCGGCAATCACCAAGCCCGGCCGCGCGGCGGAGGAGATCGTCGCCGAAATCGTGCCCGGTGTGATCCGCGATTTCCCCTGGCCGAAATCGATGCGCTGGGGCGCGCGCTCCGCGCCGGCAGACTCGCCGTTTGCAAAGGGGCCGGCGGAGGGCACGGCGAGCCTCAGATGGGTGCGCCCCCTGCGTTCGATCCTGTGCACCTTCGGCCCGGAGACGGAGGAGCCGATCGTCGTGCCCTTTGAGGTCGGTGGCGTCATCGCCGGCAACACGACTGAGGGCCATCGCTTTCTGGCCGGCCGTGAGCCGATCATCGTCCGCCGCTTCGATGATTACGTCGCTTCGCTTGAGGCCGCCAAGGTCGTGCTCGATGCGGAGCGGCGCAAGGCGATCATCGAGACGGAGGCAAAGAACCTCGCCTTCGCGCAGAGCCTGGAGGTGGTCGATGATCCGGGCCTTCTGGACGAAGCCGCGGGTCTTGTCGAATGGCCGGTCGTGTTGATGGGGGCGTTCGATGCCGACTTCCTCGACATTCCCGACGAGGTCATCCGCCTTACCATCCGCCAGAACCAAAAGTGCTTCGTCTTGAAGGATGCCTCCGGCGCGCTGACCAACCGCTTCATTCTGGTCGCCAATATCGAGGCTTCGGACGGCGGCAAGGCGATCGTCGCCGGCAATGAGCGCGTGATCGCCGCGCGGCTCGCCGATGCGCGCTTCTTCTGGGAGCAGGATCGCAAGGTTCCGCTGGAGGCGTGGGGCGCCAAGCTCGACAGCGTGACCTTTCACGAAAAGCTCGGCAGCCAGGCGGAGCGCGTGGAGCGCGTCGCACGGCTGGCGTGCGAACTAGCGCCGCTGGTCGGCGCAGATGCCGACGCTGCGGAGAAAGCCGCGCGGCTCGCCAAGGCCGACCTGACGACCGCGATGGTCGGTGAGTTCCCCGAGCTGCAGGGCGTCATGGGGCGCTATTACGCGCTGGCGCAGGGCGAGACGCCCGAGGTCGCGGACGCCGTTCGCGACCACTACAAGCCGCAGGGGCCTGGTGACGCGGTGCCGAGCGAACCGGTGAGTATCGCGGTGGCGCTTGCCGACAAGCTCGACACGCTGGTCGGTTTTTGGGCGATTGACGAGAAGCCGACCGGCAGCAAGGACCCCTATGCATTAAGGCGTGCGGCGCTGGGCGTGATCCGCATCATTCTTGACGGAGAATTGCGTATCAGCTTCTGGCGCATGCTTTCGGATGTCCTGGAGCGAGAAATGATCGGTTCGGGCTCGGCCTCAATGGAGGGCTCAGAATACATCTTCGAGCATGTGATCCTTGTCCGCGACAGGGAGCTGAGCCGCAACAAATACCGTCGAACGGACCGTGCGTGGTCGTTTGACGAAGAAAATGCGTTCATAGCTGAGAGCCGTCGTCATGTGAGCGAAGACCTCCTCGCCTTCTTCGCCGACCGCCTCAAAGTGCATCTCCGCGACGAGGGCGCGCGGCACGATTTGATCGATGCGGTATTCGCGTTACCCCGTGAGACGGGGAGCGCCGAAGGCGCGAGCGAGAAGACAAAAGAAGCTCAGGACGATCTCCTTATGATCGTCCGCCGCGTGGAGGCGCTCGGCAATCTGCTCGACACTGACGACGGCCAGAACCTGCTCACCGGCTATCGCCGCGCCGCCAACATCCTGCGCGACGAGGAGAAGAAAGACGGCGAAGGCGCCTTCGCCGATCCGCCGGACCACCATCTGATCGAAGCGCGCGGCGCGTCGGAAGAACGCGCACTGTTTCACGTCATGCAGGCGGCAGAAGGCCACGCACGCGAGCATGTCGCGCGTGAGGATTTTGAGGGTGCCATGCGCGCGCTTGCCGAGCTCCGGCCCGCGGTCGACGCGTTCTTCGACCACGTTACCGTCAATGCCGACGATCCGGAGCTCCGCGAGAACCGGCTGAAGCTTCTCAACATGCTGCGGCAGGCAACGCTGACGGTAGCGGATTTTTCCCGGATCGGCGGGTAGGGCAAGGCGGCCTTGCTCACGTGCTGCCCGCTCAACCTATCCGTCTGTCGTCCCGGTTTGGGCGAAGCCCAAGACCGGGAGCCATGAACACGGCGCTTGGGACAGGGCGGCTGCGTTGGAGTATGCTTCCTCTGTTTCGGCCTTGGCCCAAAAATCTCAGGGCTCCGGTGTTCATGGGTCCCGGACTGCGCGTTCCGCGCATCCGGGATGACAACAATTGAGGTGAGTGCGGCCTTATCCAAAACCAAGAAGCGCGCCCGAAGGCGCGCTTCTCGCTTCGCAGGAGCAGCGAAGGTCTTACCTCAGGACCAGCCGCCGAAACGCGTGCGGTAGAAGATGTGGGCGCCGATCTTGTCGACCCGGATCATGCGCCGTCCCCAGCGCGGGCTGACGTAATTGGCATGGTAGTGCGTGGAATCGCCCACGTCGTCGATCCACAGCTTGCCGTCCGTCACGTCGCGCGCGATCTCCTGTGCCACCTTCCATGAGCGCTGCGAGCGGATGATTTCGGCATGGCCGTCGCAGGCGAAGGAGAACTGGCATTTGTGGCGGCGGCGTTCGTTTTGATAGACGACGCCGCAGATCGTGTTGGGGTAGGCCGGGTTGCGCACCCGGTTAAGAATGACTTGGGCGACGGCGGCCTGACCGGATTGCGGCTCGCCGCGCGCCTCGAAATAGATGCCTTCCGCAAGGCACTTCTGCTGCTTCTGCGAATAGACGTTGGCCGGCAGCGGGTTCTGCAGCCAATCATGGGTGCCTTCCGCGAACTGCGCCGGGCTGCGGCCGTCCAGCCAGGCGGCGAGCACGGTTTCGTCGGGGCGCGGACGCGGGCGATAATGGCCGTCATCCAATTCCGTGACCGAGCTGCGCAGGCCGAGGACGGCGGAGAAGGGCTCGTCGAAGGTATCGGGCGCACGCGCATAGGCCATCATGGGCGACGGCGTCGTCATGTTGCCGGGAATGGACCAGACCGTCGCCGGCTTGGCTTGCGGCACGCGCGCCAGCGCGATCTCGCGCTGCAGCTGCTCAGCCGCCTTCTTCGCAAACGCCGTGCGCGTCACCTCAGCGACGGCGAGCGGCCGCCCACGCGGCGTGAAAACCAGAAGCGGCTCGTTTGGATTGTGCGAGGCGCCCAATTCGCGGCTGGCGATCACGCCGGCCTGCGGGAGATCCTCCACTTTGGAGAACATGCGTGATTCCGACGCAGCCGGGGTTTGCACCGCCGTTTCGCCGACCGGCACGATCGTCGGGGGAATCTGCGCTTCGGTGACCGTCGCTGTCGGTCGCTCAGCCGCAGGCAGAGCCTTCAAAAGTGCAGTAATCAGGGACTTGTGTACGTCGCCGGAGACCGCCGTGGCGATCGCTGCGACCGAGAAGACGGCTGTTGTGGCCGTCAGAACAAGGACGCGTACGCGCGCTAACGCCTGTTGCACAGCGTGGTTACCCCTCCACTCGCGACGCCTGTTGCCAACTTGCAACAAACGCTAACCGCCATTCCACAACGCCATTAAACCTGAGTTGAGGTTGACAGGCGGTTAACTGAGATGTGCCCCCCTTGAGGGCTCAACCAGTCGCCGCACTCATGACGCCCCGAAATCGTGCTTAGTTAATCGGGCAATAATGCGGCCACGCGGATTTTATGCGGTCTGGTCCTGAGACGTGGAAAGCGCCGCCTGCGCCGCCGCCAGCCGCGCGATCGGCACGCGGAATGGCGAGCACGACACGTAGTCGAGCCCGACGGCGTCACAGAACCGGATTGAGGCGGGGTCGCCGCCATGCTCTCCGCAGATGCCGACCTTCAGCTCCGGCCTGGCCTTTCGGCCCTCATTCGCACCGACCCGCACCAGAACACCGACACCGTCGGCATCGAGCGTGACGAAGGGGTCTTTCTCAATCAGCCCCTGTTCCTGGTAGCTCGGTATGAAGTTGGCGGCGTCGTCGCGCGAAATGCCGAAGGTCGTCTGCGTCAGGTCATTGGTGCCGAATGAGAAGAAATCGGCCGCCTCCGCGATCTCCTGCGCCCGCAAAGCAGCGCGCGGCAGCTCAATCATCGTGCCGATGGAGAAATCAACTGCGGTGCCGTTGGCCTTCAACGTGTCAGCCGTCTCCTGGATGATCTTTTTGACGGTGTCGAGTTCGCTGCGCATGCCGACCAACGGCACCATGATCTCCGGCGTCACCGATTTGCCTGTTTCCTTTGCCGCTTCGGCCGCCGCTTCCAAGATGGCGCGCGTCTGCATCTCGGCGATCTCGGGATAGGTGACGAGCAGGCGGCAACCGCGATGCCCGAGCATCGGATTGGCTTCCGTCAGCGCAATCAGGCGTTCCCGCAGCCGCGCCGGCTTCACGCCCATCGCCTTTGCGACATCGGCGATCTCATCATCCTCTTTGGGGAGGAATTCGTTGAGCGGCGGGTCGAGCAGGCGGATGGTCACCGGCAGGCCGCTCATGATGGTGAAGAGTTCCAAAAAGTCCTGCCGCTGCATAGGCAGAAGCTTGTCGAGCGCGGCGCGGCGTCCGGCTTCGTCGGAGGCGAGGATCATCTCGCGCACCGAAACGATCCGCTCGCCCTCAAAGAACATGTGCTCCGTGCGGCAAAGCCCGATCCCCTCCGCGCCGAAATCGAGTGCTACGCGTGCGTCGTTGGGGGTCTCCGCATTGGCCCGCACCTTCATGCGGCGCGCCGCATCCGCCCATTCCATCAGCGTGCCGAAATCGCCGGTCAGCTCCGGCTGCAGCGTCGGCACGCGGCCGTCGAAAATCTCGCCGGTCGCCCCGTCGATGGTGATCACGTCACCGGCCTTCCAGGTCTTGCCCGCGACCTTCATGGTGCCCGCTTTGGCGTCGATCTTCAGCGCGCCCGCGCCGCAGACGCAGGGCTTGCCCATGCCGCGCGCCACCACGGCGGCATGGCTGGTCATGCCGCCGCGCGCCGTCAGGATGCCGACGGCCGCGACCATGCCGTGAATGTCTTCCGGGCTGGTCTCGTTGCGCACAAGCAGTGTGTCGTTGCCCTCGCTGCGCTCACGCTCCGCCTCTTCGGCGGAGAAGACCACCGCGCCCGTGGCGGCACCCGGCGAAGCCGGCAGGCCGCGCGTCATCAGCGTGCGCTCCGCCTCCGGGTCGAGCGTCGGGTGAAGCAGCTGGTCAAGCGCGTTGGGCTCCACGCGGCCGACCGCCTCTTCGCGCGTGATTAGGCCTTCCGCCGCCATATCGACAGCGACCTTCAGCGCCGCCTTGGCGGTGCGTTTCCCGGCGCGCGTCTGCAGCATCCACAGCTTGCCGCGCTCCACCGTGAATTCCACGTCCTGCATGTCGCGGTAATGGCTCTCCAGCCGCTCCACGATGCCTTTGAACTCCGTGAACGCCTCCGGCATGATCGCCTCAAGCGACGGGAGGTTGGAGCCGGACGCTTCTTTCGCGGCTTCCGTCAGATCCTGCGGCGTGCGAATGCCGGCGACCACGTCCTCGCCCTGCGCGTTCACGAGGAACTCTCCGTAGAGCGCCTTCTCGCCGGTCGCCGGATTGCGTGTAAAGGCGACGCCGGTGGCGGAATCGTCACCGGTATTGCCGAACACCATCGCCTGCACGTTGATGGCCGTGCCCCAGCTTGCCGGCAGGTCGTGAAGCTGGCGGTAGGCGATGGCGCGCGGGTTCATCCACGAGCCGAATACGGCGCCGACCGAACCCCACAATTGATCGTGCGGCTCCTGCGGAAACGGTGTTTCGTGCGTGTCCTCAACGAGTTTCTTGTAGAGCTCGACGATCTCCTGGAGCGCTTCCGCGTCAAGATCGGTGTCCTGTGCGGCGCCGCGCTTCTCGCGCTCAAGCTCAAGGATCGATTCAAATTCATGATGATCGACGCCGAGGACGACGTCGGAATACATCTGGATGAAGCGCCGGTAGGAGTCCCAAGCGAAGCGCGTGCCGGCGGATTCCGCCAGCACCTTCACCGTCTCATCGTTGAGCCCGAGATTCAGAACCGTATCCATCATGCCGGGCATGGAGGCGCGCGCGCCTGAGCGCACCGACAAGAGCAAAGGCTCCTTGGCGTCCCCGAAGACCTTGCCCGTCAAGTCCGCAACGGTGCCGAGCGCCGCTTCCACCTGCTCCTTAAGGTCCGATGGGTAGGTGCGATCGTTGGCGTAGAAGTGGTTGCAGGCCTCCGTCGTAATGGTGAAGCCCGGCGGCACCGGTATGCCGAGGCTCGCCATCTCCGCAAGGTTCGCTCCCTTGCCGCCGAGGAGCTCCTTCATATTGCGAGAGCCTTCGGCCTTGCCGCCGCCGAAAGTGTAGACCCACTTCGCCATGAGCCGCCCCTTCTCAATGCGATTAGCTGTTTCCTGGTCGCTTGCTGCTAACCCGAACGGGCCCGCCACACAATCGCCAGCGTAGAAAAGACCCGACCGCCTCGCTGAAGGCGGTTCAGCGCTTTATAGAGTGGCTTCGCAGCGCCAAATCCTTGAGATGCCGCAATTCGGGGAACAAAAAACAACGGACTGATGTCCAGGCGCTATGCGGGATGGACGGTCATGTCTAATCCAAGATCAAGCGCCGGGGCGGAATGGGTGATCGCCCCTGATGAGATCGTGTCGACACCGGTTTCGGCGATCGCCGCAACACTCTCCAACGTGACGCCGCCGGAAGCTTCAAGCACAGCCGCCCCGCCGGTCAGCGCCACGGCCTCAGAAAGGAGCGCCGGTGGCATGTTGTCGAGCAGGACCACTTCCGCGCCCGCCGAGAGCGCCTCGCCAAGCTGGTCGAGCGTGTCGACCTCCACCTCAATCTTCACCAGATGGCCGGCAGCGGTGCGGGCGCGGCCGATGGCTGCCGCCACGCCGCCGGCGAGAGCGATGTGGTTGTCTTTGATGAGGATCGCATCGTCCAGCCCATATCGGTGGTTGCGCCCGCCGCCGCAGCGCACGGCATATTTCTCAAGCGCCCGCAACCCGGGAGTTGTCTTTCGCGTGCAGGTGATCCGCGCCGGTGTATGGGCAATCGCGTCGGCGTAGCGGCGGGTGAGCGTCGCGATGCCGGACAGATGCCCCAGAAAATTGAGCGCCACGCGCTCGGCTGACAGAACGGCGCGCGCGTTGCCGGAAATGCGCGCCACGACCGCGCCGGCATCGACCCGCTCGCCGTCGGTGGCGAGCGCCTGGAACGCGCAGGACGCGTCCATGCGGCGGAAGGCGGCCTCGGCGAGTGCCAGGCCGGCAATGACGCCCGGCTGGCGCGCCGCGATCACGGCCTCGGCCTGCGCATCGGCGGGAATGGTCGCCGCGGAGGTGATGTCGCCGGCGCGCCCGAAATCTTCCTCAAGCGCCCGCTCCACGGCTTCGTGAATGAGTGGCGGGGGGAGCGCCGCTGCGAGCGCCGCCGACGGCTCTGTCATGAGGCAAGCTCAAGCGTCGGAATCGCCGCTTCGGCCAACCTTTCCGCATCGGCGAGCGTCATGAAGGTGCGCGCCGCCTGGCTAGGATCGCTGTCGGGGTGATCGCTGCGATAGTGCCCGCCGCGGCTTTCTGCGCGGTGAAGCGCCGCCGCAATGATCAGCTTCGCCGCCGCCAGCGCGTTGCAGACCTGCGGTCCGTGCGGCCGCGCGGCGAGCTGTTGGATCTTGGCGAGCGCTTCGTTCAGCCCGGCGGCGTCGCGCACCACGCCCACATGCTGGCTCATTGTCGTGCGCAGCCCACGCATGGCGTCGGTGTCCGCCTCCGGGCCGGTTGGCGCGTCGCCCTCCGTGGAGCCGAGCCACGGCGTCACCTTGTGGTTCGGCAGAAGTCCCTGAATGTCCTCCGCGACGCGGGCCGCAAAGACCACTGCCTCCAGCAGCGAATTGGAGGCGAGCCGGTTGGCCCCATGCGCGCCGGTGCTCGCCACCTCGCCGCAGCCCCAAAGGCCGTCGAGCGACGTGCGCCCGGCGCCGTCCACATGCACGCCGCCCATGTGGTAATGCGCCGCCGGCGCAATGGGGATCGGCTGCGTTGCTGGGTCGATGCCCGCCGCCATGCAGGCGGCATGAACGGTGGGAAACGCGTCGGCAAAGCGCACGCCGATGGCGTCGCGGCAATCGAGAAAAGCACCGCGGCCGGAGACCTTGGCCTCGTGCACGGCGCGCGCGACGATGTCGCGCGGCGCAAGTTCGCCGTCGGGGTGGTGGTCGGGCATGAAGCGATGGCCGCTGCCATCCACGATGATTGCCCCTTCGCCGCGCAGCGCCTCCGTGGCAAGCGGTGCGGGGTCGTGGCCGATATCGACGGCGGTCGGGTGGAACTGCACGAACTCCGCATCAGCCACCAGCGCGCCGGCGCTCGCCGCCATGGCGAGGCCTTCACCGCAGGCTTCCGGCGGATTGGTGGTGAGCGCATAAAGATGACCGACGCCGCCGGAGGCGAGCACCACCGCCCGTGTTGACAGGAGCATGCGCGCCGATAGGCCGCCGCGCCGGTCGCGCACCACAAGCCCCGTGACATAGGGGCCTTCGGTGCGAAGCTCTTCGGCGACAAAGCCCTCCATGACGCGGATCGACGGCGTGCGCCTGACCGCTGCTGCAAGCGCCGCCATGATCGCAGCACCCGCCATGTCGCCGCCGACATGAACGATGCGCTTGGTGGAATGCGCCGCCTCGCGCGACAGCTTCAACGCCCCCTCCAGGTCGCGGTCGAACGGAACGCCGTAATCAAGAAGGTCGTGGATACGGTCGGCGGCTTCTTCCACCATGCCCAGCGCCACCTGCTCGTCGACCAGACCGGCGCCTGCGGCGATCGTGTCGGCGAGATGGCTCTTCACGGTGTCGCCGGTGCCGATTGCCGCGGCAATCCCGCCCTGCGCCCAGGCCGACGATGCGCCTTCGCCGATCGGCGCACCGGAGATCACCGTCACCGGGCGCGGGCTGAGCTTCAGCGCGCAGAAGAGCCCGGCGAGCCCGCCGCCGACGATGACGACGTCGTCGATGCCGTCCCAGGATTGCGGGGGGAAGGGGGAGGGGCTCATGGGGCAGGTCGGTCCTTTTGGCCGGGAAGGGCCAGGCGCGCTCTTGGCACACCATCTCGTTTGTCATCCCGGTTTGCCGCGTCAGCGGCAAGACCGGGACCCATGAACACCCGGTCGGACCGGCAGCGAAAGGGCGTTCGCGTGTCGTATGTCTGCCCTTGGTGGTTATGGGTCCCGGACAGCCTCGCTGCGCTCGGCTTCCGGGATGACAACAAGGAGCGAGGCATTGCCTTCTCAGCCGTCATCCGACGGACACCGCCCATCAGCTCTTCAAATTCACCATGCGCTCGACACTGCGGCGCGCCTTGGCGGCGATCAGCGGATCGATGACCACCTCCTCCTTCATGAAGAGGAGGGAGTCGAGAATCTTGGGGAGCTGAATGCGCTTCATGTGCGGGCAGAGATTGCACGGCCGCACGAATTCCACATCCGGCGCCTCCGCCGCCACGTTGTCCGCCATGGAGCATTCGGTGACCATCAGCACCTTTTCCGGATGCTCGTCGGCGACCCACTTGATCATCTTGGCCGTGGAGCCGGTGAAGTCGGCCTCCGCCAGGACGTCGGGCGGGCATTCCGGATGCGCGATGATCTTGAGCCCCGGATCGGCCTCGCGATAGGCGCTGAGCTCCGCGCCGGAGAAGCGCTCATGCACCTCGCAGGCGCCATGCCAGGCGATGATCTCCACATCGGTCTGTGAGGCGACCCACTTGGCGAGATATTGGTCGGGCAGGAAGATGACGCGCTCCGCGCCGAGCGATTCCACGACCTCGACCGCATTGGACGACGTGCAGCAGATATCGACCTCCGCCTTCACGTCGGCGGACGTGTTGACATAGGCAACCACCGGCACGCCGGGATAGGCCTCGCGCAGGCGCCGCACGTCCGCGCCTTTGATGGAGGCGGCAAGCGAGCATCCGGCACGGGCATCGGGAATGAGCACGACCTTGTCGGGGCAGAGCAGCTTGGAGGTTTCCGCCATGAAGTGCACGCCGCACTGCACGATGACCTCCGCGTCGCTCTTCGCCGCTTCCTGCGCCAGCTGAAGCGAGTCGCCGACAATGTCGGCGACGCCGTGGAAGATTTCCGGCGTCTGGTAATTGTGCGCCAGGATGACGGCGTTGCGCTCCGCCTTGAGCCGGTTGATGGCGTGGATCATCGGCGCGAAGGCAGGCCACTCGATCGCCGGGATCACATGGCGGACCTTGGCGTAGATCGGTGCGGTGGCGTCCGCCACCTCCGGCGTGTAGGTGAGGTCGGGCATCGCCAGCACGGGGAAGCGGTCACACGCCTCCGCGCGCGCAAAAGTCTCTGCCTCGGGGCCTTGCAGATAAGTCATCCGGAACTCCCTCGCACATTATACTCAGTGTGAGCATAAGAGGGTTCAAAGAAAACCGGCCGATGCCGGTCGCGCTCTACATAGGACTGTCACAATGGCTTTGCAACCCGGTTTGCATGGGCGTCCAAGCCCAACGCGATACATCAGCAAGGTTGAAGCGACACTTGAGAAAGATGAACGCGCCTTCGCCGCTCATCTGCGATAGAAGTCCGGGCTGCTGAACGGAGCCTCCGCGATCACGGGCCGCGATCATGTCGACACCAGCCGAGCCTGCCGCGACACGCGCTGTCACTGTCGCCCTTCCGGTGGTGATCACCGCCGGTTGCCTCATCGCGCTCATCTCCTTTGGCCCGCGCTCCATCATGGGGCTGTTCCTGGCGCCGATGACGGAGGCGCGCGAATGGAGCCGCGAAATCTTCGCGCTCTCCATCGCCATCCAGAACATCATCTGGGGGATGGGCCAGCCGATCGCCGGCGCCATTGCCGACCGATACGGCTCCGGCCGCGTGCTTGCCGCCGGCGGCTTGATCTATGCGGGCGGGCTGGCGCTGATGGCGTGGGCGCCCGATCCGCTTTGGCTCAACGTCTCCGCCGGTCTGATGATTGGCACCGGCATGGCGACCGCGTCCTTCACCATCGTGCTTGCTGCTTTCGGTCGCCGCGTGCCGCCGGAGCGCCAGTCCGTCGTCTTCGGCGTCGGCACAGCGGCCGGCTCCATGGGGCAGTTTTTGTTCGCGCCATTCGGGCAGGCGATGATCCAGAATTTCGGGTGGTCCGAGGCGCTCATCATCATGGCGGTGATCATGCTCGCCATTCCGGTGCTGGCCTTGGCGCTCGCCGGCCGCCCGAGCTTGCATGCCCAAAAAGTCCGCGACCAGACTATGCGGCAGGCACTGAGCGAAGCCTTCGCGCACAGAAGCTACCTTCTCCTGACGGCGGGCTTCTTCGTCTGCGGCTTCCACGTGGCCTTCATCACCACACACCTGCCGCCCTATATCGTCGACAAGGGGCTCGACCCGCGGATCGGCGCTTGGGCACTGGCGCTGATCGGCCTCTTCAACGTCATCGGCTCGCTGTCGTCGGGCGTGATCGGCCAGAGACATTCCAAGCCGATCTTTCTGGCGCTGATCTATCTCTCGCGCGCCGTGGCGATCACCCTCTTCGTGCTCTTGCCGGCAACGCCGGTGACGGTGCTGCTGTTTTCAGCGCTGATCGGGCTTCTGTGGCTTTCCACCGTGCCGCCGACCTCCGGGCTGGTCGCCATCATGTTCGGCCCAAAGCATCTCGGCATGTTGATGGGGATCGTATTCTTCTCCCATCAGGTCGGCGCGTTTCTGGGCGTGTGGCTCGGCGGGCGGCTCTACGACCAGACCGGCTCCTACGATGTGGTGTGGTGGCTCGGCGTGGCGCTCGGCCTCTTCGCCGCTTTGGTTCACTGGCCGATTCAGGAGCGCCCCGCCTATGAGGCCACGGCGCCGGCTTAGTTCCACCTATCGTCTGTCATTCCGGTTTGCCGCGAAGCGGCAAGACCGGAACCCATGAACACAACGCCTTTGAATGGCTGCGCTGGTCGCAACTGCGTGACTCCGTGGGTATAGGTCCCGGTCTCGGCCTTCGGCCGAACCGGGATGACACACGAGAGATGCCGGTATTCCCGGATGACATTCTGCGCGCGGCGGGCCATGAAAGCTCTCGAAAAAGGGAGGCCCGCATGGCGCAACCAGAATCGTTCAAAGCCCTGGTCGTCGACCGCGACGCTGACAAGAAGCAGTCAGTCGCAATCCGCGACATGACGCTCGACGAGCTGATGGAGGGCGATGTCGTGGTCCGCGTGCGCCACTCCACCGTCAATTACAAGGACGGGCTGGCGATCATCGGCAAGCTGCCGGTCGTGCGCCGCTGGCCGATGATCCCCGGCATCGATTTTTGCGGCGAGGTGGTCAGCTCCGATGACCCCGACTTCAAGCCGGGCGACGATGTGATCCTCAACGGCTGGGGCGTCGGCGAGACGCATCTGGGCGGCTATGCCGGCCTGGCGCGGGTCAAGGGCGCGTGGTTGATCAAACGGCCCGCCGACATCACCTCCGCGGAGACCATGGCGATCGGCACGGCCGGCTATACGGCGATGCTCTGCGTCATGGCGCTGGAGCGCCACGGCGTGACGCCTGAAAGCGGCCCAGTCGTGGTGACGGGTGCGGCCGGCGGCGTCGGCTCTGTCGCTGTTGCGATCCTGAAGACGCTCGGCTTTCACGTCATCGCCGTCACCGGCCGCGAGACAGAGCATGCCTATCTCACCGACCTCGGTGCGGCGGAGATCATCGGTCGTGACGAACTCTCCGGCGACGCCAAGATGCTCGACAAGGAGCGCTGGGCCGGCGCGGTCGACACCGTCGGCTCGAAGATTCTGGCCAACGTCATCGCCATGACTCAATCGAACGGCGCGGTCGCCGCGTGCGGCAACGCCGCCGGCATGGACCTGCCGACATCGGTCGCACCGTTCATCCTGCGTGGCGTGTCGCTGATCGGCATCAACAGCGTCTACGTGACGCGCGCCGATCGCGAGGCGGCGTGGGCACGGCTCGCTAAGGATCTCGATCGCGACAAGCTTGCCGCGATGACCACGACCATCGGTTTCGATCAGATCAAGGAGACGGCGGAGAAGATCGCCGAGGGCCAGGTGCGCGGCCGCGTGGTGGTGGAGATCGGGTGAGGCGCCTATGCGGCTCGCGGGGCTTTCTCGCACCCCACTCTCGTTTGTCATCCCGGATGGCGCGTCAGCGCCAGTCCGGGATCCATAGCCCAATGAGGACAGGATGAACACGCGCCCTTGATCTTCACCGTGGATGTTCATGGGTCCCGGCCTCGGCCTTCGGCCGAACCGGGATGACAAACGAAAGGTGTGGCAAGGTAGGTGGGGCCGAACCCGTCATGCTCCGCCTCAATCCACCGTCGAAATATCAGGCGCGTCGACCGCCTTCATGCCGACCACATGGTAGCCGGCGTCGACGTGAAGCACCTCGCCGGTGACGCCCGAGCCGAGGTCGGAGAGGAGAAACACCGCGGAGCGGCCGACATCCTCAATCGTCACCGTGCGGCGGAGCGGCGCGTTATATTCGTTCCACTTCAGGATATAGCGGAAGTCGCCGATGCCGGACGCGGCCAGCGTCTTGATCGGCCCGGCCGAGATGGCGTTGACGCGGATATTCTTCGGTCCGAGATCGACGGCGAGATAGCGCAGGCTCGCCTCAAGCGCCGCCTTGGCGACGCCCATGACGTTGTAATGCGGCATCACCTTCTCTGCGCCGTAATAGGTGAGCGTCAGGATCGACCCGCCATCCGCCATCAGTGGCTCCGCACGCTGCGTGAGCGCGGTGAGCGAATAGCAGGAGATGTCCATCGTCTTGCGAAAATTCTCTTCCGTGGTGTCGACGTAACGGCCGGTCAGCTCGTCCTTGTCGGAGAAGGCGATGGCGTGGACGAGGAAATCGAGGCCACCCCAATGCGCGCGAATGTTATCGAACACCGCATCCATGCTGGCGCCGTCGGTCACGTCGCAATGCCCGGCGACATGGGCGTCGAGCGTCTCGGCAAGCGGCTCCACGCGCTTCTTCAGCGCTTCGCCCTGATAGGTGAAGGCGAGCTCCGCGCCCGCCTGACGCGCCGCTGAGGCGATTCCCCACGCGAGCGAGCGATTGTTGGCGACGCCCATGACGAGGCCGCGCTTGCCTTGCATCACTCCGCTGATCGACGCGTCCATCCTGCCCATCTCTGACGCGAGCCGCGATTCCGGCCCAAGGGGTGGCTAATGGCACGCGCCTTCCCCCGCAATCAAGCCGCCTCGACGCGGTGGGCCGCATCGCCTAAGGGGAGCCATGGGCTTTGCTGACGCTCCTGAGGATCTTCTGTCCCGCCTCGCCGCGATTGTCGGCGAGCGTCATGTGCTGACCTCCGATGCCGACAAAGACCCCTATCTGAAGGAGCCCCGCGACCTCTATCACGGCCGGTCGCCGGCCGTTCTCAGGCCTGGCTCCAGCGCCGAAATCGCCGACATTTTGCGGCTTGCCAACGAGACCGGCACGCCGGTTGTCCCGCAGGGCGGCAATACCGGGCTGGTCGGTGGCCAGACGCCGGACGCAAGCGGGCGCGAACTGCTCCTGTCCACGGAGCGCCTTGATGCGATCCGCGCCATCGATGCCGCCGGCGGCACGATCGTGGCGGAGGCGGGTGTCGTTCTGGAGCGCCTGCAGGAGGCTGCTGCGGAGGCCGGCATGCTCTTCCCGCTGTCGCTCGGTGCGCAGGGCTCCTGCCGGATCGGCGGCAACATCTCCACCAATGCCGGCGGCACGGGCGTGCTCGCTTATGGCAATACGCGGAGCCTGGTGCTCGGCCTGGAGGTCGTTCTGCCGACCGGTGAGATCTGGGACGGGCTGCGTGGCCTCCTAAAGGACAATACCGGCTACGATCTGAAGCAGCTCTTCATCGGCGCGGAGGGCACGCTCGGCATCATCACGGCGGCGGTGCTCAAGCTCTTTCCCCGGCCACGCGGCCAGGCCGTTGCCTTCGTCGGGCTCGCCAGCCCGGAAGACGCACTGAAGCTCTTTCGTCTGGCGCGCGACCAGGCCGGCTCCGGCCTTACGGCCTTTGAGCTCATGCCGCGCATCCTCATTGAGATGCTGGTCAAGCATCTGCCCGGCGCGCGCGACCCGCTCGCCTCGCCACACCCTTGGTATGCGTTGGTGGAGTTCTCGTCCGGCCGCAGCGAGGCGGATGCAACCGCGCTTGTGGAAGGCACGCTTGCCGACGGGCTTGAGCAGGACCTTCTCGCCGACGCGGCGATTGCGTCGTCATTGGACCAGGCACAGCAATTCTGGCGCATGCGCCACGCGCTGTCGGAAATCCAGAAGCCGGAAGGCGCGTCCATCAAGCACGACGTTTCCATTCCGCTCGACGCGGTGCCGGATTTCATCGCCCGAGCAAGCGAAGCGGTGACCCGTGTTGTCCCCGGCGGTCGCGTGGTCGGCTTCGGCCACATGGGCGACGGCAACATCCACTTCAATATCAGCCAGTCGCCGGACATGGATCGCCAAAAATTCCTCGCGCGCGCACCGGATATGCACGAAGCGGTCTACGAGGTGGTTGCGGCATTGCGCGGCTCCGTCGCCGCCGAGCACGGCATCGGCCGCTACAAGCGCGAGCTGCTTACGACGGTGAAGAGCGAGATCGAGCTCGACCTCATGCGCCGCATCAAGCAGGCGTTCGACCCCAACAACATCCTCAATCCGGGGCGGATTCTTTAGCAGCCTTAAGTCTTGTGCTGCTCCAGCGCGCGCTGCACGGCGGGCCGTTCGCGCATTCGGGCCATGTGCGCCTGCACTTTGGGAAAGCGCGCCGGGTCCACGCCGTCGGCCTTAAGCCATCGCGTCAGCGTGAGGAGATAGGGGTCGCAGATCGTGTAGCTCTCGCCCATCACCCACGGCCCTTGCAGCATCTCGCGTTCAATCAGCTCAAAGCCCGCCCCGACGGACTCCGGCACCTTGCGCCTCATCGCCTCAAGGGCGTCCGGGTCATCGGCCCAGCGCGCCCCGCGGACGCGGTGCGCATGCGCCACATGCACCGTGGCGCAGAGATAATTATTGAACGCCTGAACCTCGGCGAACGCGAACGGCTCGGTGGGCGCGAGCTTGGCGTCGGGAAAGCTCTGCGCAATGAAGGCGAGGATAGCCGGTGTCTCCGTCAGGACGCCGCGCTCGGTGACCAAAGCCGGGACCCGTGCTTTTGGATTGATCGCAAGATAGTCCGGCTTTTTCTGGTCTTCGGTCTTGAAGTTGAGGCGCACGGGCTCGTATTCCGCGCCCACTTCCTCCAAGGCGATATGCGCGGCGAGCGCGCAGGTGTTGGGGGCATAGAAATATCTCAACATGTCGACGTCTCCGCGAAATGCGAACCGGGGCGAGGGGCAGCTCAAAGAAGCTGCAATTGATCGTCCGGCCCCGTCTTTGCCGGCGCGTCCTCCAAGAGCGGCGCCTCTTCAAGCAGCTCCGCATCATCATTGGCGACCGCGTTGACGCGCAGCGAGACTGGATTGAACGTGAGCAAGTCTTCCCGCGCCGGCTTGAGCAGGGCCGCTGCATCCTTCGGTGTTGTCGCCGGCGACAGCCACGCTTCAAAGTCCTGTGGTTCAAGCACCACCGGCATGCGTTCATGCAGCGGCTGAAGACGACGATTGGCGCCCGTGGTGACGATGACCGCGCTGTCGATCTCGCTGCCGTCGGGGCCGCTCCAAGTCTCCCACAGCCCGGCAAAGGCGATCAGCCCGCCCGCGGTCGGCAATATGGCGTAGGGCTGCTTCGGCCCTCTGCCGCGATCCTGCCATTCATAGAAGCCGGAGGCGGGGATCAGGCAGCGGCGGTAGCGGAACGGATCGCGGTAAGCGGGCTTGTCGGCAACACTCTCCGCCCGCGCATTGATCATCAGCGGTAGGGTCTTGGGGTCCTTCGCCCACCACGGGATCAGGCCCCAGCGCATGGGCACGAGCTCGCGTCCCATGGCGCCTTGCCGCACGATCACGACGGGCTGCGTCGGGGCGATGTTGTAGCGCGGTACGAGCAAGCGCTCGTCAAAGGCCGGCACCTCGAAGAGGAGGCGGATCGCTTCGTCATTGGATATGAGGGTGTATCTGCCGCACATTGGTTTGCGATTGATCGAGGTCTGCACCGTTGGTGGTATCTGCAAGAGATGGACGATAGCGCGCTGCCGAGCAACAGCACCGAGGCGAAGGCCGGCGCCAGCACGATTGTGCTGAGGCACGACGCTGTGCTGATGGTGGAGCGGGCGCGCGCACCCTCCAAAGGTCTGTGGAGCTTCCCTGCCGGCCGCGCCGAGCCCGGCGAGGATGCCGAGGCCAACGCCCGCCGCGAGCTTTTTGAGGAGACCGGGCTGACCGTCGGTCCAATGGTTGAGATCGGCGCGTTTGGGCCGAGTGGATCGGACTTCCGCGTGACCGTCTTCGCCGCACGCGCCGGAGAAGGCCGCCCCGTCGCGGGTGACGATGCCGCGCGGGCGGCGTTCGTGCCGCTCGCCCATGTGCTCGCACGACCGCTGACGGCCGGCGCCGTCGGTTGGATCGCGCGCGCCATCGCTGCTCTGGCCGACCGGCCGTCGCCATGAGCATGGCGACGACCGGCCTTGCCGTGCGGAATGCGCGCCCGCACAATCACGGCATGACTCGTTTTCGCCGGGCGGCGTTTGGCGTGGCCCTGACGCTGGCTCTCATCTCGCCCGTCATGGCCCAGGAGGAAGGCGCCACCGAGCTGCCGCCGCCGATTTACGAGGACAAGCTCCTCAGGCTGGCGGAGATCCTCGGGTCGCTGTCCTTTCTGCGCGATCTCTGCGGCGAGGAGGACGGTTCGGCCTGGCGCCAGGAGATGAGCACGCTGCTCGCCGCCGAAGAGCCCGGCCCCAAGCGGCGGCAGCGTCTGATCGCGCGCTTCAACCATGGCTTTGAGACCTTCAACGCGGTCTACCGTTCCTGCACGCCGTCTGCCGAGCGGGCCATCGCCCGCTACCTACGCGAGGGCCAAGTGCTCGCCAGCGATGTGCGCAGCCGCTACAGCCAGTAATCTCGGCCGTTAAGGCTCCTTTCATGTTGCGATGCCGGGCGCGCCGTGTGCGTGCTACGCCGCCCAGCGAACTTCAAAACGGGGCGAAGATGGACCACCTCATCGGGCAGGAAAGCGAGCAGCTGAGCGCACAGAAGCGCGAGGCCTATGTGCGCATTTCCGCCGTGTGGCAGGACGCGCTTGGCGCCGGCATCGAGCCGGACGTGCTGGCGCATGTCGCCATGTTCGCCGCGCTTGGCGATCTCGTCGCCACCTATGGCGAATCGGCCGTCGCCGATTTCACCATGCGGCTGTCGCAACGCGTCGCCGCCGGCGAGTTCACCATCTCCGCCGCCTGCCACTAGAGCATGATCCCGAAAAGTGGAGACCGGTTTCCCGCCTTCGCGAAGCGCGCTTCGGCGGGCGAAGCAAGGTCGGATAAGATCATGCTCCAGCAAAG
>JANQKG010000010.1 GCA_028281235.1 Afifellaceae bacterium | reverse complement strand
TGTCATCCCGGTTCGGCCGTCAGGCCGAGACCGGGACCCATGAACACCCACGCCGACTTGGTGGTTATGGGTCCCGGACAACCTCGCTTCACTCGGTTTCCGGGATGACAAACGAGAGAGTGTGCGAGCCCCCGCATTTCGCTTCGCTTCATTAGGGCTACAATGTGGCCGCGGGACCGGCGAGAACGCTTGCGGCCATACGCCTCTCCTCCCGCCACCCCAGTAAATTCAGAGCCTTGCGCGCGTCGACTTGACCTTCGCGTCATGCGTTCTTGCAGAACGTGTGAAACTTTATTTCAATAGCGGCAAACATTTGGGTCGACGGTCGGAGGGTGAAATGAACCGTTGGCTGGACCGCCTCATTCGCCGAACCGTGCGGCGCGGCCGGCTTAAGGTAACCTGGGCAGACGGTGCCGTCTCTCAGTACGGGGACGGCCATGGCCACTGCGCCAGCATGACGTTCCGCGACGCTGCGACCGAAGGCAAGGTGCTGCGCAACCCGGAACTTGCCGTCGGCGAAGCCTACATGGACGGCCGTATCGACTTTCCCGACGATTCCTTGCTGCCGTTCCTTCTGCTCATCAACGACGCCAGCCGCGAGGTGCAGTCCTTTCCGCTTTACAAGGTCGTCGACAGAGCCCGGTTCCTGACGCGACGCATCGCGCAATATAACAGCCTGGCCAGAGCGCGCGGCAATGTCAGACGCCACTACGATCTCGACGGACGCGTCTACCGCCTCTTCCTCGATGCCGACATGCAATATTCGTGCGCCTATTTCTTCGATACGCCGGATGCCGGCATCGAAGAAGCGCAGTGGGCGAAGAAGCGCCACCTCGCGTCGAAGATGGCGCTGGCGACGGGTCAGCGCGTCCTGGACATCGGTTCAGGCTGGGGCGGGCTCGGCCTGTTCCTCGGCGAGCATTTCGACGTCGACGTGACCGGCGTGACGCTCTCCACCGAGCAGCACGGCGTTTCTCAGCAGCGCGCCCAAGAGCTTGGCCTCGCCAAACGCGTTCGCTTCGAGCTGCAGGATTATCGCACGCTCGACGATCAGTTCGACCGCCTCGTCTCGGTGGGCATGTTCGAGCATGTCGGGGCGTATCATTACGACGAATTCTTCAGCAGCGTGAGACGCCTCCTGAAGCCCGACGGCGTTATGATGCTGCACTCGATCGGTCGCTTCAGCCCGCCGGGCTACACCAATCCGTGGATCGCCAAATACATCTTTCCAGGCGGCTACATTCCGGCGTTGTCAGAGGTGACGGCCGCTGTGGAACGCGCGGGGCTTCTGGTCACCGACGTTGAGATTCTGCGCCTGCATTACGCAGAGACGCTGAAGGCGTGGCGGGAGCGCTTCCGTGCGCATTGGGATGAAGCCGCGAAGATCTACGACGAGACATTCTGTCGGATGTGGAACTTCTATCTCGCCGGCTCCGAAGCGGCGTTCCGCAACGGCAACATGATGGTCTTTCAGATGCAGCTTGTGCGCGACAGGACCGCACTGCCGCAGACGCGCGACTATATGTTTGAAGCGGAAGAGACGCTCCGGCGGAAACTTGAACGACCGGAATCGGTTCGGCTCGCGGGCGAGTAGAACGGATACAGTCAAGCCTGCTCTTTTTGCGTGGCTAACACATGTGGATTGTGCGCGGACAATCGCTTCTGTCGCCGGCGCCTCTGTGAACCGTGCTGCATTCACCCTAAGACGGGCGGACGCCAACCGGATTTCTTTATGAGCTTTGCCCACGTCATTCCGCCTGACGACGACAGCACGCATCGTCAGAGCCCGCATAATATCGAAGTCGAGCAGGCGCTCCTCGGCGCCATTCTGATCAACAACGAAGCGTTCTACCGGGTCTCCGATTTTCTGGAGCCGGTGCATTTCTACGATCCGCTGCATCGGCAAATTTTTGAGAAGACCGCGCAGCTCATCCGGCTCGGCAAGGCGGCCGATCCGCGTACGCTAAAAAGCTTCCTTGCGGAGAAGGAACAGGTCGGCGACATCACCGTCGCGGAATATCTGGCGCGTCTCGCTTACGAAGCGACGACCATCATCAATGCGGAGGATTACGGCCGCACCATCTACGACCTGGCGATCCGCCGCTCGCTGATCACCATCGGCGAAGACATGGTCAACATCGCCTACGAGGCGCCGGTCGACATGGCGCCGCGCGATCAGATCGAAGATGCGGAGCGCCGCCTTTACGAGCTGGCAGAGACGGGGCGCTTCAACACCGGCTTCCAGGGCTTCACGGAGGCACTGAAGGCGGCCATCGACATGGCCGGCGCCGCCTTCAAACGCGACGGCCACCTGTCCGGCCTGGCGACCGGCCTCAACATGCTCGACAAGATGATGGGCGGCTTGCAGAAGTCGGACCTCATCATCCTGGCCGGGCGGCCGGCCATGGGTAAATCGTCGCTGGCCAGCAATATCGGCTACAACATCGCCAAAGCGTGGCGCGGCGAGCAGCAGGCCGACGGCACGATCAAGACGGTCGATGGCGGGATCGTCGGCTTCTTCTCACTGGAGATGTCGGCGGAGCAGCTCGCCACGCGCATCATCGCGGAGCAGTCGGAGATCCCCTCCTCCGACATTCGTCGCGGCGCCATTCACGAGGACCAGTTCGACAGGATCGTGGAAGCCGCGCAGGAGATGCAGCGCATCCCCTTCTATATCGACCAGACCGGCGGCATCTCCATCAGCCAGCTTGCGGCGCGCGCGCGGCGGCTGAAGCGCCAGCGCGGTCTTGACCTCTTGATCATCGACTATCTGCAGCTCATCCAGGGCACATCGCGCCGCTCGTCGGAAAGCCGCGTGCAGGAGATCACCGAGATCACCACGAACCTGAAGGCACTCGCCAAGGAACTCGACGTGCCGATCCTGGCGCTGTCGCAGCTTTCGCGTCAGGTGGAATCACGCGAGGACAAACGCCCGCAGCTCGCCGACCTCCGCGAATCCGGCTCCATCGAGCAGGACGCCGACGTTGTTCTCTTCATCTACCGCGACGAGTATTATCTGAAGAACCGGAAGCCCAAGGAGGGCACCGACGAGTTCTTCAAATGGGTGGCAGAGATGGAGGAGATGGCCGGCCGCGCCGAAGTGATCATCGGCAAGCAGCGCCACGGGCCGACGGGCATGGTGAACCTGCAGTTCGAGGCCGAGTTCACGAAGTTCTCCAATCTGGCCGAGGACGACCACTTGCCGGAACGCTATGACTGAGCGGGGCCCTACCGGGTGAACACGAACGCTCCCGCCGCGACCGGGCTTGTCCTGACGATCGATCTGGCCGCACTGGCGGAGAACTGGACGCGGCTGGAGGCGCTTGCCGCGCCGGCCGAATGCACCGCGGTGGTCAAGGCAGACGCTTACGGGATCGGCATCGACGAGGCCGTGCCGACGCTGTGGTCGGCCGGTTGCCGCACGTTCTTCGTGGCGCTGCCGGAGGAAGGCCGGCAGGTGCGCGCTGCCGCGCCCGACGCCACGATCTATGTGCTCAACGGTTACTTCCCCGACTGGACGGACACGTTTCGCGCGCATCGTCTGCGCCCCGTGCTCAACACCTTCACCGCATTGGAATCGTGGGCGCAGCATGCGCCGGGCGAACCGTCGGCCGTTCAGGTCGATACCGGCATGAACCGCCTCGGGCTGACGCTGTATGAGGCGCTGGAGTTGGCGCGGCGGCCAGAGTTTCTGGCGCGCGTGGCGCCGACGCTCCTGATGAGCCACCTCGCCTGTGCCGACGAGCGGGGGCATGCGCTCAATCAGTCGCAGCTCATGCTTTTTCAGGAGATCAAGGCGCAATTCCCCGACCGTCCCGCGTCGCTCGCCAATTCCGCCGGCATTCATCTCGGCGCTGACTATCATTTCGACATGGTGCGCCCGGGCATCGCGCTTTACGGCGCTGCCTTTGCAGACGACCGCCCGCCGCTTACCTCCGTCGTCACAGCCAAGGCGCGCATCCTCCAACTCCGCGACGTGGCCGCCGGCGACAGCGTCGGCTATGGCGCGGCGCTGCATCTGAGAGAAGAGACGAGCGTGGCGATCGTCGCCGCCGGCTATGCCGACGGCTATCACCGTCGCGCCGGATCGCGCGACGATCACGCCGGCGCGGCGGCGTGGATACGCGGCGCGCCCGCGCCGGTTCTCGGCCGCGTGTCGATGGACCTCATTGCGCTCGACGTCAGCGACCGGGTTGGCGTCACGGAGGGCGACTGGGTGGAGCTCTTCGGCCCGAACGCGCCGATCGACGAGGTCGCGGACGCCGCCGGCACGATCGGCTACGAGCTTCTCACCGGGCTCAGCCGCCGTGCGGAGCGCGTCTACGTCAACCGCCCTGAGGCCGCCTGATGGCGCGCGCGCGGCCGCAATTCGTTTGCGCCAATTGCGGCGCGGTGTCCTCCAAGTGGCAGGGCCGATGCGATTCCTGCGGCGAATGGAACACGCTCGTGGAGGAGACGGCCGCCTCAGCGCCCGTTGCGTTGCGCACGTCGCGTGGCAAACCGGTGGCGCTTGCAGCGCTATCGGGCGAGACGACCGAACTGCCGCGCACGCTCACCGGCATCGCCGAGTTCGATCGCGTCATCGGCGGCGGCTTTGTGCCCGGCTCCGCCATCCTGGTCGGCGGCGATCCGGGGATCGGCAAGTCGACCATCCTGCTGCAGGCGGCCGCGGCATTGGCGCAATCCGGCCGGCGCGTCGTCTACGTGTCCGGCGAGGAGGCGATCGGCCAGATCCGGCTCCGCGCCGAGCGGCTGGGGCTTGCCGAGGCGCCGGTGGCGCTCGCGGCGGAGACGCATGTAGAGGACATCCTCGCCACGCTGCAGGCCGGGCCGCAATTCGACCTGGCGATCATCGATTCCATCCAGACGCTGTGGACGGACCTGGCGGAAAGCGCGCCGGGAACCGTCACGCAGGTGCGCACCTCGGCGCAGGCGCTCATCCGCCACGCCAAGGCGAGCGGCGCGGCAATCGTGCTTGTCGGTCATGTCACCAAGGACGGACAGATCGCCGGACCGCGCGTCGTTGAGCACATGGTCGACGCAGTGCTTTATTTTGAGGGCGAGAGCGGCCACCAGTTCCGGCTCCTGCGCGCGGTGAAGAACCGCTTCGGGCCTGCCTCGGAGATCGGCGTCTTTGAGATGACCGATGCGGGCCTGAAGGAGGTCTCCAACCCGTCGCTCTTGTTCATCGGCGAGCGCGACAAGGCGAGCCCCGGTACAGCGATCTTCGCCGGCATCGAAGGGACGCGGCCGCTCCTGGTGGAGGTGCAGGCGCTGGTGTCGGATTCTGCGCTCGCCACGCCGCGCCGGGCCGTGGTCGGCTGGGACCCCAACCGCCTGGCGATGATCCTCGCCGTGCTCGACGCGCGATGCGGCGTACGCTTCGCCACGCAGGACGTCTATTTGAACGTTGCCGGCGGGCTGCGGCTTGCTGAGCCGGCGGCAGACCTGGCGGTTGCGGCGGCGCTGATCTCCGCCCGCGCCGGGGTTGCGACACCGTCTGAGAGCGTCTATTTCGGCGAAGTCAGCCTGTCGGGAGCGGTGCGCCCGGTGGCGCAGACGGCCATGCGGCTGAACGAGGCGGAACGGCTTGGCTTTTCCCGCGCCATTTTGCCCGCTGGTCGCCGTGAGGGGGTACGCTCGACACTCACACTTAATGACGTTACGACGCTTGCCGACGTCGTCGCAGCAATTGCCGCCGAATCCGCCGCGGGGGGGTCCGGCCGGCCCTCTCGATAGGCTCCGCGCGCGCCCTCCGAAGGAGGCATCCACTCCATGACCTTCACGCTGCTCGACGGGATATTGCTTTTCGTCGTCCTGATCTCGGCGGTGCTGGCCATGATCCGCGGCTTCACGCGCGAGGTGTTCTCCATCGCGTCATGGGTCGCAGCGGCTGCGGCAGCCTTCTTCTTCTGGGACGACGCCAAGCCTTATGTCGAGGGCTATATCGACGACGAGAATCTGGCGCTTGGCGTGACGATCGCGGGCATCTTCTTTCTCACCCTGCTCATCGTCTCGATCATCACGATGCGCATCTCAGACTTTGTGCTCGATTCCAAGGCCGGGCCGCTCGACCGCACGCTCGGCTTTGCGTTCGGCGCCGCGCGCGGGCTTCTCCTCGTCATCATCGCGGTGCTCTTCCTCAACTTCTTCATCGCGGAGGATCGCCAGCCGGAGTGGATCGCCATGGCCAAGACCAAGCCGTGGCTCGATTCGCTCGGACAGGACCTCATGAACCGCCTGCCGGAAGACCCCGAAGCGGAGATCATGGAGCGGCTGCGCGGCGGAAACGCATCTTCGAACCAAAGCCAAAGCGGCGAGACCGCCGTGCAGGAGCCCGTGCCGGACCGGACGGACAGCGCCAGCGGACCGGGCATCTCACAGGACGACCAGAATCAGCTAGAGCGCCAGATCAATACGCAATGAGCGCGAGGCGACCGCCGCAGCCTGTGACCGACCCGTTCGACAAATTCCACGAAGAGTGCGGGGTTTTCGGCATTTTCGGCCATCCCGACGCGGCCGCGCTGACGACGCTCGGGCTGCACGCGCTGCAGCATCGCGGACAAGAAGCGGCCGGTATCGTCACTTTCGACGGCAAGCAATTCTATAACGAGCGCCATATCGGGCTGGTTGGCGACACCTTCACCAAGCCCGCCGTGATCGGCCGGCTCAGGGGTGACCGCGCCATCGGCCACAACCGTTATTCCACAACGGGCGGGCCCAATCTGCGCAACGTCCAGCCGCTCTTTGCGGAGTTCGCCGCCGGCGGCTTCGCCATGGCGCATAACGGTAATATCACCAATGCCGGCACGTTGCAGCGCGAGTTGCAGCGGCGCGGGTCGATCTTCCAATCGACCTCCGACACGGAGACCATCGTCCATCTTATCGCCACGAGCCAGGCGGGCGGTCTGGTGGACCGCATGATCGACGCGCTCCAGCGGATCGAGGGCGCCTTCTCGCTGGTTGCGCTCAGCGAGAAGAAGCTGATCGGCTGCCGCGATCCGCTCGGCGTGCGGCCGCTGCTCCTCGGCGATCTTGAGGGTGTGCCGGTCTTGGTGTCGGAGAGCTGCGCGCTCGACATTATCGGCGCGCGGCTGGTGCGCGAGCTGGAGCCGGGCGAGCTTCTGGTCATCACCGAGCACGGCGTGGAATCGCAAAAGCCCTTCGCCGCAGCGCGTTCGCGCTTCTGCATCTTCGAGCACGTCTATTTCTCGCGGCCGGATTCGCTGATCGCCGGCACCAGCGTCTACGAGGTGCGCAAGCGCATCGGCGCGGAGCTTGCCAAGGAGGCGCCGGCCGACGCGGATGTCGTCGTGCCGGTCCCCGATTCCGGCGTGCCCGGCGCGATCGGTTACGCTGAAGCAGCGGACCTGCCGTTCGATTTCGGCATCATCCGCAACCATTATGTGGGCCGCACCTTCATTCAGCCGAGCGACGCCATTCGCCATATGGGTGTGAAGCTCAAGCACAATGCCAATGCCAGCGTGCTGAAGGGCAAGCGCGTCGTGCTGGTCGACGATTCCATCGTGCGCGGAACCACCTCCAGCAAGATCGTGCAGATGATCCGCGAGGGTGGCGCAGCGGAAGTGCATATGCGGATCGCCAGCCCGCCGACCACCGATCCCTGCTTCTATGGCGTCGATACGCCGGAAAAGACCAAGCTCCTTGCCTCACGCATGTCGGAGGAGGAGATGGCTGCCTTCATCCGCGTCGACAGCCTTCGGTTTCTGTCGATCGACGGGCTCTACCGCGCCGTCGGCGGGATGCCGCGCGACAATGCGGCGCCGCAATTCTGCGATGCGTGCTTCACCGGTGAATATCCCACCCGCCTCACCGATCATGAGGGCGGCGAGGTGCGCCATCTAAACCTTCTGTCTGAGAGCGCATGAGCGACGCCAAGCCGCTTGACGGGCGGATCGCACTCGTCACCGGCGCGTCGCGCGGCATCGGCTACGAGGTGGCCAAGGGTCTGGCGGCGGCCGGCGCTCATGTCGTGGCGGTGGCGCGCACGGTCGGTGGGCTGGAGGAGCTCGATGACGAGATCAAAGAGGCCGGCGGCTCAACCACCTTGGTGCCGCTTGACCTGAAGGATTATGCCGGGATCGACCGGCTTGGCGGCGCATTGTTCGAGCGTTGGCAGAAGCTCGACATTCTTGTCGGCAATGCCGGCGTGCTTGGAACCCTCTCGCCTGTCGCGCATGTTGCGCCGGAGGTGTGGGACGACGTCATCGCCGTCAACCTCACGGCCAATTGGCGGCTGATCCGCTCGCTGGAGCCGCTTCTGCGGCAAAGCGATGCCGGTCGCGCGATCTTTCTGTCGTCCGGCGCTGCTTGGAAGCTCCGGCCCTTCTGGGGGCCTTACGCAATGTCCAAGGCCGCGTTGGAAGCGCTTCTGATCACCTATGCCAGGGAGATGGCGAAGACCGCGATCAAGGTCTTCGCCGTCGATCCGGGGCCGATGCGCACCGGCATGCGCGCCAAGGCCATGCCTGGTGAGGACCCGGAGACGTTGCCCCACCCGGCGGAGCTGGTGCCGCATATCCTGGAGATGGCGTCACCCGACTTTGAGCGCGGCAGCGGGCTCTTCGCCTTCCCCACGAAGAACTACACGGAGTGGGGCCTGACTGCGGACGGGTAGGCCTCAACCCTCCCCTTGAGGGAGGGTCGAAATCGGTGAGCCCTTGCGAGCCGATTTCGGGGAGGGGTGAGCTGCATCCCTTCATCCCGTCCTTCGAGGCGCCTTTTCGCCCTCACCCTGAGGTGCGAGCGAAGCGAGCCTCGAAGGGGCGAAAGGCGCGCCTCAGGATGAGGGATGAAGGGATACCCCCTCCCGAAAACCGCTGCGCAGATGCTTGCGATTTTCGACCTCCACTCAAGGGGGAGGTCGAGCAGTGCTCGCCGCCGGCATGGGCCTAGGCTAACTTTCTTCTCAAGGGGAGGGTTGGGGCTGTGCCTAGCGTTTGCGGCCTTCGTATGGGTTCTTGTCGCGTCTCAGCATGAGACGGATGGGCACGCCGGCGAGCCCGAAATCTTCGCGAAGCCCGTTGACCAGATAACGGCGATAGGCGTCCGGCAGCGCATCGGGGCGTGAGCAGGACAGATAGAAGGTCGGCGGGCGCGTGCGCGATTGCGCGAGATATTTCAGCCTGATGCGACGGCCCGAGACAGCGGGCGGCGGATGCCGCGCAACCATCGCCTCAAGCCAGCGATTGAGTGCGGCAGTGGGCACGCGCGCATTCCAGGTCTCGTGGATCGCCATCACCTCTTCCATCAAACGGTCGAGGCCGTCGCCGCTCAGCGCGGAAATCGGCACCATCGGCACGCCGCGCACCTGAGTCAGTGTTTCCTGCAAATCAGCTTTCAGCTCGGCAAGGCGTTCGTCCTTGTTCGCCACCAGGTCCCATTTGTTGAGGGCGAGCACCAGCGCCCGCCCCTCGCTTGCCACGAGATCGGCGAGCTGACGGTCCTGCTTCTCAAGCGGTTCGGTCGCATCCATCACCAGCACCACGATTTCCGCAAAGCGGATGACGCGGATGGCGTCGCCGGCCGACAGCCGCTCCAGCTTGTCGACGATTTTGGCCTTGCGGCGGAGCCCGGCGGTGTCGGCGAGACGAAAGGCGCGCCCGCGCCATTCCCAGTCGACGGCGATGGCGTCGCGCGTGATGCCGGCCTCCGGGCCGGTCAGCAGACGCTCCTCACCGATCAGCCGATTGACCAGGGTCGACTTGCCGGCATTGGGCTGTCCGATAATGGCGACGGAGAGCGGCTTGGCATCGGCCTCATCATCGCCGGGCTCACGTGCCTCGCCCTCATCTTCCTCCGCCGGCATGGCGTCGCGAATGACGTCTAGCAGATCCGGCATGCCGATCCCATGCTCGGCGGATATGGCGATCGGGTCGCCAAAGCCGAGCGCGTAAGCCTCCGTCACGCCGGCATCAGCCGCATTGCTTTCCGCCTTGTTGGCGACCAGCACGACGGGTCGGTCGGCGGTGCGCAGGAGCGCGGCGAAGTGTTCGTCGACCGGCGTGAGGCCGGCGCGCGCGTCGATCATGAAAAGCACGAGATCGGCTTCGGCGATCGCCGCCTCGGTCTGCTTGCGCATGCGGCCAGTCAGCGTCTCTTCCGGCGCATCCTCCAGCCCGGCCGTATCGATGAGGCGGAAGCTGAGATCACCGTATTCTGCGATCGCCTCGCGCCGGTCACGCGTTACGCCGGGGCGGTCATGCACAAGCGCCAGCCGGCGTCCGACAAGGCGGTTGAAGAGCGTCGACTTTCCGACATTCGGCCGCCCAGCAATGGCGACGGTGAAGGTCACGGTCGTTACAGGCTGCCTTGGAGCTTTATCCATTCTGACTGCGCCAGAATGGAGGCTCTATTTCTTTTCTTGAGCATGATCTTATCGGAAAACCGGCTCCCACTTTTCGGGATCATGCTCTAGCGATAAGCGGCGAGCGAGCCGTCGGCGGTGAGAAGAATGAGCTGCCCGCCGGCGGCGATCGGCTTGATGTAGGCCGGGCTCGGCAATTTGCGGTCGACGACGATCGTGCCGAGTGCAGGGTCGACGCCGATCAGCTTGCGGTCGTTGGAAACTACCCACAGGACACCGCCCGCCAGCGTCGGGCCGGCCCACACGGAGAAGAAGCGTTTCTTGCGTACCACGGGCAATTCGGTTCGCCAGAACACCTCGCCGGTGGACCGGTTCAGCGCAACCAGATTGTCCTCAAGGTCCACAACGAACATGGCGTTGCCGGAGACGGCGGGCGTGGAGGCGCTGCCGATGTTCTCCTCCCAAAGCCGCTCGCCGTTGGAAGCCCGCACCGCAATCGTGCGGCCGGAGACGCCGGTCGCGTAGACCACACCGTCGAAGATGACCGGGCTTGCCGCCACATCGGTCAGGCCGGAGACGGCGAGCGTGCGGGTGGAGCGGACGACCGCATCAGCCCATTTCAGCTGCCCGGAGCTTGAATCGAAGGCAATGATCTCGCCCGACGAATACGGAACGACCACTGTATTGCCCGATACCGCCGGACTGGCCGCCGACAGCACGCCGGCCGTCTCCGGAATTCCCGGATATTGCCACGCCTCCGTTCCATCGGCCTGATTGACAGCGTGGAGCACGTTGGTCGCGCTTACCACAAAGACCAAACCGCCGGCTGCGGTCGGTGCGGAGTGCGCCGGCGCGCTCATCTCAAATGTCCAGATGCGCGTGCCGGTGGCTGCGTCGAGCGCCACCAACTCGCCGAACCCCGTGGCGGCGAAGATGGCGTTGCCGGAGGCCGCGATACCGCCGCCGGCCGCCCTGCTCTTCTCACCTTCCGGTGCGAGCGAGAACGCCCATGCCTTGCCGCCGCCGGCGGCAAGCGCTGTCACCGTGCCGCTTGTGTCGTAGACGAAGATGCGCCCGCCATGGACGATCGGCGGGACGGAGGGCCGCACATTGCGCTTGCTGGCCTTCTGCACGGCGCGGATGCGCCAGGAGGACGCGGCCGAGGTTCCAGCAAGGCTGACATTGCCCGGCGCATTGGCGGCGTTGCCGCCCGGCTGCGACCAGTCGGCAAGCGCTTGTGCGGAGCCGATCGACGGTGTGCCGCCCGCTACTTCGTAGCTTCCTTGCGGAAGGGCTGCGCGGCGCTCGCCGGGCAGGATCTCATCCCTCTCTCTCAGCGGGTTGAGCCCGCTCAAGGCGCTGCAGCCGCCAACGAGAATTGCGGCCATGAGCAGCGCGGTTGTCGCGGCGGCGGATCTCTTCATCGGCATGGTCGTGTGCATTGCCTCGTCATTGCGGCGGAATTGGCGCCTACTGCCCGTTGGTCGCAGGCGCCGTCTCAGACGGCGCCCCAGATGACGTCTCGGCAGGTGCGGCGGGAACGGCGAGCTGCCCATCGATCAGCGCCACCATCTGGCCGGCGCGCTGCCAGATATCCTGCGGCGTCTCGGCGTCCTCCTGGATGGAGGTGAAGTGATCACGCGCCGTCTGCAGATCGCCGGCGCCGTACGCGGCGGTGCCCAGAACCTCGCGCGCCGCGTGACGCCACGGACTGCCCGCGACATTCAATGCTTCAGCACGCTCCACAGCGCCGGACGTGTCGCCCATGTCGAGCGCCACCAGCGCTGCCCTGATCCGAGCGAGCTCGCGGAGGGGCTCCTCCAGCCCATTATCGGCTGCCAATGCGTCGAAAGAGGAGAGCGCTGCCTCGTTGTTACCTGCCGACGCGTCGTCGCCGGCAAGCTTGAGCCGCGCCAGCGCCGCATAGCCGGTGTTTCCTGAGGACGCGATCGCCTCAAGCTCAGCCACGCCGGCCTGCCGATCGCCGTCGGTGATGGAGGCCAGCGCCGCCAGGTAGCGATCGCCCGCCTCCGCGGCGCGGCGTTCCTCCAGCCAAATCCAGCCGCGGTACGTCGCCGTGATCAAAACGATGAGCACGCAGACGCCGATGAACAGCCAGCCAAATCGGTTCCACAGCGCCTTCAGCTGTTCGCGGCGCAGCTCCTCATCGACTTCGCGGATGAATGTGTCGGTTCGGCGATCGTCGTCGGCCATCGAACGAATTTCAAAATCGGTTTGGGAATCGAAGACTTAGCGCGAGGCCCGAGTCTTTCAAGCGGCGCGGACCCTACCGGCTTTGGGTTGGGGAGGCAACGGCAGCCCGCGCGCCAAACGCCTCAGGCGAGTGGGCTCACGCCGAACAGCCAAGCGTGCAGGAACCACGTGAACGCCGCCCAGATCACGACGCCCACCGCCACGGCGATCGCATCGTTGCGCGCAGGACCAAACTCCGGCTCAGCGCCAGTGGCGCGGTCACGCTGGCGGGCGGAGCGGAAATCCAGAACCGCCCAAACCAGAAACGCGCCGAACAGCACCACATCGGCAAGCGTGCCGTTGGAGAGGAGGTGCGCAAATGCCCATACCTTGACGGAAATCACCATTGGGTGGCGGATGCGCCCCTTCATCTTGCCGGCTGGCACCGCTGAAGCGGCAAAGATGATCAGCGCCACCAGATTCAGAAGAAGCGCGGTGTGCTTCAGCCAGGTCGGGGGAAACCAAAGCACCACAGGCTCTTGCCGCGCCAGGCCGTATCCCCAGACGATGAGAATGATCCCGGCGATCGCAACGAGCGAGTAGATGCCCTTCCACCGCCCCTCGCCCAGGCGCTGCAGCATGGCGCTGCGCCAATCGTCCGCGACGATCCTCACCGAATGCGCGCCGAGAAACAGAACAAGGCCAAGAATCAACACGAGCATAGGCGGCATCCTCCCTCAGCCTGCGCTATCGCAGCGCGCTCGGCCTGGCAAGCTGTGCTGAGCACGGAAAGCTGCGTCACTCTGCGGGGCTTAGGCGCAGCACCTCGCCGTTGCGCGCATCCGTCAGGACATAAAACGACCCGTCGGAGGCCTGCTCCACGTCGCGAATGCGCCGGTTGGCGCCCTGCAGGATGCGCTCCTCGTGCACGACGGAATCACCATCAAGCTCCAGCCGCACCAGCGCCCGCACCGCCAGCCCGCCGACAAAGAGGTCGCCGCGCCACGCCTCGAAGACATCACCCGTATAGAAGGCCGCACCGGAGGGGGCGATCACAGGCGTCCATTGGTAGATCGGATCGGCGAAGCCGGGCGCGTCGGTTTGGCCGGTGCCGACCGGTGAGCCGTCATAGTTCACGCCGAAGGAGACCACCGGCCAGCCGTAATTCTTGCCGGGCTCAGGGATGTTGATTTCGTCGCCGCCGCGCGGACCGTGCTCAATCGCCCAAAGAATCCCAGTCTCCGGGTGAAGCGCGGCCGCCTGAGGATTGCGGTGGCCAAGCGACCAGATTTCCGGCAGCGCGTTCGGCTCGCCAACGAACGGATTGTCGTCGGGAACGCTGCCATCGGGGAAGATGCGGACGACCTTGCCGAGGTGAGAATTGAGGTCTTGGGCCTGGTCGCGGAAGCGGGCATTTGAGCGCTCGCCAAGGGTGACGAACAAATGCCCGGCGCGATCGAAGACCAGCCGCGACCCGTAATGCATGGTGCTTGGCAGTTTGGGTTTTTGGGAGAAGATCACCGTCACATCTTCAAGTGCAGTCGCATCGGCGCTCAATTGGCCGCGCGCCACGGCCGTCGAATTGGTGTTGTCCGGGCCGGGCTCCGCGTAGCTCAGATAGACAAGGCGGTTGGCGGCAAAGTCGGGATCAAGTGCCACGTCTAGGAGGCCGCCCTGTCGCCGCGGATCGACCCGCGGGACGCCCGCGAGCGGCTCAGACAACGCGCCGTCCGCCGCTATATGGCGCAGACGCCCTGGCCGCTCCGTCACCAGCGCGCTGCCATCAGGGAGAAACGCGATGCCCCATGGGTGTTCAAGCCCGCGCGCGATTGTGTCGACGCGAACCCGCTCCTTCTCGGTTTCCAGCACGACATCCAGCGCCGCCGCACCGGATGCAACCGTCGCTGCCGCGGCGGCAGTAAGCGTGAGCAGGATCAGTCTCAGATTGACCATGCGGCCTCCATGGCGGGTGAGGAGCTTGCGCCGAGGCCTTGGACGTGGCGACCCGGTGCGATCGGCACCAATCACATATTTGTTGGCGTTGTTTTGGAGGCCGAAGATGCTCCCCGCAAGCAAAAGCCCCGCCGATAGCGGGGCCTTTTTGCGGTCGTTCGCCTGTTCTCAGGCTGCTTCGGTCTGCACCGGAAGGGTTGTAGTATTGGCCGGAGGCGGCGCGGAGCCGGCAAGCATTCTGGGAAGGTGAGCGTGCTCCCAGTTCGCCAGAACGTAGCTGATGGTCTTGTCAAGAAACACGTATTTCTCGACGGCTGTCACCCAGGCGGTCGGGATCAGGTGATCGTAGCCGTAGCCCTCGCTGATGCAGGTGATCCTAAGTGAATTCTCGCCCTCAAATCCGCATACGAAGCCGACACAATGGTCATCTGCGGAGATGACGCTCATGTCTCTTCTTATTCGGTCAATGATCATTCGCCTCCTCCTCGCCGTCGGGTCGTGATCGCTTGCGAAGAGAATGGGGCAAGCGCACGATCTTTTCGCGCCCCGATCCAATACGCAGAGCCGCAGCGCCGACGGCAGTCCAGTTCCCTAAACACGAACCTTTAAGCGACCCTCGCTTCTTTAGAACAGATTCGTGTCAAATTGCAGGCGATGTGGGTGTCGCATTTGCGCCATTCAAGTTCCCCGCTCCAACTTTCCACAGCTTATCAACGCCCCTGACCGCCAGTTAGCCGGCAATTGAGCTGCCGGACCCCAGCCTCAGGCGCGAGGGCGACTGCACCGGCTCAGGCGAGGTGCTGCATCAACGCCCGCGCGGCTGCGGAGGCGTGCCGGTCGCGATGGCGCAGCAGAACGAAATCGCGCGGCGGCAGTGCGATGGGCCGGGACTTCAGGCGTCCCGCGGCGATTGCAGAGGCTACGACGTGCTCCGAAATGATCGTCGCGCCGGCCCCGCCTTCGACCGCTTCGCGCACGGCCTCGTTGCCGGGCAGGACGAGGACGATCCGCAGGTCATCGAAGGACAGTCCCTCTTCCGCTGCCAGGTCCTCAAGGCCGGCGCGCGTGCCGGAGCCGGCCTCGCGAACCACCCAGGACAAGGCGCGCAGAGCCGGCCGGCCAGGAGCGGATTCCGGCGGCAGCGATGCGTCTTTCGCCACAACCAGCACAAGCCGGTCCTGATCGACGCGGCGGCGGCTGAGCGCGTCGTTGCTGACCCGGCCTTCAACGAGGCCCAGATCGGCGCGCCCCTCCATGACGGCCGTCTCGACCTGGCGCGTGTTGCCGATCTCCACGTCGAGGCGCACGCCGGGATGCTCTTTGTGAAACGCCGTCAGCCGCCGCGGCAGCCAGTAGCTGGCGATCGTCTGGCTGGCGGCGATGGAGGCCCTGCCCGTCGTCAGGTCGGAGAGGTCTTCAAGCACGGAGCGCGCGCTCTTCGTCTGCTCCAACACGGCGCGCGCCTCAGGCAGGAAGCGCTGGCCTTGGTCGGTCAGCTCGATGCCGCGCCCAACGCGATCAAACAATCTGGCGCCATAGCGCCGCTCCAGTGCGGCAATGGCCGCTGAGGCCGCCGACTGGGTCATGCCGAGCGCGGCGGCGGCCTTTGTCACGTGGCGGCGCTCGGCGACCGCGACGAAGACACGAAGCTGGTCCAGGGTCATTTCCGATCCATCGTCATTTTTGATTGATTTGACAAGAACAAATCATTGGATCGATGGGATGCGACTCGGCAAATTGGGCCGCGATTGAAGGTTTCGCGCCATGAACGCCGAGGTTTCGCCGCCTGCCCGCAAAGGGCTCCTTGCCCGACTGGGCCGCTCGATCGTTTCCGGCGCAAAGCGCTTGAACCCGAAGAGCCGCACCGGCGCGTATCGTCCTGAAAAGCACTACATGCGCGGCGCCGGACCGAAGTCCAAACCCAAACGGCAGCCACCTGCGCGTCGATCGGTTGAATCCGCATGAGTGCGGCGACAATCGCGGGCGCCAACACAGCACCGTCGCAGCAGCCGCTCGCCGACACTTCGGCCCCGCCTGACGCGGACGGCATCGATACCTCGCCGCCGGTCTCCGACGAGATCAAGCAGACCACCTGCTACATGTGCGCCTGCCGCTGCGGGATCGACGTCCATCTGGTCGATGGCCAGGTCCGCTACATCCAGGGCAATCGCAACCACCCGGTCAATCGCGGTGTGCTCTGCGGCAAGGGCGCCGCCGGCATCATGCAGCACCAAAGCCCGGCGCGACTCAGAAAGCCGTTGCTCCGTGTGGGCGAGCGCGGCGCCGGCGATTTTCGCGAGATCGAATGGGACGAGGCGCTGGCGATCGCGACTGAGCGTTTGGCGCGCGTTCGGGCGAGCGATCCGAAGCGGCTCGCCTTCTTCACTGGCCGCGACCAATCGCAATCGCTGACCGGCTGGTGGGCGCAGCAATTCGGCACGCCGAATTTCGCCGCGCATGGCGGCTTCTGCTCCGTCAACATGGCCGCGGCCGGGCTCTACACGATCGGCGGCTCATTCTGGGAATTCGGTGAGCCGGATTGGGACCACGCCAAGTATTTCGTGCTCTTCGGCGTCGCGGAGGATCACGATTCCAATCCGATAAAGATCGGGCTTGGCAAGCTGAAGGCGCGTGGCGCAAAAGTGGTGTCGGTCAATCCGTGCCGCACCGGCTACAGTGCCATTGCCGATGAATGGATCGGCATTCGGCCAGGGACGGACGGCCTGTTTCTGCTCGCCATCGTGCACGAACTGCTCAAGGCCGGCAAAATCGATCTCGACTATCTCGTCCGCACCACCAATGCGCATTGCCTGGTGATCGAAGAGCCCGGCGCGGCGGATGACGGGCTCTTCCTGCGCAACGATGACGGGCGCGCGCTGGCATGGGACGTCAAGGCGGAGCGCGCGGTCGATGCGCTTGCTGCAGAGGTGACGCCGGCACTGACGGGGCGCTTCACGGTCGACGGCCGCAATTGCGTGCCGGTGTTTCAACTGATCGCGGAGCGCTATCTCGACGATGCCTACGCACCTGCGGCGGTCGCGGAGCAATGCGGCGTTCCGGCTTCCACGATTGAGCGCATTGCGGCGGAGCTGGCGCATGTGGCCTTTGAGGAGGCGATCGAGCTGCCGGTAGCGTGGACGGACTGGGCCGGCCGTCGGCATGAGACGATGCGCGGGCGGCCCATCGCCATTCACGCCATGCGCGGGATATCGGCGCATTCCAATGGCTTTCAGACCTGCCGCGCGCTGCATCTCCTGCAGGTGCTTCTCGGCACCGTGGACGTGCCCGGCGGCTTCCGCTTCAAGCCACCCTTTCCCAAGCCGATCCCACCCACGAACAAGCCGGCGGGCAAGGACGGCGGTGCGCCAAATACGCCGCTTTCGTGCGCGCCGCTTGGCTACGTCACCGATCCGGAGGATCTGCTGGTCGACGAGACGGGCAAGCCGGTGCGCATCGACAAGGCCTATTCATGGGAGGCGCCGCTCGCCATCCACGGCCTAATGCACATGGTGATCGCCAATGCCTGGCGCGGCGATCCGTACCCGATCGACGTGCTCTTTCTCTACATGGCCAACATGGCGTGGAACTCGTCGATGAATACCGGCGGCACCATGGCCATGCTCACCGACAAGGACGAGAGCGGCGCATATCGCATCCCCTTCATCATCTATTCCGACGCCTATTACTCGGAGACCGTGGCCTATGCCGATCTGGTGCTGCCCGACACCACCTATCTGGAGCGCCACGATTGCATCAGCCTTCTCGACCGGCCGATCGGCGATGCCGACGGGCCGGCGGACGCCATCCGGCATCCCGTGGTTGCGCCCGACCGCGACGTGCGGCCGTTCCAGTCCGTGCTGCTTGACCTTGGCGCGCGATTGAAGCTGCCGGGCATGGTGAAGGCGGATGGCAGCGCAAAGTACCACGACTATGCCGACTACATCGTCAATCACGAGCGTTCGCCGGGTCTCGGACCGCTCGCCGGCTGGCGCGGTGGCGATGACAACAGGACAGGGCGCGGCGCGCCCGATCTCGAGCAGCTTCAGCGCTATATCGACAATGGCGGCTTCTGGCGCCACGCGCTTGCACCTGAGCAGCGCTATTACAAGATGGCGAACCGCTCATACCTTGAGCTGGCGACGGAGATGGGATTCCTCGCCAAAGCGGGGCCCATCATCTTTCAGCTTTATTCGGAGCCGCTGCAACGCTTCCGCCTTGCCGCGCGCGGCCATGGGGACGTGCTGCCGCCGGAAGCAGAACGCGCGCGCCTGGAGACCCATTTCGATCCCCTGCCCTTCTGGTACGCGCCGCTGGAAGAAACGATGATCGACGGCAATGCGTTCGATCTGCATGCGATCACGCAGCGCCCCATGCACATGTATCATTCGTGGGGCTCGCAGAACGCCTGGCTGAGACAGATCACCAGCCAGAACCGGCTCTTCATCCACCGCGCGACGGCGGAGCGGCTCGGGCTGGCAGATGACGATTGGGCGTGGGTGGAAAGCCCGCACGGCAAGGTGAAGGGACAAGTGCGCCTGGTCGACGGCGTAAACGCTCAAACCGTGTGGACGTGGAACGCGATCGGCAAGCGCCGCGGCGCATGGATGCTCGGCGAAAATGCGCCGGAGGCGGAGAAGGGCTTTCTGCTCAACCATGCCATCTGCGAGCTTCTGCCCACCGACGCAAACGGCCGACGCTATTCCAATTCCGATCCGGTGACCGGACAAGCGGCGTGGTTTGATCTGCGTGTCCGTGTCAGGAAATGCGCAGTATCCGAAGTGGAAGGGACCGAGCCGCAGTTCCCGACGCTCAAGCCGCCACCCGGCGTGGCGACACCACCGCGCGTGCTTGATTTCGGCGCGCGGTTTCGACGCCGCCGTGAGGCGCGCCCATGACCAGCCTACCTGCCCGCACGGAGAAGCAGCTTGGCCTGGTGATCGATCTTGACACCTGCGTCGGCTGCCAGGCCTGCGTGACGTCCTGCAAGGAGTGGAACACTGGCGGCCATATGGCACCGCTCACCGATATCCGGCCCTATGAGGATGGCGCCGACGGCGTGTGGTTCAACCGCGTCCACACCTATGAGCAAGAGACGAAGGGGGCGAGCCGCACGGTCCATTTCCCGCGCTCGTGCCTGCATTGCGCGGAGCCGGCATGCGTGACGGTGTGCCCGACCGGCGCCTCCTATAAGCGCGCGTCCGACGGGATCGTGCTCGTCAACGAAGACACATGCATCGGCTGCAAGCTGTGCAGCTGGGCCTGCCCCTATGGCGCACGCGAATACGACACGGATGTCGGTGTGATGAAGAAATGCACGCTCTGCGTCGACCGCATCTACAATCAGAACCTGGACGAAGCCGATCGCGTGCCGGCATGCGTTGCGGCGTGCCCGACCGGCGCGCGCCATTTCGGCGATCTCGGCGATCCGCAATCGCCGGTGTCGCGGCTTGTGGCTGAGCGTGGCGGTGTCGATCTCATGCCTGAGATGGGTTACCGCCCGACCAACAAATACCTGCCGCCGCGTGAGCGGAAAGCATGCGGCGTCTCCGACGCACCGGCGCTTGAACCGGCAGCGGGTGGTCTTCTTGGCTGGGTCGACCGGATGCTGTCGCGTTAAGCCGTCGCGTTAAGATGCATCCCGCGCTTTCCGTCATCTTCTTCACGACCGCGACCGGCGCCGGCTATGGGCTGCTGGCGCTGCTTGGCATTTCCGCAGCGTTGGGACTCGTGCCGCCGGAGCGATGGCTCGGCCTTGTCGCGCTCGGCCTGGCGCTGACGCTCATCACCGGCGGGCTTCTTTCGTCCACCCTGCATCTCGGCCATCCGGAGCGGGCATGGCGCGCGTTCTCGCAATGGCGCTCGTCGTGGCTGTCGCGCGAGGGCGTTGCTGCCGTTTTGACCTATGTCCCCGCCGGCATTTTCGGCATCGGTTGGCTCGTGACAGGACGCGTCGACGGACTGGTCGCTGTCGCAGCACTTGCCGCGGCGGCGGGCGCACTCATCACATTGTTCACCACGGGCATGATCTACGCCTCACTGAAGCCTGTCGCGCAATGGCACAGCCGCTTCACCGTGCCGGGCTATTTGATCTTCGCGGTCATGACGGGCGCGGTTCTTCTTCACGCCGTGCTGCATCTTTTCGGCAATGACGCGCGCGGCCTGGGGATGTTCGCGGCGGCGACTATCATCCTCGGATGGGCCTGGAAGGCGGCGACCTGGCGTCACAACGATGCACTGAAGCCGCCCTCGTCTGCCAACAGTGCCACGGGACTGAAGGACGGCACGATCCGCTCCATCGAGTGGCCGCATACGGAAGAGAATTTCGTGCTGAAGGAGATGGGTTACCGGATCGCGCGCAAGCACGCCGCGAAGCTGCGCCGCCTCGTTCACCTTCTTGCCTTTGCGGTGCCGTTGGCAGCGGTCGCACTGGCGCTTGTCGCGCCGCGCTGGCTTGCGGTGCTGTCGGCATGTCTGGCCGTGGCGGCGCAGGCGCCGGGCATTGTCACTGAACGCTGGCTCTTCTTCGCCGAGGCCAAGCATGCGGTGACGCTCTATTATGGCCGGTAGGCTGACGACGCCGCGCCCAAGCATCTTTGATCCATCTCAAGGTCACGGTAACGTGCATAGGCCCCACTTGTTCGTGGCGACACAACAAAACAATGGAGAGGGCCATGATCAAAGAACCGCCCGAACCGGTCGACATCAACATCAGTCCGGAAAAGGTCGCCTACATCATCGTCAAGGCGCGCGAATTCGACGCCAAGGTCGAGCCGGCCGAGCCGGGTCCCGGGTCGAACACGGCCGACGATACCGACAGCCAGGTGATTGAGGATTACGCGCAAGATCCGACACTGCAGGAGCTGCAGGAAGCGATCATCGATCTCAACGACGATGAGGTCGTCGATCTGATCGCCATTGCTTGGGTTGGACGCGGTGACTTCGATCGCACGGACTTTGCCGGCGCGCGGTCGCTCGCCTTTGAGCGACATCGGCCCAACTCTGCGCCTTACCTGACGGGCATGCCGGCGCTTGGCGACTACCTTGAGGAAGGGCTTGCGGAACTCGGGCACCGCCCCGACGAAGCCGACATGGCGCATTTCTGAAGCCGATCGCTCAGCGTTTTCTCGATACCGGGCCACCCTCGCCTTAAGGGAGGGGCGAGATCGGTGAACGTAGCCCGCATGGAGCGCAAGCGAAATGCGGGGCCTATGCCCCGGCCTCTCCTTTGTCATTCCGCAAAGCGCGTCAGCGCTTGTGCGGAACCCATGACCACCGGATCGGCGTGGGTGTTCATGGCTCCCGGTCTCGGCCTCTCGGCCGAACCGGATGACAATCGAGAGTTTGATCGTCGCCGCTCTGCTGAAGACTTAAGGCTCGCCGTCCGAAGCTTGCCGCTCCTCCGCCGGGAAGCGGGCCAGGATCGAGGTCACCTCCTGGTCGGAGACTTGTCCGAAATCGTCGTAGTAGAGGCCGATAGCCGCGAACTGCTCGTAATCCTCAAGACAGACGAGCTCGTCGACTTCGTCACGGAGTTTCTGCAACGTGTCGGTCGGTGCGACCGGGACGGCAAGGATCAGCCGTTCAGGATGGTGCTGGCGCATCGCGCTGAGTGCTGCGCGGGTCGTCGCACCGGTGGCGATCCCATCGTCGACGACAATGATGACGCGTCCGCGCAGGTCAGGATGCGCACGGTCGCCGAGGTAACGCGCGCGGCGGCGGCGAATCTCGTCAAGCTCGCGATCACGCACCTCGTCAAATTCCGCCTCCGAGATTCCGGCGAAGCGCAGCACATCCTCATTGCGCACGATGATCGGGTTTACGCCATTGACGACTGCGCCCATGGCAAGTTCCGGCTGGGACGGCACGCCGATCTTGCGGACGAGGATAACATCGAGCGGCGCGTCGAGCGCTGCCGCCACTTCCGCGGCGACCGTCACGCCGCCACGCGGCAGCGCGAGCACGATCGGACGCCTCTCCTTGAACGGGAGAAGCGCCGCAGCAAGACGTACGCCCGCCTGCGCGCGATCACGAAACGGCATTGGCTGCCTTCTATGAACCGGCCTCGGCGACCGGGACGCTGTCAGCATAGTCGAGATAGCGATCAAGCCAATCGTTGGCGAAACCTATGACTTTGGCCAGCGCGCCGGGTTCAGGAAACAGATGCGTGGCGTTCGGCACGATCTGCAGCGCCTTGGGTCCGCTCAGTCGCGACAGCGCCTCTTCGTTCAACTCAAGGACGACGTCGTCATTGCCGCCGACGATCAACAAAGTCGGAACACGCACAGCTTCCAACGCGCGGCCTGCGAGATCGGGCCGACCGCCGCGCGATATCACCGCGCCAACCCTGTCGCCAAGCCGCGCCGCGGCAACCAAAGCCGCGCCGGCTCCGGTGCTTGCGCCGAACAAGATGAGCGGCAGCGCCGCAAGCGCCCTGTCGCGATCGATCCACTGCACGACATCGATCAGCCGGTCGGCGAGCAACGGAATGTCGAATACGCGCCGCCGGTCCCGTTCCTCTTCCGGCAACAGCAGATCAAATAGAAGCGTCGTGTAGCCGGCATTGTTCAGCGCATCGGCCACGGCGGTGTTGCGGGAGCTAAACCGACTGGAGCCGCTGCCATGGGCGAAGACAATCAAGCCTCTGGAGTCTGTCGACGGCTGCAGGGTGCCGGCAAGGCCGAGCGGCGGAATACGTACGTCGCGAGAGCTGGACGTTCGCCTCATCGCCAGTTTCGCCGCTGGATTTGCCAGGGCGGCCATCACAATCTCCATCGGCTTTCTCGGCTGCCCCTTGTCGTTGCCCGACGACCGGGCGCCAGCACGGAAACTGTCGATCGCCGCCGGCAGCTGCATTGACCGGTGTCAAATTGCGCTTGCGGCTGCGCCGTTAACGAGTGCGATGGCCCGGTGCAATAGGCCTGTTTTTCAAAGACTTATGCGGGCATATTGATCCCGCCAACGGCGTGTTCACAACCGCGCGTTTTTCACCGGAAGCAAGCGAAATCGCAGGGAAGAGCCGGCTTAAGTTCGCTTCGCCGAATCATCGATTACGGAATGTGTGCGTCTTTGACGTGCGCGCGGTCCACCCGGCACCGAGCGGCCGTCAGCTGTGAGTTCCTCTTCGTCCCAATAGCCGATCACGATGCCGGGCGGCTCCTGCTGTTCAGCCATCGCATTGATTGCCTCGGGCGATCGGGTAATGCGGTTGTGGTGTCTGCGGTACCATTCAAACAACGCCTCGCGGAGGCGCGTGCGTTCCGACTCGTATTCAGGATCGTCTCCGAGATCGATCAGTTCATTGGGATCCGTCTCAAGATCGAAGAGCATTGGACGGAAGCCTTCGCAGTGCGTGTATTTCCAACGCCCGTCGAAGACCATGGCGAGGCGTGCATCCGCCTCATCGATTCCGAGCGCGAGCCGTGCTTCGCGCGTCGCGTAGTCGTATTCGGAGAAGCAATAGCCGCGCCAAGACGTGGATTCGCCGTGAAGCAATGGCTGCAGACTTTGTCCTTCCAAGATATGCGGCTTCGGCGAGCCACCGAAGAAACTCAGGAAGGTCGGCGCCAGGTCTATGCCTTCCACCAGCGCCGACGTGGCCGTGCCGCGCGTTGCGTCGGCTTCGGGCCGTGGGTCGTAGATGATCAGCGGCACGCGCGCTGAGCAATCGAAGAACAGGTCCTTCTCGCCGAGCCAGTGATCGCCGAGATTGTCGCCGTGGTCGGAAGAGACGACGATCATCGTGTCGGCCATGCGCCCGGACCTCTCCAGATAGGCGAAGAGCCGGCCCAGCTGATCGTCAAGCTGCTTGATCAGACCCATATAGGTGGGAACCGCGCGTTCGCGCACTTCGTCGCGCGCGAAGCTCTGGCAGACGCGCTGCTCCTGCCATGCCTTGAAGAGCGGATGCGTCGTCTGGCGCTCCGAATTGGAGCGAACCGGCGGCTGGATGTCGTTCACGCCATACATGTCGTTGTAGGGCGCCGGTGCCAGATACGGCCAGTGCGGCTTGATGTAGGACAGATGGCAGAGCCAAGGGCGGTCGCCGGCTTCCTCGATAAAGTCGATGCCGCGGCCGGTGAGATAAGTGGTCTCCGAATGCCCCTCCGGCACGCGCGCCGGCAGATGGCTGTTTTCGATCAGCCAGCCAGAGAGCAACGCGCCATTCGGACCCTCGGCGGAATTGGCCCACAGCTCCCACGGATTGTCGCCGCCCATACCGTTGGCGCGCAGGTAATCGTCGTAGCGCGGATTGGCGTCGTAATAGCCGTCGGGGTGCATGCCGTCGTCGCGCTCAAACGGCTCAAAGCCACATTCGCGCGCGTAGACGCCAAGGTCGGAATCGGGGTCGACGCCGAGGCGCTTCATCCCCTCAACGTCAGCAATCATGTGGGTCTTGCCGACGAGAGCACAGCGCACGCCCAGCTCGCGCAGATGCTCGCCGAGCGTGGGCTCGCCGATCCTGAGCGGGAAGCCGTTCCAGGTGGAGCCGTGCGAGCGCATGTAGCGGCCGGTGTAATAGCTCATCCGGCTTGGCCCGCAGATCGGCGATTGGACATAGGCGCGATCGAAGCGCACGCCCCTTTCGGCCAGCCGGTCGATATGCGGCGTGTGGAGCGTCTTGTGGCCGTAGCAGGAGAGATAATCCCAGCGAAGCTGGTCGGCCATGATCCACAGAACGTTCTTGGCGGGCATGATCAGTACGGAAAGCTAACGCATAAGCGCCGGCAGCCAAGTGGCGATGCCGGGGATGAAGAACACGAGAATGAGCGCGGTGAGTATGGCAAAGATGAAGGGCGTCACGCCACGGAAAATCTGCCCGAGATGGACGTCCGGGATGACCGACTTCACGACGAACACATTCATGCCGATCGGCGGTGTGATGAGGCCAAGCTCCGTCACCACGACAACAACGATGCCGAACCAGATCATGTCGACGCCGGATTGATAGAGCGACGGAAGGAAGACCGGCACAAGCAGAAGCAGGATGCCGATTGCCTCAAACACCATGCCCATCATCACAGCGATGATGGCGACCGCCACGACAAGCGCCCACGGGCTGAGGTTCATGTCGCCGATGATGAACAGGAGGTCGTAGGGCATGCCTGAGAGGTTGATGAATTGCGCAAAGACCAGCGCGCCGAAGATGACGATGAAGAGGCTCGCCGTGGTCTTAGCGGCTTCCACCAAGGCCTCGCGCCATTCGTGGAGGCGTCTCAGATGCCCGCGCGCAAAGGCGATGATGGCAGCACCTGCCGCGCCGATGCCGGAGGCCTCCGTCGGCGTGAAGATGCCGCTATAGATGCCGCCGAGCACCACGACGAAGAGCCCGATGACCGGCCATACGGCGCGAAGTGCCGCGCGCTTACGCTCCGGGTCCATCGGTTCGCCGGCCGGGCCGGCGGTGGGATCGCGCCGGACGACGATGGCGACCGCACCCATGAACAGCGCGACGAGCAAAATGCCGGGCAGGATGCCGGCGATGAAAAGCTGGCCGATGTCCTGCTCCGCCACGATGCCGTAGATCACCAGCGGCACGGAGGGCGGGATCATGATGCCGAGCGTGCCGCCGGAGGCGATGGTGCCGGTCGCCAGGCTGTCGCGATAATTGTAGCGGCGCATCGGCGGCATCGCGACCTTGGTCATGGTGGCGGCGGTCGCGAGCGAGGAGCCGCAAACGGCGGAGAAACCGGCACAAGCCACCACGGTCGACAGTGCCAGCCCGCCACGGAATCGGCCAAGCCCGGCATAGGCGGCGTCGAACAGATCGCGGCTGATATCGGCGCGATAGATGAACACGCCCATCAGGATGAACAGCGGAATGACGCTGAGATTGTAGTTCATCGCGTCTTCCATGACCTGCTGTCCGGCCATGGCGAGTGCCGCCTCGGGCCCGCGCTGAAGCGCAAAGCCGGCAATGCCGACCATCATGGTGGCGAAGCCCACGCGGAAGCCGAAGAAGCAGAGCCCGATGAGGATCGCGAAGCCGACGAGCGCGGTGATCATATCTTGCTCGCGTGATCCTCAACGCTGTGCGCCGGCTCCTCCAACGCCAGCCCGAGGAGCTGGGCCACGAGGCTGACGAACGACAGCGCCGCAACAGAGCCGGCGACGATCACCAGCGGCCATTCAAGGACGATGGTGATCTTGCCGAGCGCGTATGCCTCCATAGCGAATTGCGTCAACTCCCATGCGATCACCGCCATGGCGAACACCGAAAAGCCCTGCACGATGTAGCGGTGAAGCCGGGGGATGCGGCGCCTTATCCGGTCCTCGAAAAGCTCCACGACGATGTGGTCGTCATGCGCGTTGACGAGGCCCAGCCCGGCGAAGATCGTGATGGCGAGGAGAAACTGGATCATCTCCGCGGCGCCGAACACCGGCGCGGTGAAGACGTAGCGCCCGACGACATCCACGCATGTCAGCGCCATCATGATAAAGAGCAGGATCGCGGAGAGAATCTCCAGCGTGATCAGGATGGGCGGCAGCGCCGCGCGCGCAAAGCGTCTCATCGCCGCCGCCCCCTTCGTTTGTTATTGGTTGGCCGCCGTCAGTTCCTGCAGGCGTGTCGTATAGAACTCAAGCATGTTTGCCGCGTCCAGGCCCTTGGCGCTTGCCTTTTCGACCCAAGCGTCGGTCAGCGGCTGTGAGGCTTCGATCAGCGCGTTCTCAAATTCCGCCGGCGCATCGTGGAGCTCAATGCCGGCCTCCTGCATCGCGGCCATGCCCCGCTCGTCTGCATCATGCCATTCCTGCGCGGCCATGCGGCCGAACTTCGGACCGGAGACGTCCATGATCGCCGCCTGGTCCTCAGGCGAAATCTCCGCCCATTTGTCCTCGTTGATCAGGAGCGAGAAGGACGTCGTGTACATGCCGCGGCTGAATCGCGTCATCGACTTGGTGTAGGGGATCAATTGGAAGCTCTGCAGAGAGGTCGGGCTCAGCGCAATATAGCCGTCGACCACGCCACGCGAGATGATCTCGTTGGCCTGCACGGCAGGACCGGCGACCACGCCGGAGCCGAGCTTCTTCAGAAGATTGGCCGAGGCGCCGGGCAGCGCCCAGATCTTGCGGTTGATCAGCTCATCCATCGACAGGATCGGCGTGTCCGTCTGGCTGTAGACGGAGCCCGGCGTGATCACCCAGGTGGAAAGCAGGTGAACGCCTTTGTGCTCATCCGGATAGAAGCGCTCGTAAGTTTCCCAGAGCGCTTGCGACATGGCGACGGCGTCCTTTGAGGAGACAAAGAGGTTCATGGCAACAAGCGGGCCCTGCACACGGTTCTGCACGAAGCCGTTGAATTGCGGGGCGACGTCGACGATGCCCTTCTCCACCGAATCCCATTGCTCCGGTGGGGCGGCGACGGATTTCGGCGGAATGATGCCGCGCACGCGGCCTTCGGTTGCCTCCTCAACCCATTCCAGCCAGGTCGGCAGGATCGACTGGCAGACATAGTGCTGCGGCGGCCAGAAACAGTTCACGACAAGCCGCGTATTGGCGTGCGCAGCGCTGGCAAGAAGCGCAAGCGCGGCCGCTGCCATCAAGCTGTATGCAAATCTCATTTTTGAATCCTCCGTCCTTTTCTTTGCTTCTGGCCGCGCGTTCACGACCGGAATCTGTCACGCCTCTTCGGGCGCCAGAACCAAATCGAACTGCACCCGCAGGTACGGCTCATCGACCTTGCCGGAGAGCTCCAATCCGTCCGGGAAGCTGTCGGCCGGCTCTTCGACATAGGTCATCACCAAATCGTCGCGGACGCCGAACACAGTGTCCTGGTCGAGATACGGATCGTCGGCGGCGAAGACCTCCGTCACCAGCGTGTGAAAACCGTCCGCCTTGATGATGTAATGCAGGTGCGACGGGCGCCACGGATGGCGGCCGGTGGCATCCAAGATCTCGCCGACCGGCCCGTCATTGGGCACGGTATAGCTCACGGGCTTGACGGAGGTGAACGCGTAGCGCCCATCGGCCTGCGTCGTCATGATGCCGTGGAAGGAGTACGTGTCCTGCTCCGGGTCCTGGCTGGAATACATGCCGTTGGGCGCGGTCTGCCAGATATCGATCTTGGCGCCGCCGATCGGTGCGCCGTCGGTGGAGCAGACCTGGCCCTCCACCAGAAGCACCGGGCCTTCATAATGCCGCTTCAAGTCGGCGCCGTATGCGATCGCAGGCGCGCCCTCGATATGGAACGGGCCGAGCACGCTTGAGGATGTTGCGCCGGGCCGCGCATTGACCATGTCGACCAAGGACGACACGCCGAGCACGTCGGAGAGCAGGATGAATTCGTGCCGCTCTGCATCGGAGATGTCACCGGTGCGCTGGAGGAAATCGATGCCGCGCTGCCACTCCGCGTGCGTCAGCCCGACCTCCTTGACGAAGGCATGCATATGCTGCGCCAGCGCGGTCATGATCTCCCGCATCCGCGGGTCGGTGTCCGGCCCGAAATAGCCGAGGAAGACGTCGGTGATGTTGTCCTTGGTCACATTGCGCATGTGCGCCTCCCCCGTATCCCGGTGCCGTCGCAATAAATATCGATAATTTACTATATTGTCAAATTTTATCGTTTTTGATTACACTGCGTGAGTACGGGAGCAATGTCGACGGAGAGCGGCGCCAGCGGTCGCCGTGACCAAGTGCCAGCAGCCGGTAGCGCAATGATGGCGAGAACGAACTACCTGACCGATCTGCTCTCCTCGATCTTCGAGCGCACGCCGACGGCGAATGGCGATACCGATTCGCGATCGATCGAGGAACTGACGCGCGCGCTTGTCGCCGGTGAGGGCGAAGTCTCGACACTGCGTTTGGCGCGGTCGATCTTGAGGCGATATGCGGAACTGTCTTTCGCGGAGAAGCACGCCTACCTCACCTTCCTCGACCAGGAGCTCGACCTTGATCCGCTTATTGTTGAGGAGACGGCGCGAAATTACGCTGAGGCGCGGACGACGGCCAATCTGAGCGCCCTGCTCGCCGCCGCCGAGCCGCTGCGGCAAGGGCTCTTTCGCAAGCTGAACCAGGTCGACGGCGCCACGGCGCGCATTGTCGACATGCGCGCCGACCTTCTGGCGATGCTGGCTGACGACGATGCGCTCGGCCGGATCGACCTCGACCTCGTGCACCTTTTGTCGTCCTGGTTCAATCGCGGCTTTTTGGTGCTCAGACGCATCAACTGGCAGACGCCGGCCGACATCCTGGAACGGATCGCTGAATACGAAGCCGTGCACGCCATCGGCGATTGGCATGATCTGCGTCGGCGCCTGCAGCCGCATGACCGCCGCTGCTATGCCTACTTCCATCCCTGCATGCCCGACGATCCGCTGATCTTTGTTGAGGCCGCGTTGACCAGGGGCATTCCGGATTCCGTTCAGTCCGTGCTGGCGGAGGACCGACCGCAGCTGCCGCCGCACCAGCTCAACACGGCGGTCTTTTATTCCATCTCAAACTGCCAGAAGGGGCTGCGCGGCATCTCCTTCGGCAATTCGCTGATCAAGCAGGTCGTGCAGGACTTGTCGGCGGAGATGCCGCAGCTGAAGACCTTTGTGACGCTTTCCCCGCTTCCGGGATTTGCCGACTGGCTTGGCTCGCAATCCGAGCATGCGGCGGCCGCGGCCGAGGCTATCGCCAAGGCGCAAGCCGGTGACGCAGCGGCGCTGCAGGCTCTGGCTGGCGACCTCCGCGGGCTTGCGGCGTGCTACTTGGCGCAGGCGAAGCGCCCCGACGGCGCGCCGCTCAACAGCGTCGCCCGCTTCCATCTCGGCAATGGCGCCATGATTGAAAACGTCCACGCCATGGCCGACCTTTCCGACAACGGCCTGCGGCAATCCGGCGGCGTGATGGTGAACTATCTCTACGACCTCAATCGCGTCGAGCAGCGCAGCGAGGCCTATCTCGGCAACAAAACAATTGCGACGTCGCGCACAATCCGATCGCTCTTAAAGAGCGCCCCCTCCAAGAGCCCTGTTTGATCATGCCAGCCACGATTTCGACGATAGCTGATCAGACGCATGCCTGCCGGGCGAAGGCCGGTTCCGGGCTCTTGTTCTTTGATGATAGAAGAGCCAGCACCGACCATGTTGGCGCGAGCCAACGTCTGATCATCCAGCCTCGCGCCGTGGGGTTGATTTGTTCAAATAGGCTCTTGGGTGCTCCCAAAAGGGTGAGCGATGTCGAATGCGTTGTATGACGCGCTCTTCGCCCCTCATGCGAAGAGCGACGCCGTCTTCTTGCGGCTGACGGACGGCGACGGGCTTTCGCACAGATCGTTTGCGGAGATGGCGGCGCGCTTTGCCGGGGCGCTGACGGCGGACGGCGTCAAAGCGGGCGACCGGGTTGCCGCGCAGGTCGATAAATGCCCTGAGGCTTTGGCACTCTATGCGGCCTGCATCCAGACCGGGGCCGTGCTCGTCCCGCTCAACACCGCCTACACGCCGAGCGAGATCGACTATTTTGTCGGCAACGCCGAGCCGCGGCTTGTGGTCTGCGGTCAAGCTGCGGCGCCGGCCTTGTCGGCGATCGCGGAAACAAACGGCGCGACCTTGAGGACGCTCAACGCCGACGGCTCCGGGTCGCTCCGCGCGTTAGCTGATGCACAAGCTTCCGCCTTCGATCCGGCGCCGCGCAGCACCGACGACCTGGCAGCGATCCTCTATACGTCCGGTACGACGGGGCGATCCAAGGGCGCGATGCTGACGCATGGCAATTTGCTGTCCAACGCTCTGACGCTTTCAGACCTCTGGCGCTTCGATGCCGAGGACGTGCTGATCCATGCTCTGCCGATCTTTCACACGCACGGGCTCTTCGTGGCGGTGAACACGTGCCTCGTCACAGGCGCCTCTATCATCTTCATGCCGCGCTTCGATGTCGACGCGATCATCAAAGCGATGCCCGACGCAACGACCATGATGGGCGTGCCGACATTCTACACGCGGCTTCTTGACGATGCGCGGCTGACCAAAGACCTGACTAAGGGCATGCGTCTGTTCGTCTCCGGCTCCGCACCGCTCCCGGCAGAGACGCACCGCGCCTTTGAAGCGCGCACCGGGCATCGGCTCCTGGAACGCTACGGCATGACGGAAACCAACATGAATACCTCCAACCCTTATGACGGCGATCGCTTCGCGGGTACTGTCGGCCTGCCGTTGCCGGGCGTGGAGGTCAGGGTCACCGACCCCGCCACCGGCACGCCGCTTGGCAAGGGCGAAATCGGGGTGATTGAGGTTCGCGGACCGAACGTCTTTCACGGCTATTGGCGCATGCCCGATAAGACAGCAGAGGAGCTTCGCGCGAACGGCTTCTTCATCACCGGCGATCTTGGGACATTCGACGAGCGTGGCTATCTGCACATCGTTGGCCGGCAGAAAGACCTGATCATCTCCGGCGGCTTCAACATCTATCCCAAGGAAGTGGAGACGGCGCTGGAGGCGCTACCGGGTGTCGATGAATCCGCCGTCATCGGTGTTCCGCATCCTGATTTCGGCGAAGGCGTTATCGCAATCGTTGTGCCGGAAGCCGGAACGCAAGCCGGCGCCGACGACTTAGCTGATGCACTGAAGGACAAGCTGGCGCGCTTCAAGCAGCCGAAGCGGATCGTGCTGGTTGATGAACTGCCGCGAAACGCGATGGGGAAGGTTCAAAAAAACGTGCTGCGGGAGCAATTTGTGGGTCTGCTGTCTTAAGGTGACGAGCTAAGCGCCGAGACGTTGGGGGGAAGATGGGGGAGATCAGCCTGACGACCGAGATGGCCGTGGTGCTGATCCTGCTGGCATTCACCGTCTTCCTGTTCGTGTCGGAAGTGGTTCGCGTCGATCTGGCGGCGATTCTGGTGATGGTTCTGCTCGGTGCGCTGAGCTATCTGCCGGGCCTTGGCAACCTCGCTGACCCGACGCAACTCTTCAACGGCTTCGCCTCCAATGCGGTCATCTCGATTGTCGCCGTGATGATCATCGGCGCCGGTCTCGACAAGACCGGCATCATGAGCAAGGTCGCAGCAATCATCTTGAAATATGGCGGCACGACGCAGGAGCGGATCGTGCCGATCGTCTCCGGCACGGTCGGCTTCATCTCAAGCTTCATGCAGAATGTCGGCGCGGCTGCGCTGTTCCTTCCCGTGGTGAGCCGTATCTCCGCGCGCACGGAGCTGCCGCTCAGCCAGCTTCTGATGCCGATGGGCTTCTGCGCGATTTTAGGCGGGACCATGACGATGGTCGGATCGTCGCCGCTGATCCTTTTGAACGACCTGATCGTCACGTCCAACGGCGACCTGCCGGCCGGCGCGCAGATGCAGCCCTTCGGACTTTTTGCCGTGACACCGATCGGCCTAGCGCTGGTCGTGACCGGAATTCTCTATTTCGTCATCTTCGGGCGCTGGGTGCTGCCCAGCCGCGGCGCGCGCAAAGGCGCGACCTCCGGTCAGTCGATGGTGGAATATATCCGCAATCTCTACGGGCTGGAGGTTGATATCTACGAGGTCGAGGTGCCGCCGGGGAGCGCGCTTCACGGCCGGACGCTGGCCGATGTGATGGACCAGCATCACCTTCATATCCTTGCCACCTATTACAAGCGCCGACGCTTCGTCGCTCCGATGGTCACCACGGAAATCACGGCGCCGTGCAGCCTGGCCGTGCTTGGCAACCGCCATGTGGTGGAGGCGTTCGCGGAGGCGGAAGGCCTGTCGATCCGCCGCGCGCTTGACGCGTTCGCGGAGGAGTTTGCGTCAACCAAAGCCGGCGTGGCGGAGATTGTCATCCCGCCAGGATCCAGCCTCATCGGCAAGAGCGCCCGAGACCTGCTGTTTCGCAAGACCTATGGCGCGAGCCTCTTGGCGATCCATCGTGGCGAGGTGACCATCAATCAGGTCGACGATGCGGAGCACGCCATCACCCATATCGGCGAAGTGAAGTTCCAGGCCGGCGACACGCTGGTCGTGCATTCGCCTTGGGAGGCGCTGACGCGGCTGAAAAAGAACCGCGACTTCGTTGTCGTCACCTCCGACTTTCCGCAAGAAGAGCTCCGCCCAAAGAAGGTCACCTGGGCGCTGGTGTTCTTTGCCTTGGCGCTGGGGCTGATCCTGTTCAGCGATCTCAGGCTGTCGCTTTGCCTTCTGATCGGTGCCGCCGGCATGATCGTGACGCGCGTGATCGATATCGACGAAGCCTATGCTGCGGTCGGCTGGAGCACTGTCTTCTTGCTCGCCAGCCTCATCCCACTCGGCCAGGCGGTGCAGCGCACCGGCACGGCGGAATGGATGGCACAACAGCTTCTGACCGTCCTTGATGGCTGGCCGATCTGGGCGCTTCAGACCGGCATCGCGGTGCTTGCGACAATCTTCACGCTGGTCATGTCGAATGTCGGCGCGACGGTCTTGCTGGTGCCGCTCGCCGTCTCCATCGCACTTGCCGCCGGCGCAAACCCCGCCGCTTTCGCGCTGACGGTCGCGATCTCAACGTCCAACTCGTTCCTCATCCCCACGCACCAGGTCAACGCGCTGATCATGGGCCCGGCCGGCTACCGGGTGATCGATTTCGTGCGCACCGGCGGCATCATGACGATCCTGTTCCTCGTCGTGTCGCTGATCATGATCAACGTCGTGGGAGTCTGAACGAAACGTCCGCCCTCTCGTCTGTTATCCCGGCTCGGCCGTCAGGCCGGGACCGGGATGACAAAAGAGAGGGTGTGCCCCGCATTTCGCTTACGCTTCATGCGGGCTACGAGATCATCGCGCCCCGTAGCCCGGATGAAGCGCAGCGCAATCCGGGGGGCGGATCGGCACGGCGCAACCCTAAACCGCCGCCGCCAGGCGATTGAGCTGACCGGCCAGAAACTCGCCGGTCTTCGTGTAATGGTCGACGAGGCGCTCCGCCGCGAGACTGGCGTCGCGATCGAGCGCCGCCTCCATGATGTCGCGATGCTCCTGCGTCACGTCGCGCGATCCGTAGGCGTTCGCCTGCCCGGCGAGATAGCGGTAGCGGATGTTCAGATCATAAAGCTGGTCGCATAGCCTGAGCAGGATCGGCATCCCGCAATCGTTGAGGAGTGCTGTGTGAAACGCCTTGTGATGCGCCTCGAACGTCTCCACGTCGCCACGCGGCACACGGCTCATGCGGTGATGCGCGATGACCAGAGCGTCCTCCCATTCCTGGCTGCCTGTTGCGATGCTGGCGCTGAGCGCCATCGTCTCCAGCGCGCAGCGAAGCGTCAAAATCTCATGGAATTGCGCGTCTGAGACGGCGGCGACGCGAAATCCGCGCTGGTCAAGCCGCTCCACGAGCTGGTCTGAGCTCAAATGGCTGAGCGCTTCGCGAATGGGCGAGGCGCCGGTATCCAGAAGGTCCTTCAGCGACTCCACCTTGAGCCGCTGCCCGGGGGCGATCTTTGCAGTCACGATCATCTCGCGCAGCCGGTTGTAGGCGCGCTGGGTGGCGGACGGAGAATCGGTTTTGGTGGCGGTGTTCATTGTGCGCAGCGTCAGATTCGCCGCGATAATATCGATTTTCTGGGTGATTTCTATAAATTTGAGATTGAGCGCGCCAATCTCAACCGTTCGTCAAATCGGTGCGGCAACTATGGAACTCCGCGCGACTGCAGCCGCAAAGTAGGCTAGTGCACAGCAATCTCGCTTCGCCAAGTCAATAAGTGGGTTTGGGGCTGCAACGAATCAGATTAGTTTTAAGATAACGCGATACGAAAGCTCTCAGTGTCGATTGCCGTTTCGATAATTACAATCTTCGCCAGCGGCGTGTTGGCTGCTGTCATAGCTTACCGGCTCAACGCCACTAAAGAGCACGTCTTTTTCTTGCGCCAGAAGGCCGAGGCCCTTTATCTTGCAATTGAGCACTACGATCGAATGCTCACTTGTAACTTCTTTCCCTACTACGCCCTATTTGAGAATAAGATTGATTACAACGAAGTACTCGACTCCAATATCAAGAGTGGCGAAGGTAGCGCTCAAGAAGATTCAGGTAGCTCGTACGAAACCGCACAATTGCTTGTGAACGTCTATTTCCGTGACCTCAAACCACATCTGCAAGCATACGAATCCGCCCGCGGCGCGGTCAACGAGATTCTCGCAGAACACCAGCGCTGCTACAAGCAGGGTGACACGGACGGCTGGCGTTGGTTGGAGCCGTTCCACGAAGCCATGCTAGAACTCGATAAGGTCGCAAGTGCTTTTAAACAGGCTGCCATCGACGAGGCCGCGAAGTTGGCGCTTGCTAACCGACTTTGGCCGCAATCGCTGACATATTCAGGCCTGCGCCTACAGGTGCGGCGGCTGATGCAAATCACTCGCTCTACCTAAACACGTCGCTAAGCCCAACTGCTAAAGAGCAGCGCCGCTTTGCCGGTCAAAAAGATGCATATTCTTCATATCGAAGGTGATCGGCGTCGGCTCATCGGGCGCGCAGGCATAATGCGCATCGACCTGCGCGGTGATCTTTGTCGACGCGGCGTGGCCAACGATCAGCGTATGGGCACCGAGCGGCTCTACGGCCTCCGGGGTGACGGTCGCAACCGCCGGGCCGTTCTGGCCACCCGACATGTGCTCCGGCCTGAGGCCGAGCGTCAGCGGCTTGCCGACGCTGCCGCCGTAGCGCGTTTGGCGATCGCCGGGCACAGGCAGCGCGGTGCCGTCCTCCAGCTTCACGGCGAGGCCGTTATTCTCGCCGACCAGCTCGGCGGGCATGAAGTTCATGCTCGGCGAGCCGATGAAGCCGGCGACGAAGACATTGGCCGGCCGCTCGTAGAGGCTGATCGGATCGGCAAGCTGTTCGATGACGCCCTTGTTCATGACCGCAACGCGATCCGCCATGGTCATGGCCTCGGTCTGGTCGTGTGTGACGTAAATGACGGTGTTCTCCAGCCGTCGTTGGAGCCGCTTGATCTCAGTGCGCATCTCAATGCGGAGCTTGGCGTCGAGATTGGACAGCGGCTCATCGAAGAGGAAGACATCGGGATTGCGGACAATCGCCCGGCCGATGGCGACGCGTTGGCGCTGGCCGCCGGAGAGCTGCTTCGGCCGCCGCTCCAGATATTCGCCGATGCCCAAAATGCGGGCCGCATCCAGGATGCGGCGTTCAATCTCATCCTTCGGCTCGCCGCGCACCTTCATTCCGTAGCCGATATTCTGGCGAACGGTCATGTGCGGATAGAGCGCGTAGTTCTGGAAGACCATGGAGCAATTGCGCTGACCAGGGCGTACCTGGGTCACGTCGCGCTCGCCGATCCTGACGGTGCCGCCGGAGGCCTCCTCCAGCCCGGCAACAATGCGCAAGGTCGTCGTCTTGCCGCAGCCCGACGGGCCGACGAGAACGACGAATTCCTTATCGTCGACGATCAGGTCGAGGTCGGGAATGACAACCACGTCGCCGAAGCGTTTTTGGACTTTTTCCAGCGTTACGCCAGCCATCCGCCTGCCCCGTCAATTGGTGCGCCGGCCCAGGCCCTTTTCGCGGACGCCGGGCCGGCGCGTGTCGTATTGTGCCGGATTAGAGCGGCGGCAGACCCATGGAGGCCCGGTACGCGGCGAGCTGCTCGTCGCGGCCGAACTCGTCGGTCAGCTTCTCCCACTCCGCGGCAATGGCGTCGAGCGCGGCCTGCGGCTCCACCTCACCGGCGAGCGCCTTGGACAGCTCGATCTCCAGCACCTCGGTGTAGTTGAAGTAGCCGGGGATGCGCATGTCGAGCGCCACGTTCTCCGCGTCGAGGCTGCCGCGCTGTGTGCCCAGATATTGCCGCGCCTCTTCCTCCGAGAAGATGGCGCTCCAGGCGTCGAGGTCCTCAAAGTGGCTGAGCCGGTACGGGTTGACGCCGGAGCCGCCGGTGAGCGCTGCCTTCAGGCTGTTCTCCGGGTTGGTCAGCCACTGGATGTAGTGCCATGCGGCATCGTTGTGCTCGCTGGCGCTGGGCACCGCCGTCTGCCAACCGCCATAGGCCATGAACGGCGAGCGAACGACCTCGTCGAACGTGTCCCACTGGTTGGTCTTGTAGTTCCAGATCTGGTTGGAGCCGGGGATGATGGCTGAGCCCACGCTGCCCGCGACCTGGCTCTGCTCCGGATCGGCGCCGATCGTGCCGGTGTCGCCCCAGTCGAAGTTCATGGCGACGCGACCGCCGGCAAAGGTCGTGCGGATGTCACCGGAATTGGCGTTGAGCGAACCTGGCGGTGAGAAGTCTAGGCTCTTCTTGTATTCCTCAAGCGCCCTCAGCCAGCCCGGATTGTTGATCTGCGGCGTCATGGTCTCCGGATCGAAGAACATGGAGCCCGGGTGGTCGGGATGGTTGGTGTAGGACGCTGCGTGGCTGAAGAAGAACCAGAATTGCTGGCCGCCGCGCACAAAGGCTTCCGCCGTACCCCAAAGCTCGTCGTCAGGACGTGTGAAGAACTCGGCGATCTCGTAATATTGGTCCCAGCTTTCCGGCGGGGCCAGATCGTAGCCGTATTTCTCCTTGAACGCCGCCTGCTCGTCCGGATCGTTGAACAGATCGAGACGATAGGACAGCGCATGCAAGTCGCCGTCCATGGTCTGGGACAGGAACTTGCCGTCCCATCGCATCAGACGGTCGCGATAGACGCTGTGAATGTCCTCCCAAGCCTCGTCCTCGCGGAGCGAAGCCGGCATCTCCGACAGGTACGGCGAAAAGTCGGGCAGCCAGGCCGGGGCAAAGGTGATGACGTCGAAGGATGAGTCGTTCTGCACCATCGCCGCCAGATATTTGGTCGGCAGCTCACCGAACGGGAACTCGATGATGTTCACGGTTCCGCCGGTGGCTTCCTGCCAGCTCTCGGCGGCGGCCTTGTGGGCGCTGGCGATGAACGGCCCGGTCATGGAGCCGACATTGAGGGTGACGCCGTCGAAATTCGGCGCGTCCTGCGCGAACGCTGCGCCGCCAATGAGGGCGGCGACGAGACCGCCGCCGATGACGGCGCCCAATGATGTGTTGCGATGCATCTATTCCTCCACTTAAGTCCGCGATCTACTTTATGCCGCCGATGACCAGACCCGATCGCATCAATCTGGCCAACAACCAAGCCAGGACGATCATCGGCACCAGGGCGACCATAGCGGCGACAGCGATCGCCCACCACTCATCCCCGCGAACCGAGTTCTGCCCGGCCAACATGATTGGCAAAGTTTGCCAATCTGAGGTCGTCAACAGTAGCGCAAATAGGAATTCGTTCCACACAAAGCCAGCCGTAATGATCGACACGGCGATCAGGCCGGCGCGCGACATCGGCAAGACGATCTCAAAGAAGATCCTGAGGCGCGGCACGTCGTCCACCATCGCCGCCTCCTCGATCTCAAGCGGCAGCGACTGGAAGAAGTCGCGCATCAGCCAGATGACGATGGGCAGCGAGAAGGACGTATAAGCGAGCACCATGCCGAAATAGGTGTCGACCGCCTTGAACCCCTCCTTGCCGAGCTCGGAGTAGAACAGGAACAGCGCGAAAGCCGCGACAATCGGCGGAAACATGCGCTGCGACACGAACCAGAACAGCACATCCTCGTTGCCGAGCACCGGGCCCGGCAATTGCAAGCGGTTGAGGAGCACCGATACAGGCACGGCGATCAGGAAGACTGCGCCGAGTGCCGCCGAGGGCGAGAGGCCAAAGCTCTCCGTCAGCAAGACGAAGCCGCCGATCGCGATCACGGCAAAGACCAACCCCGACAACAGCCGCACACGGAACGTGAAGCGCACCAGCGCATAGGCAGCCATGGAGCCGAAGAGCACCGAGACGATTGTGGCGCTGATGGTGATGAGGGCCGAATGCAGCGTCGGCTGGACGAAGTTTCCACGCACGCCAGTGGCGGTCTCGATGTAGGCCTTCAATGTCGGCGTGAAGTCCACCCAAGGGATATAGGTGGCGCCGCCTGCGACCGCCTGTGGCGGCTTGAACGAGGTGATCAGCGTCCAATAGAGCGGGAAGATCGTGAAGACGAACCAGATCAGGCAGAGCGCCAATGCTCCCATGCGTATTATCATCGGCTGCGCTCCAGATAGGGCCGAAGCAGCGCCAGATAGACCACGCCGAAGATGATCACGGTGATGAGGAACAGGAAGCTCAGCGCCGAGGTCTGGCCGATGTTGAACTTCTTGAAACCCTCCTGATAGGCAAACAGGGTCAGGGTTTCCGTCGACGTCCCGGGCCCGCCGCCGGTCAAGACGAAGACGGTGTCCATGATCTTGAAGCTCTCGATGATGCGGATGAAGATCACCGCCGCTGAGATCGGCAGGAGCATGGGGAAGGTAATCCCCCAGAATTGCTGCCACGGCGTCGCTGATTCAATTTCCGCCGCCTCGTAGATGTCGCGCGGCAAGGTCTGCAGGCCGGCCAGAATCAAGAGAATCACAAACGGCGTCCATTGCCACACCTCCACCGTTATTAGGACGCCCTTGGCCCAAGTCGGGTTTGTCAGGAATGGCAAGTTCGGCAGGCCGAAGAAGGTCAGAAGGTCATCGACCGGTCCGATGGTGGAGTTGAAGATCATGCGCATGATCAGCGAAATGGCGATCGGCGACATCAGCATGGGGATAAGGAACGTCACCCGAAACAGCCGCTCACCGGGGACCTTTGCATGCAGCGCGACGGCGACTGCGAAGCCGATGATGTATTGCAGCGCCACGGCGATGAAGACGATGGTCGCCGTGTTGATGACCGCACCCCAGAAGCGGGCGGCCGTGATCAGATTGCCGTAATTCTCAAACCCGATGAAGCGCGGTGGGCGCGGCGGCACCAGTCGAAATGCCTGGAAGCTCGCGACGAGCGAATAGATCAGCGGAAAGAGCGCGATAATCAGAACGACGAGGAACGCCGGCCAGATAAAGACGTACTTGATCGGCTCGCGCATGCAGCCCTGATCCCCGGCGCTCCGCCCATAGGTTTTTCTTTGCTTCATAGCGCATTACCGCGCCGTGTCCTCCCCTTTTTGTCGAGCTGTGCCCAGATGGTTCGGCCTGGCCGGAGCGCCAATCGGCCGTCACGGCCTGGAGCGGGAAGGACGGGCTGTAACGGAGTTGACTTGTGTCTAAAAAAGGTGACAATCTGAGTGTAAACAAATATTGACACCTGCCATGGGATGGCCGCCATGCGCATTGTCCTGATCCATCCGAACTATCATTCCGGTGGCGCCGAAATCGCCGGAAACTGGCCGCCCGCCTGGGTTGCCTACCTCGCCGGCGCGGTCAAGAAAGCCGGATTTACGGACATCCATTTCATCGACGCGATGACCAATTACGTCGATGACGACGATCTGCGCGAGCGGCTTACCGCCTTGCAGCCCGATATCGTCGGGACGACCTCCATCACGCCGTCGATCTATGTCGCGGAGCGTGTGTTGGAGATCGCCAAGGAAGCCTGTCCGAATGCTGTTCGGGTGATTGGCGGTGTGCACGCCACTTTCATGTATAAGCAGGTCCTCTCAGAAGCCCCCCATATTGATGCCATCGTCCGCGGCGAGGGCGAGGAGATCTTCGTCAATCTCGTAAATGCCGTCGCTGATGGTCGCTGGCCGGCCGACCGCCGCGACATCAAGGGCATCGCCTATCGCGACGGCGATGAGATCATCGCGACGCAAGCTGCACCGACTGTCAAGGATCTGGACGGCATTACGCCGGACTGGTCGGTCCTTGAGTGGGAGAAATACGTCTACATCCCGCTCAACAAGCGCTTGGCCATTCCGAACATGGCGCGCGGCTGTCCGTTCACCTGCTCGTTCTGCTCGCAATGGAAGTTCTGGCGCGACTATCGTGTCCGCGATCCGATCAAGGTCGTCGACGAGATCGAAGACCTCGTGGAGAACCACGGCGTCGGCTTCTTCATCCTCGCCGACGAGGAGCCGACCATCAATCGCAAGAAGTTCGTCGAGTTCTGCAACGAGCTCATCAGGCGTGGGCTTCCCGAACGCGTCCAATGGGGCATCAACACACGCGTTACCGACATCCAGCGCGACATGGACATGCTGCCGCTATGGCGCAAGGCCGGGCTCGTCCATATCTCGCTCGGCACGGAAGCCGCAGCCCAGTTGAAGCTCGACCGCTTCAACAAGGAGACCAAGGTCGAAGAGAACAAGGAAGCGATCCGGCTTTTGCGCGAGGCGGACATCTTCACCGAGGCGCAGTTCATCGTCGGCCTTGAGAACGAGACCGTGGAGACACTCGAAGAAACCTATCGCTTCGCCCGCGATTGGAACCCGGACCTCGCCAACTGGACGATGTACACACCCTGGCCGTTCACGCCGCTCTATCAGGAGATCCGCGACAAGGTCGAAGTCTTCGACTTCTCCAAATACAACTTCGTGACGCCGATCATGAAGCCCGATGCAATGGATCGCGCCACGCTGCTCGACCGCGTGATGCACAATTATCGTCGGTTCTACATGATCAAGGCACTGTTCCATTATCCGTGGCGCGGCACGGGTTACCGGCGGAAGTACCTGCTCGGCTGCCTGAAGGCGTTCATGAAGGCCGGCTTCCAGCGGACGTTCTACGACCTCGGCAAGGTCGGCTATTGGGGGCCGCAGACGAAGAAGAAGGTCGACTTCCACTTTGACGAAACGCGCACGATCGCAGAAGCGCAATTGGAGGATTGGGAGGCGGCCGCCGACCGCGCTGCGAAGCTGAAAGCGATCAAGGAACGGGTCGCCGCTGCGAAAGCTTGCGGTGGGTCTACGCAGCAAATGCCGGAGGTTGAGGAGCGGCAGCCGGTCGCCGCCATGCACTGAGTGAGGCCGCACTATGGCCGACGCCGTGGCGATCAGGGACCTCACCTCAGGGGTGGACGACATGACGAGCGTGGCGTCCGCGCGCGTCGGGCCGAACGCGATCATCCAGCTTGGCGAAACGCTGAAGGATCGGCTCGGCGAACCATGCGCCCTCACCGTCTTTGAGCGCGCCGGCCTCTCGGCGATGCTGAGCGAGCCGCCTGCGGACATGGTGTCGGAACGTGTGGTGAAGACGCTGTTCGACGCCTTGTTCGACACGCTGGATGCCGATCAGGCTTCGACGCTTGCCCATGAAGCGGGCGTGCGCACGGCCGACTACATCATGGCCAACCGCATCCCTGCAATTGCGCGGCTGGTCCTGAAGGCTCTGCCGGCTGCACTCGCGGCGCCTGTACTGCTTCGCGCAATCTCGCAAAACGCATGGACATTCGCCGGCTCCGGCGCGGTGACGGTACGCGTCGGTGCGCCGCATGTCTTGGAGATCGCCGGCAATCCGATCACCACACCGGGCTGCGTCTGGCATGTCGGCGTCTTTGAGCGCTTGTTTCAGTCCTTGGTGGCGCGCCACTCCCGCGTCAGCCACATGCGCTGCCGCCGCGACGGCGGCGACATATGCCGCTTCGAGATCGTCACGCGCTAAGAGCCCGTCTGAGACTGCTCGCCGCGTGCCGTGTCGATAGTCAATCAGACGGCCGCCTGCCAGGAGAAGGCCGGCTCAGGGCTCTTGTTCTTTGATTTTTGGAGCCGGGACCGACCATGTTGGCGCTGGCGAACGTCTGACCGTCCAGCGTCACACCGTGAAGCCGATCGCTCAAACAGGCTCCAAGACGCATCCGGCATGTCCCGCGACACGTTGGCGAAGGCGGCTGCTTGTGGAGGGGGAAGCGCCTCCCTATTCTATCGGACACGTCTTTGCCGGGGTCTGATAAGGCGCCGGTGCGCGCTGGAGGGGCAAGAGCGAGCATATGGCCGTTGCAATTATCATTGTGCTCGTCTTCGCCACGGCGATGTCGGGAGCAATTTTCAAGCCCGGCCCTTGGTATGAGACGATCAAGAAGCCGAGCTGGACGCCGCCCAACTGGGTGTTCCCGGTCGTGTGGACGACACTCTATGTCATGATCGGCGTTGCGGGCTGGCTTGTCTGGCGAGAGGCTGGCCTGAGCTTCGCCATGGCGCTGTGGGCGCTGCAGCTGATCCTGAACGCGGCATGGTCGGCGCTGTTCTTCGGGCTTCGGCGCATGGATTGGGCGTTCGTCGATGCGGTTGCGCTGTGGCTGGCGGTCGCTCTCTTCATCGTCTCGGCGTTCCCGATCTCCGTGTGGGCGGCAATCCTGTTCCTGCCCTACCTTGTCTGGGCGACCATCGCTGCGGTTCTCAATCGCGCGGTGTGGCGACTGAACGACGGGAGCATTCCCGCCACGGCATCGCCTGGAGCGTGATGCGGAAGAGTGGCGGACGCGGCGGCGAGCGCTGCTCAACCTCCCCGCAAGGAGAGGTGAAGCGCCGTGCCTCCCTCAGCCGATTGCTTTCCCGGATTACGCTTCGCTCCATCCGGGCTACGAGGCGCGACCGGACGTAGCCCGCATGGAGCGCGAGCGAAATGCGGGGGCTCGCTTGCGCGCCCTCTCCTTTGTCATTCCGCAAAGCGCGTTAGTGTTTTTTCGGAACCCATAACCACCGGCGGAGTAAAGCGGGCACAGCCACGCCTCCTCTGGTCTAATCGCGGGGCCTGAAGCGCACCCTGATATCGGCCAGGTGGGCGGCGAACCCGCAGGCCAGCCAAAGCCCGATCATCGCGATCCCCGCACCACCGAGTGCTGCGCGCAGCGCCAGGAGCAGGCATATGCCCGACATTGCATTCGCCATGAGCCCGGCCGGCAGGGACTCCCCTCGCCGCCTGGCACGTGCTGCAAGGAAGATCGTCTCAAGCACCAGGACGGCGATCGCCAGATCAGCGATGTGCACGACGCTGATGAAAGCGGGAAGCCAGTCGGGTTCGCTCACCGGGCCTGCAGCCCCAACAATTGCTGCACGTCCTTCACCAGCACGCGCATATGCGCCATGCGCTCGCGGCGGACGAGGCGCTTGTTGAGATAGGAATCCCAGGTCAGGCGCTGCACGTCAGGATCGGCGCACATCTTGACGAATTGTTCGCGGCGTTTGTCGCTGTGATACCAGATCGCCTGCAGCCAGCCGAGGATCATGAAGACGCGCCCGTGCTCGCGCATGAAGCGTTTGCGCGCCGTGCGCAGGTGCTTCGCCGCGCCGGTTGACAGGCACATCTCAGCGGCCTCTGCACAGAGCTGCCCGCTCAACATGGCGTAGTAGATGCCTTCGCCGGAAGACGGCGCCACGACACCGGCCGCGTCGCCGGCCAAGACGACGTTGCGCCCGTCATCCCAGCGGCGCATCGGCTTCAGCGGCAGCGGCGCGCCCTCTTCGCGGACCGTCTCCGCATCCGCCAGCCCGGCTGCGGCGCGGAGCTCGGCGGTCGCCTTGCGCAGGCTGTGGCCTTTGACGGCGGAGCCGGTTCCGACACTCGCATGGGGCCCGTGCGGAAAGACCCAGCCATAGAAGTCGGGAGAGATCTTCCCTTGATAGATGACGTCGCAGCGGCGGCTGTCATAGGCATCGCTGTCGTGCGCCGGTGACTTGATGATCTCGTGGTAGGCGAACACGTAAGGCGGCTTCTTGTTGGGGCCAAAGGCGGCACGGCGGACGGCTGAGTTCGCACCGTCGGCGCCGATAACCAGGCGTGCCGTCTTGGTCACCTCCCCGTCCGCGCCGGCAATCTTCGCGGTGACGACGCCGCCGGCGCCGCGCTCCAGGCTCTTGAAGGCGCCGGTGATGCGGGTCGCTCCCGCCTCTTCGGCGCGGGCGCGCAGCCACGGATCGAACTCCTCGCGGTCGACCATCCCGACATAACCGAGATCGCCGATCTGCATGTCGACACGGCGGCCGCTCGGCGCCACGATGCGCGCGGCGCGTATCTTGGCCTTCAACAGATGCTGCGGGACATCGAAATCGTTGATGCAGCGGGTCGGAATGGCGCCGCCGCAGGGCTTGATCCGTCCTTCGCGGTCGATGAGGAGAACATCGCGGCCCAAGGCGGCCAGGGTCTGCGCGGCCGTGGCGCCTGCCGGCCCGCCGCCGACGACAATAACGTCATGGTCGGTCTTCATGGCTCTCACTCCGCCGGCTGCATTGGCGGCTGCATTGGCGGCGCTGCGGGAAGTGCGTCTTGCTCGCGCGTATCGCCGATCCGTGTCGCAATCAGCGCCGACACGAAGAACAGCGCCGCCTCCCAGGCGAAGACGATCGCAAACGACGTCCCGACTTCGCCAGTCAGCGCGCGCGTCATGTCGAGCGCCGCGGTTCCGAGAAATCCGCCCAGGCCGAAGGCGATGGCCTGCGCCGCACCCCACAGGCCCATGCGGATGCCTTCGCGGGATTTGCGGCCGGCCACGGCCAACGCCATCATCATGCCGATGGCGGCGACGGCGAATGCGCCATTGGTGAAGCCGAGCAGGAAGATGTTCGCCCGCAGCGGCCAATCCGGTGCGAAGGAGTGCGACAGCGACAGAAGCGCCAGTGCCCCGGCCGAGCCAAGACAGCCGGCGATGACGAAGATGCGCAAAATGGCAGGCTTGCGCCGCGCCATCAGACTGCCCAGCACGCCGACCATCGCCATGCCGAGCAGGATGCCGCCGTGCTGCACGCCCGAAAGCTTCGTCGTCTCGCCCGGCGTCATGCCGTAAACGAGGCCGCCGAACGGCTCCAGGATGAGGTCCTGCATGGAATAAGCCAGCATGGAGGCGAAGACGAAGATGGTGAAGATGCGCGCCTTGCGATCCGCCCAGGCGTCCGCGAGGGCCTCACGGAAGGAGGCCTTCTGCTGTCCGACATTGGCCAGGTCCTGCGGCAGCGCGGCGCGGCGCTCAATCCCCCACACGCCCAATGCGGCAACGCAGATCGAAAGCGCGCCGGCGATGGCCGTCACGGTCACCAGACGGACATGAGAATAGGGATCGAGGAACGTCCCCGACACGATCGCGGTGACCACGATCCCCGCGATCATCATCATCCACACGATCGTTGCGGCGGCGGGACGGCGTGCCGGTGCGGTGCGGCTTGCCAGAAGCGCCAGAAGCGACGTGCCGGCAGCGCCGATGCCAAGACCGATCAGCGCGAAGAAGAGGATTGCTGCGGTCAGGCCCGCGGCGAAACTCACCTCAAAGAGAAGCGTGCTTGCCGCCGCGCCGGTTCCGGCGATGGCAAGAAGCGCAATGCCGCCGATGATCCAGCTTGTGCGGTTGCCGCCACGGTCGGAGCGGTGTCCCCAGATCGGGCGCGAGATCTGAATGGCGTAGTGAAGCCCGACGAGCGCACCGGGGATGATTGCGGCGAGTGCCAGCTCCACCACCATGACGCGGTTCAGCGTCGACGTCGTGAGAACGACGATTGCGCCGAGCGCCGCCTGAACCAGTCCGAGGCGGACGATGGACAACCAACTCAGGCCGACTGCCGCATTCCCTTGCATTGCCTCATCCCCCGGGTCTCATCCCCCTGGCGCCACCGCGCCGACAATCCCCATCAGGGCGAAGGCGCTCACCATCATGCCGCTCACGTAAAGTCCGACGCCGACGGCGCTGTACCAAACGGCGTGCTTCTTCGGGTCCTTGAGCAAGCGCGCCATGCTCGCGACCTGAGCGGTGAGCAGGACGGCGATTGCCGCGCCGTGCCAGGGCCGGTCCCACACAAACAGAAGCGCGATAACGCCGAGCTGAGCGACGGCCATGATGGCGCAGGCAAGCTGCGCGGCCCGGTCGGCGCCAAGTAGGACCGGAAGCGACGCAAGGCCCATCTGCCGATCGCCCTCGATCGACTTGAAATCGTTGAGGGTCATGATGCCGTGTGCGCCAATGCCATAAAGAAGTGCCACGATGAGGATCGGACCCGGCGGGATGACGGCGAAGGCCGCTGCCGCCGCGGTCACCCATGGCAGCGTCTCATATGTGAGGCCGACGGCGGCGTTACCCCACCAGCCGTTCCTTTTCAGACGAAACGGCGGCGCGCTATAGGCCCAGGCAAAGCACAGCCCAACGATGGCGGCGACGAACACCACCCAGCCCAGGACCGCCGCCAAAAGCAGCGACAGCACCGACATGGCGATGGCGACGTAAAGCCCCCACCGCCCGGGCATCCGGCCTGAGGGAATGACGCGGTCCGGCTCGTTTATGGCGTCGACATGACGGTCGAACCAGTCGTTCACCGCCTGGCTTGCGCCGCACACCAAGGGGCCAGCGAGCAGCACGCCGCCGAGCACATAAGGCCAGCGCTCTCCGAACGCGGCGCCCGCAGAAACAGCGCCGCAGCAATAGGCCCACATGGGGGGAAACCATGTGATCGGCTTGAGCAGCGCCAGCACGGCGCCAGGCGCCGGGACAGTTGGCCGCGTTGCCGCTAACGCATGCGTTGCCATGCCTGCGATGCTATGGCTGCGCCCTATAGGTGTCAACGAATATTGACACCGTGTAAGGCAAAGTTGACGGCAGAGGGTGGCTTCGGAGTCAACGCGTTCTGAGTGGACAGGTGCGACCGTTCACGACGGCGGCGTCATGCCGGTCGTTCTCCTAATCGTCGTTGCCGAAATCTTCCAATCCGTAACGCTTCAGCTTGATGTAGAGGCTCTGGCGGCTGAGGCCGAGCATGTCGGCGGCGGAGGCGCGATTGTTACCCGTCTGACGCAAGGCCGCCTCAATGCTCAGACGCTCAATCACGTCCACGGCCTCGCGGATCAGCTCCTTGAGCGGCACCCGTCCGACCAGTTCGGAAAAGTCCGATGGGTCGGGAACCATCGATCCTGACGTAAGGGACGCGCTTGCCTCGCGCGGCGCGACGCGCACCAGCAACAAACCGATCCGCTCTTCCGACCCGTTGCTGGCGTGCAGGGCCGCCGTCACCGCGACGTCATGGCTGCCACCCAACTCATCGCGGACGATCGTCGCAAAGCGCTGAACGCGGCTTTCCTCCCTCACCCGTGAGAGCAGGACCTGCAAATCGACGGAGGATGCGCCGAGCCAGTTGTTGAGATTGCGGCCGACCACGCGGTCCCGGTGCAGGACCTGCACGAGGTCGAGGAACTGATCGTTGACGTCGATGATTGCGCCTTTGGCGTCGGTCGCGACGATGCTTTCCGGCAGGCTGTCGATGAGTGTCTTGGCCTCGTCGCGCGGCGATGCCGATTGCGCAGCGTCATGTGCTGGCTCAAACATGAGAAGAAGGTTGTTCTGCCCGTGCTCGCGATAGGGCTCGACGTCGATTGTGAACTCCGACTTGCTATTGCCGAGCGGCACCTTCACCGATTGCGGCGTTCCGCGGTGATGCGCCTCAGAAAACACGTCCGTGATGATGTTGTGTTGTGACCGCGAGAAGAGGTTGAGCACCGATTCGCCCACGATCTTCCGTGGCGGCTTGGCCAGGAGCCGCGCGGCCGCGGCGTTCACGTCGAGCGTCCTGCGCGCCTTCGGATCGACAATCACCATGGCGCGGTTGGACAGGTGGAAGACGCTGCGATAGCGCCCTTCGGCCTCGCGGATCTTCCGATATTCCGATTCCAGCTCCGTCTGCGTCTCCACCAGGCGCTGCTGCAGGTTGGCGAATTTGCGAAGATCAGAGCCCAGAACGATGCGCGGCGCATCCTGCGAGACGGTCACCACCATGTAGTCGACGGGCAGATCGGGCTGGCCATTAGCGGGGTGATTGACCTGGCGCCGCCGCGTGACGCCGATCTCGCCGGCCTCTGCGACCAGCGCGTCGACCTTCTCCACGCTCTCTATGGTGACGGTGTCCTGCCAGGGCCGCCCCACCCAGTTGTCGATGCCGTAATCGCCTAACTCGGCGTCGCGATAGGCGACGTCCTCCACCTGGCCCTGCTCAGACACTACCAGCGCAATGTCGGAACCGAGCGGTACGAGGCGCGACAGCGCTTGGCTTCCAAGGGCGTCGAACAGCCGGGCCGAACGGTTGAACACCCGGTGCTCGGCCCAAGTGAGGCGCTTATCCATGCGTCCTGTCACACCGCCTGCGGCACGTCGACGGCACCGCCGTTTAAGTGCTGCATGTAGTCCGTTCGGTACGCACTCCGCGCAATCTTCGTCATGCGCTTTGCGATCGCCAGTTTCAGCGCCGCCCGCGGGCTGGCGCATATCTGGTCAACCCCTTGTTTCATAAGCCACTTCTCGTTTCGCTCAGCCGCGTATCCTCCCGCCAGGATCAGCGGCCTGCGCCGCCCGCCGGAAATCGCCTTCAGGCTGGCTGACACGGCCTCGGCGAGAAAGCCGCTCGACCATGAAAAGCAGATGACGTCGCAGCGTGATCTGCTCACCGCGTCCTTGATCTCCGCGGCCGATCTCGGCTCCACATAGGTCGTTTGCCAGCTCGACCTTCGGAACAGCGCCTCCACGATACGCAACCCAAAGACGTGCTGCTCTCCGGGCGGGCAGGTCAGGAGCACGGACCGTGGGCCAGAGGCGGCTGGCATTGCGCGGTCCGCATCACAAAGCTGGCGAAGCAGCGCCTGAACGCGCCCCATTGCGATTGTCACGTCAAAGAACGTGCGGCGGTCGCCGACCCAGTCCTCGCCAAGCCCGCGCGCCGTCGCCTCCAAGAATGCTATCTTGCGTTGCGCTGACAGCTTTATGCTGTCCAGAAACTGCATCAACCGCTCGGTCGCCCGGGCGGTTGCAGCGTTGTAGGCGATTTCGCGGAACCGCCTCAGGTCACTGGGGCGGAAACTGTCGCTGGGATCGAGGTCTCCGGACGACCACGCCGAATGGACGGACGTGGCGGGGACAATGCCGTTTTGAATGATATCCACCAACGCCTCGCGCTGTGACGCAGCAAGTCGTCTTAAACCGATTCTTGAACGGCCGGCCGGAACACCTACGGAACCTTCGCTAATGCCGACTCGAAGACTGCCCATTGCCAATCCGTGCCATCAAATGTCGGCCGGTCCGGAACAATGACGCACTCGCCGGTAACGCTGAGCTCGGACGGGCGTCCAATCGAACCGGGCGCCCCTCCGTTCGAGCAGAACGTCGGTACTTCGGGGCGCTGAGAACATTGTCCCATGTCAGCCGAGTTGTAAACAAAAATAAACGTCAAGGAAAGTTGACACATCCTTAAGCACGAGACTAAAGTGTCAGCAGACCGTTGGGAGGCGGAGAGGCCGGGCGAGGATGGCCATTCATGAGGGCGTACGCCCCGTTCAAGGAGACCTTTATACACCTCTGGAACGCCACCGGCGCGATGCGTCGCCCTGGACATTGGTGCAGGGGATTCTGGCGCCGGTTCAGTTCGCGGTTTTCCTGGTCAGCCTGGCCCTCATTCTCCGATTCCTCGTAACCGGTGACGGTCTCTTCGCGGCCAATCTGTCGATCGTCATCAAGACTCTCGTCCTTTACGCGATCATGATCACCGGATCGATCTGGGAGAAGGACGTCTTCGGCCGCTATCTCTTTGCGCGCGCCTTCTTCTGGGAAGACGTCGTTTCAATCGGCGTTCTGGTCCTCCACACCGCTTATCTCATCGCGGTGCTGATCAACGCGCTGCAGCCGGTCGCGCTGATGATGTTGGCGCTCGCTGCCTATGCCGCCTATGTCGTCAATGCCGCGCAGTTCCTGTGGAAGTTCCGGCTGGCGCGTCGTCAACCCAGCGGGCGGGCCGGCATGGCCGCCGGTGCGGGGGCGGTGCAATGAACCGACCGGTGCCGGCATCCGACATGACGGCGGCACCCTGCCCTGCGCCCACGCCCTTGCGCCAACGCGGCCAGCATGAAGTCTTCTGCGGCCTGACCTCGGTCATCTGGCTGCATCGCAAGATCCAGGACGCCTTCTTCCTGATCGTCGGATCGCGAACCTGCGCGCATCTGATGCAATCGGCGGCCGGTGTCATGATCTTTGCGGAGCCGCGCTTCGGCACCGCCATCATTGAAGAGCGCGATCTGGCGGGCATGGCCGACATGCACGACGAGCTTGATCGCGTCGTCGACCGTCTGTTGTCGCGCCGGCCGGACATCAACATGCTGGTGCTGGTCGGGTCGTGTCCGTCGGAGGTGATCAAGTTCGATCTTTCGCGCGCGGCGGAGAGGCTCAATGAAATCCATGCCCCGCGCCATCGGGTGCTGAGCTATTCCGGCAGCGGCATTGAGACGACTTTCACGCAGGGCGAGGACAATTTCCTGGCCGCGCTCGTGGGGCGCCTGCCCGCTTCCCGCCCGGACGATTCGCTCTCGCTTCTGATCGTCGGATCACTCGCCGATGTCGTTGAGGACCAGTTTGAGCGCATCTTCACCGCACTTGGGATCGACGACGTGTCGTTCCTGCCGTCGCGCAGAAGCACCGATCTGCCGAGCGTGGGGCCAAACACGGCATTTCTACTCGCGCAGCCCTTCCTCAATGACACCGCAGGCGCTCTGAAGAAGCGCGGCGCGCGCCATATCAGCGCGCCGTTCCCGCTCGGCGAAGGCGGCACGACGGCTTGGCTCAAGGCGGCCGCCGATCAATTCGGCATTCCCGCCGAACGCTTCGACGCCATCACCCTGCCCGGCCGCGAACGCGCCAAGAAGGCGGTCGACCTCTATCGCGATCGCCTGGCAGGCAAGCGCGTCTTTCTCTTCCCCGATTCGCAGCTGGAGCCGAGCCTGGCGCGCTTTCTCCATTGCGAGGCCGGCGCGGAGATCATCGAGGTCGGCACGCCCTATCTGCACCGGCATAACGTGGCGGAAGAGTTTGCGCTCCTGCCGGACTCAATCCAGGTCTCCGAAGGCCAGGACGTCGACCTTCAGATCGACCGCTGCAAGGCGGCCGATCCCGATCTCATCATCTGTGGCATGGGGCTGGGAAACCCCTTCGAGGCTGAAGGCCGGACCACCAAATGGTCGATTGAGTTCGTGTTCTCGCCCATCCAGGGATACGAGCAGGCCGGCGACCTTGCGGAACTTTTCGCGCGGCCGTTGAAGCGCCGCGCGGCGCTGGCGGTGGAGGCCTAGACCATGCAGCTCACGGTCTGGACCTACGAAGGACCACCCCATGTCGGCGCGATGCGCATCGCCTCGTCGATGCGCGATCTGCACTACGTGCTGCATGCGCCGCAGGGCGACACCTATGCCGATCTCCTGTTCACCATGATCGAGCGGCGCAAGTCGCGCCCGCCAGTGACCTACACGACCTTCCAAGCGCGCGACCTGGGCTCCGATACGGCGGAGATCTTCAAGCGCGCCTGCCGCGAGGCCGTCGAGCGCTTCAAGCCGCAGGCGGTGATGGTCGGCGCCTCGTGCACGGCTGAGCTGATCCAGGACGATCCGGGCGGCCTCGCCAAGACACTGGACCTCCCCGTCCCTGTCGTGCCGCTTGAGCTGCCCTCCTATCAGAAGAAAGAAAATTGGGGCGCGGCGGAGACGTTCTATCGCCTGGTGCGCGGCTTTGCCGGCGGGCGAACCCCGGAGCGGAAGGCCGGCACCAAGTCGTGCAACATTCTCGGACCGACGGCGCTCGGCTTCCATAACCGCGACGACGTGACGGAAGTGCGTCGGCTCCTGGATGCGCTTGGCGTTCCGGTGAACGTCGTGGCGCCGCTCGGCGCTTCGCCGGCCGACCTGGCGCGACTTCCCGACGCCGACTTCAACATCGTGCTCTATCCGGAGATCGCCGACGTTGCGGCGCGGTGGCTGGAGCGTGAGTTCAAGCAGCCGTCGGTGCGGACCATTCCGATCGGCGTGAACGCGACGAAGGATTTTGTTCGCGCCGTCGCTGAGATGGCCGGCGTCGACCCGCAGCCCGTCCTTGAAAGCGGCGAAGAGCGGCTGTCGTGGTACTCCGTCTCCATCGATTCCAATTACCTGACCGGCAAGCGCGTCTTTGTCTTTGGCGACGCCACGCATGCGATCGCCGCGGCGCGCGTCGCGGAGACTGAGCTCGGCTTCAAGGTCTGCGGCCTTGGCACCTATTCACGCGAGTTTGCTCGCGATGTTCGCGCAGCAGCGCGCGAATACGATGTCGAGCCGCTGATCTCCGAAGACCATCTGGAGATTGAGGACGCCATCATGGCGGCGCAGCCGGAGCTCGTCCTCGGCACGCAGATGGAGCGCCATATCGCCAAGCGCCTGCGCATTGCCTGCGCAGTCATCTCAGCGCCCATCCATGTTCAGGATTTCCCCGCCCGCTACGCCCCGCAGATGGGCTTTGAGGGCGCCAATGTGCTGTTCGACACATGGGTCCACCCCCTGATGATGGGCCTGGAAGAGCACCTTCTCGGCATGTTCCGTGAGGACTTTGAGTTTAACGACGCGGCCGACGCCTCCCATCTGGCCGCGGTCGGCGACGGCTCCCGGCCAGACGCGCCGGCGGCCGTTGCCGACCTGCCTTCCGCGTCTGATGACGCGCCGCGTTGGTCGCCGGATGCGGAGCAGGAGCTGAAGAAGATTCCGTTCTTCGTGCGTGGCAAAGCACGCCGCAACACCGAACAATTCGCCGCCGATGGCGGCCTGAAGACGATCACAGTCGAGACGCTTTACGATGCAAAAGCCCATTTCGGCCGCTAAGGCCGTGAAATCGGCCGCATCGAAGCGGCCAGCCACTCCGATTAGCGTGACGATCGTCACGCTCGACAGCCACATGGCGGGTGCGGTGGACCGCGCGCGGGCAGCACTCGCCAAGGAGCTGCCGGGGCTTCGCCTCACGCTTCATGCGGTGACGGAGTGGAGCGGCGACCAGACGGCGGAAGAACGCTGCCGGCGCGACATTGAGACGGCCGACATCGTCATCGCCAACATGATCTTCCTTGAAGAGCATTGCCTGAAGGTGCAGCCGTGGCTTGAGGCGCGCCGCGACGATTGCGATTGCCTGGTCGGCTGTCTGTCGGCCGGCGAGATCGTCCGGCAGACGCAGCTTGGCAATTTCTCCATGGCCAATCCGACGGGCGGCGCGCTCGGCTTCCTGAAGCGCCTGCGCGGCCGGGTCAAAAGCGATTCCTCGGCCGGCCACGGCCAGATGAAGGTGCTGCGCGCCATTCCGCGCATATTAAAGTATATCCCCGGCAAGGCGCAGGACGTGCGCGCCTACTTTCTGGTGCTGCAATATTTGCTGGCCGGTTCGGACAGCAACATCGCAAATCTCATCCGCTTCCTGGTGAACCGCTATGCGGCCGGCGACCGCAAATCTCTGCGCGCCGCCGTCGATGTGCACGATCCCGTGCACTACCCCGATGTCGGGCTCTACCATCCGAAGCTGAAGAACCGCGTCACCGACGACCTGGCCGCGTATCGCCGCGTGTCGAAAAGCAAGGGCCGCGAAGGTACGGTCGGGCTTCTGGTGATGCGCTCCTACGTGCTTGCCGACAACACAGCGCATTACGATGGTGTCATCGAAGCACTTGAGGCGCGCGGCCTGAGTGTGGTCACCGCCTTTGCCGGCGGCCTGGATGCGCGTCCGGCGATCGAAGCCTTCTTCATGCGTGACGGCGCGCCATGCGTCGATGCGGTCGTTTCGCTGACCGGCTTCTCGCTTGTCGGCGGCCCGGCCTACAACGATGCGGCGGCGGCCGAAGAGGCGCTGGCACGCCTCGACGTTCCCTATCTCTCCGCCTTTGGCATTGAGTTCCAGACGCTGCAGGACTGGGAGGCCGGCGACCACGGCCTGACGCCCGTTGAGACCACCATGATGGTGGCGCTGCCGGAGATCGACGGCGCGACCGGCCCGATCCTCTTCGGCGGCCGCTCAACCGACGGCGAAGCCGGCTCAACGCGGGACATGCGGTGCCACGACGAGCGTGCGGCGCGGCTCGCCGCGCGGGTGGAGCGACTGGTGCGGCTGCGCCGGACACCGAAGGCGGAGCGCACGATTGCGACGGTCATCTACAACTTCCCGCCCAATGGCGGTGCGCTTGGCACGGCGGCGCATCTCTCCGTGTTCCGCTCGCTCTTCAATACGCTGAAGGCGCTGAAGGCGGACGGCTACAATGTGGAGCTGCCGGCCGACGAAGAGGCGCTACGCGACGCCGTTTTGGAGGGCAACGCAGAGCGCCACGGCATGCCGGCCAATGTGGCGGCCACGATCGACACCGATACGCATGTTCGGCGCGAGCCGTGGCTTGCGGAAATTGAGTCGCAATGGGGCCCCGCACCCGGCCGGCATCAGAGCGATGGATCGCGCATCTTCGTTCTCGGCGCGTCCTTCGGCAATGTCTTCGTCGGCGTGCAGCCGGCCTTCGGCTACGAGGGCGATCCGATGCGGCTCCTGTTCGACAAGAGTTTTGCGCCGACCCACGCCTTCGCAGCGTTCTACCGCTACCTCCGCGACGATCTGAACGCCGATGCCGTCCTGCATTTCGGCACCCACGGCGCGCTGGAATTCATGCCGGGCAAGCAGGTCGCGCTGTCGGAGGAATGCTGGCCGGACCGGCTGATCGGCGACCTTCCCAACGTTTATTTCTACGCCGCCAACAATCCGTCGGAAGGCATGATTGCGCGGCGACGCTCGGCGGCGACGCTGATCAGCTATCTGACGCCGCCGGTTGGCCATGCGGGCCTCTACAAGGGCCTGCTCGACCTCAAGACCACGATTGAACGCTGGCGCGGCCTGCCGCCGGGCCACACCGACGAGCACGCGCGGCTCTGTGACACGATCAAGGCGCAGGCGGTGGCGCTTGATCTTGTCGCGGAAGACGCATCGTGGAGCGCCAATGGCGAATCCGACATCCCGGCGCTCGCCACCCGGCTTGCCGAATTTGAGGCGACCCTCATCCCGCATGGCCTGCACGTCGCCGGCGAAGCGCCAAGCGATGCGGAGCGGCGCGACCTGATCGGCTCGGCCAACAATGTGGTGCTGGACGGTGCATTGGATGACGACACGCTGGACCGGATCGCCGCCGGCAATGGTGATGCGCTCAGCCTTAGCGACGATGCACAACGGAGTATCGCTGAGCGGCTGACGGCGCTCGACACCAATCTGCGGACCAATGTCGAGATCGATGCCGTGCTGCATGCCCTTGACGGCGGCTACATCCGCCCCGTGTGCGGCGGCGACGTTCTGCGCGCGCCGGAGATCGTGCCGACCGGCCGGAACCTGCATGGCTTCGATCCGTTCCGCCTGCCGAGCGCCTACGCCATCGTCGACGGCAAGATGCAGGCCGACCGCCTGATCGCGCGCTACACGGCGGACAACGGCGCAGCGCCGAAATCGCTGGCGCTTGTTCTGTGGGGCACGGACAATCTCAAGACCGAAGGTGCGCCGATCGCGCAGGCGCTTGCACTGATCGGCGCGCGTCCACGCTTTGACGGGTTCGGCCGGCTTGCCGGCGCCGACCTCATCCCGCTTGACGAGCTCGGACGGCCGCGCATCGACGTCGTCATCACGCTGTCGGGCATCTTCCGCGATCTCCTGCCGCTGCAGACGCGCCTGCTTGCCGAAGCTTGCCAGAAGGCGGCGATGGCCGACGAGCCGCTGGACATGAACCAGGTGCGCGCCAATGCGCTCGCCCATATGGAAGCCAACCAGTGCTCCATGGAGGTGGCGGCGCTCAGGGTGTTCTCCAATGCTGCCGGCGCCTACGGCTCCAACGTCAACATGCTGATCGATTCCGGCGCGTGGGGCGACGAGGACGAGCTCGCCGACACGTTCTCCAGCCGCAAGAGCTTTGCGTTCGGCCCAAGCGGCGAGCCGGTGAAGCAGCCGGAACTTCTCGCCTCAATCCTCCAGCACGTGGAAGGCGCTTACCAGAACCTGGAATCGCTGGAACTCGGCATCACGTCGATCGACCATTATTTCGACACGCTCGGCGGCATCACGCGCGCGGTGCGCAGATCCGGCGGCGCGGACGTACCCGTCTATGTCGGCGACCAGACCTGCGGCCAGGGTAAGGTGCGCACGCTCAACGAACAGGTCGAGCTTGAGACGCGCACGCGCATGCTCAATCCCAAATGGTACGAGGGGCTCCTCGACCACGGCTATGAGGGCGTGCGGCAGATTGAAAGCCATATCACCAATACGCTCGGCTGGTCGGCGACGACGGGCCAGGTCGCGCCTTGGGTCTACAAGCATCTGAGCGACACATTCGTGCTCGACGAGAGCATGCGGCGCCGGCTGGCGGATCTCAATCCGAAGTCGGGCGCGCGGCTTGCAAACCGCCTGATTGAAGCCGGCGAGCGCCAATATTGGTCGCCCGATGAAGAGACATGGGCAGCGCTGCGCGCCGCCGGAGACGAACTGGAAGATCGCGTGGAGGGAATCGTCGTGGAGGCTGCAGCATGAACATCTATACCCATCCTAGGACGGCCGAACTCAACGCCCGCGCCACGAAAGCGCGCGTTGAACAGGGTGAGGATGGCGAAGGCAGCGTGCAGGTCCATCTCGACCCGGCGATGGAGATCGACAGCGCCAAGGTGTTCGCCGTCTACGGCAAGGGCGGCATCGGCAAGTCGACGACGTCTTCGAACCTGTCGGCGGCCTTCTCCAAGCTCGGCCGGCGGGTCTTGCAGATCGGCTGCGACCCCAAGCACGATTCCACATTCACGCTGACCAAGTCGTTGATTCCGACGGTGATCGACATCCTTGAGGAGGTCGATTTCCACGCCGAGGAGCTGAGAGCAGAGGACTTTGTCTTCGACGGCTATAACGGCGTGCAATGTGTTGAGGCGGGCGGGCCGCCGGCGGGCACCGGCTGCGGCGGCTATGTTGTCGGCCAGACGGTCAAGCTCCTCAAAGAGCATCACCTTCTGGAAGACACCGACGTGGTGATCTTCGACGTGCTTGGCGACGTGGTGTGCGGCGGCTTCGCCTCACCGCTGCAGCATGCGGAGCGGGCGCTCATCGTCGCCGCCAACGATTTCGATTCCATCTTCGCGATGAACCGCATCGTCGCCGCCATCCGCGCCAAGGCGAAGAACTACGACGTGCGCATCGGCGGCGTGATCGCCAACCGCTCGCGCGACACCGATCAGATCGACCGGTTCAACGATGCGATCGGTCTGAGGCGGCTGGCGCATATCGCCGATTCCGATGCGGTGCGGCGCTCGCGGCTGAAGAAATGCACCATGTTCGAGATGGAGGACGACGACGACGTGAAGGCGATTCAGAACGAGTATCTCCAGCTCGCCGACTATCTGTGGAGCGGCGCCGACGTGTTGGACGCCGCACCCATGAAGGACCGGGAGATCTTCGATTTCCTGGGCTTTGAATGAGGTCGATGCGATGATCGATGCCGGCTACCTTCAGCGTCGCAGCGAGATCCAGGTCTATTTCGACCGGACCGCGATCGATGCCTGGAAGCGGTTTGCCTCAGACAAGCCGCTCAGCCGCATCCGCGCCACCGTGCGCGAAGGCCGCGCCGCCATGCGCGATACGATCCTCTCCTGCCTCCCAGCCGACCTCACGGGTATGCGCATCCTCGATGCCGGCTGCGGCGCCGGCGCGCTGTCGACGGCGTTGGCGAGCCGGGGGGCCGATGTGCTGGGCGTCGACCTTTCGCCGCAGATCATCCGTTTCGCCAACGAGCAGCTTGCCGGCTACAGCGGCAAGGGCCGCATATCGTTTCTCGCCGGCGACATGCTTTCCGACGTGCACGGCCGGTTCGACGCCGTCGTCGCCATGGATTCCCTCATTCACTATTGCGCGGCCGACGTTGAGGATGCCCTCGCCGCCTTGGCCTCCCGCACAGACCGGTCGATCGTCTTCACCGTCGCGCCGCGCACGCCGCTTCTGGCCATTATGCATCTCGTCGGGCGGATGTTCCCGCGTAGCGATCGCGCGCCGGCCATTCAGCCGGTCGCCGCCGCCGCGCTTGCCTGCAACCTCCAGAAGCGGCCGGCGCTTGCCGGTTGGAGCGCCCGTTCCGTCTCTCGGATCGCGCGCGGGTTCTACATCTCCGAGGCGATGGAGGTGACCCGGTCGTGAAGCTTTCTCGCGCAAACGCAGTGATCGTCGGGGCCTGGCAGAGCGTCAGCATTCGCTTCCTGCCGTTCGCCGATGCGGCGTCGCGCGACCTGCCGCTTGGGCGGCTCTTGCGGCTTTCCATGTTCCAGCTCTCCGTGGGTATGGCCGCAGTGCTTCTGACGGGAACGCTCAACCGTGTCATGGTCATCGAGCTTGGCGTGCCGACTTGGCTGGTGGCGCTGATGGTGGCGATCCCGGTCCTGGCGGCGCCGTTCCGCGTGCTCATGGGCTACCGCTCCGACACCTATGTCTCAGCGCTTGGGTGGCGGCGGGTCCCGTTCATCTGGCTCGGTACGCTTTTGCAGTTCGGTGGCCTGTCCTTCATGCCGTTCGCGCTTCTGATCCTGCAATCGCAGACCCACGGGCCGGAATGGATTGGCCCAGTCGCCGCGGCCGCCGCCTTCCTGTTGACCGGCACGGGCATGCACATGACGCAGACCGCCGGCCTGGCGCTTGCCACTGATCTGGCGCCGAGGGAGACACGGCCGCGCGTTGTGGCGCTGGTCTATGTCGCGCTTCTCGTCGGCATGATCATTTCGTCAGTGGCCTTCGGTCTGCTCCTCACCGATTTCAGCCCGAAGCGGCTGATCCAGGTCATCCAGGGTGCGGCAGCGGTGACGGTGGTTATCAACGTGATCTCGCTGTGGAAGCAGGAGGCGCGCAATCCGACCCGCACACGGGCCGGCCGCTCGGTGCCCAGTTTCGCGCAAGCGCAGGCCGCCTACCGCGCCGACCCGCGCACGACGCGGCTTCTCATCGGCGTCGGTCTGGGATCGATGGCCTTTGCCATGCAGGACGTTCTCCTGGAGCCCTATGGCGGCGAGATCCTCGGGCTCTCCGTGGCGCAGACCACATATCTCACAGCGCTTTGGGCGGCGGGCACGCTTGCGGGCTTTGCGCTTGCAGGCAGGCTCCTGCAGAAGCATTTCGACATGTATCGCGTGGCCGCGATGGGCGCGCTCGCCGGAATCTTTGCCTTCGCCGCCGTCATCCTTTCCGCCCCGCTGGAGTCTGCGGCGCTGTTCCGGTTTGGTGCGCTCTTCATCGGCTTCGGCGGCGGGCTCTTCGCCGTGTGCACGATGCTCGCCGCCATGGAGCTCGCCGACGGCTCCGACAGCGGCTTTGCCATCGGCGCCTGGAGCGCCGTGCAAGCCACGGCGATCGGGACCGGACTGGCGCTCGGCGGCATCATTCGCGACGGCGTCAACGCGCTTGCCGTCAACGGGGCGCTCGGGGAGTCGCTCGCCTCCCCGGCGACCGGATACGGCGTCGTCTACCACATCGAGATCGTACTTTTGTTCTTGGGACTGGCCGTGCTCGGCCCGCTGGTCGGGAAAGACCGGACGATCGGCACGGCGCGCGCAAGACAATTCGGCCTGGTGGATTTGCCAGGCTGAGCAACTAGGAGAACGGGAGAACCGCCATGGAAACCGGCGCATTCACCGCATATATCGATATCGCACAGCTGTCGCTTTATGCGTTCTGGGTCTTCTTTGCCGGCCTCATCTGGTACTTGCGCCAGGAGGACCGGCGCGAGGGCTATCCGCTGGAGGACGACCTCACGGGCCGATATTCAAAGGACCCGTGGCTGTTCGTTCCGCCGGCCAAGACGTTCGCATTGGCGCACGGCCACGGCACCGTGAGCGTTCCCAACAAGGAACGCGACAGCCGGCCGATTGCCGCGGAGCGGGCGGCCGCATTCCCCGGCGCTGCCCTCGTCCCGACCGGCGATCCCATGGCCGATGGCATCGGTCCGGGCTCGTGGGCGGAGCGGGCCGACGTCGCCGACACGGCTGCCGACGGTCAGGACCGCATCGTGCCGATGAGCGTCGCCACCGAATACCAAGTCGCGGCGGAGGATTTCGACCCGCGCGGCATGTCGGTTGTCGGCTGCGACGGCGCTGCCGGCGGCACGGTCACGGACTTGTGGATCGACCGTTCGGAGCAGATTCTGCGCTACTTGCAGATAGAGACCTCCGGCGGGAGCGGCACGCAGCTTCTGCCGATCAATTTCTGCGTCTTCAAGAAGAGCGGCCGCGGCAAGCGCCACGTCTATGTGCACGCCATCACCGGCGCGCAGTTCGCCAATGTTCCGACTTTGGCGAACGGCAACCGCGTCACCCGCCTGGAGGAAGAACGCACCGTAGCGTATTACGGCGGCGGCCAGCTCTACGCCACGCCGCAGCGTCAGGAACCCTATGTCTGATGAGGCGTTGAGATGACCAAGATCCCAGTTTTTGAGCACGACGACGAGCCGGTCCCCGGCCTTCCGACGCGTCTGCCGGAGGGAGAGTTCATCGTCTGGCAGGGACGGCCCGTGGCGCAGCAGATCGCTTCACGTGTCCTCAAGACGCGCTGGGTGGCGGGGTATTTCGCGGTGCTTGCGGCGTGGATAGCTGCGGCGGGAATACATGACGCACGGCCATTCGCCGGCATCCTCTTCTCTGTGGCGGCAATGGCCATACTCGCCGCCGTCGCGCTGGCGCTCCTGGAGCTGTTTGCCTGGGGCGTGCAGAAGACGACGCTCTATACGATCACCAACCGCCGCCTGGTGATGCGGATCGGCGTTGCGCTGTCGGTCACGCTCAACCTGCCGTTCCGCCAGATCGCATCAGCCGACATGTCGCGCAACAGGGATGGCAGCGGCGACATCGTTCTGTCGGTCAAGGAGGGGCAGCGCCTGTCGTGGTTTGTGCTGTGGCCGCATCTCAGGCCGTGGCGGTTCTCACAGCCGGAGCCGGCGCTGCGCTGCATCCCCAATGTTGAAGCCGCGGCGGACGCTTTGAAGGCGCAGCTTGTTGCGGCGCAATCCGGCGATGCGATGGCCCCGACGATCGCGGTCACGCGACCTGCGGCGGAACGCGACATCCCCGCGGCCGGCGCGCCTCTGGTGCCGGCGGAATAGGAGCCGACGATGAGTCTCGCCACGTCTTCCGTTCAGCCGGCCACGCGTCAGCCGTCCTTCCCGCGCCTGCCGCTCTATAGCGCGATCGCGTTGGTCGCGCTGGTCTGCACCATCGCCGTGTTCGGCCGGCTCACTGATGTCGGCACCGTGCGCGTTGCGACAACTACGCCGGTCGACATCCGCGACATCGTGTTCCTGCCCGGAGAAGGCGACAGCGTCATCGTGACGGATGCTGCAAGCGGAGCGGTGATCGAAGAACTCGGCTCGAACCAGGACGGCTTTGTGCGCGGCGCACTCCGCGGTCTCCAGCGTTCGCGCACGATTGCCAACGTTCCACAGACCCAGCCGTTCCGTCTGATCATGTGGGAGGGCGGCGCCATAACCTTGTCGGACACCGGGACCGGCGAACGCATCTATCTCGATGCCTTCGGACCCGACAATGTGGCGGCGTTCTCGCGGTTCCTGGCAATGCAGGGAGAAAACGACCAATGAGCTGGCTCCCGTTCTTCGGCCGGCGGAAGGAGGAGGTCCCCTGCACGGTGGAGATCAACAACACCTTCGACAGCCTCGGCGCGCATGTGCGCTTCGACAACGGCGCCGTGGTGCATCCCGGCGATGAAGTCGTTGTCCACGGCGCGCCGGTTCAAGTGCCCTACGGCGAGACGCAGACCTTCCAGCGCATGGCGACAATCACCCGCGCAAGCTGGTTGGAGCGCGCCTGGACACGAGCGACCGGCGATTTGGAGTTCATGGAGCTTTGTGAATTCAGCTTCTCAGAGAGGGCCACGCTATGAACGCCCACGTAGAGCCAACTGAGCTTGCGGACCGTGTCGGCGAGCAGAACGACACGACGCGCACGGCGCTTGAATCGACGATGCTCAATCCGCGGTTCTACACCACGGATTTCGACGAGATGGACAAGATCGACGTGACCCCGGTGCGGGCCGAATGGGACGCGCTCATCGCTGAGATGAAGAGCGATCCCAACAAGGCGCACTTCAAACGCAATGCCGACTGGGAAGAGCTCGACCTCGACAACCTGTCGCCGGAGCTGCGCAAGGAGCTCGTCGACTTTCTGGTGAGCTCGCTGACGGCGGAGTTCTCCGGCTGCGTGCTTTATAAAGAGATGAAGCGCCGCGGCACCAACAAGGATGTGTGCGAGCTCTTCGGCTACATGAGCCGTGACGAATCCCGCCATGCCGGCTTCATCAACGATGCGCTCAAGGATTTCGGCATCGGCGTCAATATGGGCTTCCTCGCCAAGGCGAAGAAATACACCTACTTCAAGCCGAAGTTCATCTACTACGCGACCTATCTGTCGGAGAAGATCGGCTACGCCCGCTACATCACCATCTACCGCCATCTGGAGCAGCATCCGGAGCTCCGGTTCCACCCGATCTTCAAGTGGTTCAAGGAATGGTGCAACGACGAGTTCCGCCACGGCGAGGCGTTCTCGCTGTTGATGCGCACCGACCCGAAGCTCTTGAGCGGCCGCAACAAGCTGTGGATCAAGTTCTTCCTGCTTGCCGTCTTCGCCACGATGTATGTGCGCGACCATGCGCGCCCGGCCTTCCACCAGGCGCTCGGCGTCGACATCGAAGATTACGACATGAAGGTGTTCCGCACGACGAGCGAGATCTCAAAGCAGGTCTTCCCGCTGACGCTTGATCTCGACAACCCGGCGCTTCTCGCCGGCTTCCGGCGGCTGGAGCGGATCAACCGCAAGATCGCCGCAGCCGACGAAGCCGGCGGGCTTGCCGGTCGGCTTGGCAAGGCGTTTTGGGTTGCAGCCGCGGGCGTCAACTTCCTGCGCATCTTCGCGATCCCGACGAAGCCCAACGCCATCCCCGCAACCAGCCGGCTGGAACCGGTCTGGTAGGCCGTAAGGAGGCGCCCGTGACCCAAATCGTCATCGCCGTAGTCGCAACCGTCATCGTCTGGTGGCTGTCGACCGGCGTGGTGATGCTTGCGTCACGCAGGCGGCTGGACAATCAGGCGCTGGTTCTGGGCGGCGCGACGGCGGTGGCTGTCGCGGCCGCCTTCGGTCTTCACGCCAGCGCCCAGATGGCAACGACGGCAGGTGTGTTCGTCGCCTTTCTCAGCGCGTTGGGCTTTTGGGCCTGGAGCGAGACGACGTTCCTGCTCGGCCTGATCACCGGGCCGAGACGGACGCCATGCCCGCCCGGTCTTTCCGGCTGGGAGCGTTTTCGCGCCGCGTTTCAGGTCGTGCGGGATCATGAACTGGCGATCCTCGCCTCCGGGCTCGTGGTGGTCCTCTTGACTCTGGATGGCGTCAACCAGACCGGATTTTGGACATTCGCGATATTGTGGGCGATGCGCATCAGCGCCAAGATCAACATCTTCCTCGGCGCGCCGAATTCCACCGGCATGCTGGTGCCGCCGAATCTGGCCTACATAACGACCTACTATCGCACGGACCGGATCAGCCCGCTGTTTCCTGTCGTGATCGTCAGCGCAGCGGCGGCGCTCGTACTATTCGTTGCCCTGGCCTATCGTGCCGGGTCACCGCATGAAGTCGTATCTTGGACCATTCTTGCGACTTTCTTGACGTTGGCCATCGTCGAGAACCTCTTCCTGATCCTTCCTGTCTCGGACGCCGCTCTGTGGTCGTGGGCGACCGGCGGCGGCAACAGGTCGGGCGAGGCAGAGGGACACGAGGGTCGCCAGAACGTCATCCCGTTCACGCCGGCGCCGTCGGCGCTTCCCGAGGAGGTCGGGGGCGGCGCGTGTGGGGCAGGAGATCGCGTGAGGTCGGGTGCCGATGAAGGCACCGCAGCTTAAAGAAGGAAGTAGAGGCGCATTATGGACATGAACGCATTTTTCGAGAACGCCCTCGATGGACTGCGCGACGCCGGCAATTATCGCGTCTTCGCTGACCTTGAGCGGCATGCGGGCGACTTTCCACGCGCCACCCGTTACCGGCCGGACGGCGAAACCCACGACGTCACCGTGTGGTGCTCCAACGATTATCTCGGTATGGGGCAGAACGCGGTCGTGACATCCGCCATGAAGGAGGCGATCGACCGTTGCGGCGCCGGCGCCGGCGGCACGCGCAACATCTCCGGCACGAACCATTATCACGTGCTTCTGGAGAAGGAGCTTGCCGATCTGCACGGCAAGGAAGCCGCGCTGATCTTCACGTCAGGCTATGTCTCCAACTGGGCCGCCATCAGCACATTGGCCTCACGCGTACCCGGCTGCATCGTCTATTCCGACGGCCTGAACCACGCCTCCATGATCGAAGGCATCCGCCACTCGCGCGCCGATAAACGAATCTGGAAGCACAACGATCCTGAGGACCTGGAGCGCAAGCTCGCCGCCGACGACCCGGAGCGGCCGAAGCTGGTGGCGTTCGAAAGCGTCTATTCCATGGACGGCGACATCGCGCCGATCGCCGAGATTTGCGACGTCGCGGAGAAATACGGCGCGATGACCTATCTCGACGAGGTTCACGCGGTGGGCATGTACGGGCCGCGCGGCGGTGGCGTGGCCGAGCGTGAAGGCCTGATGGATCGGCTGACGGTCATTGAGGGCACGATGGGCAAGGCGTTCGGCGTTATGGGTGGCTATATCGCAGCGTCGACCGCGCTTTGCGATTTCGTCCGCTCGTTCTCCTCCGGCTTCATCTTCACAACGGCGCTTCCCCCGGCGTTGGCCGCCGGCGCCACAGCGTCCATTCAGCATCTCAAGGGGAACGAGATCCTGCGTCGGCGCCATAAAGAGCGAGTCGCGAAGCTCCGCGCCAAGCTTGATGCGCGCTCCATTCCGCACATGTCGAATCCGAGCCACATCGTTCCGGTGATGGTGGGCAACGCCGCCAAGTGCAAATGGATCTCCGACCTCCTGCTCGATTCGTACGGCATCTACGTGCAGCCCATCAACTACCCGACGGTGCCGGTGGGAACCGAGCGCCTGCGGATCACGCCGACGCCGCTCCATTCCGACGCCGACATCGACCACCTGGTCGGCGCGCTGAACGACCTGTGGTCACAATGCGCGCTGTCGCGGGCCGTTGCCTGACGCCAACTCGCAAGGCATAAAGCCTGACTGACGGCGGCACAGCCAGCCGCCGCCCCATCAGTCGTGCCGGAGTGCCCAAGTCGATGAACGTGCCCATCATGATCCCGGGGATCGACGCCAATGGTGCGCTGTTCCCGATCGAAAAGATGCAAGCCCATACTGACGCGGTGTTTCACCTGGCGGTCTCAGTGTTCGTCTTTGACGGAGCGGAGCTGCTGATCCAGCGGCGCGCGCACGACAAGTATCATTGCGGCGGGCAATGGGCGAATACGTGCTGTTCGCATCCGCATTGGGACGAGGCTGTGGAGGATGCAGCGGCGCGGCGGCTGCAGGAGGAGCTGGGCTTTACGTTGCCGCTCGCCGAGGCGCGGGTGTTTGAATATTCAGCTGATGTTGGCAATGGTCTGCATGAGCATGAGAAGGTAACGATGTTCATTGGACAGACGCGGCGTGGCGAATTGACGATCCGCCCCAACCCTGACGAGGTTGCGGAGACGCGGTGGATCGCGCCAGAGGTGTTGCGTGCGGAGATCGCTACGCGGCCCGCCGACTTCACGCCGTGGTTCCGCATCTACGTGGAGCATTTTCCCGACCTCAAGCTCTGAGGCTTTCGGCCCCCTCAGCGATCGTTGCGTCGGTCGTCTCTATTACGAAGAAGCTGCTGCGATCTGTCGGCGTCGCAATTCAGGACGCTTCAATCCGCCATCGAAGCTGATCGAGCCGATCCTGGCCGTGGAACGGTTCGCCGCGCCAGGAAAACAGCGGGACGCCTCAATGCCCGCGCTCAAGACAGGTGATCTCAGTTTGAGACCGGCCGGCATTGGAATCCGGTATGCGGATGACGCCGGGGCGGACGGGGCGCATGGCGATCTCCGCTCCAAGATCGCGCCGCAAGCATCGGTCGTCGGCGTCTGCTTAAGTCGTCGACAAAAAGGAACCAGCCCCAGGGAGACCCGGGGCTGGCGGCGGCTTATTGTCGTCGGGCGCTGGAGGTCGCCCGTCTGTTCGTTTAGGTGCCGCCGCCCCTTGGCATCGCGCCCTCCACTATTGCGCGGTGCCCTGGTTCTCCGTCTCTTGGTTATCGGCCGGTGCTTCCGGCTCTGGTTCCGGCGCGGGCTCCGGCTCAGGTTCGGGCTCTGGCTCGGGCTCAGGTTCCGGCTCGGGTTCTGGCTCCGGCGCCGGGGTTGGCGCCATGGGCGTTCCGAGCATCTGCGTCTCGCCGGCCACGTAGCTGCTGAAGTCGGGAGCGTCCACTGCACCGGTCTTCGTCTGCAGCGAGGGATAGTTCGCCAGCATCTGAGCCCCGTAAAGCGGCTTCTGCACGCCGGCGTGACAGGTGGCGCATCCCACCTTGAACACGTCGCCATGCGGTCCCTTGCGATTGTCGGGGAACACCGGCCCGAGCCCGGTCAGGTAATCGGTGTTGAGCCACCGCGTCATGTGGATGCCGTGCCAGGCAGACACCCGTTGCGGTGGGCTCTGGTCCCAATCGTCGAAGGCGCGTGTGTTGTGGCAGGCGACGCAGTTGACGCCGAGCGAGTCGGAGATGTGCATCATGAGCGACCATGAGTGCTCCGCGTCCATTACGCCGGTCTCATTCTCGCCGGTCGGCAGCGCCGTTTTGGAATGCACACGGATCGGCGTTTCGTTCAGCAGATAGTCCTCCAGGCTATTCTGCGGCAACGATGTCAGGCCGGCGAACTGCGCCGCTATGTTCTGGTCGGCGCGATAACCGACGATGCCCGGCTGCGGCTTGGGATCGAGATCGCGATACCAGACTTCAGGCGGAACCGGCTCGCCGCGATGGCAGGTGTAGCAGGTGACGCCCGTCTCCTGGACATGCGACTTCCAATCCTCGTTGATCGCCTGGGTCATCTGGATCATGCGCCGCGACACCACCTTGGTGTAGAGCTCGTCCGACGCCAGGTTCTCCTCATTGTGGCAATAGGCGCAGCCCTCTTCCGGCGAAACCCACTCCGTCATCTCCCCCTTCAGACGCAGGAACTGGTCCTCCGACAGGTCGCCGAGCACTTGTACGTTCTCGAAGATGTCGCGGGCCTTGTCCCCCGACGGATCGGGTTCGTAGAGCGGCTCGGGCGCGACGTTGGCGGCGCGCAGCGCCGCCTCGTCCTCTGCGTCCTTGTGCTGGACCATGCCCGTGCCGCGGAAGCCGATCTGCTCCGTCTCCACCGGCGGCAGATCCCAGCCGGCGCCGACGAAGCTGGCAATCGTTATCGCCACCACAGCGCCGATAGCGAAAAGAACAGAAAGCCTGATCATTGCCCGCCTCCTGACAGTGCCGGGTCGACAACGCCGGGGAAGACGTCAGGAAGTGGTGCGACGATCCCGTGCTTGATACCCCACAGGTACCAATTGTCGACGACTGTGCCGGTGAGGAGAATGCCGATACCGCCGGTCAGCGGAGTCAGCACTGCGAACCACCACGCCCAGCGGTGGATCGACTCCATGGTTGCGTTGAAGCCCATCGTCCAGCGCCAGAACAACGCGGCGCGCTCCGATGCGGTTCCGCGATCGGTGATCTGCTCCACTTCCCGATCGCCGCCATAACGGGCGACCGCCAGAATGGTGGCGGCGTGCATGGCGAACAGGAGCACCGAGCCGTAAAGGAAGACGATGGCCAGGCAGTGGAAGGGATTGTAGTGCAGATTGCCGTAGCGCAGCGAGAACGCCGTCGTCCAATCAAGGTGCGGGAAGATGCCGAAAGGCACCGCTTCCGACCAGCTTCCCATCAAGAGGGGACGCAGGAAGCCGAGCACCAGGAACAGCCAGATCGCCGAGGCGAAGGCCCACGCGACATGCGTGCCCACCTCCAACTGACGCGCGCGCCGATACATGCGCACCCACCACAGGATGATGGAAAGCGTAAGCAGGAAGCCGGTGATCAGCCACCATCCGCCCTCATTGAGCGGAATGAAGACCTGCAGGCCATATTCGGCCGGCGGCGGCTCCAGCGCCAGCCAGAAGAGCTGGCGCACGAACTCAATCGGATCCCAGCCGACCGACGCCCACATGTTCAGGCCGATGATGACGATGGCGGCAACGCCAAGGGCGATCGACAACGTGCCGATGACGCCCAGATAGGTCGGACCGAGCTGCGCATTGCCGACCTTGCCAAGCCAGTACTCAAAGTATGGCTTGCCCGCCCGCGGACTGTCGCCGGCAGGCAGTGGCGGCCCGTATTCCAGGTGCCCCCTGACCTGAACGGCAGTGAAGATGTTTTGATATTCCGACATGGCTGTTTCCTCAGATCCAGATCGGCAGGTCCAGCCACCATTGCCACCATTCCGGCCAGCTCTTGCTCCAGAATGGTCCACTGATGACGATGCACACGGCGCTCCAGAAGCCGGCGTTGAGCGCCAACAGAAGCCCGAGGCGATGGATGCCGAGCGTGCCGATCGAATAACCGATCGTGTCGCGGAAGTAGGCGTCCTCGTAGTCGGGTGACTTCACCTCAGCACGTTCACCGGGCTTGTCGCGGCTTCTGCCCGGATTGGCCGCCGACAGGATCAGTCCGCCATGCATGGCCAGCGCCAGGGTCGTGGTGAAGAAGAACGTCACCGCGATCATGTGCGCCGGGTTGTACATAAAGTGCAGTTGCTGGTAGGCGACGTTCGACACCCAGTCCAAATGGCTGAAGATGCCGTAGGGGAAGCCGTGCCCCCAGGCGCCGAGCAGCAGCGGGCGGAACACCACCAGCGTCACATAGGCGAAGATGGCGAAGCCGAAGGCAATCGGGACGTGATACCCGATGCCGAGCTTGCGGCAGATTTCAACCTCCCGCAAAGCCCACGATACGAACGCGCCGATGGCGCATATCGTGACGACCTGCCATATGCCGCCCTCCTGCATGGGAGCGAACCCAAGGCCGTAGCTGAGATCAGGCGGCGCAACCGATATGCGCCAGATGTTCCAGGTTGGGCCGAGCGCGGCGTCGTAGATGATCAGGACCGTTCCGATGACGGTGAAGAAGATCGTGGTGATCCCGAAGAACCCCACATAGAACGGCCCCACCCAATAATCGAACAGGTCACCGCCGATCAGCGTCCCGCCGCGCACGCGGTATTTTCTTTCAAAACTGAGCAGTGCCATCAGACCTCTCCCCGTTAGATCGGGCGATTAGCCGGCGCCATGCGAAGACGCCGGTTGGCAGCGGGCAGACACCCCTAAGGGCTTGATTGTCCGCCCGCTGCTGCCGGACGAGCAGCTATTCGCTGCTAGCCGCTGCCAGGGGCTCATTGAGCCAGCTCCCGTAACGGTCCGTGCTGAGCTGCACAAAATGATTCAGCAGAACCATTAGGAAAGCAAAGGTCAGAATCCCGACAAGTGCTCTCCGTGGGTCGAATAGGAGCCAGATTCTCCACATGATCTCACTCCTTTCCTAGAACCACGGACGCCATATCCAGATCAGGATATGCGCGATGAGCGTCAGGACGAGGAAGTACAAGGATCCCTGCATGAAATACTTATGGAATTCTTGGGCTTCCCCCTCTGTCCAACCGGACAGAGAGCCGTTTCCATCAGCCATCTGTATGACCTCCGTTGCTAAGCCTTTCGGTCATGAGCCGTGGGTTTGGCCCGCCACAGCGCGGGTGCCGCCGACGACGTCCGGAGGGGCCGGAGCCGTCTTCGGCAATTTTGCCGGGTTTGGACCCCGGCAAACCGGTGGTCGGCTACGCCAGGTAGGCATAGCCGATGGCCGCATGAGCCGCGGCGCGGGCTTCGGCGATGACCGAACCGTTGCGACGACCGCTTGCGGCACTTGTCGGGCGGCGGCGCGAGGCAAGCCGCTCGAACAGGACGAATCCTAAGCAAAGCACGAAGGCGAGCTTCACCAAGATCTGGTAGCCCAGGCGTTCAGACGGCCTGAGGCGTAGGCCGGTCCTAGGACCTGAGACGTCTGCGTTCGCCATCCTTGTCCCTCCTTTGCTTCACCTCTTCTTCGTCGCTCGCTCCGGCCGGCCTTAAGCGGCGCGACTGAGCGCAACGACGTCGCGAGCCCGGCGCACGTGCTCCGTGCCCACAGATTTCGATCCATCCGATTTGGCAGCGTTCTCGGCAGCGTCGCGCATGCGCTTCGCAGCTGAAATCCTGATCAGCACCGGTGTGGCGGCGACCAGCGCGTCGAGCTCCACGCGCGCCTCCGGCGTCCATCCGATGTCGCGTGCTGCGCGCGCCGGCGTTGCCTCGACCTGATCGAGGTCGCTCGCCAGAGGCAGAATGTTGAACAGGGCATCGAAGAGGCCGTTGCAGACCTCCTGGATCAGATAAGATGCGCCGCTGAAGCCCATCATCGGCGTGCCGGTGTGGCGGCGGATGATGGCGCCGGGGAACGACGCGGGAATGTAAATGGCCCGGCTACCCGACTGCGCCAGGTACATGCGCTCGTTATAGGAACCGAACAGGATGAGCGGCGGCGTGTCGCGGATCGCTGCTTCGATCGCGGCGTTGTCCGGCTTCACGCCAGCGCGGCGCTGGAAGGAGAACACGCACGGCATGCCGAGCTCGTCGGCGAGGAAGTTGCGGATGCCGCGCTCGTAGGTTTCTGAGGCGACGATGGCGAAGCTCGCCGTGGCGAAGAAATCCTGCGTGACGGAGCGCCACAGATCCCACATCGGCTTCAGCGTCGTGTGCTTCTCCCGTTCGATGAACGGCTCGGGATCGAGGCCGAGCATGTCGCCGAGTTCACGAAGGAAGGCGGTCGTTGAATGAATGCCGATCGGCGCCTGCAGGTAGGGCCGGTCGAGCGCCTCGCACAGCATGCGGCCGAACTCGCGGTAGAGGCAGATATTGGCGTCGGCGTCGGCGAGCTTCTTGACGTCGGCAAGATGGCTGGTCAGCGGGAAGACCATGTTGATCTCAGCGCCGATCCCCTCCACCAGGCGGCGGATCTCGGCGAGGTCTGAGGGCATGTTGAACGTGCCGTAGATCGGCCCGATGATGTTGACGCGCGGCTTCTCGCCCTCCTTGCGCGCTCTCGGCGCCGGCACGCGGCCCTTCTTGGGCCCGTATTCCGTCCACAGCCACTTCAATGCGCGATCAGCGCTTTGCCATTGATCCTCGTCGATGGTGCGCGGCAGGAAGCGCTGGATGTTGGAGCCTTCCGGCGTCACGCCACCGCCGATCATCTCAGCGATCGAGCCGGTCACCACGACGGCGGGCAATGACGGATCAAGCGTGTCGCGCGAACGCTTCATCGCCTGCTCGGTGCCTGTCTGTCCGAGCTCCTCCTCGCCAAGCCCGGTGACGACGATCGGCAGTTCGTGCGGCGGCAGCGCGTCGGTGTAGTGCAGCACCGAAGTGACCGGCAGGTTCTCGCAGCCGACCGGGCCGTCGATGATGACTTGCAGGCCCTTGATGGCGGTAAAGGCGTAGACCGCTCCCCAATAGCCACCGGCACGATCGTGATCGAGGATCAGCATCCGACCGACTCCCCGGCATCGACCGCGTTGTGCGCGATCTTCGTCTTGGCGGCGTATTTCTTGCGGAATTGCGGCCGCTCCTGCGGCACGTCCTCCCAGACGCCGGCCTTGTCGCCGCTTCCCACGCCGTCGAAGAATTCCGACATGCGGTCGAAGCGCGGCTTGTTGGCGATCGCCGCATTGATGATCTGCGCCAGCGATCCCGGCCCCGCCGGCCCCATCAGCGGGCGCGCCGAGATCAGATTGGTGAAGTAGAGCCCCGGCGTCGCCGCTTCCTTTACCTTCTGCACGACCGGCGTGGTGCCGATGGCGAGGTCCGGCTGGAACTCGTGGAACGCCGCCAGGTCCTGCTCAAGCGACGCGCGGAAGCGCACGACGACGCCGTGCTCCTCCAACCACGCCGCGTCGGCTGCGGAATATGGCGTGCGCGGGCACGCGCTTCCGACATAGCGCAGGTCGGCGCCGCATTCGACGAGGAGACGCCCGACCAGGAGCTCCGATCCCTCGTAGCCCGACAGCGTGATCCGGCCTTTGATCGGATTGTCGGCGATCGCTGCGCGGATGGCGGGGAGGAAGGCGTTTCGCGCCGCCGCGATCTTGTCCGGCACCACATTGCAGGCTTCACCGATCGCACCGAGCCAGGCATCGGTGCCGTCGACGCCCACCGGCGCGGACCCGACGATGTCGCGTCCGGCCGCTTGGAACTCGCGGTACGAAGCCGTGTAGAAGGGGTGGATGGCGGCGACAGCCGCGCAATCGAGCGCGGCATAGAGTTCACGCCACTCGCGCACCGGCACCACCGGACCGGCAGCCAGACCGAGCGGCTCCAGCATGGCGCCGATCATTACGGGATCGGCGGGGAACATCTCACCGACGAGGGTCACCGTGGGGCGCTCCTCAATCCCGTCGCGCGGCGCCTGCACAGGGCCGGCGCTCGCCTCTTCGCGAGCGTATTTCAGCATCGCGCCAGACAGCACGTCCTTGGCCTCGGCGTGTGTCGGCACGCCGAATCCGGGAACGTCGATGCCGACGATCCTGACACCGTCGATCGCCTTGGGGAGCATCTGCAGCGGCACACCCGACGCCGTGGGCACGCACAGATTGGTCACGACGATTGCGTCGTAATGGTCCGGGTCGGCCATCTCGTGGACGGCGTCGCGGATATCCTCATAGAGCTTTCCGGTGACGAGCGTCTCGGAATTGAACGGCACATAGCCGACCGTGCGTCGGGCGCCGTAGAAGTGTGAGGTGAAGGTCAGGCCATAGACGCAGCACGCGGAGCCAGAGAGGATCGTCGCCACGCGGCGCATGCGCAAGCCAACGCGCAGTGAGCCGAAGGCCGGGCACATCGATTGCGGCTGATCGTGCGGGCCCTTCGGGTAGTCGGCCTCAAGGCGCTGCATCAGCTCCGCATTGCCGCTGGCATTCGCCGATGCCTTCAGCTTCTCGGCACCGGCATGACAGCCCAGCCCGTCAACGCCTGCCGCCTCGTCCGGTTTCTCAACCGGCGCGGCGTCTGCGTCCAGGACCGGAGCGTGCTGGTTCATCCGTTCACACCGTGTCGTAGATCACTTCGAGCGACGGCTTGTTCAGCGTTGAAGCCGCGCACATGTCTTCAGGAGCAGCAGGCTCCAGCAGGAAGTCGCCGCCGGTCTCTTCCGTGTCGAAGAGGCCGATCAGCTCGTCCTGGGAAAGCGGGGTCGGCAGCGTCGGCGGTGCCGCCTCAAGGTTCTCCGCAAGCGTCGTGAAGAGGCCGCCCCACTCGCCGTCGGGGATGCCGATGATCTGGTAGTTGGCGCTCTTGCGGCGGATGTCCTCATGCTGGGGAATGGAGCCGAGGACGGGGATCTGCGCGGCCGCGGCAAAGGCCTGTGCCTCGCCGGTGCCGTCGTCCTTGTTGATGAGCATGCCGGCGACGCCGACATTGCCGCCGAGCTTGCGGAAATATTGAACCGCCGAGCAGACGTTATTGGCGACGTAGAGCGACTGCAGGTCGTTGGAGCCGACGACCACGACCTTCTGGCACATGTCGCGGGCGATCGGCAGGCCGAAGCCGCCGCATACCACGTCGCCAAGGAAGTCCAGCAGGACGTAGTCGAAGTCCCAATCGTGGAAGCCGAGCTTCTCCAGAAGCTCGAAGCCGTGGATGATGCCGCGCCCGCCGCAGCCGCGCCCGACCTCCGGCCCGCCGAGCTCCATGGCGAAGACGCCATCGCGCTTGAAGCAGACATCGCCAATGGCGACCTCGTCGCCGGCTTCCTTCTTCTTCGACGACGTCTCGATGATCGTGGGGCAAGCGCGGCCGCCGAAGAGCAGCGAGGTTGTGTCGCTCTTCGGGTCGCAGCCGATTAGAAGCACCTTCTTGCCGAGCTGCGCGAGCATGTAGGAGAGGTTGGCGAGCGTAAAACTCTTGCCGATGCCGCCCTTGCCGTAGATGGCAATGATCTGCGTTTCCTTGGTCACCGGCCCGGTCGCCACGGGATCAGGATCGATGGCGGCTTCCTCGCGGAGGAAGTCGTGCATGGACAGTTCACCGTGGGTGCCGAGATCCTCGGTCATGCGGCCGTTCTCCAATCCAGAACCATCTTCAGGCATTGCGGGTCGCCGAACGCCGTCTCGTAGGCGGCGGGCGCATCGGAAGCGGGGGCGCGATGGGTGATCAGGCCGCTCAGCGACAGCCGGTCGGCGGCGACCAGCGACAGCACGGCCTCGACATCGGAAGGCTCGAACTCCGCGGCGATTCGGATCGTCGCTTCGCGCATGAAAGCGGGGGGAAAGGCGAAGCTGAGGGGCTCGTGATAGAAGCCGGCGAGCGTGATAACGCCGCGCTTCGCCAGGCGCGCGATCGCAATATCGAGGATACCTGGGTCGCCGCTTGCGTCGATGACGGCGGCGTATTGGGTGTTGATATCGCCAGTTGAGTCGATCACCGGGTAGTCGTGATCGCCGCTGCGGCGCTCCGCGCTTCGCTCCCAAACGACCGGCGCGCGCCAGCCCTTGGCGATGGCGATACGGGCAAGAAGCCGACCGAGCACGCCGTGCCCCACGATCAGGTCGGGCGGCTGGGTGCCCGGCAGCACGAGCGCATGATGAGCGGTCGCTGCGAGCGCCAGCAATGTCCCGGCCTCGCCCATCGACTCAGGCAGCGGCACCACGCGGCCGGCCGCAACCACAAGCTTGGAGGCGGCGGCGCCGAAGAGCCCGTTGACGCCCTCAAAACAGCGGGCGCCGGGAACAAACACCGTCTCCCCGACGGCGCGGTCGGCGGCATCGCCCGCCGCGCTAATCCGGCCGACGGCTTCGTAGCCAGGAACGAGCGGATAGCCCATGCCAGGAAACGGCGGCATGGTGCCGTCCCACAACAGTTTTTCGGTGCCGCTGCTGATTCCGCTCCACAGCACGTCCACGACGACATCCGCCTCACCGGGCGGCGTCAGGTCGAGTTCCGCCAGCGCTAAACTGGCCGGTTTGTCGAGAACGACTGCCGTGGTTTCCATCTTCTGTTTGCGCCCCTTAACGGCCCGCGTCCGCTAGGGCTTTCTCCCCAATGTCATTGTAAATTGACAATGCAGACTGTCAATATTTTTTTACAGATTGTCCGGTCACTTGTGGGCTAAAATGAGCCCGCTAAAGAGCGGCATTCGGGTCGGCTTGGGCCGGCATGAGCGGAAGCCGGCCGTCCTCAAGAGACCGCAGAGTTGCTGCGGGGTTCGGCTGCGGCCGGACCGCATGGCCAGGAAGTACATGCTGAAATAAGCGGCAATCGCGGAGCCGTCGGCGTCGTGGCCGGCCATCGGCTCGGCGACGAGCAGGGTGTCGCCGTTTCGCATGGCGCGGCGGATGTTCTCCAAAAGCGCCAATGCGGCTCTATCGTCGTGGTCGCAGAGCACGCGAACCAGCGTGATGCAGTCGGCGCCGGTCGGAATCGCATCTGCGAAGAAGTCGCCGCCGATGCATGTGGCGCGGTCAGCGATTCCATCAGCCTCAAAACGTCGCTTTGCCAGCTCCGCGACGCCTGGAAGGTCGAGCAGCCACAATTCAGCGTCGCGAACCTCTTTCGCGATGGCGGCCAGAAACGCCCCGTTGCCCCCGCCGATGTCGAGAATGATCTTGTGCTTGGAAAAGTCATAGTTTTGAAGGACTTCTGCGGCGATGAGGTCATTGCTCGCGGCCATCAAGTCCGAGTAGGCGGCGGCGCGCTCACCCGATAAGGAATCGTCGCGGCCATAGGCCCAGAACTGCTCGGTATGGGTTTCGCCGCCGCCCTCGCGCAGCAGCGAAACGGGATCGCTGAGATCGCGGTAGAGCATGGCGTGATGGCGGATCATCGCGCGGATGCCGGGATTGCCGGCCACAACCGCGCCGAGATCGTCCAACCGCCATGTGCCGCCAGCGTCGCAGCGGATCAGGCGGAGCGCGGCCGCCGCCTCCAGGAGCCGCGCTGTCCCCTCCTCCGGCACGCCGATGCGCGCCGCAATCTCGTCGACGGTGCCGGGCGCATCCGCAAGATGGGCGAACACGCCAAGTTCAACGCAGGCATAGAGAATCTGGGAATGAACAAAGCCCGTCGTGAGGCGGAACAGGTCGTTGGCCTGGAGGCGGGCGACCCATCGCGTGAGCGGAAAGGCGATGGCCCAGCGCTGGAAGGTCGGATGCGCGACGAGCCGATTGCGCCGGCTTCGGTATTGCTCGTAAAGGCTTGGCCGCGCAGGCGTTTGCGTGTCGTCCTCGATCTGCAGCGAGCCGGCAGTGCGCGCCATAAATGATTACGCAGCCAGCTGCGCCACCCGTTTTGGAACGAGGCGTTTGGCCTCGCCTTTGATCAGCGCCTTCAAGGCGTCCCCGCCAGGGCAGTCGGGCACGGTGGCGACGGCTTCGTCCACCAACTGGCGCAGCTGAGCGATCGTTCCGGCGACGCCGAGCTCGTCGACCGCGTTGGGTCGGCCGTTCGCCTGGTCCTGCTGACAGGGCTTCCCGGTCTCCTCAAGATCGGCCAGCTTGTCGCGCAGATCGTCGGCCACCTGATAGGCCGCGCCGAGCCCCTCGCCTACGGCAAGCCAAGGCTGCGGATCGGCGCCCGCGGCGATGGCACCGGAGGCGGTTGCGCCGGTGAACAGTGCCGCAGTCTTGGTGCGATGATATTCGGCGAGCAGAATTTCCGGTTCGCTTTCAAAGGCTTGCCCGGACACGATCCCGTGCGGCATGCCGACTGCGCGCCCAATCGTGGCGATCAACGGGGCGATGCGGTCCGGAGTCAGTGCGCATTCGCGCGCGATCGTCTCAAACGCCAGAACGATCAGCGCGTCGCCGACCAGCACGGCGATCGGCTCGCCGAAGGTGACGTGAACGGTCGGCTTGCCGCGGCGTAATCCGGCATCGTCGAAACAGGGCAGATCGTCATGCACGAGCGACGCGCAATGCAGAAGCTCAATCGCCGTTGCGGCGGCGTCAGACGCGGCGGGATATTTGTCGCCGCAGGCTCCCGCGACGGCCAGACAGAGCCGCGGCCGCACCCGCGCGCCGCCGGCGAAAACCGCATGGCGGACAGCCTTGCACAGAAGGGGTGGCCGCTTGGTCGCTGTGGCAAACGTCAGAGCGCGATCCAATCCCCGTTCGATGCGATGCAGGGGGTCCATCTCGCTCGCCTCCGTTTGTCAATTTATAGCGACACGATATAGTGTAAAGCAAATTTGACATATTTTCGGAGGATGTCAATGCGGCCGGGGCAGCCGGGGCAAATCCGGCCTTGATTGAGGCCGCGCATGGCCGGGTCGTCATTGTCGGCGCCGGGATGGCGGGGCTCAGCGCCGCGATTGCTCTGAGCGCCGCCGGCGGCGACATCGTCCTCCTGGACAAGGCCGAGGCGCCGGGCGGTAAGGTGAGGCAGATCAGCGTGGCCGGCCTGCCGATCGATTCCGGCCCGACCGTTTTCACCATGCGCGACGTGTTCGACGCATTACTGGCGCCGATCGGCGCTCGGCTCGACGATCTTGTGCAACTCAGCCGTGCGAGCTGCCTCGCCCGCCATCTCTGGCCGGACGGCGCAGCGCTCGACCTTTTCGCCGATATCGAAGCAAGCGCTGAGGCTATTGAGTCATTTTCAGACCGGCAGAATGCCGACGGCTACCGGCGGTTCTGCGTCGACAGCGCGGCAATGTTTGAGACGTTGCAATCGACGTTTATTGCCGCGGAGCGGCCCAATCCGATCTCGCTCGCACGTCGGATCGGGCCATGGCGCTTCGATCGCATGTCGCAGCTCAGGCCGTTCTCCACGTTGTGGGCGGCGCTCGGCGACTATTTTTCCGATCCGCGCCTGCGGCAGCTCTTCGGTCGCTACGCGACCTATTGCGGCTCGTCGCCGTTTGACGCGCCGGCAACGCTGATGCTGGTCGCCCATGTCGAGCAGGCCGGCGTGTGGCTGGTCGAAGGCGGCATGCACGCCTTGGCATGCGCGCTGGCCGATCTTGCCGCTGCACGCGCGGTCGAAATGCGCTACGGCGCGGACGTTGCGGACATCCTTGGCGATGGGTCAGGTGTTCGTGGCGTAACGCTCAGCTCAGGCGAAACCATCGACGCAGATGCCGTCATCTATTGCGGTGACGTCTCGGCGCTCGCTTCCGGCGGTTTCGGCAGCCTCGATGTCGGCGTCTCCGAGGTTCCGGCGCCTGAGCGTTCACTCTCGGCGCTGACCTGGTCGGCCGTGGCGAGGACGAGCGGGGTGGCGTTGACCCGGCACAATGTCTTCTTCTCCGACGACTATCCTGCGGAGTTCGACGCCATATTCAAAGACAGGCGGGCCCCGGAGAAGCCGACGGTCTACGTCTGTGCGCAAGACCGCGACGATGCCGGCCGTCTCAATCACAAAGCTGCAAGCGACGGCCGCGAACGATTGCTGATCCTGATCAACGCGCCCGCCGACGGCGACGAAAGGCGCTATTCAACCGGTGAGACGAAGCAATGGATGGAGAAGACCATCGCGCAACTGAAAAGCTGCGGGCTGATGCTCGACGCGGAGAGGATGGACGCGGTGGCGACCACGCCCGGCGATTTCAGCCGCCTCTATCCCGGCACCGGCGGCGCGCTTTACGGGCGGGCCTCACACGGCTGGGCGGCGACGTTCCGCCGACCGGGAGCGCGGACAAAGGTGCCCGGCCTTTACCTGGCGGGGGGCAGCGTCCACCCCGGCCCCGGCGTGCCGATGGCGGCGATGTCGGGCCGACTGGCGGCGGCGGCGCTCATAGCGGACCGGACTTCGAAGCCACGGTTCCGCCCGGCGGCTATCGTTGGTGGTATGTCGACGGCCTGAGCGATTGCGGGCAGTTCGGCCTGTCGATCATCGCCTTCGTCGGCTCCGTCTTCTCCCCCTATTACGCCTGGTCCGGTCGGCGCGATCCTGAAAACCATGTGGTGATGAACGTCGCGCTCTACGCGCCGCGCGGCAATCGCTGGGCCATGACGGAGCGCGGCAGACGTACGCTCCGCCGCAGTCCGCGATTCGTGCGTATTGGCGACAGCGCGATGGAATGGGACGGCGACAATCTTGCGATCAAAATCGACGAGATCGCCGTGCCGCGCCCGCCCGCCGAATGGCTGCCGCGGCGGCTGCGCGGCACCGTGCGGTTGACGCCGGAGATCATCACCGATGCCGTCACGGCGATCGGGACCGGTGATCGTCACATCTGGTATCCGATCGCGCCGCTTGCGCGGATCCAAGCATCCTTCACCGAGCCCAGCGGGTTTCAGTGGTCCGGCCACGGCTATTTCGACAGCAATTGGGGAACCGAGCCGCTTGAGGACGGGTTCGTGCATTGGGATTGGGCGCGCGCACGGCTTGCCGACGGCTCCGCGGCGATCGTCTATGACAGCCAGCGCCGCGATGGATCGCGACAGCGGCTTGGCCTGCGCTTTGGTGCAGAGGGCAGCGACGAACGGTTCACGCCGCCGGACTCCATGAGCATGACGCCAGGGTTCTGGGGCGTGGCGCGTGGCGTGCCCTGCGCTGCCGGCCATAAACCGGTCCTCGTGCGGACACTGGAGGACAGCCCGTTCTACAATCGCTCAATCATTGAAACGCACATCTTGGGCGAAACGGCGCGCTTCATGCATGAGAGCTTCTCCGGTCGCCGCTTCGCATCGCCGATCGTGAAGATGATGCTGCCGTTTCGCATGCCGCGCTGGACGGGCCGCTGAGCTTGTTCAGCGTCTTGACGGAGTCGGGCCGCGCTCCTCCCTACCCGGCTTCTCTTTGTCATGGCCGGTGTCGCGTCTCAGCTGCACCAGCTGCCAGGCGCAAAAGCCAAGCGCCGCTGCGTAGAACAATGCGACCTCGACCAGCCCGAAATAAGCCTCAGGCATCTCACGATCCGCTTCGCGCTTCTGCTGTCCATTCGCGTTCGCGCGTGCCGAGCAGCGTCAGCAGTTCCATGGCGCGGTCGACCTTCGCGTCGAAGCCGCGGAGCGGCTTGCGGGTCGGCATCGCCGCGGCCTCGACAAGAAAGAGTGTGCTGGCATGCGCCGGCGTCTCGTCGATCGGCCCGGAGAAGGCCCAGCCGCCGACCGCACGCGCCGCAAGCCGCAGCTTGGTCGCGCCCGTCGTATAGGCGCGGTCGTCGACACTGTTGAAGCCGTTTGCCGCAACGCCGCGGCCGATCTCCCGATACACCAAAGCCGCCGCCAGGATGGCCGGACGGCAATCGGCGGGCAGTGACGCCAAGCCGGTCACGGCACGCGCGTAGTAGCCGTCGGCCACCGTCAACAGCCGCGCCACAACATTGCCGAGCGCGGCAGTGTAGTACGGCCGGTCGACAAGCCGATCCGCGCTCAGGCCCTCCACCTCCAGCCAATCGAGCGGCAGATAGACCCGGCCCTGCCGCGCATCCTCGCCGACGTCGCGGGCGATGTTCGTGAGCTGCATGGCGAGGCCAAGATCAGCAGCGCGCGCCAGAACAACAGGATCGCGCCGGCCCATCAGGATCGCCATCATCACGCCGACAGTACCCGCCACCCGGGCGCAATAATCCAGGAGCGCGTCGAGTGTCCGATAATTCCGGCCCGCTTCGTCCCACTGAAAGCCTTCGATCATGGCGGCGGGTAGTGCGTGCGGAATGGCCCATGCGCGAACCAATGCGGCGAAGGCTCTGTCGGACGTGATGTCGCCCGGCTGACCGGCATAGATATCGTCCAGGCGCGCCATGAGGCGGTCGGCGGCGCAATCGCCATCTGTGTTCAGATCGACCGTGTCGTCGCCGGCGCGGCAGAACGCATAAAGCGCGCGCGCGGGCAACCGGATACGGGCCGGCAGAAGCAGCGAGGCGGCATGGAACGATGTCGAGCCACGCCGCATTGCGGCGACGCAATGCGCGCGCTCCTCAACCGACAATCTGAAGGGATCAAGCGGCCAGTTCGCCATGGGGCACAATCCTGTCGAGTATGCGCGCTGAAGAGACGACGCCGGGAACACCAGCGCCCGGATGCGTGCCGGCGCCGACGACGTAGAGGTTCTTGACGTCCTCGCTGGCGTTGTGGGGCCGGAACCAGGCGATCTGCGTTATTCGCGGCTCCAAGCCGAAAGCGGCACCTTTGACGGCGTTCAGCCGGTCGCGGAAATCGAACGGCGTCACCACCCGTGACGTGACGAGCTGCGCGTCAAGGTCGGGAAGCAGCGTCGCTTCCAGAAAGGCCGCGATCTTGCGCCGGTAAGGCTCCGCCGCCTCGTCCCAGTCGATGCCGGCGTCCAGGTTGGGCACCGGCGAGAGCACATAAAATGCGTCGCGGCCTTCAGGCGCCATGCTTGGATCGGTGGCCGTCGGCCGGTGCAGGTAGAGGCTGAAATCGTCGGCCAGCACCTTGCGCTCAAATATGTCCTCCAAGAGACCGCGATAGCGCGGCCCCATGATGATCGTATGGTGGTCGACGTCCGGATATTGCCGCTTGGTGCCGAAGTACCAGACGAAAAGACCCATCGAATAGGCAGCGCGCGCCAGCCGGCGATCCGTCCAGCGCTTGCGGCAATGGGCGGGAAGCAACTCGCGGTAGGTCCAGGCGGTGTCGGCGTTGGAGACAACGACACCGGCGCGCAGGGTCTCGCCGTCGGCGAGCCTCACACCCGTAGCGGCGCCATCCTCCACGAGGATCTCTGCAACATCGCTGTTGAGGCGCACCACACCGCCCTGCCCTTCGATCAGGTCAACGAGGCCCTTCACCAGGGCGCCGGTGCCGCCCATGACGTAATGAACGCCCCATTGCCGTTCCAAGTATGAGATCAGGCTGAGGATAGCGCTGGTGCGCAGAGGATTGCCGCCGATGAAGAGCGGGTGAAAACTGAGCGCCATGCGCAGACGCTCGTCGCGAATGTGCCGTGCAACCAAAGCGTAGACGGATCGGTCGGCGCGGCGGCGGATGAGATCTGGGAGCGCCTTTGCCATGTCCCACAGGCTGAGGAACGGCTGATCCACCATCCCTTCAAAGCCGGTGCGGAAACAGGCTTCGCTTTCAGCGAGGAGCTTCTCAAAGCCGGCTACATCGGACGGGTTGAAGCGGGCGATCTCAGCGCGGATCGCAGCGTCGTCGACAAAACAGCGAAAGATCTCGCCATCGGCGAAGCGGACGGCGTAGCACGGGTCGAGCGGCGTCAGCGTCACGTCGTCCGCCATGCGCCGGCCGCACAGGTCCCAAAGCTCCTCAAACAGAAACGGCAGTGTGATGATTGTCGGGCCGGCGTCGAAGGCGAAGCCGTCCTGATGGAAGACCGCGGCGCGGCCGCCCGGCTGATCGTTGCGCTCCAGGAGTGTGACGCGATAGCCGCGCGCGCCGAGGCGGATGGCTGCCGCCAATCCGCCAAAGCCGGCGCCGATCACGATCGCGGCGGGCTTGGTGTCGGTCAGTGGACCGGCAGCGGGCGGCGGCATATGCACTGTCATCTTTGGTTGACAGTTAAACCCGTCAGCCCTGTTTGCGCAACGGCGTCACGCGAAGAAAGCAATCGCACGTCGCTAAGGCATCCGCTCGCGGATGATGTCCACCAGCTTCTGCGGGTCGACCTCATGGAGAAGGTGCCCGCCCTTTTCTACTGCGATGATCTCCGCACCGGGCACCAGCTCGGCTGCGTGGCGCGACACGGATGGCGACACCATCGGATCGTCTTCGGCGACCACAAGACTCAGCGGAATCTGCAAGGTGGGCATCTGCTCCTGAAGCGCATCCAGATCCCAGTTGGCCATCATGCCCAGCGCTCCGGAGACGTGGCTGGGTGATTCGAACAGGCGGCGATAGAAACGCGCGCCATCCGCGTCGATGCGCGACCCGGTCATGGAGAGGACGTTGGATGCGGCGTCGCCATAGCGTGCACGCAACGACATCAGGCGCGGCACCAGCGGGTTGAGATAAAGGAGCTTCGCCATCGGCGAGAAAAACGCGTGGCCGTGCATCGGCCGAAGCGCGCTGTTGATGCCGATGATGCGCTGCGGCGCGATGTAGTCTTTCAACGCGAGCTGAAGCAGGATGGCGGCGCCGGCGGAATGGCCGATTGCAACATCCGGTGCGACCTCCAGCTTCTTCAGAAGGATCGATATCTCCGCCGCCATGCCCTGCAGAGACAGTGCGTCGCTGTTGGTGACGCGCGTGAAGCCGTGGCCCGGCAAGTCGAAGGTCACGACACGAAACTCGGCCGCCAGCAAGGGCATCAGATCGCGGAACGAATGAGTCGCAGCACCTGTGCCGTGCACGAGCAGCAGGACCGGTGCGGATTCTCCGCCCATGGTCTGGACATGCCAGCGCGTCGTGCCGCACGTCACGAATTGGCTGGCCTCCCGGTTCGGCCAGTCCTCGCCGTCCCGCGCCCAATTCAGCCGGCTTCCGCCCTCTCCCGACACCGGCCTTACCGCATATATCCTGCGACGAGGCCCGAAACGGCGACCGCGTCAGCGCGCGGAAGCTGCTGATAATCGGCGCGCATCGTGGTCGCCAGATCGCGGGCGGTGTCGCGCGGCCGCCGCGCAATGTCGATGAGAAGCGCAGGCACGTTCAGCGTTGCGGCGTGGCGCGCCAGGACATCAGCGTCGTGGCGTGCGGCCTGACGGTCCACGCTGCCGTCGAGCGCGACATTGCCGTTACCGTCGGTCAGAAGGACCAGCAGCGGCGATTGATCGGCGCGGCGAACATGAGCCGCCAGTTCGATGCCCTTCGCCAATCCGGATGCCAGCGGCGTCGGCCCACCACCGGGCAATCCGGTCAACAAACGTTTGGCACGAACCAAGGACCTTGTGGGCTCAACGATCACGTCCGCCTCAAGCCCACGAAACGCGACCACCGCGACGCTGTCGCGGCGCACATAACAATCGGCAAGCAGAAGCTCGACCGCGCCCTTGGCCTCGCCGAGCCGCTCCACCGCCGTCGATCCCGATGCGTCGACCACGAAGATCGCGGTGGAGCGAACCTGGTGTCGATAGCGGATGTAGCGGAAGTCGGATTTGCGCACGGCAACGCGGCCGGGCTGCACCGCCCGTTCGCGACGCCGCAGCTTCTGCCAAGGTGCTGCGGCACGCAATGTCGCGACGACGTTGGGGCGCGCGTCAGGGAATGGCGGACGGGCCGTCAGCCCGGCCGGGCGGCCGCGACGGCTTTTGTCACGAACGGCTCCGGACTTGCCCGCCGCCGCCGCACCGCGGGCCCGCTCCGCGCCTGGCACCGGCAGTCCGGTCACATGCGCGCCGGGCGTTGATGTCGGCTCAATCAGCATGTCGCGCAGCGTTTCCGGATCAAGCGTCGCGGCATCGGCGTCGGCGGGCTCGGCCGCAGGTGCTTCGTCGGGGCGCGACGCGGCTGACCCGTCCCTCTCCTCGGACGGCTCCGCCTCAGCCGGCTGCGTCACGCCGGCGCCGAGAACAAGACGCATGGCGGTGGCGACGTGAGGTGCCTCCACCGATTGCACGCCATTGAGCGCCGCCAAGGCGCGCGCAGCGCGAGTCAACCAGATGGCAGCGCGCATTGATGTTGCGCCGGCCTGAAGCGAAGCGGCCGCGATGGCTTCCAGCATGGCTTCGCTGATCTCGACCTGGCCGATTGTTCCAGACGGACTCGACGTCTCGATGGTGGCGCTTCTCGCATAGGAGTACGGGACGGCGGAGAGATCGATGCGGAGCCCCAGGCGATCCGCCAAAGCCGGCGGAATGCACTCGTCGTCGACGCCCTCGTCGAGCGCGATCAGTTGAAAGCGCGCCGCGTCGCGTCGCGATACGCCGTGCCCTTCCGACAGGACGACGCCGCTGTCCAGCGCAGCGCCGATGATGCCGGCACATGTCGGGGTCGCGCGCTCTGCCATCGACAAGACAAGGATTCCGCCATGTGCTTTTGCGAGCAGGCCCGGATCGCCGACCGGCGCACCGCGTTGCAGCGAGGCTGCGACATCGAGCCCGCCGACCAGCCGGCTTTCAGGCGTTGCCGCCGATATCCTCAAATAGGGCAGCGATGGGTCGAGAGCGGCGCAGAGATGCTCAAGCCAGAGATCAAGCACGGGGCCAGCGCGGGCGCGGACATGGATTCCGCCAAGATTGCCGCCGGCCGCCAGGACGCGCGCCGCAAGGCATGCGTCCGACCAGGGCGTCGGCTGCTCATTCACCGGGGCCTCCCGCCGAGCCGCCGCATAGCTCCGCCAGCGCACGCTCCACGCGCACAGTGGAGCCGGCTTCGTCAAGCGGATCGCGCCGCAACCGGTGGCGCAGCGCCGTCGGCGCGACCGCTATGACATCGGCTCGGCTGACGGCGTCGTGGCCGGCAAGGGCCGCGCGCGCCCGCGCCGCACGGGTCAGCGTCAGCTCTCCGCGCAGCCCGTCGACACCGAGCTTGAGGCAAAGAGCTGCGGCGAACTCCATCGCGTCGTCGGGCGTCGCGACATCGGGCAGGTGATCTCGGCCGCGTTTGATGCGACTACGCAGGCGGCCTTCGCGCGCGCTCCACGTCTTGGCAAAGCCCGCCGGGTCGGAATCGTAGGCATCGCGGCGGCGAACGACCTCTACGCGGTCCTTCAGGTCACGCGGCGAGCGCACCTCGACTGACAGCCCGAAGCGGTCCAGGAGCTGCGGGCGCAGCTCCCCCTCCTCCGGATTGCCACTGCCGATCAGCACGAAACGCGCCGGGTGACGAACGCTCAGCCCCTCGCGCTCCACGACGTTCACGCCGGAGGCGGCGACATCGAGCAAGAGGTCGACCAGATGGTCCTCCAGAAGGTTGACCTCGTCGATATAGAGGAACCCGCGATGAGCGCGGGCGAGCAGGCCCGGCTCAAAAGCCTTCTCGCCGGCGACGAGCGCTTTCTCCAAGTCGAGCGCGCCGACCACGCGATCCTCCGTCGCGCCGAGCGGCAGGTCGACCACCGGTATCGGCACGGTCTGCGTCTTCGCTCTGCCTGTCTTACTCAACGCAGGGCAATCGGCGCACAGCACTTCGCTCGATCGTGGATCGCAATTGTAGCGACATCCCTTGATCGTGGTGATCTTGGGCAGGAGCCCCGGCATTGCGCGCACGGCTGTCGACTTGCCGGTGCCCCGGTCTCCGAACACCAGAACGCCGCCGAGATTGGGGTCGACCGCCGACATCAGCAATGCCGACTTCATCTCGTCCTGGCCAACGATTGCAGAGAAGGGAAAAGGCGCCGTCATCGTTCCTCTACGCGTCGACGCTGTCTACGGGCGTTGACGACGCGCGTCATCAGATTGGTGCAGCCGCCCCTCAAAAGCAAATGGCCAGGCGGCGACTGCGGACCCTTCCAAAAGCACCGATTCCAGCGTGTGTAAAAAGAAGTTTACATCGGGCGAGAAGCGATTGAATATAGCTGTCAAGAAATGAGCGCCGGAGTGCTGAAAAGAACGGCAACGGCGACATGGCTGGCAACGCCAGCCAGAATAATGACGGAGGGTCAATGTGTTGGCGGACAGGGTGACCCCCAGTACGCTCGGCGGCGCGTTTGAAGCGAGCGCAGGCCTTCGCGCGCGAGCAACCGCTCGGCGGCTCAAACAGCCTGCCGGCCCGACAGATTCTCCACGACTTATCCACTGGGCGGCTCGACGAGGAGCGCCAACTTAAAACCGTGAATGGCATTCTTGGAGGGGCGGACGCGGCAGCGTTCGAGGTGTCAGATGGACGATCAGGGAAGCGCCGTACATGGCGATACTCTGAGCAGCGGCAGTGACGGCCGAAGCGGCCAGAACGGAAAGCGGCGTCAGAGTACACCGTGCAAGCAGGATGTAATTGAGCACGCCGTCGTGCACGAGGTGGCGCCACGGCTGGTTGTAAACCTTTCAGACAATGAGGCCGATGAGCTGTCGCCAACGGAGACAGCCAAGGCACGTGGCGTGACGGCGGATGCTCTGATCGCCCTGCTTCTGAAGGGCGACTGGGCCGGCGTGCGCGGCTTTGCCACATTAGTGGAAAGCACTGAGCTGTCGCTGATTGAGGCCTGTCAGCAGATTTTCATTCCGGTCGCTGAGTCGCTTGGAACAATGTGGCGCGACGACCGCATGAACTTCGTTGAGGTCACGCTGGCGCTGTCATGCCTGCAATCCATGGTCCAGGATTTTGCCGCGCGGCGCGCCACATCGGCGTCGCGCACCACGCCGGATCGCCGCATCATGCTGGCGCGCGCGCCGGGCGAGGATCACGTCTTCGGCCTGGTCATCCTCGGCCTCTATTTCGACAGCGCCGGTTGGGATGTCGCCGGCGGCAGCGACGTTGAGGCCGGCGAGTCGCTTTATAAGGAGCTCCGCGATCACGATTATGGGGTCTTGGGTCTTTCGGTCGGCTCGCAGGCCAACATCGGAGAGCTCGGCTGCATCATCAAGGACGCGCGCAGATCGTCAAAGAACCGGCGGATCAAGATCGCCGTCGGCGGCGCTGCGATCCGTGCGGACGCATCGCTTTACGAGCGCATCGGTGCCGACTTTGCCGCGCAGGATGCCAACGAAGCGATCGAGAAAGCGGAGTCTCTGGTCGCTTAGATCGCGGCGTAGTCATCGCAGAGTGGTCCACGGACAGATCGGCCGCTCCTATTGTCAGCTCCTGCTGATCTCGTCCACGGCGTCATAGGCTGAACGGGCGGCCACGTGCATATAGCCCCATTCGCCGTCGGACCGTCTGTTATAGGCTTCCCCGGCAAAGTGGACCCGGCCATCGATAGAGGCCCCAAGTTTCGCCGGCCTGGACCGATGGAAGTAGGAATACGTGCCGCGATGGAATGGGCTCTTGCTCCAGTTCTGCAAGACGTGACCCTGGAACGCGCGCGACGCTGCGCCATCATAGAGCCGGTCCAGCTGATCAAGTGCTGCACGCACCAACTGACCGTCCTCCATGTTGACGTATGGCGTGGCGACGACCCCGTGTGCGAATAAGCCGAGGATGTTCTGTCGTGTCGGTTTGTCGAGGGAGACGTTGTAGAACATGATCTCGGCTTCTGGTGTCTGGTGGCCGTGATCGAATAGAACCATGTCCGGATAGAATCGCTCTTCGAAGCGCATGAACAGCTTGAAGCCGTCCGGCATGATCACACCGGAAAGCGCCCGCTTCTTTGAAGGGGGCAGCCCCGGTTCAAAGTGAATGTCACCATCTTTCAGAACGTTAAGCGGCACGGTCACGATCACATGCTGCGCGCGGATGGTTTCACCGTCCGCCAGACCTAGCCTTATGGGATCGTCGGAATAGTCGACGCGCGTGACCTGCGTGTTGAGGTCAATGCGGTCGCGTATGTCGCGGGCCATAAAATCATTGAAGAAGTCGAACCAGGTGGTGGAGATGAACCGGTGCTCGCCACGCCAATCAAGCGCGTAGCGATTTTCCCGATAAAGCCGCCCGCCACTTAAGACATCGCAGGTGACGGGTCGCCACTCTGTCGCGCGGTCGGCGGCATTGTCGCTTTGGGAGAGTGTGTTCAAAACTTGGTTGGTTGTGTGGATCCACTCCCCTCCCATCTCGAGAGGAAAGTCGGCGAGGCTCGTGTCCTTTCTTGCACGCCCGCCGTGAATGTCCGCTGCTTCCAGAATCCGAAAACGCGCTCCGGCCCGGTCGAGCAGGAACCCCGCCGTCAGCCCGGCAGCGCCCGCGCCGATGACGGCCACATCCAACACATCATCCACGCTACTGCTTTGAGCGCCGACACGGTTGATTGTGGCCGTCAGTGCCGCCGCGCTCACACCCAGAAGCGCGAGTATCTCCCGCCGCGTGACGTTTTTGGACAACGAGCGTCTTCTCCCTGATTGGAACTATCGATACGAGGGCGAAATCGATGAGGGCGCTAGAACAATGCCCGGTACCAGGGCTTGACATCCTGGTATTGAGCGCCCGTTTCGGCAACGCCAAACGCCGCCCCGGTATTGTCGTAGCAAATGGCGGAATCGGTGCCGCTGCCGAAATCGGTTCTGGACATCAGCCTGCCACCGGCCTTGTCCAAACGCGTCGCGAAGTCGGCCAACGCATCGACACTGAAAAACGGCATCCAATAGACCTTCTTTGAGCGAATGCTCTCATCGACCGCCTGAATGCCGGCAATCTCTTCGCCCTCTCCGTTGATCAACTTGACCCGGTTGTCGGCATATTCGTCGTCCCGGATGACGTTGAGGCCGAGAACCTCGCGGTAGAAATGGTCTACTGCCGCGATTGAGTCGGTGATCAACTCGTTCCAGACCATGCGACCGTACTCGGTGCCGTCCCCTTTGCTGTCGATGTCGGGGCCGTCATAGCAAGTGAATCCGGCACCCAAAGGGTCTCGGATCAGCGCCATGGTTCCTTCGCCGAAGGGCGTCGGCTCAACATCGACGACAACGCCTTCAATGGCCTTCGCCCGCGCTACGACGGCTTCGATATCGTCGACCGCAAGATATGACATCCAGAAGGGCGGCATTTTGATCTCCTGGAAAAAGGGCGGCATGTCGAAGATGCCCGCCGCAGGACGATCGCCGAGCGTCGCAATACAATAAGTGACCTGATCCATGCCGAAACGGTCATCCGGACCGGCCTCCATCCGGCCCATATCGTAGGTCTTCCAGCCGAAGATGGCTTCGTAGAACGTCCGCGACGCCGCAACGTCGTAGGATGAAAGATCGGTCCACACGAAGTTGGAGTCCGTTTTGCGGCTCGTGCCCATCGGCACACTCCTTAATGTTGGGAAGGTTCAGGCAAACGCCGGCAGGACATCTGCGGCGATCATCCAGAGTCCAAACGCCACCCAGGCGAACTGAATCAGCCAGAACAGGATCGGATCCTCGTCGCGGATGACGGCTGACAACAAAAAGACATGACCTGTGCCGATGCTGCGGGCCGACCAATACAGAAACAGCGCGCCCCAGAGCGACTGGAACCCAAGAGCGAGTGAAATCATCAGCAGCGCGAAAGCGAGGTAATTGAGGAAACGGCTTAGGGTCATTGTGAAGCTCCATCATGGGGCAGCAAGCTGTGCGCTACAGTCCTTGCCCGCTTCCGCCAGACCCTGGGCATGTCCAGAGCCTCGAAGGCCGTTACGTTGAAGTAAAGCGCCACGATGCCGTGGGCAGTTGTACGGGCCGCACTCTCATCGGGTATTTCGGCCGCCAGAACCCGGGCGACTTCCGTTTCCAATCGCAGGATGCAGGCGCGACACCGTTTGCGCAGGCTCTTGTCGGAACGCGCATGCGCGGTGAGCGCGGCAAAGGCCATCGTCATGGCGGGGTCGCTGGCGCCCCTGTCGGAAAACAGCAGATCGTTCAGAGAAGCGCCGGTGTTCTGGTCAGGCAGGGCCTCGATCAGAGCATCGATATCCGTATCAAAGCGCGCCAGCACAAAATCCTGTAGCGCAGAGATCACATCGGCGCGGTTGCCCAAATGATGCCGGATCAACGGTCTGGTCAGGCCCGCCTCCTCCGCCACTTTGGTGAGCGTTGTACCTTCGAGGCCAAATCTGGCGACACACCGAACCAACGCCAGCATCACCTGGTCGTAGCGTTCGTCCTTGTTCGACGGGCGCCCAACTCCACTCGATCTCATTTCCGCCATGTCTCACCGTCTGATGCGCGAACGGCTGCAGGGCCGCCCGATATTTACTGTCATGTACGACAGTAAATAGATCTGGAAGAATAAGCTGTCAAGTATGACAATAAACGAATCAGCACCAGCGAGCCGGCGCGACAGGGGATGCCCGGCATTACTTCTTCATAGCGCGGAACTCGGTTGCGATGCCGAGAAGTCGGAGACACGCCGCGTCGTTCCCCACCGAGTGTCGGCAATGCGCTACGACGATCAAACCAGCCGTGCCTTTAACCGACCAGCCCGTACGTTCATTCCTCTGAAAGGGCCTCCTCAAGCCCACGCACGAAGCCGGCGGCGCGCGCAGCGCAGCTCGGCCCGTCGGGTTCGTAGATGAACGGCTCCACGGCGACCCAGCCGTCATATTGCAAGGCGGCCAGAGTCTTGACGATCGGTGAGAAGCGTAACGCACCTTCGCCCGGGCCGCGCCGGTTCGGGTCATTGAAGTGGATGTGCCGGACCATCCCCGTCGGCACGTGGCGCAGGAGCAGCGTCGGAATCGGCTCCGTCTCGCTTGCACCCGCAGCAGTGCAATCGATCATGGTGCGGAAGGCGGGCGAGCCGATCTCCGATATTATGGAGACCGCGTCTTCCAGCGAATTGACGAAGTTGGTCAATTCCGGTGAGAGCACTTCGAGGCAATAGACGAGGCCCGCTTCCTCCGCCGCCCGGGCCGCGACGGCGAACATCTCAAGAGCACGCTTGCGCCCTTCAGATTCGTCGCCGGGCGTGAGCATGCGCTGGTCGGGCGACCCGTGGACGAGGTACGTTCCACCGAGGTCGGCACACAATCTGACGAGCGACAAAATCTCGGAAGTCGTGCGTGCGCGCACATCCGGATCGGCGCTGGTGATCGAAAGCCCGGCCGGAACAAACAGCAGCGAATGAAGGCCGGTGATCACAATGCCTTCATTCGCCGCGGCCCGCCGGGTTGCAATGATCGTCTCTCTCGGCAGGTGCTCCGGGTCAGGACCGAGCGTGAACGGCGCGAGCTCAAGTCCGTCATATCCAACCTTTGCCGCCATGGCGCACTGCGCTTCTATCGGAAGCTCGCGCACCACCTCGTTGCAGAGAGCCAGGCGCATCAGGACCGCCCCTTGGCACTTAGCTTGGGCCCATTAAGAACGCGCCCGAGACTTGCTACCGGCATATCAATCTCCCGAAGATGCACATGTCCTCAGCGGCTCCGACCGTCTCCAAGGTGCTCTGGCTGAAAGAACCAGTTCCGGAGTCGGGCGGTGCTATTCACGCGGCGCCGTCGCATTCATGGCAAAGGCGAGCGCGTAATAGCCCACCTCCCCATGTCGCCCTGCTTCAGGTGAAGCCGACAGCGCCGCCTCAACAGCCTGCCGCAGCGCGGGCATGCGTGAGGCATGGATGACAATTGTCACCGCGGCGATCCGGTCCTCGACCTTTCGCAGAATCTTCTCTTCCGTCGGTATTGTTGTGCGCGCGTCGTCGGCGATCCAGAGCTCGGCTGAGAGAAGGCCACTTCGCGCGATGAATTCGTCCGACACCATCGTCTTGCCAAGCGCCCGGCCCGTTTTCGCGTGATCGGTTCCGAACCGAATGGACGCCACAGCGCCGCCCTCACAGCGGCCCGCGCGCGCGGCGATTCGACAAACCGTGCGGACATTGTTGATGATTGTTCGCTGGCAATGCCGGCTCCATTCCGTCGGCGTATTGACGCAGGCGAGATAGGTTTCAGAGGCCAGTACGCCGACATCCGTCACTTCGTAGCGGTTGAAGAGCTCCGGCGCCGCATCCACCGCCATGTAGCGCCGGGCGCTTAAAAACCCCGGTAGATCGATCCTCTCGGCATGATGCTCGCGGTCGTACCAGTCGAGCGAACCCTCCCGTTCTTCCGGCACCAAATCATGCCAGATCGCCAACACCGCCTTCGCGTCCCGGTGCATCCTGTTTGCCTCCACGCTGGAACGCCGGCCCCGATAATCCACATTGTCAATTGACATCCTACAATCTCGGAAACTAGCCTGTCCATGGATGTTGGTCCATTGCGCGTTCCGGCGACGGTTGGCGGCGCGTCCGTTCGGACTGAACGATTGCACACAACGACAGAGACCAAGGAGGTCAGGCTGTGTCGGGCAGCACCCTAGTTCAAGCGCCCTCTGAGGTCTTGCAGACCAAAGTGCCGATGTTGATCGGCGGGCAGTGGCGACAGGCTGCGGAGACGTTCGACGTTGTCGACCCCTATCGCGGCGACGTCGTCGCGCAGGCGCCGGAATCTTCGCTGACCGACCTCAACGACGCGCTCGATGCCGCCGTCGCTGCCAAGAGCGTGATCGCGGCGATGCCGGCCTATGAGCGCGCCGCGCTTCTGCGCCGCGTCAACGTGCTGCTGCTGGAGCGCGCCGATGCGATCGCTGAAATCATGACGCGCGAATCGGGGAAGGTCATCAAGGATTCCCGCGCGGAGATCCTCCGCTCGCAGGACACGATTTCGCTTTCGGCGGAGGAGGCAATCCGCATCGAGGGTGAGCACGTGCCGCTTGACGGGACAGCGATGGGTGCCGGCAAGATCGCGATGATGCTGCGCTTTCCGGTTGGCGTTGTTGGCGCAATCACACCGTTCAACGCGCCTTTCAATCTGGCCGCTCACAAGATCGCTCCGGCAATCGCGGCAGGCAACGCAATCGTGCTCAAACCGCCGCCGCAGACGCCGGCAACGGTGCACAAGCTCATTGAACTGTTCGTCGACGCCGGAACGCCGCCTGGCGTGCTGAACGCCGTCTACGGCACCAAGGTCGGTCCGGCGCTCGTTCGCGACCCTCGTGTCGATTTCGTCACGTTCACCGGCTCTACAAAGGTCGGCGCGGAGATCAAGGCCGCGTCAGGGCTGAAGCGCGTCGCGCTTGAGCTTGGCGGCACCGGCGCGACGATCCTGTGCGATGACGCCGATATCGAGGCCGCCGCCCCCATCTGCGCGCGCAATGCCATGCGCCTCGCCGGCCAGAGCTGTATTTCCGTGCAGAACGTTTATGCCCACCGAACGGTCGCTGAGCGCTTCGCCGACCGCCTCGTTGCAGAGGTCAAAGCGCTTAAGGTGGGCGACCCGCTTGATCCGGAAACGGATGTGGGAACGCTCATCGACGAGGCCGCCGCGCGACGGGTTGAGTCCTGGATTCAGGACGCCGTAAGCGCCGGGGCGAGCCTTCGCACGGGCGGCGATCGCACGGGCGCGCAAGTGACGCCGGCCGTGCTCGGCGATGTCACGGGAGACATGCGTGTCGTTTGCGAAGAGGTTTTCGGACCGCTCGTGTCCGTGCAGCCCTTTGACGATCTCGAAGCCGTGTTCCGCATGATCAGCGACAGTCCCTACGGGCTGCAGACCGGTATCTTCACACGATCTTTGGCGACCGCCATCCACGCGGCGCGCACGATCAGGACCGGCGGCGTCATCATCAACGGGACGTCGACCTGGCGTACCGATCAACTCGCCTATGGCGGTGTCAAGAATAGCGGAATCGGCCGCGAGGGGCCGCGCTACGCCATCCGGGACATGACCGAGGAGCGCCTTGTGCTGTTCAACCTCTAGCACGATAGGCGTTCGTGACGACGGCCGGGAAGCGATGACATTGGTATCGTAGCGCTACGGTACCGGGGCCGACACCAGAAACCGAGGGGAGATACCATGGCCGGCGGCCCGAAAGCGACGATCCGAAACATTACCGAGGTGCACTGGAAGGAATATCCCGGCCACCACGGCGGGGCCCTCTCAAAGCCCCTGGTCGATGCTGACGAGCTTGGTGCTCGCCATATCGACTACCGAATCTCGTCATATGAGCCGAAGGCCTATGTCGAGCGGCATGTGCACGCTGTGCAGGAGCAAATCTATCACGTGCTCGACGGGGAAGGCTTGTTCGAATACGGCGACGAAACGCGGGTCGTGCGCCGTCATGATGTGATCTTCATCCAGCCCGGAATCGAGCATGCCTTCTACAATACCGGGCTCGGCGAACTCGTCTTTCTGGTGATCACCGCGCCGCCAACGGATGAGTAGAATGCAGGTCAAAGAAGTGGGAACCGGTTTTTCGCTTTAGCTGCCGCGGCCAGCGGCATGCCTCACCTCTCCCCGTGGGGTCCCGCGAGGTGGAGGTTAAGCCTCTCGTGCCTTGGTGCACGGCCTCAGCTATTGTCATCCCGGTTCAGCCGAAGGCCGAGACCGGGACCCATGGACACCCTCACAAGAGATGAAGCAGAGCGCGGTCCTCCCCCGCTCGCTCCGGTGGCCATGGATCCCGGACAAGCGCTGACGCGCTTTCCGGGATGACAAACGATATGGCTTTTCGCTGCGGGCGGCGGCAAACGCTGCGATGTCGCTGCCGGTCAATCGCTCAAAGTGCCACCGAGTTCGTTCGACAGATCCGTGGCCGCCGCCTGGACGGTCTCCGTGATCCGATGCAATGCCTGCAGCGTCAACCGCCACGCGGGACCTGACAGGCCGAGAGCGGCGACCGTTCGCCCGGTAAAATCCAGAACCGGGACGGCAACACAGCGAACCTCCGCATTGAACTCGCCGTCATCGTAGGCGATGCGTGTGCGCTGGATCTCGTCGATCTCCGCCAAGAGTCGGTCGCGGTCGACGATCGTGCGGTCGGTCAGTGAGGCAAGCCCGTGGCTGTCGAGATAGGCGCGGCGCGTCTCCTCATCGACACCGGCGAGCAACACTTTGCCGAGGGCGGTCGCGTGGCCGGGCCGAATACCCCCCGGGGCCTCGCGAAGTTGGAAAGCGCCAGTCCCGGCCGATCGCGCGACGACGACCACCTCGTTGCCTGCGTAGATGGCGAGATGGCTGCTCTCGCCGGTCTTCGCCGACAGGTCGGCGAGAATCGGCTCGGCGATCTCAACAAAGTCGATATCATTGCGAAGTCCGGCAGCCAGCGCGAAAATCTTGCGGCCGATCTGATAACGCTTGTTGTCGGCGCGCTGACGGAGATAGCCGAGACCGACCATCGTACGCGCCAGGTGGTGGGCGGTGGAGTTGTGCAGCGCCACCTCGGTGCTGAGCTGCCCCAGCGAGATTCCCGCAGGATGCGACGCAACCACCTCAAGAATCGAAAAGGCGCGATCCAACGACTGCACACCTGCGCGCGCCCTCTTGTCCTGGGATTGCGGCGCCCGGTCAGCCGCCATCGGCTCGGTCCCATCCATAGTGCTTCCCTTCCAATGCGCCTTCGCGCCGCATAACCCACGATTTATCGGCGTTTCTGGCTGCCGGAGCAACCGCGACGTCATTGCGGCGCCGGATGCGGTGGCCATGTTGTCTGCGCGGTCCTCAGACACCTGCCCGCGGCCGTGCGGTGGCCTTTAGTTCGACGGCATCCCGCAGCTTATAGTAGCCGACGATGGAGCGAACGATAGGCCGATGCACGGCGTGCAGCGGAATCGGTTTAAGGTCAGCCAACGGCAACGCGACCTCCGCTGCGTCCGTGCCACTCAGAAGTCGGGCGAGCTCCTGCCCGATCAACGTGGCGATAACGATCCCCCTTCCGTTGCAGCCAAGCGCGGCGTAGAGCCCCGGCACGGGATTGTGGACCTTCCAGGACTTTTCCCGGTTCATCGCGACCCAGCCCGTCCAGGCGCTTTCCTGCTTGGCGCCGGCCAGCTCCGGCCAGATTTCGGTCATGCGGGCCAGCGCCTCCCGCCAGGCGAGATCTCCCTCCGCGCCGAAGCCGGGCCCACGCCCGTTGAATTGAAATCGGCCGTCCTTGTGCACTCGCGCGCCGATGATCATCCGCCGACTGTCGGTGAACGCTTGGCGCCCAGGCAGGATTTTCCGACGAAGCGGCTCGGGCAAAGGCGACGTCACATATTGCTGAAGCCTGACGGGAATGATGCTTTGGGTAAGCCCCGGCCACAGGGCATCCGTGTAGGCGTTCGTGCACAGCGCCACGGCCTCCGCGCGGAGCCGGCCACGCTCCGTGCCGACCAGCCAAGATTCGTTGTCGCGTTCAAGCCTCGTTGCACGCGACCACTCGTGAACCCTTGCGCCAGCGCGCTGGGCTGCTCGGGCGAGGCCGCGGACATAGGCGAGCGGATTGATTGCGCCGCCGCGACGATCCAAGAGGGCACCAAAGTAGAAGTCGCTGCCGATGGCCTCAGCGGCCGACTTTCTGTCGAGCAGCTCGACGGGAAACTGATGCTCGGCCAAGAACGCGGCCTGCTCCTCCAACTCCCGCAGCGCACGGGGCGTGTGGGCGGCGCTCAATGTTCCTGTTGGCTCGGCGGAGGCGTTCATGTCGTGGCGCGCGGCCAAATCGAATACGATGGCCGGCCCGCGAGCAATCAACGCGTTGAGCCGCTCACCGCGCTCCGCGCCGTACATTTCCACCATCTTCTGTGGCGTGTGCTTGGAGGCCGCCGGCAAGTGCCCCGAGTTACGACCCGAAGCGCCCCAGCCGATCGTTTTTGCTTCAAGCAAAACGACGTTCAGTCCCGCTTCCGCAGCATGGAGCGCAAGGGAGGAGCCGCAGATCCCGCCGCCGACGATCGCGAGGTCGGCCCTCGCCTCGCCGTCGAACGGCTCCAGGGCCAATGGCTCGCCAGCACTTGGCACAAAGGTGGTGGCGGGATAGGCCGGCGCGTCGGTGCCGGGGCGTGACGAGCGGCCGGCGTGTGTGCTTAGCGCCGACTGAGATTCGTTGCCCTCTCCAGTCAGAGTTTGAACCCCTCTGCAGCGAGCGCCTCAAGATAGTTGGGCTCTGAATGAGGAATCGGAGGCAACTCCCAGCTTCCGGTCCCGACCGGACGGATATCGCGGTCGACCGGCACCTCGATAAGATAGGGACGGTTCGCGTCAAGCGCCTCTTTCAGCGCATCCTCGACTTGGTCGGCGGCGGTGATCTTCGTGGAATCGACGCCGAACGCCTTGGCCAACGTGCAGAAGTCGGGGCTGTAGAGCTCACCGGTCCGGTCATTCATGAAGCTTGTGGCCAGCTCCCGGCCATCGAACAAGCCGTGCTGCAGATCGCGGATCGAGCCGTAGCCGAAATTGTTCCACACCACCCAGACAGCCGGAATTTCGTACTCCTTGGCCGTCGCAAGGATATGTGGCGTCATCAGGAACGAGCCATCGCCAGCCACCGCAACACACGGGCGGTCCGGTGCTGCGAGTTTAGCCCCAAGGATGCCTGACGTCGCATAGCCCATGGCCGCGAAGCCCCAGCTTTGCAGCAATTGCCGTGGGCGCAGCGTCTCCCATAGCTGGATAACCCAGTTATGATGGACCCCGACATCGGACGCGATGATCGCGTCTTCCGGCAGCGCACGCGACAAGGCGTGCATCAACCGTTCCGGCCGAAGTGGTACCTGGTCGGAATTCACGAAGCGCTCCTGAAACGACTTCCAGGTGGTGCGACCGTGGTTGAGCCGATCAATCCAGCCTGCGATGCGCGCAACATCGCGGCCACCCACCTGGCCAACCCGTTCAGCCGCCGCCTCCAGGAAGGCGCGTGCGTCGGCGACGATCCCCAGATCGGAGGGATAGTTGCGGCCAATCTCGCGAATGTCGATGTCGACATGGATCAGCTTCGAGGGTGGAATGGAAAACGTATAGCCCTGCAGCCAACCGCTTGTGGCACGGTCATCGAACGAAAACCCAAGCGCCAGGATGACGTCGGCATGGCAGCTGGCATCGTTGGCGGCGTATGTTCCGTTGCGCCCAATGACGCCATAGGCGAGAGGGTGGCGTTCATTGATCGACCCCTTGCCGTTGGGACTAGTGACCACCGGTATCCCGGTCTTTTCGGCGAAGGCGGCGAGCGCGGCGGAGGCCTCGCTGAGGATGGCGCCCTGGCCGGCGACAATCACCGGTCGCTCGGCGGACAAGAGCATGTCGACTGCGGCCTGCACCTCTTGGGGCGATCCCGGCGCACACGGTCGGAGCCTGTGCTGCAGCGGCGCCAGCGTTACGTCCTCTTTCTCGACGAACAGATTAAGCGGCACATCGACGTTGACGGGGCCGGGACGGCCATCGCGCATGAATTGGCAGGCCTGACGCATCGCCAATGGCACCATGTCGACGCGAGTCGGCTGAAAGCTGCGCTTCACGTAGGGCCGGATCACCGAGGGAAAGTCGCCCTGGTGCAGAATGCCGGTCTCCTGGAAAGGGCCGCGATTGAATTGGCTCGTGGGTACATTTGCGGTGATGGCCAGGAAGGCTGACGAATCCATCATCGCCGCCGCGAGTGAGATCACGAGATTGGCTGAGCCCGGCCCGCAGGAGGTGAACGTCGCCGCCGGCGCATGCTTCACCTTGAAGTAGGCGTCCGCCATATAGCCCGCAGACTGCTCGTGATGCAGAGAGACCGTCTTGATGCGGTTCGACGCCTGATAGGCGGCATCGAGAAAACCAACATTGCCGTGGCCGCAGACACCGAACAGATGGGTGATGTCTTCGCGGCATAGATACTCGACAATGATCTCTGCGCCCGTGAGACGTTCATGCGCATTCGCGTTCATCAAGCACGTCCTCCCTAGCTACTGCTGGTTGGGCATCACCGATCTACGCCCCCGGCCGCTTGCAAGCGGATACAGCATTATAATATCTATTCTCACGATATGCGATTGGTCAACACTCGGTCCGCCCATAGAATCCGCGTGACGCCCTACTCCCACCAACCAAAGCGCCTTGACCCCGAGGCTGTTGATCATAATCCGCCGCACGGGAGGCGCGATTGACAATCCGATCTGTCATTGCAAAACTCAATATCGCCATGATGGACAGCTATGCTGGACCATTCTGTTCAATACGCAATCGTCGCGAATTCGGGGGGACGGGTGATTTGATGGTGGGCAATCTGCTTCGGAGGTTGGAGCGTTCACCGCGCAACGGTCATGGCGGTACGAGGCGAACCGATGTGGGGCGTCACGGATATGCAGGCGGGCCGTTTCGTTTCGGCGTATTGGGCGGATTGGTACGATGAGTGCGCTCCGGTTGGCCTCGCGCGTGGAACGCATCAAGCCCTCCGGTATTCGTTTGCTGTTGGATGAGGTGGAGCGGCTCGGGCGCGAGGGAACGCGAGTCATCAACTTCGCGATAGGCCGGCCGGACTTCGACACACCGCCGCATATCAAGGAGGCCGCCAAGCGCGCGCTCGACGACGGCCAAGTCCACTACACGCTGAACGCCGGGACGATCCCGCTCCGCGAAGCAATCGCTGAGAAGCTCAAGGCGCAGAACGATCTTCATTATGACCCGATGACGGAGATCATGGCCACGGCGGGCGCCTGCGAGGCGGTATGCGTCGCTTGCCTCGGCCTCCTGGAGCCGGGTGACGAGATGATCTATTTCACCCCGGCATGGACAACCTACGCGGCCGCCGCTGAGTTGGCCGGCGCTGTTCCAGTCGAGATACCGACTCGGATTGAGAACGACTTCCAACCCGACCCCGACGACATCCGCAAGGCGTTGACGCCGCGTACGCGGGTGATCGTCCTCAATTCGCCGAACAATCCGACAGGAGCCGTTTATCCGAGGGAGCTTCTTCAGGAGATCGCGCGGATCGCCGAGGACGCGGACCTAGCGGTCGTGTCTGACGAAATCTATGAGCAGATTGTCTACGATTCCGCGTACAGCGTTTCCTTCGCGACGCTGCCGGGCATGGCTGAGCGCACCCTGTCGATCAACGGGCTCGGCAAGGCATTCTCGATGACCGGCTGGCGCGTGGGATACATGGCCGGCCCCGCTGAGGCCATCAAGGCTTTGTTGCGGGTACACCAGAACCTCGTTGCCTCCGCCTGCGCCTTCGCCCAGGCCGGCGCCCGCGAAGCGCTTGTCAATCCGGGTAACAGCGTAGCTGAGATGGTCGCTCAATATACTCAGCGGCGCGATGCGCTCTGTGCCGGCTTGGCGCAAACCGACAAGCTAACCGTGATGCGACCGCAGGGCACGTTCTACTCCTTTCCGGCGTTGCCTGAGGACGGTCCAGACTCCGACGAAATCTCGCTGCGGCTTTTGCGTGAGGCTCATGTTGCAGCGGTTCCAGGCAAGGTGTTCGGCACAGGCTACGAGCGGCATATGAGAATGTCGTTCTGCTCGTCGCTGGAAGACGTCGAAGAAGGCGCGCGCCGTGTCGCCGAACTGCTCAATGGCGAGTTCAAAGGGGTCCATTGAGCGATGGACTACGTGTTCGTCATTCTGCCGCATCTCTTGAACGGCGCCCTCGTCACGCTGCAATTGATGGCGGCGTGCGTCATCGGGATTCTCGCGGTGGGACTTCTGGCGAGCCTGGGCAAGGTCTCGCCCTGGTGGATCGTTCGGTTCATCGCGTCGATCTATATTGATCTTGCCCGCGCTATCCCGCTGCTCGTCCAGCTCTTCCTGATCTACTACTCGCTGCCGCATTTCGGCATCAGCCTGCCGGTGTTCTGGGCTGGCGTGCTCGGCCTTGTGCTGCACTATGCGGCTTACGAGGCAGAGATCATACGCGGCGGCCTGCAGTCGATTGATCGCGGCCAAGTTGAGGCAGGCGTTGCGCTCGGAATGCCGCCGGTCACCGTCCTGCGGCGGATCACCATCCGCCAGGCGCTTAAGGTGATCCTTCCGCCCACCACCAGCTTGTTCGCCAGCACACTCAAGGGCACAGCGCAGGTCGCCGTTATCGCCCTGCCTGAGCTTCTCAGGACCGGCGCTAACTTGGCGCTGTCGAGCGGCGAGTTCTTCATCATCTACGGCCTCATCGCTCTGATCTATCTGTGCATGACCTATCCGATTTCTCGCGCCGCGCGGGCGCTTGAGCACCGGGTGAGCCCGCAATGATCCATGTGCGCAACCTCACCAAGCGCTTCGGCAGCCATGCCGTGCTGCGCGACGTCACGCTCGATGTCCCGCGCGGCGAATGTCTGGTGGTCATCGGCCCAAGCGGTTCGGGGAAGACAACCTTCCTGCGCTGTCTCAACCGGCTCGAAGAATACGACGAAGGAAGCGTCGAGATCGATGGCCGCGACCTCAAGGACCCCAAGGAGAACATCTACAAGATCCGCCAATCGATCGGTTTCGTATTCCAGCGCATCAACCTGTTCACCCATCTGACCGCGCTTGAAAACATCATCGAGGCGCCGTGCCTGGTGCGCGGACAGCCGAAGGCCGAAGCCATCAAGCGCGCTGAGGAATTGCTGGACCGCGTCGGCCTTGAAGCAAAGGCCAATTCCTACCCGCACGAATTGTCCGGCGGTCAGCAGCAGCGCGTGGCGATCGCCCGTGCCCTGGCGATGGATCCGAAGGTGATGCTGTTCGACGAGGTGACCTCGGCTCTCGACCCCGAAATGGTCGGCGAGGTGCTGGAGGTCATGAAGGAACTCGCCCGTTCCGGCACGACGATGGTCGTGGTGACGCATGAGATGGGCTTCGCACGCGAAGCCGCCGACCGCGTCATTATGATGGATGATGGCGAGATTGTAGAAGAAGGGAGGTCAAACGAGATATTCGACAGCCCGAAAACAGCACGAACTTCTGCTTTTCTTAGCAAGATTCTGTAACGTCGTGCTAACAATCAAATGGAGGATGGAACATGACTATCAAGAAGCACTGTCTCTCACTACTTTTCTCGGCGGCACTTGCCATAGGCGTGGTCGCTGCGCCGGCCCATGCCGAAGACGATGCCGTCCAGCGCATCAAGGATGCAGGCGTGCTCAACGTTGCGCTCACACCGACGGCGCTCGGCTTCAACTACAAACATCCGGAAACGAATGAGCTAATCGGCATCAACGTCGAGATGGCCCGTATCTTTGCCAAAGAGCTCGGTGTTGAGCTTGAGCTCATCCAGATGCCGTTCTCCGCAACGTTCGAGCATCTCTTGTCCGGACGCTCCGATATCGTCATGACCGCGACGCTGATCCGGCCGGAGCGACTAGAGAAGTTCAATTTCTCCGACGTCACCTACTCGTTCGGCTTCACCGCGATTTCGCGGGCCGGCGACGGGCGCGACTACAAGAACGTCGAGGAAGTGGTGGAAGACTTCAAGGCCGGTAACATCAAGGTCGGCGAACAGACCAACGCGGCCTTTGTCAAGATCATCCGCGATGCCGGCATTCCGACCACGGAGATCCAGTTCTACGAGAACAAGCAGGACGCGATCCGTGACCTGGCGCTCGGCCGCATCGACGTGACGTTCTGGGACAAGCCGATTGTGGAGTTCTTTGCCCACCTGAACCCGGACGTCGCCGAGAAGATCAATATTCACCAGAACTTCGATTCGCCGCGCCTCGACAATGGCTACCCGATCCGCTTCGAGGACACAGAGCTACTTGAGTTCGTGAACGGTATTCTCGGCCGGATGAAAGCCGACGGTAGCATGGCGGAAATCGCCAAGAGCTTCGGCGTCGATCCGGAGATTCTGCAAACCAACTAGCAGGCTGAAAGCTTGGCCTCCGCGCTGGATCGTCCATTGCTCAGCGCGGGGGCCCAAACGCGCGGACGCGGTTATTGAGAAGTGAAGTGCCTGGGGACGCGTTCAGAAACGGGACCGCCACGTGTTCGACACACTCAGTCTTACTTGGGAGTTCAGAGACGATCTGCTTCTCGGACTTCGCAACACGCTGCTGGCGACGGCGGCGTGCATGGTGTCGAGCGTGGTCTTTGGGTTGCTGCTTGGAGTCGCCAGCACGTCCCATTTGAAGCTGCTGCGTGGCGCGATTGCCATCTATGTCGATGTGTTCCGCAGCATTCCTTTGCTGGTTCTGTTGTGGCTCGTTTATTTCGGCCTGCCGACGCTCCCCGGATACCCGATCCTCGTGACCCCTGCGGCGGCCGTGTTCATCGCCTTCACCCTCTCCTACACGACGTATCAGACCGAGATCTTTCGCGCCGGCATCATAGCCATCGATGCGGGGCAGAAGGAGGCGGCCCGCTCGCTCGGAATGCGACCTGCCCAGGTTTTCCGCCGTATCGTCATGCGGCAGATCGTTCGCATCGTGCTACCGCCGACGATGAACCAGTTCACCGATATTCTGAAGAGCACGGCGATGGCGGGGACCGTAGCCTTCGCCGAATTGTTCCGAACGGCGCAGCTTATCGGCACCATGACGTATGACTTCATGTCGGCGTTTCTCGTCGTGTCGGTGATCTACGCCGTAATCTGCCTGCCACTGGTCTATCTGACCAACTATTTCGACAAGCGCCTCAGACGCGGCACCGCCTATTAAGTGCAGCCATCGGGAGAGCCGATATGGACAGGATCGACAGCACGCTGAGCGGCCGCGTGGCGCTGGTCACGGGTGCCGCGAGCGGGCTTGGCAAGGCGACCGCGCTGAGGCTTGCCCAATCAGGTGCCGCAGTCGCCGTCAACTACTCGCGCAACCAGACCGGCGCCGAGGCCGTCGCTGAGATGATCACCGACATGGGCGGACGTGCGGTTGCTCTTCGCGCCGACGTTGCCGACAAGGCCGCGGTGGATGCCATGGTCACCAACGTGGTGGCTGAGCTCGGCGGCTGCCATATCGTCGTCGCCAATGCCGCATATTCTGAGAACGCGACCCTGTTCGACCTGACGCTTGAGCAGTGGAACCGCATGTTCGATGTGGTGATCAAGGGCACCTTCCTCTGCGCCAAGGCAGCCATTCCGCACATGCTGGATGCCGGGTGGGGACGGATCATCACGATCTCGTCGGACGCCGGCAAAAAGGGCGGCCAAGCAACAGGACCGCATTACAGCGCCTCCAAGGCCGGCGTTCTTGGTCTGATGATGGGCCTCGCAAGACAGCTCGCATCGATGAACATCACGGTCAACGACGTGTGTCCGATGGACATCCCGGTCGAGCGGTGGGAAGGCCGCAGCCAAGAGCGCCTTGACTCGATCCTCGCCGGCGTGCCGCGCGGCCGCTTCGGCTCCCCGGCCGATATCGGCGCAGCCATCGCATTTCTTGCCTCCGATGAGGCCGCCCATGTCAACGGCGCAAGCATCGATGTCAGCGGCGGGGCGATCCTGCTTTGAACGCGCCTAGGCCAGGAGAGCAATCATGAACTCAGGCACACACAAACCACTGGCCGGAAAGACGGCGCTGGTAACCGGCGGTTCACGCGGCATCGGGCGGGCGATTGCGACCCTGTTCGGGGCTCAAGGCGCTGCCGTGGGCGTGCATTGCCACAAATCCGTCAGTGCCGCTGAAGAGGTTGTCGCGACCATCGAAGCGTCCGGCGGTCGGGCGCGCGTCCTGCAGGGTGATGTCGGCGATGAGAACGATGTCGAACGCTTCGTTTCGGAGCTGACTGACGCCTTCGGCCCGGTCGACATCCTGGTCAACAATGCCGGCATCAACCACTTCGTCCCGATCTTCGAGACCACCGAAGCCGATCTCGATCGCCTCGTTCGGGTCAACACGACCGGGGCATTTCTGTGCGCGCGCGCCGTGGCATCAACGATGCGCGATCGCCGCTATGGACGCATCATCAACGTGTCGTCCGATTGCGGCAAGCGCGGCGGCAAGGTCTCAGGCGTCCATTTCTCCGCCAGCAAGGCGGCGTTGCAAGGACTGACGCGCGGCCTCACCCGCCAGCTTTCGCCTTTCGGGATCACGGTCAATGACGTCGCCCCGGCAACCATCTTGACCGAACGGCTCGACGCCACGCTGAGCGAGGAGCAGCGCGCGGCCCGCACAAGCGCCATTCCGATCGGTCGGATGGGCCGGCCGGAGGACGTAGCGGCTGCAGTCGGATTTCTGGCCAGCGATCAGGCCGGCTTTATCACCGGGGCGAGCATTGATGTCAGCGGCGGTGCACGCATTGCTTGAGACGACAATACGCGATCAAGACCTAGGAGGGGTGTCGTGAGCGAAACCATCCAGCAGAAACGCCAGCGCCTGAAGGCGTTCCGCGACCAGCTCAAGGCGGGACGTCCGCAGCTCGGCTGTTTCTCCGCGCTGCCGTCGCCCGGCTTCGTGGAAGCGCTAGGGCATTCGACATTGGACTTCATCATCATCGATACCGAGCACGGGCCGGCGAGCATCGAGACAGCCGAGACCCTGTTGCGCGCCGCCGACGCAGCCGGCACCAACAGCTTCGTGCGCGTGCCGGCGAACCGGCCGGACATGATTTCGGCGATGCTCGATTGTGGCGCGGCGGGAGTCATGGTGCCGATGGTCGAGACGGTCGAGCAGCTCGACATCGTTCGCGACGCCATGCGCTTTGCACCAACCGGACGGCGCGGCGTCGCCCCCAACACCCGGGCCGGCGCCTACGGTTTCCTGCCAATGGCCGACTTCATGGCTTGGGGCAACGAGGACACTGTGATGATCGGCCAGATCGAGACCGTGCGTGCGGTCGAAAATGTGGAGGCTCTCCTCGCGCATGGCGTGTTCGACGTGGCGTTTATCGGCACGAATGACCTGTCGACATCGATGGGACTTCCCGGGCAGGTCAGCCATCCCGACGTCATGAAGGCGGTTGATAAAGTCGTTGCCACGGCCGCCAAGCACGACATACCGGTCGGGTCGGTGGCCGTTTCCATCGAAATGGCGAACGATTGGGTTCAGCGCGGTGTCAACATGGTCACGCTGTCAAGTATGATCGGATTTCGCGCGTACGATCAGCAAGCTGCCGAGGTTCGCAAGACGGCGGCTCCGGCTCCCTAAAGCGCCGGGCGATTCATCCCGATCGCCTGATGTTATGGAGCGAAGATCGGCAAGCGGCTCGCCGCAGCGCCTCACCTCCCCCTTGCGGGGAGGTGTGGGCCGTGCTGGCCTCATGTGCGCGTGACGTTGGAGCGTCGGGCGAAAACCGATTCCACCTTTTCGCCCGACGCTCCAGCATGCTCCAACATGGCACCCCGCGCCTATGCAGCGGGGTAGGTCCAACCCATATCAATCAGCTTTTGTGCGCTGTCGACGGGATCGGGGTCATCCGCGGCGAAGATCACCTCAAGCATCGGCATCTCCTGATAGCCGATTTCCTTCAGCACAGGCGGTATCTCGGCAAAGGGGACGTCGCCATAGCCGACCGGATCGTGCTTGTAGACTTTTTGGTTCGTATCGGAGATGTGCACGAGCTTCAGCCGATCCTTGACGCGACGAAGGCCGTCGACCGGATTCTCACCGATGAAATGCCCGTTTGCGATGTCGTAGCAGACACCAATGTCGTCATTGCCGTAGCGGGCAAGCTCCTCCATCAGGCTGTCCGCATCGGGCGCGTAGGCAACTGTCATGTTCTCCCCGAGGATGCTGACGCCGGCCTTTTCGGCGATCGGCAGAATTGTGTCGAGCGCAGAGAAGAAGTAGCCGGACAACCGTTCCTTCGGCGCCGGAAAAAGCGGATTCGGCTTGCCCGGCCCCATGATCATGTTCTCCGCGCCGATGTCACCGGCCAGTTCCGCACCGCGGCTGAGAACGCCTATGGAATAATCACGCATCTCCTGCGTGGCTCCGGCGATATTGAGGTCAACATTCGGCATGTTCAGAGTGATGATCCGCAGGTCACGACTCTCGACCAAGGTACGGATCGATTTCCTGGCTGCCGCGTCGAGTTCGCTCGGCCATAGATGGCCGGGATAGAGCATGATTTCGAACGCCCGGTAGCCGCGGTCGGCAAGATGGGCCAGGCAGGCCTCCGCGCTCATGTCGAACGTGTACGAATAGGTGTTGATGGCGAAAATCTCGCGCGCATTGGCCATGTCTGCCCCCTTTTGTTGTCTTCGTATCACATTATAACATCCCATTTCTCAATTTTGAATGCTGTTGGTGCACCCACAAGCGCCGGCAGCCGGACAACCCGAAAAGGCACAAGGTTCTTGGTCATCGCACCGAAACGTAACGGCACGCTCCAGAACTGGAGCCCCCTGCGGGCGGCGGCGTGGCGAGGGCCTCAGCCGGAGAGCGGAACCGGTGCCGGCAGTTCCTGAGGTCGGTGCGGCCAAGCCAGGCGCTGATCCTGTCAGGGCGATCATGTTCATGGTCGCCACCGGCATCCTCAACACGGCCATGATCTCGGTCATCAAGCAGCTGTCGGATGACCTGCACCCTTTCGAGATCGGCTTCTTCAGATGCCTTGTCGGCCTGTTCGTTCTGATGCCGCTCCTCTGGCGAGGCGGTGGGATACGCGTCCTGCGCACCAACCGCCTGGGGCTCCATGCTCTTCGCGGCGCATTGAATGCTGCCGGCATGCTGGCGTTCTTCGTCGCGCTGGGTCTGACGCCTCTGGCGACCGTTTCGGCACTCAGTTTCACCGCACCGCTCTTCGCCACGCTGCTGGCGATGCTGATCCTCGGCGAGACCGTCGGCCTCCGACGCGCGTCCGGCCTTCTTGTCGGCTTCCTTGGCACGATCATCATATTGCGGCCGGGGATGGAGGGCATGGATTTCGGCGCCTTGCTGGCTGTCGGGTCAAGCGTGGCCTGGGCCGGTGCGATGATCACGATCAAGCAGCTGACAAGGACGGAAAGCGTGTTGTCGATCACCGCCTGGGCAGCCATTTCCGTCGGCCTGTTTGCGTTGATTCCGGCCATCCTTGTCTGGCAATGGCCGACCGGCGAGCAATGGCTTCTGCTGATCCTTGTGGGTGTCCTTGGGAGCGCCATGCAATATTGCATTGCCGCCGCGTTTTCGCTGGCGGACACGACCGTCGTCCTGCCCTTCGATTTCTTGAAGCTTACGTGGGCAAGCCTTGCAGGGTTCCTGCTATTTGCCGAGGTTCCCGACCTTTGGACCTGGATCGGCGGAACAGTGATTTTCGCCAGCACAATCTACATCGCCCACCGGGAGCGAAAGCAGGGCAAATCCCCGATGCCGCTCGACTGACGGCTGCGGCATGCACTGAGCGCTGACATCGAGGAAGCGGCAAGCGCGGTGGACACGGATTGCTGGTGCAGTTCTGAAGACAGGCCAGGCCCAGGCTATGGTTCGCCCATGTTGTGCCCGCTGACGAGTTCTCCGATACGCCACCCGGTCTTTATAAGAAGCGCCGCAATCTTTGCTTCCCGTTCCTCCATATCGGCTTGGACGCCCGGACATTGCACGATCAGTCGCGCAATCCCGTCCTTGTCCCGCACCGCTACCGCCAAGCTCATGACACCGGTCGTGTATTCCCCGCGGCTGGTGGAGTAGCCGCGCTGTCTGCACGCCTCGATGTCGCGTTTGAGTTCCTGTCGATCGGTGATTGTCGTCGGAGTCCGCGCGACAGGCCTCCAGCGGGCAAGCTCCGAAGCCACGGCCGCATCATCGACGCAGGCGAGTCGTGCCTTCATCTGGGCGGGCGCATCAGCGGGAAAACGATGGCCGATCGGCACTGACACAAGAAGCTCGGCCGCCTCCTCAGCCTTGTCGATGGCGACGAAGCTGTTGTCGGAATCAACTCGCGTCAGCACGCAAGGCACGCCTGCTGCGAGCGACAGCTTCACGAGTTCCTCGTGGATCAGCAACGGCCGAGTACCGCGGCTGATAAGTCGCGACACGTCGGCAAGAAGGCCCGGCGCCAGCGTGTAGCGCCGCCGGCTTGCATCAAACACCGCCCAGCCCTGCGCGACGAGTGTCTTTAAAACGTTGTGGCAGTGGCTCTTGGTGATGTTCAGGTCCGCAGCAATCTCCACCAGCGATCGCCCGGTGCTGGGACCGCCATTCAGGTGGCGAATAATCGCTATGGCCTTGGCGACCGCCGGAACCTGTTTCGCTGCGGCCGAGCCGGAGAGGCCGCCTGCAGTCGGCCCGTCATCGAACGCGGCCTTTCCGGCCTGTAAGCGCCCTGCTTCCCCCAAAACGAAACTCCCATGTTGACGCGCCCGCCGAGCAACGGCAGTATATCTTTCAGAGAACGTCATTCTCTATAGAGAATAACGGAGCCAGTCAACCGGAAGATCGAAGGGAGGAATCAATGAGCCTTTCCAATCGGATTACGGTCGCGGGCCTAGCCGCAAGCTTCGTCATTGCCGCTGGCGCTACCGCGAGTGCGACGGAGTTCAAGCTCGGGCATGTCTATGAAACGGGACACCCGATCCACACTGCGGCGCTGGCCGCTGCTGAGGGCTTCAAAGCCTGCACCAATGGAGCCCATTCAATCGCTGTCTTCCCCGCATCGCAGCTCGGCAAGGAGACCGCACTCAACGAGCAGATTCAGTTTGGCGGTGTCGACATCATCTTCACCGGGCAAATCTTTGCATCTGCCGCTTATCCGGCGCTGGCAATCGGTGCAGCGCCGTACATCTTCCGCGATCGCGACCAGGCGCTCGCCTATCGCACGAGCGACGTGTTCAGCGATCTATGGGCCGGATGGAGTGAAGCCACGGGCCAGCGGATGATGGGCGCCGCTTATTTCGGCGCCTTTCAGGTCGGCAGTCAGGACACGCCGGTGAACGGGCCAGCCGATATGACGGGCCTGAAGATCCGTGTTCCCGACTCGCCGTTCTACAAGGCATTCCCGGAGGCTGTCGGCGCCAACCCGACGCCCGTCGCCTTTGCTGAGGTCTATCTGGCTCTGCAGCAGGGCGTGGTCTCGGCGACCGTCAATCCGGTGCCGGTCATCCATGCAAAGAAGTTCTACGAAGTGTTGGACTACGTCGCGCTGACCAATCACCTCGTGGAGTACGTGCTGTGGGTGACGGGCGGGCATGTGTGGTCGGCCCTGTCGGAAGCGGAGCAAGGTTGCCTGCAGACCGCCGCTGATGAATTCGGCGCGGCGGCGACCGCGGAAGTCGTTGCGCAGGAGGACAGCCTGCAGCAATTGATGACGGACAATGGCTGGCTTGAATTCACCAGCCCCGACCCGGCACCCTTTATTGAGATGACGGCATCGATCGTCGATCAAGGCGTGGCCGACGGAACTTGGACACGGGAGACCGTCGACCGCATTCGCGCGATCGAGTAACAGGCACGAACGCCTTCGGAGCGGGTCGCCGCTCCGAAGCGCGGGGGACCCGGTGATGACGGAATCTCAGGGCCGTGGCGCACGGACCGAGGTCGGTGCTGTCCTGCGTGAGGCGGGGCCGGAAGGCAATCTCGGCATCATCCTGATGATCGCCATCTTGGCAATCATGTCGCTGGGGGTCTTCTTCCGTTACGTTCTCAACAACAGCCTGAGCTGGTCAGAAGAACTGTCACGCTATGGTTTGATCTACGCCACGTTTATCGGCGCGGCCTTTGCCTGTCGTCGTGGCACGCATATTCGCGTAGCCGTTCTCGACGAGTTTCTTCCCGCCAAATGGAGCCGCCGGCTGATCATCCTTCAGGATGTCATCACCCTCGCCCTCCTTATTGCCCTCGCTTACTTCGCAATCCGCATAATTGCGGTCCTGCATGGAACGAAAAGCGCCGCCATGCTGCTGCCGATGAGCTACGTCTATGCTGCGATCGCCATTGGCTTCACCCTCGCCGCCATAAGGCTGTCGATCAGGCTGGCGCATAGATTACGCAGCTAATGCTTGCGCTCCTGCTCGGCTCGTTGCTCGTCCTTTTGCTGCTCGGCGTCCCGGTCTTCGCGGCGCTGGGGATATCGTCGCTGCTCTACATCATCATCGCCGGCATTCCGCCCCTGATCGTCGTCCAGCAGATGTTCAACGGCATCGACCAGTTCGCGTTGCTTGCCGTTCCGTTCTTCATATTGGCCGGCATCTTGATGAACTCCGCCCGGATAACCGACGAGCTGTTCGGCTTTGCACGCGCGCTTGTCGGCCACCTCCCCGGCGGCCTTGGTCACGTCAACATCACCGCAAGCCTCATCTTCTCCGGCATGAGCGGCACGGCCGTCGCCGATGCCGGCGGGCTTGGGACGGTTGAGATCAAAGCGATGCGCGACCAAGGCTACCCAGCCAAGTTCGCGGTCGGCATCACCGCAGCGTCGAGCACGATCGGACCGATCATTCCGCCAAGCCTGTCGATGATTGTGTATGGCGTTGTCGCCAATGAATCGATCGGGCGCCTCTTCGCGGCGGGAATCGTTCCCGGCCTTTTGATGGCGCTCGCCTTGCACGCCATGGTGTGGAACTTGTCGCTCCGCCACCGCTATCCGCGCGAAAAGCGGGCAAGTCTTTCCGCGATACTGGCGTCCTTGCGGTCGAGCTTCCCGGCCTTGCTCACCCCGATCATCATTATCGGGGGCATCATGAGCGGCATCGTCACGCCGACGGAGGCGGCTGTCGTGGCGGTGCTCTACGCGCTGGTCATCGGGGCGTTTTGGTACCGCGCGCTTGGCGCGGGCTCCATCCTTCGCGGTCTGCTCGAGACTTTCGAGACCACGGCTGTCGTTATGCTGATGGTCAGCGCATCGGCCGCTTTCGGCTGGATCCTGGTCCGCGAGAACATCGCAGCGGTGTTCTCTGCCGCCATCTTATCGCTGGCGTCGGAACCGTGGCAAGCGCTGCTCTTGCTCAACCTTATTCTGCTCGTCGCCGGCATGTTCATGGAGACGGTTGCGATCATTTTGATCCTGACTCCCATCATCGTGCCGGTGCTCGTCGCGTTCGCAATCGACCCGGTTCAGTTTGGCGTCATCATGGTGCTCAATCTGATGATCGGCCTGATAACGCCGCCGATCGGGCTGCTTCTCTTTGTCATGGCCCGGGTGGCCGACGTGAGCTTGGTCACCGTCATACGGGCGTGCCTGCCATTCATGGTCCCGCTCCTGACCGTTCTCTTTCTCATCACCATTTTCCCACCGCTAACACTCACGATTCCGGATCTCCTGTTTGGCGAGTGAGGGCGCGGAGAAGAAGGACAGCATCATGTCACGCATCATCGATCTATCCGTCACAGTGGAGAACTTCATGCCGGCGCATCAGACGATGCCGAAGCCGGTCTACATCCCTTACCTCACGCACGAAGGAAGCCTCGCACTTAAGCTCGGCACGCCCGACGACCCCTTCACGTCAGCGATTGAGTATCTCGGCATGCTCAATCATGTGGGGACGCATGTGGACGCCTTCTTCCACACCAACCCTGATGGCGCGACCGTAGATGAGATGCCGATCGATTTCTTCATGGGCAAGGCCGTCTGCTTCGACCTCACCCACATCCCCGACCTCGGCGACATCGACGTGGACGACATGAACGCCGCTGAAGCGGCGGCCGGTGTAAAGGTGGACGGGCATATCGTGCTTCTCAACACCGGCCTTCATGCGCGGCACTTTCCCAACGATTCATGCATGCATTCCAATCCCGGATTGACCGCTGCGGCGACCCATTGGCTGGCTGATCGTGGCTCGCTCCTGCACGGCGTTGAGGGTCCCTCCACCGACCGGCCGAACAGCCCGGAGTTCCCAAGTCATCGGGTTTGCCGCGATCGCGGCATCACGCACGTGGAGTGGCTGTGCAACCTCGAGCAATTGGTGGGCAAAGGCGAGTTTCAGTTTCAGGCGGTGCCGCTTCGGCTCGGCAAGGGCTCCGGCTCCCCCGTGCGCGCCTTCGCCACGCTCGACTAAGCCGTGGAAGACCTATGACCATTGATCCGCAGCTTGCCCTCGACGCGACGTACCTGGCGCCGCGCATTGCTAAGGGCGAGGTCTCGCCGGTGGAGCTCGTCGCAGCGGCGCTGGCGCGTCTTGAGGAGACGGAAGGCGACCTCAACGCTTTCGTTGCCGCGGACGCCGACGGTGCGCGTCAAGCGGCCAACGAGGCCGAGGCCGCAATTCGCCGCGGCGATGATTTAGGGCCGCTGCACGGCATCCCCGTCTCGATCAAGGACCTGATCGACGTCGCCAACCTGCCGGCGCGTTACGGCTCTCTCACCCTGAAGGACAATATCGCGAAACACGACGCGCCTGCTGTGGAGCGGCTGCGATCTGCCGGCGCGATCGTGCTTGGCAAGACCACAACGTCCGAGTTCGGCTATCGCGGCTATACAAAGAGCCTCGTTCACGGAAACACGCGAAACCCCTGGAACCTCGGCACGACGCCCGGCGGATCATCGGGCGGAGCGGTAGCGTCAGTCGCCGTCGGGGTGACGGCGCTGGCGCTTGGCACCGACGGCGGCGGCTCGGTTCGCGCGCCGTGTTCCTTTACCGGCCTCGTCGGCATCAAGGCCAATTTCGGCCGCGTGCCGGTGTGGCCGGCCAGCGCCACGCCGACATTGGCGCATGTCGGTCCGATCGCGCGTTGCGTGTCGGATGCGGGTCTGCTGCTTCACGTCATCGCCGGCGCCGACGCGCGCGACCCCTTCTCGCTCTATCCCCCGATCGGCACGGAGACCCCGGCCGGAGACCTTCGCGATCTTCGGGTCGCGTTCTCACCGACGCTGGGCTACGCCAAAGTCGACAGGCCGGTGGCTGACGCCGTCGCGGCTGCTGTGGCCAAGTTCTCCTCCCTGTTTCCGAACATCGAAGAGGTGAAGGAGGTTTGCCCCGACCCGGCGGACATCTTGGCGGCGGAGTTTATCGGAGGCTGCAACGCGCGCCTTGGCGACACGGTCGACAACGCGCCACATCTCGTCGATCCGCCACTGCTTGAGGCGATCCACGACTTTCGTTCCATGACGTCGGACCATTTCACGCGCCTTCTTCGCAGTCGCCTCAGCCACCGCGAAACCTTGCGTGACTTCTTCCAGCGCTATGACCTGCTCCTGACACCGACGACACCATGTGTGGCATGGGACATCGACAGCGGCCTTCCGGCCGGACACGAGGCGGCCAAGGTCTGGTCCTACTTCACCTATCCTTTCAACCTTTCAGGTCAGCCGGCTGCCTCTCTTCCCTGTGGCATGACGGCGGACGGCCTGCCGGTCGGGCTTCAGCTTGTTGTGCCACTCCTCCGAGAGGATCGGCTTATGGGCGCAATGCGGGCGTGCGAGCAAGTCCTCGGGCGAGCAGAGACACCGATCGAAGCAAGGCCTCAGAGCCTGTTTGAAAAATCAACCTCACGGCGCGCGGCCGGATAAATCAGACGTTCGCTCGCGCCGACATGGTCGGTCCTGGCTCTAAAGATTATAGAACAAGAGCCCCCAACCGGCCTTGTCCTGGCAGGCGGCCGTCTGATCAGCTATCGATAAGGCGTGCGGCCGGCATTCTCAAACGGGCTCTCAGAACGCGCACTGAGTTGCCGGCGTCCGGTCATGCGGATGGCCGCCATGCTCCTTGCAGAAAGCGGCGCATTGTTTCGGCTCATGGCGGCCAAGCTGAAAGCCAAATGGCCGCCACCTCCACACCCAGGCGCCGGCAGTTTGCATCTTGTGATCCCTGCGATGATTTCGGTTGAAATGTAACATACGGTGTGACATTTCTACCTTAGCTCCGTGTTGAACGCTCCAGGGTTGATCATGAACGTCGAGAGCCAGCGGGCCAGCAAGCGGCTTTCCGCATCGGAACGGCGGGACAGCATCGCGTTGACGCTTGCCCAATCCAGCTACGTTTCCATTGGGGACATGGCCAAACGCCTCCGCGTTTCGGAAATGACCGTGCGGCGCGATTTGGACGTGCTGGTGGCGCGCGGCGTGGCGGAGCGCGCGCATGGCGGCGCGATTGCGCGCAGAACCAACCAGGACATTCACCTCGATATCTTTGAGCCGGCTCTCCATCTGAGGATGCGTGAGAACAGTGAAGCCAAGGCCAGAATCGGCCGGGCGGCCGCCAGCCTCATCACACCGAAGCAGACGGTTGCGGTCGACATCGGCTCGACAACCTTGAGCCTGGCGCATGCGATTCAGGACATGGATGTGCGCGTTTTCACAAACAGTGTGAAGATCGGACTGATGCTCTCCACCGCCGCACCAAGGGTCTATATGCCGGGCGGCGAGATTCGCGGCACCGAGCCGTCCTTGGTCGGCGACCTGGCCCGGCGACAATTGGAGAGTTTTCATTTCGATTGGGCTTTTCTCGGCGCTTCCGGCATCGCATCGGACGGCCTTTACGACTATTCGCTCGATGACACGGAGATCAAACGCGCCTTTGCCGACCGTGCCGAGCGTGTGGTCGCCCTGCTCGACAGCTCGAAATTCAACCATCTGTCTGTCGTCAAGATCTGCAACCTCGGCGCCATCGATCTGTTGATCACCGATCAGACGCCGGACGATGTGCTGGTTGAACGGTTGGCGGCGTCCGGTGTTGAGCTGCAGGTGGCTGACTAGCTCCCCTCAATCCGATCAAGCCGACGACTACCTCATGCAGCAGCTAAAGAGGGCGTGCCCATGACGTTTGACTTCCTGGCCGGCAAGAGCAAGACCATCATCGGCATGGTCCATATTGGCGCGCTGCCGGGCTCGCCGCTTTACGATGCGGATGGCGGCATGAACCGGTTGATTGAGGACGCCGCGCGCGACTTGGAAAGCCTGCAGACGGCGGGCGTCGACGCAATCATGTTCGGCAACGAAAACGACCGTCCCTATTTGCTGAAGGCCACGCCGGAGAGCCTGGCGGCGATGACCGCATTGGTCACCGCACTCAAGCCGGATGTAAAAAATCCCTTTGGAGTCAATTATTTGTGGGATCCGAGCGCGTCGGTCGCAATCGCTGCCGCGACCGGTGCGGCCTTTGTCCGCGAGATCTTCACCGGCGTCTTTGCGTCCGACATGGGTGTGTGGGCGCCGGACTGCGCGACCCCGGCCCGGCTACGGCGCAATCTCGGCCGATCGGACATGAAACTCCTGTTCAATATCAACGCAGAGTTCGCCCATTCGCTTGATCAGCGTCCGATTGCGCTGCGCGCCAAAAGCGCGGTTTTTTCGTCGCTGGCGGATGCCATCCTCGTGTCCGGCCCAATTACCGGTCAACCTGTCGACGGCTCAGATTTGCGGGCTGTGGCGGAAGCCGTCGGCGATGTGCCGGTTTTTGCCAATACCGGTGTCAACATCGACAACGTTTCGGACATTCTAAAGGTCGCAGAGGGCTGCATCGTCGGAACGCATTTCAAGGTCGATGGCGATACCTGGAATCCGGTCGATCCGATCCGCGTGAAGCGCTTCATGGACGTCGTCGACGCACTCCGCTAAAGGCAGCCGGAACCCGCCCTCGCCTCGCGGCCGCTGCTTACCTTTAGGGTGATCCCCGACGGCGGCGACGGCTCGCCCCGGCCCAGCTTGAAACGCTCCCAGAAACACATCCGGCGAACGCCGGATCAGCACGACCTCCGGCCCGACAACCAGCGCGGATAGTACCCGCTCGCTGACCACCCAGGGCGTGCATATTTGTGAGAAGAAACCCTCAAGATGATGCCCATGATCTCTTTCTCTCACAATATGCGACATCTCTATTGACATATGGTCGTTTTCTAACATTGAATTGAGCAGAGAAGGCAACAGAACCGACAACACGAGGGAGACCGTGATGCAACGCTTTGCTCTTCCCGCACTGGCCGCCGCAATCATCTGCGCGCCGCTGGGCGCGGCGGCTGAAACCCAGATCCGCTGGCTGAGCCAGTCGCAAGTGACAAGCGCGCAGTACCCGATCGAAACGGCGACGATGGATGCGCTGTCGGCCGATGCCGCCTTTGATGTGGAGCGCAGCGAGTTTCAGGCGCTTGGTCTGAGCATGAGCGATGGTCTGCGCCTCGCGCGTGCCGGCACGTTCGATATCGCCTCCATCACCGTCGGTCTTGTCGCCTCCGACGATCCGTTCCTGGAGGGAATCGATCTGATCGGCGTCTCCACCAGCATGGACGATCTGCGCGGTGCGGTGAACGCCTATCGGGAGGCATTTAACACGCGGCTAGAGGAGCGCTTCGGCGTCAAGGCGCTGGCGATTTGGCCGTTCGGCACGCAGATCTTCTTCTGCAATGAGCCAATCACCGCGCTCGACGATCTGAAGGGCATGAAGGTGCGTTCCTATACCGCCTCCATGTCGACGCTTCTGGAAAGCCTGGGCGCCACGCCGGTGACCCTGGCCTTCCCGGAAGTCTACCCGGCGCTTCAGCGCGGCGTCGCCTCGTGCGGCATCACCTCACCGACATCGGCGAACACGGGCAAATGGCCGGAAGTGACGAGCCACGTGCTGCCGTTGTCCGTCTCCGGTGCGGTGCAGGCCCATGTGGTCAATCTGGATTGGTGGAACAAGCAAAGTGAAGACGGCCAGGCGGCGCTCGTCGAGGCGTTCAAGGCGCTGGAAGGCGAGCTTTGGACACTGGCACAGACCACCAACGAGGCGGCCGTGGCCTGCACGACGGGGAGCGCATGCGACAGCGACGTTTATGGCCAATACGATCTGACCCTCGTTGAGATCAGCGAAGACGACCTGGCCAAGCTGCGTGCCATCGCCGCTGAGGCCATCGTTAGCGACTGGGCCGAGCGGTGCAGCCGCACATTTCCCGAATGCGCCGGCGTGTGGAACGAAACAGTTGGTGCGATCCGCGGCATCTCCGTAGATTGATCGTGGCTGGCGCGGCCGCCCCACCAGGCTGCCGCGCCAGGCGCCCACCTGTTCGCCTTCGGATCGGCGGGCATAACGTTCGTTTGGCAGGCATGTTGAACTGATGCCTATCCCCGCCATGCCCGGCATCGCCCGTCGGCTCAGTCGAGCACTGGACGCGCTTTCGGTCGCCCTCGCCTTCCTGGCAGGGTCGGCGGTTTTCATTCTGGCTTTCTTGATCGTCACCGACATCGTGGCGCGTCGCGTATTCCGCTTCTCGTTGCAGGGGACGGATGAGTTGGGCGGTTACGTGTTGGCCATGGTGGGATCGCTGGGCTTGGCTTATGTGCTGCTGGTCCGCGGCTTTACGCGTATCGACGTGATGTTTCGGGTGCTGCCGCCTATGGTGCGCGCGGCATTGCACGTTTTGGCATACGTGACGCTGGCCGGCTTGGCGGCCTTCTTTGCGTGGAAGGCCGCGTCTGAATGGCACGAGACATGGCTCTTCGACGCGCACGCCAATACGCCGCTGCAGACCCCCTTGTGGATTCCGCAAGGGCTTTGGGCGATCGGCATGCTGGTGTTTGCGCTGTCAGCCTTGATCCAGGCGCTGCGTGCCTTGCTCATGCTCTTCACGACGCCGGCGCAGGTGGAGGCGGAATACGGACTCCTGCAGATCGAAGACGAGCTCAAGGATTACCGCCGGTCCTCGCCCACCGGCACGCCACCGGGCGCCGTCTAGATCGCATGCCCCTGCCCCATGACATCATGAACAAGGACGCGTGATGGTCGGCCTGGAGGTGATCGTTATCGGCTTTTTGCTGATGCTTCTGATGCTCTTCATAGGGCTGCACATCGCGACGGCTTTGTTCCTCACGGCCGCCGCCGGAGCGTGGTGGTTCTTCGGCGACACCATGTTCCGCCCCTTCGGCACCCTCATGTGGGGCACGCTCAACAACTTCCTGCTGGTGGCGATACCGCTCTATGTGCTGATGGGCGAGATCCTGGTGCGAGGCGGCGTGACGACGCGCATGTATGTAGCGATCGACGACTGGCTGCGCCGCCTGCCCGGCGGCCTGTTGCACACCAACATCGCCGCCTCGGCGGTCTTCGCCTCCATTTCCGGCTCCTCCGTGGCGACCGCCGGCACGATCGGCACGGTGGCGTTTCCCGCCTTTCGCACCAAGCAATATGCCGAGCGCTGGGTGCTGGGCACCGTGGCGAGCGGCGCGACCCTTGGCATCCTCATCCCGCCCAGCATCAACCTCATCATCTATGGCGCGCTGACCAATACTTCGGTCGGGCAATTGTTCCTGGCCGGCGTCGTGCCGGGCCTGCTGCTGGGCTCATTGCTGATGGGGATCATCATCACCGTCGCGGTGCTCTATCCGGGTGTGGCGGAACGGGCCGAACCGGTGCCCTGGTCGGTAAAGGTCGGGCGTCTGAAGGATCTCCTGCCGCCCTTGTTCATCTTCATCGTTGTCATGGGCAGCATCTACAGCGGCTGGGCCACGCCCACCGAGGCGGCAGGTCTCGGCGTGGTGGCCGCGTTCGTGCTGGTGACGGCCAGCGGCCAGATGTCGTCCAAGCTTCTGGTCGACTCGATTCTCTCCACGGTGCGCGTCACCGCGATGACGCTGCTCATCCTCATCGCCGCCTTCTATCTGAACTTTGTGGTTGGCGTGCTTGGCATCCCGCAGCAGGTGTCGTCCGCCATGGCGTCGCTCGACGTGCCGGCGTGGCAGATGGTGTTCGTCCTGGTGGTTTTTTATGTGTTGCTGGGCTGCTTCATGGATTCGCTTGCCATGATGATCTCGTCCATTCCCATCGTGTTTCCGGTGGTGATGGCGCTCGGCTTCGACCCGCTCTGGTTTGGCGTGTTTCTGGTGATCATGTGCGAGATCGCGTTGATAACGCCACCGGTGGGTATGAACCTCTACGTAGTTCAGGCGGTGCGCGGCAGGGGCTCCGTTTCGGATGTGGTGCGCGGTGTCCTACCGTTCATCGGTTGCTTTGCGGTCTTGATCTTCCTGCTGACATTGTTCCCCGATCTGGTCACATGGCTTCCGAAGACCCTTTACTGAGCGGTGCGGCCACCTGCATTCGCGACGCGTCCTGGATCATCGGCTGGGACGAGACGGCGCACAGCCACATCTATCTTCGCGATGGCGATGTGGCCTGGGCGGGCGACCGGCTGATACAGGTCGGCGGACGCTTTGAAGGCGCTGTAGAAACAGAGATCGACGGCGCCGATCGGCTTGTCATGCCGGGGCTCATCAACATCCATTGCCACCCCTCGCAGACGCCGATCTTTCGCGGCTTTGTGGAGGAGTTCGGCAATCCGCGTCTCTTCTACAGCGGCCGGCAGGCGTTCCGGCAGGGGTTTCTGCCTGACGTTGCAGCTCAGCGTGCTTCGGCTCGCTACGGACTGGCGGAGATGCTTGCCGCCGGCACCACCAGCATCGTCGACCTGAGCCATACCTATGACGGATGGCTCGACCTTCTGGCCGAAAGCGGCCTTCGTGTTTGGGCGGCGCCGATGTTCCGTTCCGCCCGCTGGTGGACCGACACCGGCCAGGAAATCCACTACGACTGGGCGCCGGACCTGGGTGAAGACGCCTTCAAAGAGGCCGTTTCGCTTATGGACGAGGCCGACCGCCATCCGTGCGGCCGCCTCGCCTCGATGGTCTCGCCGGCCCAGGTGGACACCTGCACCGCGGATCTGCTGGTCGCCGGCGCGAGGCTGGCGCGCGAGACAGACCGGCCGCTGCATGTCCATGCCGCGCAGAGCTACGCGGAGTTCAACGGCATGGCCCGCCGCAACGACATGACCTCCATCGCATGGCTCCATTCGCTCGGCTTTTTGGGCGAGAGGACTGTTCTGGGCCATGCCGTCTTCACCGACGCCCATCCCTGGATGCAATGGCCGAACCATCGCGATGTTGAGCTCCTGGCGGAAACCGGTACGGCTGTCGCCCACTGCCCCACCGTGTTCGCCCGCGACGGCACGGTGCTGCACCATCTGAGCGCCTACCTGGACGCCGGCGTGCGCATTGCCATCGGCACCGATACGCACCCACAGAACCTGTTTGAGGAAATCCGCATGGCGGAGACTCTGGCGCGCGTTGCAGCAGGCACACGGCATACGATCGACACGGCACGGCTGTTTCACGCTGCGACAATCGAAGCCGCACGCATCCTCGGCCGCACGGATATCGGCCGCCTGTCGGCCGGCGCCAAAGCGGACCTGGTCGTGTGCGACCTCTCCGAGCCGAGTGCGCGGCCGGTGCGCGATCCGTTGCGGAGCTTGATCTATGGGGCCGCAGAGCGCGCGGTGCGCGATGTCTGGGTCGATGGCCAATGCGTGGTCGCCGACCATCGCGTGCTGACCATCGACTGGCCGGCCGCCGCAGAAGCGCTGGAGCAAGAGCAGGCGCGCATCGCTGGCACCGCGCCCGACCTCGAGTTGATCGCGCCCCGCGCCCTGCCGATCAAGCGGTGACGGGGCCACCTTCATGTCGCGTAAGCAAGCGCTGATCGGTATCTTGACGCCGTCCTCCAATACCGTCCTAGAGCCGGTCACCGCGGCCATCCTCGCGGGAATCGAAGGCGTGTCTGCGCATTTCTCGCGCTTTCCCGTCACGGAGATCGCGCTGTCCGACAAGGCTGACGCTCAGTTTGACTCCGGCCCGATGCTGTCCGCTGCACGGCTCCTGGCGGATGCGCATGTCGGCGTCATTAGTTGGAGCGGCACATCCGCCAGCTGGCTTGGCTTCGGTCGAGATGAGGCATTGTGTAAAGAGATTCATGAGGGAACCGGCATCGCCGCCTGCACGTCGGTGCTTGCCCTGAACGAATTGCTGGCGTGCTGCCCTGAGCGGCGGTTGGGCTTGGTCACGCCTTATACGGCGGATGTGCAGGAGCGCATCACCGCCAATTATCGCCGCGCCGGCTACGATGTCGTCTCAGAAGCACATGTCGGAATATCGAACAATTATGCGTTCGCCGATGTTTCGGCTGAGGCGGTGGCGGAACTCTGTCGCAATGTCGCGAAAGCCAAGCCCAGCGCCATTGTCATTATGTGCACCAACATGCGCGGGGCGGAGCTGGCTTCAGACCTAGAGGCGGAACTGGGCATTCCGGTCTACGATTCCGCCGCAGCCGTGGTGTGGAAGGCCCTCGCCATGGTGGGCATTGCGCCCGGCCGCGTCGCGGGATGGGGAAGCATGTTTTCATCGAATCCGGCGGAGATTTCCTGACACAACGGGCTGACCTTGGCGCCCGTATCAACAGCAGCCAGCCTCCTGCCCCAAGCCGCGGCGAACGGCGGCAAGCCCTCTGGCGATCGTGATGGTTGAGCGAACTCAACCCTATCCCAACACGGACTCCACGGCCCGTACGGTTGCCGACACGACCTGCTCAGCCTCTTGGCGGCTCAGGCAAAGGGGCGGCGCGAACCCGAGGATGTCGCCCTGCGGCATCGCCCGGCCGATGACACCCTGCGCCAGCAGAGCAGCAGCGATCTGCGGTCCGATCGTCTCACCGGCGTCGAAGAAGGTGCGGCTCTTCTTGTCGCGAACAAACTCCACGGCGCACAGCATGCCTTCGCCGCGCACCTCGCCGACATGGGGGTGATCCGCCAATGCTTCGGCCATAGAGGATGTCAGATAAGCGCCGACGTCGCCGGCATTCGCCACCAGATCCAGTTCGTCGATCAGCTTCAGGTTGGCGACGCCGGCGGCCGCGCAGATCGGATGCGCGGAATAGGTCCAGCCATGCCCGATCGCACCGTTTTCGTCCGTGCCCTGTTCCAGCACCGTCCAGACCTTATCGCTGACGATTGAGCCGGACAGCGGTGCGTAGGCCGAGGTCAGGCCCTTGGCGATAGTGATGATGTCCGGCCTCAGGCCGTAATGCGCGGAGCCGAACATGCTCCCGAGGCGCCCGAAGCCGGTCACGACCTCGTCGGCGATGAGCAGAATATCGTGACGCTCCAAAACCTCCTGGATCGCCGCCCAGTAGCCTTCGGGCGGCGGCACGATGCCGCCCGTGCCGAGAACCGGCTCTGCGATGAAAGCTGCGATGGTGTGTGCGCCCTCGCGATGGATGAGCGCTTCCAGTTCAGCAACGCAATGCGCGACGAACTCCGCCTCCGACTGATCGAGGTCCGCACGGCGATAATAATAGGGCGCCACTGTGTGCAGGACGCGATCGAGCGGCAGGTCGAAATTCTTGTGAAACAGCTCAAGCCCCGTCAGCGAGCCTGTCATCAGCCCGGATCCGTGATAGCCGCGCCAGCGCGAGATGATCTTCTTCTTCTCAGGTCGCCCCAGGATGTTGTTCACGTACCAGACCAGTTTCACGGCGGTCTCGTTGGCGTCGGATCCGCCCAGCCCGAAATAGACCTTCGACATGGTCTCAGGCGCACGATCCAGGATCATCTTGGAGAGCGTGATCGAAACCTCGGTGCCGTGGCCGACATAGGCGTGATAATAGGCCAGTTGCTTTGCTTGGGCGGCGATGGCCTCGGCGATCTGCTGCCGGCCATAGCCGACATTGACGCAATAAAGACCCGCGAAGGCGTCCAGAAAGCGATTGCCGTCGCGATCCTCAATGTAGCAGCCGTCGGCGCCGGTTATGATCCGGGCATGAGATTCGCCCCGCGCATGCTGAGCAAGGTGGGTCGACGGATGGAAGAAGCTCTCGCGGTCCCACGCACCCAGTTGGTCATTCGTCAGCATGTTCGATCTCTCGCTTACGCCCAATCCCGGCAGACATATTTGATCTCCATGAATTCCTCCATGCCACGACGCGCGCCTTCGCGGCCGAGGCCCGATTGCTTTGTTCCGCCGAAGGGAATCGGCGCGCCGGTTACCTTGGTTCTATTCACCGCGACCATCCCGAATTGCAGAGCACGGCTGACACGGTAGATGCGGCGCGGGTCCTGACTGTGCAGATAGGCGACCAGCCCGTATGGGGTGTCGTTCGCCTTGGCGATCACCTCATCCTCCGAATCGAAGGGTGCGATCGGGGCAACCGGCCCGAAGACCTCCACATGCATGATCCGAGCATCGGGCGGCACGTCGGTCAGCACGGTCGCTTCATAGAATAGCGGCCCAAGAGGAGAGCGCTTGCCGCCGCAGGCGAGATTGGCCCCCTTTGCCAGAGCGTCGGCGACCAGGTCTTCCTGCTTCGCCACAGCGGCCTCGTTCATCAAAGGCCCCAGGTCGCAGTCATCGAGCCCCGGTCCAAGCGTCAACGCCTTTGCCGCTTCGGTAAACCGGGCGCAGAACGCGCTGTAGATCGGCCGTTCCACGTAAATGCGGTTCGCGCCAAGACAGTCCTGACCGGAGGTTGCGAACTTGGCCTTGATTGTCTCCTCGACGGCGCGGTCCAGGTCGGCGTCCTTGAAGACGATAACCGGCGCATGCCCGCCGAGCTCCATGACCAGCTTCTTCATTGTTTTGGCGGAATTCCGGTAAAGCAGGTGTCCGACTTCAGTCGACCCGGTGAAGGAAAGAGCGTGCACGCGCGCATCTTCGGTCCATGGCGGCACCACGGTGGAGGCGCGGCCGGTGACCACGTTGAAAACCCCCGCCGGGAGCCCCGCGCGTTCGCCGAGCTCAGCCAGCGCCAAGGCTGAGAACGGCGTTTGTGACGAGGGGTGCGCGACAATCGTGCAGCCGGCGGCGAGCGCGGCGGCGGCCTTGCGGGTCAGCATGGCCGAAGGGAAGTTCCAAGGCGTGATCAGGGCAACAGGACCGATCGGCTCAAGCCAGACCTCGACCTCGGCATCGGGCAGGTGGCTGGTCACACCTTCGATGTTCGGGCGTTTGGCCTCTTCGGCATAGAACTCGACGAAGCTCGCCGCATAATCGATCTCGCCGCGCGCCTCCGACAGCGGTTTGCCTTGTTCGGCCACCATGATCCGGGCCAGATCTTCGCGATTTGCTCCGATGAGCTCGAACCATCGACGTAACACGCCTGATCGGTCTTGAGGCAGAGAGCCGGACCAGGCGGGAAATGCCGCCGCGGCCGCATCGACCGCTGCGTGGCTTTCTTCGGCGGAGAGTTGCGCCACCTCGCCGACCGTGTGGCCACTTGCCGGGTCAAGGACGGAGAACGTCGCACCGTCGGCCGCCGCAGACCACTTGCCGCCGATATAGGAGAGGCCGCGAAAGAGCCGTCCGTCGGACAGCTGTGGAGGGCTGGCGCGTGGCTGGTCGGCCATGGTTCGCTTCACTGGTGGTTTTGCCGCACAGTGCCACCCCTTCGCCAAAGGGAGAGACTTTTTCGGTGGGCTCTGGCGGCTGATCTGCCTTTCAAAAGGCCGTCCGGCAGATCATTCCCTCTCTGGCGCGGCATGTCCTCGGTCGGCCCGCCGCCAGCCTTGTCTCCTTCCGACTATGATGGAATCTCGACCCTCAGGCCTTGTCTCGCGCTGATCGGCGCGCAACTACCCCACTTTGCCGGACGGCGCAGTGCACACGGCATGAGACGGTTTGTTTCCCATTCAACGGAAGATTGGCGACAATGGCCTGTCATATCCGTCGAAGAAGCGGTTCTTTTTGGTCGCTCGATGCCATTATGAGCAACGGACGTATCCAAGAGGCGCGCGGCCGGGCGGATTGCAGCCTGGATGATGTGTTTGAAATATCGGGGCGACAATGCGCATCGGGATTGTATTTCCGCAATTCGAGATCGGACTTGAAGCGACCAATATCCGCGATTTCGCCCAGGCGGCAGAAGACCTGGGTTACCAGCATCTGACGAGTTTTGATCAGATCATCGGGCTGGACCGCCATAGCCGCCCCGACTGGCCTTACGTGCATGACGCCGAAGATATGTTTCATGAGGTGTTTGTCATGTTCGGCTATCTGGCCGCCGTCACCAGCCGGATCGAACTGACCACAGGCATCCTGGTGGCCCCGATGCGGGGCACGGCCCTGATCGCCAAGCAGGCGGCCGAGGTCGATGTCCTGAGCGGGGGGCGCATGCGTCTAGGTGTGGGCGTTGGCGTCAAACCTGCGGAGTTCGAGGCCTGCGGCTTCGACTTCCATAACCGCGGCAAGCGCGTCGACGAACAGATCGATTTCATGCGCAAGCTCTGGCAAAGCGACATCATTGATTATCAGGGCGAATTCCACACCGTGGAAAAAGGTGGCCTCAATCCGCTTCCGATTCAAAGACCCATCCCGATTTGGATCGGCGGGATATCAAAAGCGGCGATCCGGCGGACCGCCCAACTCGGCGATGGGTGGCTGCCGAACTTTCAGGCTGACGATTTTGGCCGCCGCTGCATCGAACAGATGTGGGAGAAAGCGGAGCAATACGGTCGTGATCCGAAATCGATCGGGATTGAGGCGACCGTGACCATCATCGACAGAAATCCGGATCAGCTTACCGAAGAGATTGAAGCCTGGCGCGATATGGGAGCGACGCACGTTTCCGTCAGCACGCTCCCGGAGCGCTGGATCGAAGCTGAACAGCGCTGGAACAAGTCCTCCGCCAGCGCCCTGGGCGACCCGCAGAAGCACATCGACGCCATCCGCAAGTTCAAGGAAGACCTCCCGCACTTGTTCGGCAGCGGCGCCTGACTCAAATGGCCGCATTCGCCAAGGCCGAATATGAGGCCCGCATGCAGCGGGTCCGTTCGGCTATGGATGACGCCGGGATCGATGCGCTCCTTTGCACCGATCCGGCCAACATGAACTACCTTTCCGGCTATGACGGCTGGTCGTTCTACGTGCATCAACTGGTCGCGGTGCTGGCCGACAGGCCGCGACCCGTCTGGATAGGACGATTGATGGACGCGCCGGGTGCTGCGCTCACCACGTGGCTCGAACCGTCCGATATCGAATCCTATGAGGAAGACTATGTCGACAATCCTGATCGGCATCCGATGGAGGTCGTCGCTGAGACGCTCCGCCGCGCGGGGCAGCACCGTGCGCGAATAGGCCTGGAAACCGACAGCTGGTACTTTACCGCACGCGCTGCAGAGGTGCTCCGCACCGCCCTCCCCGACGCGGTGTTCGTCGACGCATTCGGGCTCGTCAACCGTGTTCGCCTTGTAAAGTCACCTGCGGAAATCGCCATGATGCGCATTGCGGGCCGCATCGCCGGCCTGGCGATGGAGGTCGGCTTTGCCAGCATCATACCGGGCAAAAGAGAATGCGACGTCGCCGCGGAGATCACCGCGGCGCAGTTCCGCGGGACAGAGAAGGATTTCGGCGACTATCCGGCTGCGCTTGTACAGGCTCCGGCCGGCAGACGTTCGGCGGCTCCGCATCTGACCTGGACCAACGCGACATATGACACCAACACCGTAGTCTGCATCGAGCTGGCGGGGTGTCATCACAGATATCACGCCCCCCTTGCCCGCACTGTCTGTCTTGGGCCCGTGACGGCGCCACTGGCGCATCTGGCGCCGGTCGTGGAGGATGGAATGCAGGCCGCGCTCGAAGCTGCCCGGCCCGGCAACACCTGTGAGGGTGTCGAAGCAGCATGGCGGAAGACGATCGCTCGCGCCGGCTACCAGAAGCAGTCGCGCATCGGCTATTCGGTCGGGTTGGGATACCCGCCCGACTGGGGCGAACGAAGCGCCAGCCTGCGGCCGAAAGACCGCACGGTGCTCGTGGAGAACATGTGCTTCCATGTCATATTGGGCATGTGGGACAACCAGGGCGGCTATTCGGTCAGCGAAACGATCCGAATAGATGATGCCGGCCCACCGGAACTGCTCACGGATTGTCCGCGGCAATTGCTGGTCAAGGACTGAGCCGGGCCTCACGCAACGGACGTGTTGGGCGCCTCAAAGGCGTGTTCACCACGGGCTCGATAGGTGCCGCTCCGCCGGCTCCGTCCCGCCGCGCTGCTTCGGGCCAATGACGATGTCGACAAGCTGACCCGTGCCGCCGGCTTGTCCCGGCCCGCATCAGGGCAGCGGATCGCTCAATGAAGACCAAATCACATGTGCCAGGCGCTCAAACTCCCCATATTGTTGCAATGGAGTAGTCAATATCGCTAAATGGCAAACCAGTTTCGCCTGCAAGCTCGAACCGGAGCCGCCGCATTGGCGACCGTGCGGCGATACCCAGCATAGGCAAGGTCATGGGCAACGCGAACCGGCCCCGATTAGACAAAATGGACTTGAAGATCCTGTCGGTGCTGCAGCGCAATGGTCGCATAACAAAGCTCGCGCTGGCCGACGAAGTCGGCCTGTCGCCGACGCCTTGCTACGCGCGCGTCAAGCGCATGGAGGAGGCCGGCATCATACGGGGCTACAGGGCCGAGATCGCGCCCGAGGTCTTCGCCCCGCAGATCATCGTCTGGACGGAGATCGTTCTCAGGAGCCACAGATACGAGGACTTCGCGCACTTCGAGGCGGCCGTCCGACGGGTTCCTGAAATGGTGGAATGCTGGGCCGTCGGCGGCGGCATCGACTATCTCATCCGCTTCGACGTGCCGAGCATCGAAGCCTTTCAGGAGATCATGGACGGCAATCTTGGCAGGAGCTTCAGCATTAACCGATACTACTCCTACATCGTCACAAAAAAGATCAAGCATGACAGTGACCGCGATCTCAGCGCGCGCATACAGGAGCAACTCCGAGGTGCCGCCCAAAAAGCGGAAGCCAGACCGCCAAGCCCACTGCCAAGGAATGATGCAGAATGATCATCAGCCACGTCGACGAAATCGCCGACGGTCCCGCCGATGTCCAAGGAGATGGCTGGCGCAGTTTGCGCTTTGGCCTATCCGGCGATGGGCTGGGATACACAATGACCGAGACGACGGTAGCGGCGGGCACCGATCACGTCCTATGGTATAAGCACCATATCGAAGCCTGTTACTGCATTGAGGGCACGGGCGAGATCGTCGAACTGGAGACCGGCCGTCGACACGCCATCCGCCCCGGCGCTTTCTACGCGCTCGACCGCCACGACCGGCATCGCTTCATCGCCATTGACCGCATGCGGCTCATATGTGTGTTTCGACCGGCACTGGCCGGCAACGAGACGCACGATAGCGACGGCGCCTATCCGGCCTGAGCATGCAGTCGCCTCTCACGCAAGAAAGCCGGGAAAGGACCGCTAACCCCCTGCCCGGCCGGCACGCTTTCGTTTCGCCGCAGGGGGCAATTTGACCATCGCGCCATCCTTTTTTGGATAAGATCGTCTGATTTCGTCGCGGTTTCCGGCGAGTCTCGGCGATGCCCTATGCGTATACTTCTTTCCATATGGATGCACTGAATACCCTAGATTGCGGGTTGGCCTGTGCTGGCAGTCTCAAGGGCCGAACGCAGCATCTGGGTCCGTGTTAGAGTCAAGTAGTAGCGGCTCCGATCTCAAGGGGGATTGATACAGTGAACAGAAGAGCAGCCCTCAATACGTGCGCAGCGGCTTTGATCGCCACGGCTTCGGCGAGCATGGCCGCAGCACCGGTGGCGGCGGAGCCGATTTCCGTCGGCGTCATAGCCAACCTGACCGGCACGGATGTCCGAACAAGCGTGAACATGACGCGCGGCATCGAGATGGCGGTGGCGGATATCAACGAAGCGGGAGGTATCGACGGAAACCCGATAACGTTGATCACCGAGGATTCCGAGTACCGGCTGCAGGAGGCCATGAACGCGGCCAACAAGCTGTATGGCGTCGACAATGTCGAAGTCGCGATCATGTTTGGCGGCAGCAGCCTGATGATCCCGGTTGCCAATCTTGCACAAGATAAGGGCCGCGTGCTGATCAACACGTCGTCCAGTTCATCCAAGTTGGGCGATTACCCGGGAACGCTGTTCTCCGTGCTGCCGCTCGACGACATTATCGGCAAGAAGCTGGGCGAGTGGGTTGCCGAGCGCGGCCACAAGAGTGCGGCTTTCGTCGTGCCGAACAACACCTTCGGAACCGGCCTCATGAACGCCGCCGCCGATGCGTTTGTTGCCAGCGGTGGCGAGGTTTTGGCGCAGGTGGCTTACACGGAGGGAAATCCGAACTATCGCGCGGATATGCAGACCGTGGCCAATGTCGAACCTGATGCCATCATCGCAGCCGGGTATGGTGATGATTCCAGGACGATCTTCAAGAACGCCCAACAGCTCGATATTGCAGCACCTTGGTATGGTGCCTATCCCACCATCTTTGCGATCGATGACGAAGAATGGATGAGCGAGCGCTTCTTCGGCGTGGACAATGGCGGCGCATCGCTCAAAAGCACGATGGAACTCGCCGAACGCTATCGCGCCGAATACGGAGAAGAGCCGCTGTCGCACGTCTTCTATGGGTACGACGCCATGCAGATCGTGGCCAAAGCCATGGAGCTTGGCGGCACGTCTTCCTCTGAGATCGCCGCATCCCTGCCGGAAGTTGTGAAGTCTTACGAGGGCGCAACGGGCAAGATCACCTGGGATGACCGTGGTCAGCGCATCGATCCGCCGGTCGAATTCGTGGAGTTCAAGGACGGCGCGTTCCATATTCTGGGAACCGGAGAGTAACCGCCCGGCGACCTTCAAGGTGGTACTTTGCTTGTCGAGATTATGGAGGGCCGGCTCAGCTGGCCCTCCTACCCTTCAGGCAACAGCGCGGACCGCCCCTGTCTTCAGGCCGATACCCCCTTGTGCCGATGGCCATCCTGCTGATTTGCGGGCCCCACAGCAGACGGCAAGCGGCTAGCTTGGCACTTGAAGCGCCATCTGTGTGACGCCAGGCGCCAAGACGGCCGTCATTCGCTTCGGTAGAGAGCTGTGATATCTGGAACAATCAGGCTTTGATGACCCAGATATTCGTCAACTCGATCATCTATGGAAGCCAGATCGCCATCATCGCGATCGGCATATCCCTGACCTACTCGGTCCTGCGCTTTGCGAATTTCGCGCACATCCAGTACGCCGTGATCGGCGGCTACGCGACCTACGTCTTCCACACCGCCTTCAGCGTGCCGATTGTCTTGGCGACCGCCATGAGCATGGTGTTCACCGGAGCGTTCGCCGTTCTCATCGACCGTATCGTCTTCCGGACCATCCGGCATGTGACGCCTGAGGGGAAGATGATTGCCTCTTGGGGTGTTGCGCTGTTTCTACGCAGCATCCTTGCAGCGATATTCGGTGGCTCGGCCCTTTTCTTTGAACTTGACACCACAACAATCCGGGTGGGCGGTGCAATCTTCACCACCCTCGACGTTGCAGTGGTTTTGGTCACGCTCTGCGCCATGCTCGCAATGCATGTGTTGCTGCGCTATTCGCGCGTCGGGGTCGCTCTGCGGGCACTGGCCAACAATTTCGAGCTTGCTGAGGTTCGGGGAATCCCCAGCGAGAGAATGATCCTGCTCCTGTGGTTCTTGTCGGGCGCCTATGCCGGGCTGGGCGGGACGCTGTTCGCGATTGAGACGCAGCTCAAGCCCAACATCGATCTGCTCATCCTCCTGCCGGTCTTTGCGGCCATCACTATTGGCGGGCTGGGCAACGTATATGGCGCGGTGGTTGGTGCGATGATCCTGTCATTTGCGCAGAACATCCTGATCTCCATCGACTTCGGGTCGCTGGTCGGCGCGATGCAATGGTACGTCCCCTCCCAGTTCAGGGACGCGGTTGCGGTTACAGCGCTCGTGCTTGTGCTCCTGTTCCGGCCGCAGGGCCTGCTGAAAGGTCTGGGGGGCGCAAAGCCGTGATCGATTTTGCGATCTACATGACGACGATCGTCTGCATCTGGGCGGTGCTGGCCATCAGCCTCAACATCCAGTTCGGCCTGACGGGGCTGGTCAATTTCGGCCAGATCCTGCCCTTCGCGATCGGCGCCTATTCGGCCGGAATTGCGTCCTTCCACGGATTGCCCATCTGGGTCGGCGTCCTGGCCGGGCTGATAATGGGTCCGCTGATCGGATTCCTGGTCATCTTCCCGACGCGCCGGATGGCGCAGGATTATTGGGCGCTGGCATCGCTTGGCATCGCCGAGATGTTCAGGCTGACCATGCTCAATTTCCGTGGGATAGCCGGCGGCGTTGAGGGAACGATCGTCGAGCGCCTGTCCGATCCGCGGGTCGCCATGGCGGTATCGGTTTTGGCTCTGGTCGTTTCCTTCATCGTCGCTGAGCGCATCAGCAAGGCGCCGCTCGGGCGCCTGTTGAGAGTTATCCGGGAAGACGAGACGCTCGCGGCAACGCTGGGCCGTAATCCATTCCGCTTCCAGGTCGTCGCGATGGCTGTTGCGTGGGCGATGGCGAGCGCGGTCGGGGTTCTTTACGCGCATATAACCGGCTTCGTCGACCACGGCAGCTTCATGGTGATCGAGACGTTCATCATCTGGACGGCTGTCATTGTTGGCGGACCCGGCCGCAATTTGGGCGTCGTGGTCGGTGCCATCATCATTCAGGCCATGAGCGTTTCCACCCGCTTTGTTGCGCAGTGGACTGACCTGCCCTCCGACGTGGTCGCCAACCTCCGCCTGGCCCTTGTCGGCCTGCTGCTGGTCGTGATGATCATGTATCGACCCGAAGGTTTTCTGCGAGAGAAGAAGCCGAACTATGACGTTAAGAGTTGACGAGGTCTCGCTCGCTTTCGGTCAGTTGCAGGCGCTCGACGGCCTGAGTCTCGCGGCCGAGCCAGGCCGTATCGTCGGGCTGATCGGCCCCAACGGTTCGGGCAAGTCGACACTGCTTAACGTCGTGAGCGGCATCTACGCGCCGCAATCGGGCACCGTCCATGTCGGCGGGCGCCGTATTACGGCGTTCCAGCCGGATATTGTTGCAACGATGGGTGTGGGACGAACCTTCCAGGTCCCCAGGCTCGCACGCCGGCTGACGGTCTTTCAGAATATGCTGGTGGGCGGCAGGGGCCACAGGGGCGAGAACCTATGGAACCTCTTCGTACGCATCGGTGCCGTGCGCACCGATGAGCACAGCATGCAGGAACGCGCCTACGCAATCGTTCGGCGTCTGGGTCTGCAGGACAAGATCAACGAGCTCGCCGGGCAGCTTTCCGGCGGCCAGCAGAAATTGCTGTCGATGGGCGTCTTGCTGATGTCGGACCCTCAGATATTGCTGATCGACGAACCGGCGGCGGGCGTCAATCCGGTTCTGATCGAGCAGCAGATCGTGTTCTTGAGCCAGTTGCGCGATGAGGGGCGCACCATCTTGCTGATTGAGCACAATATGGACATGATCACCGGCCTTTGCGACGACGTCTATGTGCTCGACGGCGGCCGGGTGCTGGCGTACGGAACCCCCGACGAGGTGCGACGCGATCCGGCCGTCATGCAGTCTTATCTCGGCACACATGAGCGGAAGGTTGCGTCATGAGCCTGCTTGACATGCGGGCGGTGACGGCCGGTTACGGCCAAGTGCAAATCCTTGACGCGCTCGATCTCGACGTCGGCGCCGGCGAGATCGTTGCGATACTCGGCTCAAACGGATCGGGTAAGTCGACGGCGCTGAAGACAGCGATCGGCTTGACGACGATGGTCTCCGGAAATGTGCACTTTAACGACCAAGACATCACGGCATTGCCTCCCAACAAGCGCGCAGCTCTCGGCATGGCCTATGTGCCTCAAACAGACAACGTGTTCACCGAGTTGACGGTCGACGAGAATCTGCGGATGGGCGCATATTTGAAGCCGGAACGCGAAGCGGCCGGCTGTGATCAGGCCTTTACCCTTTTTCCGCGGTTGGCACAGCGGCGGCAACAGCCCGCCATGAACCTCAGCGGAGGCGAGCGCCGCATGCTGTCCATCGCTCAGGCGCTGCTTCTACAGCCCAAGCTGCTTCTGCTCGATGAGCCAAGCGCGGACCTGGCGCCGAACGTCGTGGACACCGTCTTTGAGGCGATCGAGGAGATACACCACCAGCTCGGCATTCCGATCTTGCTGGTGGAGCAGAATGTCTCAAAGGCTTTGGAGCTGGCACATCGTACTTACGTCCTCGTGCGGGGACGGACCGCCCATGAGTGCCCGGCCGAGGACGTCGATGTGGATCATCTCAAGACGCTTTTCATCGACGGCGGCGCGGGCGCCGCGGCACAACCGGGTAAGGCAGGATGATCGCCAATCCACCGCCTTGGCCGGGGGGCGCCAGATGCGCCGTCGCATTCTCGTTTGATGTCGACGCGGACAGCGTTGTTCATGCCGCCCATCGGGCCGAAGCGCCTGCGCAAATCCACGCGCTCGCCCACATGCGTTATGACCCGTTTGTCGCCCTGCCCCGCCTGGCCGGCATGTTTGCCGAACGCCAGGTGCCGGTCACGTGGTTTGTGCCCGGCTGGGTCATCGATACCTATCGCCCGCAGATGGACGTCATCATCGGCAACGGCAACGAGATCGCCCACCACGGGCACTTTCACGAATGGCCAAGCCAACAAGAAAGGATCGACGAGCAAGGCGCATTGGAGGCCGGCATCGAGCGGATAAGAGCGCTGACAGGCGCCCCGCCCCGCGGATATCGCGCGCCCTATTACGGGCTTTCCTTGAACACCTTCGACCTCCTCGTCGAAGCGGGCATCGCCTATGATTCGTCGCTTTTTGCCGACGATGTACCGATCCTTCTCAAGACCGGCAACGGCAGCCTGTTTGAGCTGCCGGTTCCCGCATCGGTCGACGACTACAATCAATATGTCTCCAGTCGCGCCCTTGATCATCTGATGACGATCTCGCCACCTGATACGGCGACCGCCGTGTTTCGCGCCGAGTTCGACGCGCTTTGGGAAGATGGCGGTATGTGGGTCGGCGTCTGGCATCCGGCGGTCAGCGGCAGACCGGCGCAGGCGCGGGCCATTGCCAAGCTAATCGACTACATGCAGGCCAAGGGCGGCGTGTGGTTTGCGACGCTCGGCCAGATCGCTGACCATGTTTGGAGGCTGACGGATGCGGGTCTCTGGACACCCCGCGCCGAGACGGTGCCCTTCTATCGTGACCCGGTTCTAAGGTAGCGTCAGGCCTTCCGGGCAAGCGGCGGTGGTGTCACTCGGTATCATTGGCAAAGATGCTCACAAAGCCTTCGACGCGATCTGCCACCCTCAATCGAAGAACAGTCGCTGCGCCGTCAAGCCGAGGAGAGCCGCCCTTTCCTGCCGCGTCAGGAAATCAAGCCCGTCGCGAGCGAGCGAAAGGGAGTCGCTATAGCAGTGCCCGTTGCGAATCTGGTTCGGGACGTCGCTGGCCCACATCAGACGATCCGCACCGAAGACGCTGTGAAGCTGCCGGATCATCGGAATCAGATCCTTATAGGGCGTGCGTTTATCGCCGAGAGCATAGAAAGCAGAAACTTTAACGTAGACGTGGGGATAGGCCGCCAAGGCGCAGAGCCTGTCGATGTCATCTTGCGCGACCGGACGATGCATGCCGATCCGGCCCATATGATCGACCACGACAATTGTGTCGCTGAACCGGGCGCATATCTGGCCAAGCGCGTCCAGCGCTTCCGGATCGATGAGGCAGCACAGTACGAGGTTATGATCGGCCGCTGCCGCGAACATCTCGCGCAGCGGCTCCGTATCCAGCCACGTTTTCGCCGGGCGTTCTCGCGGATAGATGCGGAAGCCGCGGGCGCCGCGCGTCTTGTGCGCCAGCATGAGGTCGGTGACGTGCGGGCTGTGCTGGTCGATCAGGGTGATGGCCGCGAACTGCCCTGGAAAACGATCGACGCTACCGAACAGATAGGCGTTGTCGTAACCGTAATAGGACACCTGCACGAGCACGGCGCGGTCCACATTGTTAGCAGCCATCTCGTTTTGCAGGTCCTCAATGGCGTATCTTGCCGGACGCATCGCGCTACGCTGAAATCCTGCGGCCAACGGCCAGCGGAGGAGATCGTCGCTCCAGACATGGGCGTGAGCGTCGATGATCTGCATGGCTACTGCGGCCGGAACGTCTCAAGCGCAACGGGCGCGCTGGTTTCGATGGCTTTGTTGATGGCCAGCAGAATGCGCAGCGTCTCACGCGCATGTGCGGCGGTGACCGGCGGCTCCGCCTCCCCTCCGACGCATGCTGCAAAGTGCGCCAACTCGTCCTTCAGCGCCCAGGACAGGGGGCCGACATCGCCGTCAAGGTTGCCTGGCCATCTCAGGATGCTGGGCAGCCGATATCCCGACGACTCGCTGCACAGATTGATCGTTTGGTCGAGGTTGTTGACGCTGATCATTCCGGCCGTGCCGGCAACATCCATGCGGGTGTCGTTTTCCTCCGCCGGGTGATTGGATGGCAGCGTCCATGCCGATTCAATAATTCCGACCGCTCCACTGCGGAAGCGAAGCGTCACGCACACCGTGTCGGGCTGCCCAAGATCGCCCCGCATGAGCGAACCGGCCTCGGCATAAACGCGCTCGACCTCATCGTCCACAAACCAGCGCATGACGTCGAGATCGTGCCCCACTACGTGGACCACGATGCCGCAGCGATCCCAGACCCAGTCGGGCTTGCCTGCAAAGCGCGACGCGCGGCGGCTGGAGATCTTGGTCACCTGGCCGATGGCCCCGGTGCGGATCAGCGCCTTCGTGCGGCGCAGCGATGGGTTGAACCGCTCCACATAGCCGACCATCAGCACGCGATCATGCGCCTCGGCTGCGGCCTGGAGCGCCGCCGCATCGGCGTCGGTCACCGCAATCGGCTTCTCCAGAAAGACGTGCTTGCCCGCCTTCAGCGCGGCGACCCCAATCTCCGCCGCCGCAAACGGTGGGACTGCCAGCACCAGGGCGTCGATCGCTTCGTCGCCGATCAGCGCCTGCGCATCTCTTGCCGCCGGGACGCCGAGCGCGTCGCCCATTTGGCGCGCGCGTGTCGCATCGGCGTCCGCCACGCCCGCGATCCGGCATTGCGGCAAGTCCCTGAGTGACCGCGCATGCCAGGTGCCAAAGGCGCCGAGGCCGACAAGCGCGACATTGACCCGATTCATCTCAGCCCCGCGCTCCGTGCTGACCTTGATGGCGCCATTGCGCTGACGATGTCGGCCATCACATCAATCGCGCGCTCCAGCTCGGATTCCGCCAGAAACCACGCCAGCGACAGACGGATCGCCGTCCGCTTCTCGGTCAGATCGACGTAACGCCATTGAGCGACAATGCGATGGTCCTGCCACAGCTGATCGATCACCGGGCGCGCGTCCAGGCCCGGCACTTCAAACGTCAGGATGGCGCTGCACCGCTCCGCGTCTGCGGGCGTCAGTATCTGAGCGTCGGGAATCCGATCAGCGAGCTGGCGCCTGACGTGGGCCGCCAATTGCTGCCCGCGGGCTGCAATGCGCTGTGGCCCAATTGTCCGGTTCCAGGAGACGGCTTCGCCAAGGGCCGCATAAAGCGGCCACGGATTGCCGCCGAACTCGAAGCGCCTGGCATCGTCGCGCCAATCAAAGCGCCCATCATCGAAGTCGAAATCCGATATTGCGCCGACGCCGATCATTGCCGGTTCAGTTTCGCGCACACGCTCCGCCCTGCCATACAGAAAAGCGGTGCCATCGGGCCCGAAAAGCCATTTATGGCCAATCCCGAAATACCAATCGCAGCTGATCGCCGGCAGGTCTATGTCGAACTGGCCGACGGCCTGCGCACCGTCCACCATCAGGACTACGTCACGATCGCGAGCCAGCCGGCTGATCTCGACGAGCGGCAGGACGCGACCGGTCACGTGGCTCACATGGCTGACCGCGATCACGCGACAGCGCGGCGAGACGAGAGACTCCAACCGCTCCATGAGATCGCCGTCGTCGCCGTCTGTATGGAGCTTTCGGATCGTGACGCCGTGCCGCTTCGCCAGGTTGAACCACGGCAGGATCAAGGCCGGATTCTCCTCCGTGGAGATGATGACCTCGTCGCCGGCCCGCCACGCCATGCCGCTGATGACCGTGCACAGGGCCTGCGCAACGCTGCGAAAGAACGCGATACTCTCAGGCGGCGCACCAAACGCGGCTGCTATCTCGCCGCGCGCCCATTCGGCCCGCTCGCGAAGGCGCGCTATTGTCGACGGCGTGATCGTGCCGTCCATCAAGCACAAACGGTATCCCTCTTCGATGGCCCGGTGGACCACTAACGGCGTCGGTCCGCTACCGGCGCTGTTCAGATAGACGAGGCGGCTGACCGCCGGCAGCTCGCGCCTGAACGGCGCGAAGTAGACGGGCTCGGGGCCCTGCATCATTCGGCCGCCTCCGTCCATCTGCTGCCCTTTGTCAGCACGGGACGGCGACCGTCGCGAAAGACTGCGCGCACTTGCCTGAGGGCCGCGAGATTGCTGCTCGGATCGCCATCGACGATGAGCAGATCGGCCCGCCGGCCAACCTCAATAGCGCCGGTCTCGCCGGCAATGCCGATGGCTTCGGCGGCAATTGACGTCGCTGAGCGGATCACGTCCATGTTGGACATGCCCATCTCGCGCTGCATCAACTCCATGATGTCGGGCAGCGCATCGAACGTCGTCAGTTTGACGCCTGCGTCCGTGCCGGCGAACATCGGCACGCCCCTGGCGAACATGGCGCGCAAGGTTCTGAAGCGAAGCTCAACGAAGTTTCGCCAGAACTCCACCTGTTCGGGAATCGGCGCCCCCTCCTCCGGCGACATGGTGTAGTTGCGCCCCATGGCCGGGCACACATGGATGCCGCGTGCAATGATGGCGTCGACCAAATCCTCACGATAGTCGACATGCGTCTCCTGTTCAGACAGGTCGGTCTGCCAGGAGCAATGCTCAAGCGTATCGATGCCGGCTTCGATGCAGTCGCCGATCGATGGTGTCGTGTGAACATGCGCCGCCACCCGCTTGCCCTTGCCGTGCGCACGCTCCGCAATGATGCGAAGATGCGGGAGCTGGTATTGGGCGAGGCGCGAATTGCTGCCCGGTGTCATGTTGCCCCCCGTCGCCATGACCTTGAGCAAATCAACATTGCTGTCGAGCAGATGCGTGCAAGCATCCGCGACCTGGTCCTCGCTGTCGGCTTCGAGCCCGAAGAAATGGCAGTGGCCGGCCGTCGTCGTGATCGGCATGCCGGCGACCAGCAGGCGCGGCCCCTCCACAAGGCCCTCATTGATCGCGTCGCGAAGCTTGAGAACGATGTCGTCTTTAGAGCCACAATCGCGCAACGTCGTGATCCCCGCCCGCAGCGCCGTCTGCGCGTTGGTGACCGCTCGAAGAAGGAGTTCTTCGTCGCTGTCGGCCAAATAGTCCCGCAGCGGATCAACGGAGCCGCTGAAGTTCAAGTGAACGTGCCCGTCGATCAGTCCGGGCAGAAGGGTCGTATTGCCGGCCTCGACGATTTCGACATTGTCGCGACGCAGGGCCGGCAACACACTCGCGGTTTCGATAGCTGCAATCCGCTCGTTCTCAACGACGACAACGACTTCGGTGAGCGGCTCATCTGACAAGCCGTCGATCGTCCGGCCGGCATGCACCGCGAAACGGCCCGTTTCGGTCATGTTCTGTCTTCCTCGCCTAGTAGAGACCGAGCGCCCGCGGCAGGAACAGCACGAGCTCCGGGAGCAGAATGATAAGAAGCAGCACCGCGATCATGATCGCGACAAAGGGAAGGACGGCGATCATTGCCCGTTCCACGGGGATCTTTCCGATCCCCGCCGCCACGAACAGGCACACACCGAATGGCGGCGTGGCGAGCCCGATTATGATGTTGAGGACAAAGATGATCCCGAAGTGAAGCGGATCGACGCCCAGCCCCACCGCCACGGGGGCAAACACCGGCGCGAAGATCAGAACGTTCACGTTCGCCTCCATGATGGAGCCGAGGATCAGCAGGAACAGGTTGATCAGGAGCAGCGCGATCAGCGGGTCCAGCGAGATGGCCGTGATGCCGCCGGCGATGGTTTGCGGTACCTGTTCGATGGCGATCAACCAGCCGATCGGCGTCGCCGCGGCCACGATCATCAGCACAGACCCCGACAGCTTCATGGCCGCCACCACCGCCTCCGCGAATACGCGCGGGGTCAGCGTACGGTAGTAGACCGCACCAAGCAGCGCCGCATAGGCACAGGCGACGGCGGAGGCCTCCGTCGGTGTAAACACACCGCCAAGGATCCCGCCTAAAACGATGATGGGTACGAAAAGAGCCGGAAGCCCCTTGGCGAGGGAGAAGGCAAGCTGCCGTTTGCTCTCAGGCCGCGCCGCCCGCGGATAGCCGCGTCTCCTGGAGAGCAAATACACAGTGCTCATCATGCCGATCCCCAGCATGATGCCCGGCACAAGGCCGGCGGCAAACAGGCCGGCGATCGACACCGACGTCACCGATCCATAGAGGATCATGCCAATGCTCGGCGGTATGATGGGACCGATCACGGACGATGCGCCGGTGAGAGCCACGGAGAACTCCGAATCGTAGCCGTTCTTTTTCATCGACGGGATAAGGGCGGAGCCGATCGCCGCAGTATCGGAGACCGCCGATCCGGAGATACCGGCGAACAGCATGCTCGACGCGACATTGACCTGTCCGAGTCCTCCGCGGACACGGCCGACCAGCGTGTTACAGAAGAGAAGAATGTCGTCGATGATGCCGGTCCGCATCATCAGCTCGCCGGCCAGCATGAACATCGGCAGCGCCAGCAGCGTGAAGGTGTCGACGCCCTGGTACATCTGCTGGAAGACCAGCATCATGGGGATGTTCTGGGAGATGGAGACCGTCAGGATAACGGTCAGACCGAGCGTGAAGGCGATCGGAACGCCAACCGAGAGCAAAACAGCGAAGATGCCAAGCAATAGAAGCGGAGTCATAAGCAGATGCGGGGATCACATGACGTGGGTGGACTCATCCGACGCTGCCGCCGGCGGTCCATTGAAGATCTGAGCAAGTATGTGAACGATCATGAACGCTGCGCCGACCACCATGCCGGAGGCCGGCCAGATCAGAGATATGCTGGTGGCTGAAGACGTGATCAGCTTGTAGATCGCGAGCGACGAGAGGCCGAACCACAGGAAGATCACCAGAAATGCGATCGTCAGCAGACTGACCGTGAGCTGCATGACACGCGCATAGCGCTGCGGCACAAAGGTCGTCGAAAATTGGAATGCCAGCATCTCATTCTTGCACACCGCCACGCTGGCGCCGACGAACGTGATCCAGATGAGCAGAAAGCGCGCAAGCTCCTCACTCCAAATGACCGGATCGTTCAGGACGTAGCGGGTGAAGACGCCGACATTGAGAACCACTGCAATGGCAACGCCGAGGACGAACAGCACGACAACGCCGAGCCAGTAGGCGAGCTTGCTCAGCGTTTCCAGGACGGCGGCCACGACCGACAGCATGGGCGGAACCCTCGCAGCTGAGAGGAACCCGGTAAAGGCGGCGGGCTTGACCGCTCAGTCACGCCCGCCGCCTTCGGGAGGATGCTTTACGGCGACAACGCCTCGATTCTCGCGATCAGGTCGGGCGATATCTTGGAGCCGACGAAGTCCGCCCACACCGTCTGCGCAGCTTCACGCCACGGCTGGAGCTCTTCGCGAGTGAGCTCGAAATATCCCACGCCGGCGCTGGCATAACGTTCTTTGACGGTCTTGAGTTCCTCGCGATTCATCTCGTCCTTGATGTGCTCCGCCTCACGGGCAACCTGAAGCACAATCTCCAGCAGCTCGGAGCCCTCGCCGCCGAGCTTCTCCACAGCCTGCTTGCTCATCACCCGGATGGACGTGATGTAGGACATGTTGACGATCGTCAGGTTGTCGACGACCTCGACCATCCCGCTGGTGAAGACGCCAGGCGGATGGCCATAGAGACCGTCGACCACCCGTTGCTGAAGTGCGGTGTAGAGCTCGCCCCATGCAATTGGGGTGGCGTTGACGCCCCAGGCCTGGAACAGCGCCATCTCGACCGGTGCGCCGGTTGAGCGGAACTTGCGCCCCTTCATGTCGTCGAGCGTGCGGATCGGATCGCCCTTGTAGGCCAGCGCCCGCGCTGCACCGCCGTCAATGTCGAACTGAATCACGGTGAGGCCGGTATCAGCCTTGATCTGCGCTGCGACCTCTTCACGGATATCGCTGTCCCAGATCGCGCGCATATGCTCCGGATTGTGCACGATGCCAGGAAGCTGTGCGAAGGAGAGAGCGTCGGAGAAATCCGCGAAATTGCCGGCGCTCGACTTGCCCATATCCAGGGTCCCCGCCAGGATGGCCGGGAGGTATTGCTTATCCGTCCCGAGCTGCGAGTTGGGGAAATACTGAATCTCAACGCGGCCATTGGTCCGCTTCTTCACCTCGTCATGGAACCAGACCTGCGACTCGTAGCTCGGCTCGCCGGGCACTTGCGCATCGGCCATGCGAAGCACAATTGGATCATCGGCGACGGCGGGCGTTATGGCCAACGAGGCTACGATGACCGATAGTGAGAACGCGCCGATCGCGGTCAGGCGGCGCATGGCTAAACGGGGAGTTTTTGTCATCTCGGTTCCTCCAGTCCAGTTCCTGCTTAGGCTGTGTCGTTATGGCCGGCTGGCAGACCTTCTGCCGCGGCTCTGCCGCTCATTTGCCCTGAAAACCGGCACCTTTCGTGCGACATAAGTATCATGATGAGAATTCAGTATCAATGAAAAAAAGGCCAAGAAACCAACAGAAGGACCGCACGCGCGAGGCACTTTTGGAATCGGCCGCCGAGCTCATGAAGCGCGGGCGGACCCCAACGGTCGTGGAGGCAGCCGAGCACGCGCGCATCTCACGCGCCACCGCCTATCGCTACTTCCCGAGCCAGGAGACGTTGCTTGTTGAGGCTCCGCTCGCGGACCGTACGCAGACGTCGGAAGAACTGTTCAAGGACCTTGCCGGCGGGAGCCCGGCGGACAGGGTGGCTAAGGTCAACGCCTATTTGCTCGACCTTGCAAGTCGCAATGAAGTGCAGTTCAGGAATTTGCTGCGCGTTGCGATGGCCAACTCGATCGCCGGCGACCGCAGCAGCGCGCAGAGCCCGCCGCGCTCATACCGGCGTCTGGAACTGATCGAAAAGGCACTGGAACCGCAGCGCGACAAGCTTGACGACCAAACCTACCGTAACCTGGTCAGCGCTCTATCTGCCCTCATCGGAGTGGAAGCATGGATCGTGATGTCTGATCTGTGCGGTCTGAAGAAGAAGGATGCAGCCAGGGCCTTGGACTGGGCCGTTCGTAGCCTGGTCGCTCAGGCATTCGAACCGGAGGACGCATCAAAGTAACAACCTCGGCCGCAACTAACGACGCACGGCCTGTTCGCACGTCGGTTCCGATCGCAGCCTCCGAACACCGGCGCAGCACCTCTACCACGGCGACTTCTTCACCCTGCCGCGAGCTGCGGCTTGAGTAGAATGAGGCTCGCGCCATGTCGGCCGCGGAGTGATACCGAACGACGAGACGGGCGGACGAGAACATGACGGTCTCCGCTGAGCAGATGCGCACCTGGTCCCGCCCGGCCGTCCTCTCGTTCGGGTTCCGGCCGTTCTTTCTTTCAGCGGCGATTTGCCCGCGCGTCTGTTGGGGGGCGCACTGCCACAATGGGAGCTTTGGCTTTATGGCCTTGCGGGCCTGCTGTGGTGTGCGGGTTTTGTCGGCTTTGCTTTGATCTAGCGTTTCGCCGTGGCCTTAAGGGCCCACGCGATTCAACGAAACGCTGAACTGCGCCAGTCTGTATTTATTCTAGTTTGAAAGACGATATCGCGTCACACGACGCGACGCTGTGTTATCCTGACTTTTAAATTCTTTTTTATTGACTCAGAATCTACGTTTGCTCACTCTCTCCACGCCTCGATGGCAGGGCTTTGAACCCTGCTGATGGAGCGTGACATGAAACGAGTCCTCCGCCGCTCCGGCGCCGTCGGGCGCCCGCGCGAACGATGCCGTCGACTGCGTGCTTTGCCCCGTGGACTGCATTAGCCACGACGCCTGCCTGCACGCCAAGCGCCTTTGTCGGCTGCAGGGCAAGCCGTTTCTTCCTCTGCGTACGTCGAGCCAGTCTTCTTTGAGGACAGCGCTGGCGCAGTTCCCGGTGAGAGGCGAATGACAATGACGATGACCGCAGAGCGTGACCGCGAGGTCGACGATCTCGTTCACCAGATTGCGTCATATAGCGCCGGCTCCTGCGATACCGCCGAGGCGCAGCCGTTGCTAGAGGGACGGTTCACCCGAAAGGACCCGCGTGTAGCGCCGACGCATCAACGGGCCGCACATGGAGAAGGCAGTGCCATGCAATACATCGCCATGAACCGCTTCAAGGTGAAGAAGGGATCGGAAGAGGATTTTGAGGCCGTTTGGCTGAACCGCGAGGTGCATCTGAACAAGGTGCCCGGGTTCGTCGCTTTCCATCTTCTTCGCGGCCCCGGACGCGATGACCACGTCCTCTACTCGTCGCACACGCTTTGGGCCTCTGAAGACGCATTCCTTAACTGGACACGCTCCGAAGCGTTTCGCGCCGCCCACAAGGACGCCGGCGGCAACAAGCCCCTCTATCTCGGCCATCCGGAATTTGAGGGCTTCACCATCCTTCAGGAGATCAAGGCATGATGAAAAGCGCGACGTTCCTGGCCGCTGCCTTTGTCGGCGGGATCGCCGCCGGCGCTTGTTTGGACAATGCCGGCGCGGCGGACTTTGAGCTGTCTCTCACCGACACCGGGAAACGCGACTATTACTGCACGGTCACTTTGACGGTCACCAACACGACCGACGACGTGGTTCTTGACGAGATCAACGGCCGCTTGATGCTGCGCATCGGCGAGGAGCAGGTCGCCCGCAGCAAGGGCGCGTCGCTCCTTGCGGCGCCGCCGGGCGGCACCGCCTCCGCCACTTTCGAAACGCCGGATGCACCCTGCGACGACATCGACAGTTACCACTTTGTCGTTGGCATCTGCCGCATCGAAGGCAGCTTCATCGGCGCGGACGAATGCGCCCCGCGCATCAGCGGCATTGCACCGGTGAGCGCCATTGTCAGCCGATGATTCTGCCAGGACAAGCCGTGGGCATGCTCGTGCCGCTTAGAGATCGAGGGCCAACCGCAACCATCCACATGTATCGCGCGGGAGCGCGCAAAGCCTAGCCGCCTAGCTTACCGATCCGAGCGAGAAGCTCACCGACCTCGATCTCAGAAGCTTCAGGCGCGGTGATCGCCAGCAACGTGCCCGCCTTTAGAGCTTCCAACTCCACCACGGTCTTGGCAGTCTCGATCTTGGCTGTTGTGTCACCCTTCTCTACCGCCGCGCCGAGCAGACTTATGAGCCAGCCATCTAGTGTGGTGGGTTTGAAGTTCCTTTCATTATTCCGGCGAGCTCGCCATAGGAACTTCAAACCCTAAAACCACACGAGCTTCAATATCTTGCTAGTGTCCCTATCGAATCTGAAGTTCGTTCGGAGCGGGCTGAATAATCATGCGAACTTCAGATTCGGGACACTAGGCCACCGAAGCTGCATGCGTTTTGATCGAAGATGCCCCAATGGCGAGTCTGCCTTTGCCTCTCACAGGCTCATGCTCATGCGTCTGCGAGTTGAGGCAAAGGCTGCTCATCACTTTCAGCGCCCAAATAGGCAGTACGAATTGCCGGATCCTGACGCAAATCGGCACTGTCACCGGCTATGGCGATGCGTCCGTTCTGCAGCACATAGGCGCGATCGGCCAATTCCAGCGCCCGGTTTGCGCTCTGCTCCACCATCAGAATCGTAAGGCCGGCCCGTTTCCAGCGCTCAAGGATGGCATAGACACGGTCGACCATCACCGGCGCCAGGCCCATGGACGGCTCGTCGATGCACAGCAGGCGCGGGCGCCGCAACCACGCACGCGCCATGGCCAGCATCTGCTGCTCTCCGCCGGAAAGCGTTCCGGCAAGCTGGCCACGGCGCTCCGCCAGCCACGGAAATTCCTCATAAACCCGAGCAAGCAAGTTTGCGCGGTCGAAATCTTGGTCCTTGCGCCGCACATAGGCCCCCAGAAGCAGGTTGTCCTCTACGCTCATCTCGGCGAACATCCGACGCCCTTCCGGGATCGAGGCCAAGCCCAGGGCAATGCGGGCAGGCGTGGGGCGGCCGGCCACGGCATCGCCGAACAACTCAACGGTGCCGGAGCGCACCTCGGTGAGGCCGAGGACAGTCTTGATGACGGTCGACTTGCCGGAGGCGTTTCCGCCGAGAACGGCGACCACCTCGCCCTGCCGCACCTCGATGGAGACGTCGAAAAGCGCCTGCACCGGACCGTAGAAGACGTCCACATTGCTGAGCACCACCGCCCGAGCTGCGCCATCTCCCGCCTCAACGTCGCAGCGTTCGATGTCAAGACCGCTGGATAGGGCCTCGGAGGACCCGCTGGCCAGGGACGGTGCTTTCGGCGCTTCCTCGGCATCGCCGCGCGGTGCATCGCTGGGGCGTCCGAGATAAGCCGCAGTCACCTCCGGATGGGCCAAAGCTTCGGCCGGAGGCGCATCGACAATGATCTTGCCCTGGTTGATGACGATGGTTCGACCGGTCAGCCGGCGGATCACGTCGAGCTTGTGCTCGATCAGCAGTACCGCCATGTCGGGATAGCGTTGGCGCACCTCTTCCAGAACGCCGGCGAGCTCGGCGGTCTCGGTCGGGTTCATGCCGGCCGTCGGCTCGTCGAGCATCAGCAGGCGCGGCTCGGCGACAAGGGCCCGGGCGATGTCGAGACGCCGGCGGTTGGCATAGGAGAGCGAGTGGGCGGGGTCGTCGCGTCGGCTCCACAAGCGGTCGCCGAAAAGCTGCATCACCACCTCGGCGCGCCCGACCATGGCACGCTGGCGCCTTAGGTAGCTGCCGCTGCCGAGAATAGCGGCTACCACCTCGCCGAAAGGCCCGATGCTGCGTCCGTCCTTGCTGCCGATCAAGCGCTGCTGCTCGCCGGCGAGCACGCTCTCCATCACCGTCAGGGCCGGGAATACCCGGCTGGTCTGAAAAGTGCGGCCAAGGCCGATCGCCGCGCGACGCGATGGGCTTGCGCGTGTCACGTCCTTACCGAACAGGCGGATGCGCCCGGCCGAGGGGCGGGCAAAGCCGCTGATCGCTTGCACCAGGGTCGACTTGCCGGCGCCGTTCGGTCCCACGACTCCTAGGACGTCGCCGCCGGCAATCGCAAGGCTCAGATCGTCAACGGCCCGAACGCCGCCGAAGGCGACGGTCAAACCATCGATCTCCAGAGCCGGCTGCGACGACAACGCATGAGGCGCCGCCATGTCGTGGGGCGTTTCCGGCATATTGGCGGGCTCCATGTCGATCAGCGCACGCCGGCCAGGCCCTCCGGCCGGACCCTCAGGGCAACCAGCAGCAGGAGGCCGAACACCACCATGCGATAGTCTGCAAAGCCGCGCAGCAGTTCCGGCAGCAGCACGATGGCCGCCCCGGCGATCATCGCTCCGGTGACATTGCCGAGCCCGCCCAGCACCGCGGCTGCCACCAGCAGAAAGGACGTGTCCAGTCGGAAGCTGTCGGCGCTGATGAAGCGGTGCAGGAAGGTGTAGAGGCTGCCTGCAACACCGGCGCCGAAGCCTGCGAAGACGAAGGCGGTCAACAGATATCGCCGCACCGGAATGCCAGCCGCTTCCGCCGCCGGCCGGTCTTCTCTGATGGCGCGGAAAGTGCGTCCGATCGGCGATGTAATCAGGCGCCGGGCGAGGATGAACATCACCAGGAAACAGAAGATGGCCTGGAGATATTGCGCCTGGAGCGAACCCAGCGAAAGCCCGCCGGCAATGGCAAGCGACGGGCGGGGAATACCGAAAATGCCGTTCGGCCCACCGGTCACGGAGATCCAGTTGAGGAACACCAAATAAACCAGATTGCCGATCGCCAGGGCAGCCAGCGCAACCACATGCCCCGATAGGGGGACGCAGATCATGCCGACGGCGAGGGCGAGGAGTCCTGAGGCGATACCGGCTACGGGGATCGCCAGCTCCGCCGGCAGGCCCCAGCTCTTGGCCGCGAAGGCGCCTATATAAGCGCCCATGGCGAAGAGGCCACCGAAGCCGATGAACATCACACCAGCGCTGCCGCCAAGCACGGTGAGACTGACGGTGAGGATGGCGAAGATCGCCGCCAGCAGGATCGCCTGCAGGATATAGTTGTCCAGTCCGGTGAGCGGCAGTAACGCCAGAACGGCGCAGACGCCGAAGACCGCCGGCGTCGACAGCTCGAACCGGTGCCGCACGGCGCGCATCGCCCCGCCCTGGCCTGCCAGGATGCTAGTGGTCGGCATGATACCCGAGGCGCCGCCGGTGCCGCCAAGTGAGTCGAGCCGCCGGTGGCCAAACAAACCCTGGGGCCGCACCAACAGCACCAACAGCAAAGCGGAGAAAGCGATCATGTCGCGAGCACCCTCGCCGACATAGCCGACCGCAAGCGACTCCAAGATGCCGAGGGCAAAGCCGCCGACAATGGCTCCGGGAACGCTGGCAAGGCCGCCGAGCAACGCTGCAGCGAAGCCCTTGAGGCCGAACGGAATCCCCATCTGCGGAAAGATGTTCTGGAAATACATCGCCACCAGCACGCCGGCCAGCGCCGCCAAAGCGGCGCCGATGCCGAAGGCAATTTGCCGGTGATAATCGACATCGATGCCCATCTGGCGCGCCGCATCAAGGTCTTGCGACATGGCGCGTAACGCCCGCCCGGTCCATGTGCGGGTGAGGAACAGCCACAGCACCAGCACCGTGAGCAGCGACACCACCAGAATTGCGACATCGATGCCGGTGACGAAAGCCGCACCGATCAGCCAGACATATTCCGACAAGGGGCTTGGAAAGGGCTGTATTTCCGGCGACCAGATCAGCTCCGCCGATTGGTCGAAGACGAAAGTTATGGCCAGGGTGGAGAGCAAAGGCGCGATCCATGGCGCCTTCTCAAGCGGCCGCAGGGCGATGCGCTCGATCGCCATGCCGATCCCCATGGTGAATACGATCGAGCCGGCCGCCGCCGCCCAAACATCCACCCCTAGTCCGACAAGCGTGTAAGCAAGGAAGCCGCCCAGCATCAGCAGCGAGCCTTGGGCGAAATTGATCAGGTTGGATACGCCGAAGATCAGTGTGAAACCGATCGCGATGATGGCGTAGATGTTACCGATGATCAGGCCGTTGAGGATCTGGCTGAGGAACTCGATCATCGACGTTCAGGCCGGCGGGTTGGGGGCATCAGCAGAGCAAGATACGGGCGGACGGCCGCGTGGCGCGGCCGTCCAACTGATCTATGAGGATCAGTTATACAATGCGTAATCGCCGTCACGGATTTGAATCACGCGCATCGGCTTCACCACGTCGCCGATCTCGTCGAATGTATTGGGCCCTCCAACGCCGGGAAAGTCGGTGGTTGCCGCAACCGCGTCGCGCACCGCATCACGCGTCAGTTCCTGGCCGGACTTGATCACCGTGTCGATGGCCTGTGCGATGATGGCGATGGCGTCATAGCCGAACACGGCATAGTAATCCGGCAGCCGACCCCAGCGCTGCTCATAGGCTTTGGTGAACTCCAGCGCGTCGGGGTCCTCGGAGAAGTAGTAGCTGGGCATCACCACGCCCTCAGCCGCGTCGCCGGCGAGCTCCAGAAATTTTGGATTCTGCAGCGTGTCGGCGCCCAGCACCGGCACGTCGATGCCGGCTTGGCGCAATTGACGAATGAAAGTGGACGATTCCGCATAGTGCGAAGCCAGGAACACCGCATCGGGCTCCGCCGACTTCACTTTGGTCACCAAAGCGCGGAAGTCCTTGGTGTCGGGGATCATGGCCTCCTGCAGCACGACTTCCTTACCGGCCTCGCGCAACTTCTCGGCTGTGGAGGTGTTCACAAAGTTACCCCAGTCGTCCTGGTAGTAGAGGATGGCGACTTTGCTGGCGCCGAGGCTGTCTACCAGAAGATCGCGGTGCACGAAGGCCAGGCTCTGCTGGGTGTTGACCATGCGGAACTGATATTCGCTGATCTGCGTGAAGTCGGGATGCGAGGCCGTTGGGCTCACCTGGGCCAGGTTGGCCTCCGCCAGGATCGGTGCGGCGGCCATGGATTCGGTGCTGGACCAGCCGCCGACCACCGCGAGCATATCGTCGTTCTGGGCGAACTTCTGAGCGATGTTCGCAGCCTCGCGCGGGGTGCCGCGGCTATCCTCGAAGATCACCTCCAACGGCCGGCCGGCGATGCCGCCTGCCTCGTTGGTCTCCTCCACGAACATCTCAATGGCCTCGCGGAAGCGCGTGCCGAAGGCCGACCGCTCGCCGCTCTGCGGTCCGAACATACCGACCACCAATGGATCTGCGGCCAGGGTCGGGCGTGGCACAAGGGCCAAGCCGAGAACGGCGCAGGCAACGAACAAGCGCCTGCTCATGGTCGTGAACGTGGTCGGTGGTGTCATCGGTCCCTCTCCCTGTCCTTGTAACGGTGGTCGTTGCCGCTCAGCACGCGCGGCGCCGAGAAACATATTGAGTTCATAAATATGTCTCCTTGACAAGAGCGAAGTGTCGGATTCTTATCGGAGCGTGAGATTGAGCATCTTGCCCGCCAGCGATTCCTTGCGGGTGCGAGTTGATGAACACCCGCAACTATTTGAATACGCGGGAATAAACTGAGGTTATCGCAATGGCCGATGCAGACAGCCGCACTCGGAAGCGACCGGGCCGCCGCCCGAGTCGTGATTACAAAGTGCTGGAGGAACACATCTCACCGGTAGCCTACTATAAATTGCTGCTCAATACGTTCCTGGATCGACGGCCGCCTGGCAGCCGTCAGGCCCTAGCCGACGCCATCGGCAAGGACCGCTCGTTCATCTCGCAGATTGCCAATCCCGGTTATCCAGTAGCGCTGCCGGCGCGCTATGTGCGGGCGATCTGCTCGGTCAGTCGCTTCACCCCGGCCGAGGAGCAAGTGTTTGTGCGCGCCTATCTGGCGGCTCATCCCGACCGGGCTGCCGATATCTACGGATTGCATCAGCAGGCCGGCGGTGTGCACCGGCTGGAGATCGCTGTTCCGGCTTTGGAAAGTAGCGAGCAGCAACAGAAGCTGGAGCTTTTCTTGCAAGGCGTCACCCGAGATCTGGCCGAGCTTTTGTCATCCGGCCATGAGGCCGGGAGCGGCACGAGCAAAGCGCCGTGCTGAAGGGGCCGACGCAATCGGCCTTCTCGGGCCCCGCCGATTTCGGCCTCGGCGTCATGGCGCGCTGCGAACGCACCGGCGCCGTTGGAGCGGCTATCGCCAACTCCACAGTCGCTGCGGGGTCGCGTTGCCTGTTTATCGACGGCCAGGTCGCGGTGGTGCTGGTCATGGCCTTCACCAATCCGCATCTAGGTCCCCTGACGCTGAAACTGCTGGGCGACACGTTGAAGACGGACGAAATCTTCGCCCTGCTCCGCCGACATGATCGGCATTTTGCCTATCGCCAAGTTGGCATCCTGCCGCTCGCGGACGCACCTGGAGCATTCAGCGGCGACCGAACACCGCAGAGTTCCGCCATGCGTGTCGGCGACCATGCCGTGTGCCTCGGCAACGGCCTTCCCGATGCCAGCCCGCTGGACGCCGCCATGGCGGCCATCGAGAAAAGCAGCGAACCTCTTGAGCAGCGCCTGGTCGCCGGCCTGAGTGCTGGACGCAATCGGCTCCAGAAGGGGGCCGAAGTGCGCTCCGCCAGCCTCATGGTCGGACATGGCGCAGCCCTGCCCCGCACCGATTTGCGGGTTGATCTGGTGGACGACCAATCAGCCGGCGATGCCGTCGACCGGCTGACCCGAACGGTCGACGCCTGGGTGCCGTTGATTCCGTATTACAGGGCACTGCCGGACGACCCCGATATTGGATCCTGGCGTGACTGGACCCCGGCAGTGTCCGTGCACGGCCGATAACCTGAGCACTACAAGACCTGGAGATTGACTGATGACATATACGGTTATCGCCCGCGACCCACAGGACAATGCCCTCGGCATCTGCCTGGCGACCAGCCCGTTGGGTGTTGCCTCGCGGTGCCCGCATCTACGTCCGGGAGTGGGCGCAATCTCCTCGCAGTGCCATTCCAATCCAAAGCTCGGCATGCTCGGTCTCGACATGCTGTCGAACGACGTGCATCCAGAACAGATACTAGAAATGCTGCGCAGCTATGATCGGCATTTCGACTACCGCCAGGTCGGCATCGTCTCCATTAACGGCGAGATCGCCGTGCATTCGGGTGCCAATGGCAAGGCCTATACCGGTCACATGACCGGCAAGGACTTCATCGTCATGGGCAACGGCCTGGCCAGCCGCAAGGTCGTAGAGGCGATGTACGAAGCCTATGGAGGCAGTTCCGGCGAGGCCTTCGAGGAGCGGCTGATGCTTACCATTGAAGCCGGCTTTGCCGCAGGCGGCGAGCCCATTGGCCAACGCTCCGCCGGCATGATTGTCGGTGCACCTGGGGGCCGGCCCCGCGTTGACCTGCGTGTCGACGTCACCCCGGTTCCGCCAGAGAATGGCGGCGATGCGGTTATCGAGCTGAGGCGCGTGTTCGACGCGTACAGGCCGCTTATCCCCTATTACAGCTCCTTCTGGCCGGACAATCCCGAGGTGCAGTGGACAGAGTGGCTAGAACGCGAAGCCTCGTGACGTGCAAGGACGCTGTGAGCTGCTGCCGGTTTGAGGACACCGCATTAGAGCGTTTTCGCGTTACGTTGAATCGCTCTAACGCTCTATCTCTTTGTTTGAGCATGATCTTATCCGAAAAGACGGTGTCCACTTTTCGGGATCATGCTCTAGGGTGTTTTGGAACCGGAGAGCAGACATGACGAGACGACAATTCAGCCGCGAGTTCAAAAGCGAAGCCGTCCAGTTGGTGACGGTGCGTGGCGTCAGTGTTGCACAGTCTTCCAGAGACCTCGATGTGCACGCGGCGGCCCAACCCGCCACCTACACCATCAAACGGGACACGACCTACCGCCGAGGCGATCCATCCGAATCGTGCACCGTTGCTCGCCGTGCCGCGCTGCCACGACGGCGGTTGGCTGCTCACTCTGCGCGCAGGCGCCTCACCTCCGCCACCAGCGCCTGCACTCTCTCCAGCCGGACCTCGTTCCACCACACACCGTCGCGCTTGAGGCTTGATCCGACGATGGCGCCGTCAAGCTGCGCCAGGATCTGGTGAGCATTGTCCGCCGTGATGCCGCTTCCGGCGATCACCGGGAGGCCGGTCCCGTGACGGACGGAGTCGATTTCCGTGTCGGGGACGGAATCGCCCGTGCGGTTTCCCGTCGCGATCACCACGTCGGCATCGTAGAATTCGACGTCGCGCGCCTGTTCCGCCACCGAGCGATCATCCACGATGGCATGCGCCCCGTGTTTGACGTGCACGTCGGCGAACACCAGCACATTGTCGGCGCCGATCAGCCGGCGATAGCGCAGCGCCCGTCCGCTCTCCCCCTCCACGAGACCTTCGTTGGCGACATAGGCATTGACCCATTGGTTGGCGCGGATGAAGCGGGCGCCGGCCGCCTTTGCGATGGCCAGCGCACCGACGGCTCCGTTTGCAAGGAGATTGACACCGACCGGCACGCCGACCGCCTCACCCACCGCCTTTCCGATCACCGCCATGGCGGCAACAATTTCCGGCCCGATGTCATGCGGCGGCAGGAACGGGATGTCGCCGTGGTTCTCGATGAGGACACCGTCCATCCCGCCGCGTTCGTAGGTGGTCGCATCACGGATCGCGCGCTCCATGATCGCGTCAAGGCTCTCGCCGCGATAGCGCGGCGTGCCGGGCAGCGGCGCACAATGGACATTCCCGATCAGCGGCTTCTCAATGCCGAAGATGCGGCGAAGCGGGTCTTTCTCTACAACGGACGCGGTCATCGCGGCTCCTTTGCAGCGGCGGGAACGAGCGGTCCCTTGCTCATACGGTTCGGAACGCTCGGATTTCCGACATGACGGCTGCAAGCCGGGCTTCCCGGTCCCCGGTGTCAGGCCGCCTGGTGGCAAGCGCGCCGCGCGCTTCCACTATGTAGGACGCGGAGACGGTGCCCATGCCCGCGCATTCCTCGACCGGACGGTTCTCCAGGAGCCCAGCTAGGAAACCGCCGCAATAAGCGTCGCCGGCGCCGGTCGTATCGACCACCGTTACCGGCAGCGCCGGAACCTGATGAAGCTGTCCGCCACCTGCCTCGCAGATCAGCGATCCCTCAGCGCCGCATTTCACCGCGACATGACAGGCGAAGCGGCGCGCCTGCTCGCGCGCCCAGCTTTCAAGATCGGTTGGCTGCCACAAGCGGCCGACCTCAGCATCGCTCGGCAGGAACGCCGTCACCCCCGTAAGAAAGTCCGACTCCCGATACGGGGTGGGGTCGACATAGGCGTCGGCGAGAACATCAAGCGTGACGATTGGGTCGGACGGCAGGTCTCTCAGTGCGCGGATGTTGGCGAGTGTGCTTGCGGAGCCCTGCGGCGCGATATGAAAGCCGCGTGCTCCTTTATAGGAATCGGGAAGCGGCCCACGGCCCGCATCCATCTCCAACGCAGTGGACGAGGAGAGTTTTGGGATTTGCTGCTTGGTCTTCTGGCTCTCGTGCAGGATCCACAATTGGAGGCCGTTTCCCGGAGCGGGCGCTATGCCCTCCACATCGAGCTCCTGCTCTGCCATGGTGCCGCGCGTATAGTCGAGATAGGCAGCGCCCGCCGCCGAGTGAATGCCGACCCGCCTGCCCCATATCTGCGCTCCAACCGCTGAATAAAGGGCACCGCCGCCGAGAACGTCCTTCTGGCAACTTCCCTCAGGCAGCACGATGTCGTCAACCGTCAGCCACCCCACGGTGACGAGGTCGATCACGCGTCGGCCTCCCGAATGCGATGTTGCATGGCGCGGTATTGCGGTTGCAGCGCGGCAAAGTAGACGAGCGATTTCGCCAGATCGACCAAGTCGTTGAGATTGGCCCGCGGCTCGGCCCGATCGAAGTGGCGATCAAGACCGGGGAAGCCGAGAAGCAGGATGTTCGGCGTTTTCAGAAGCACGCTGACGTCATCGCTGCGCGATGTGTAGGTGTTGCGTGATTCCTGGATACGCACGCCGACGGCAGCGAGCGTTTCAATGAACGCACGGGCCAGAGTATAAAGCGGCGGCGGCGTGACGGCCCCGCGCGCAAGGCTGGAAAACTCCGCAAGCATCGCGCCACCGCCAAGCCGTGCCGCATCGTCAGCGTCGGCGCCCTCCTCCAGGTCGCCGCCGGCCTGCTGCATGTCGGCGACGATCGCCAGGTCCGGCGTCGGCATCTGATTGACGATGCGTGTGCCGCCGCGACCGATGACCTGGCTGCCCGAACCGCGCGGGCCCTCCTCCTCGTCAGGAAAGGCCAACAGCGCTTCCACATTGGCGCGCGCCAAAAGCGGCGCGGCAACCGCCAGCGCCGCCACGCCGCCCGCATTGTCCGCATGGCCGACAAAGGTGCCGCTCGGCTCGTCCTCGCTGTAGCTGGCGATCGGCACCACGCGGTCACCGGCGGCGAGCGGCTCGTGTGGATCGCTGGGCAGAAAGAACGGCACCCCGCCCTCCGATTGAAGCCTGCCAGAGGCGACCATGCGATAGCTGAGCGTGTAGAGGTCGTATCGGTAGGCGCGGGCCTGCCGATCGCCGTTCTCGATCATATGATAGCAAAACGGCACCAGCGGATATCGCCCGCCGCTTTCAGGGCGCACAAGGTAGCTGATCGAATCCAGATGCGCGAAATACCAGATCGGCTTCCTCCGCGCTCCTCCCGTCAGCATTACGGTGCTGCCGGTCCCCTCGAAATTCTCATGCAATTGTAGCCGGCTGTCGCCAAGCGCGCCGTCCTCCTCAAGAAGCGTCTTCAGCACCGGCAGGCGGAAGGCGCTTGCTGCCGTGGACGGCGCCGGCATATCGGCCAGCGCGGAGACATAGCGGCGGACGCGATCCTTGGTGACATATGCGTCCACAATCGGGCGCAATGCTTCGACCGCTGCCGCCAAGCTTCGCGCTTCGGGAAATGCCCTGAGCGCCTGATCGATGGCGGACGATCGGCGGATCATCGTGGCTCGCTCAACTCCGGTTCGACCGGCTCATGACATAGACCGCAACGACGATCAGCGCGCCTTTGGCAAGCTGCTGCACGAAAGGATCGACGCCTGTCAGGTTGAGGATATTGGCCAGGATGCCGATGATCAGGGTGCCGACGAAGGTGCCGAACACGGACCCCTTACCGCCGAACAACGATGTGCCTCCGACGACCACTGCGGCGATTGCATCAAGCTCGTAGCCCTGGCCGGCAATCGGTGTCCCGACGCTGAGCTGGGATGAAAAGACCATGCCGGCGAGCGCCGCCGTGAAGCCACAGACGACGAAGACGAGCATCTTGTAGCGGCGGACGGGCACGCCGGAGAGCCGCGCGGCGTCCTCGTTGGAGCCGATTGCATAGACGCAGCGGCCGAAAGGGGTCAGGCGGAGCACGATCGCCGAGACGATAAGCGTGGCTATGAAGATAAGTGCTGGGATCGGTATTCCCAGCAAATAGCCGTTGCCCACGTAATAGTAGTTTTCATTGAGAATCGGGATCGGCGTGCCGCCGGTATGAATGAACGCCAAGCCACGCGCGAAGGAGAGCATGCCGAGCGTCATGATAAAGGCCGGGATGCGCGCATAGGCGACGCCGATGCCATTGACCAACCCAACAAGGGTACCGGCGAGCAACCCAAGAGGTATTGCGACGGCCAGACCGTGGCCCTCCAGCAGCGATGCGAACAGCACGACGGAAAGGCCCAAAATAGCGCCGACTGAAAGGTCGATCCCGGCCGTCAGGATTACGAATGTCTGACCCATCGCCAGGATGCCGACAATCGCGACCTGCCGCAGGATATTCAGCAGGTTCGGAACCGTCAGAAAGCGGTCCGACACCAGGCTTGCGACCAGGATCAGCAGCAGCAGCGCGATGACCACACCGATCTGTTGGCGCAGACGAGATTGCAGGCCGCCCGACCGCAAAAGGCCGGCCAGCTTTGTGGCTCTGCTTGTGTCTTCAGCTGGCAAGTGCTGCCGCTCTCATAATCGACTCCTCACTGGCTTCGCCACGCGACATTGTGGAGGCAACCTGCCCCCCCTTAAGCACGACGATGCGATCGGAAAGGCGCAGGACCTCCTCCATCTCCGATGAGATAAGGATAATGGCGACGCCTTGGCTAACCAGCTTCTCCACGAACGCATAGATTTCCTGCTTGGCGCCGATATCGACACCGCGGGTGGGCTCGTCGAGGATCAGGATCTTCGGCTCGACAGCGAGCGACCGCCCGATCAGAACTTTTTGCTGATTGCCGCCGCTCAGATTGCGGATCTCCGTATTGACGCTGCTTAGGCGAATATCCAGGCGCTTGACCATGTCCTGCACGAAGTCGCGCTCTGCTCTCGGCCGCAGAAACGGAAAGCTGTAGAAGCGCCTCAGATTGGAGATGGTGAGGTTTTCCCAGACCGGACGATTGGCCAGCAACCCCTGAGCTTTGCGGTCTTCTGTGACATAGGCGATGCCGAGCCGGGCAGCCGCGTCGGGGCCGGAGATGCGGGTTGGCCGACCGAAGACAGTGATCTCTCCGCGCACCGGGCGCGTCAGCCCCATGATCGCCTGCGCCACCTCCGAGCGGCCGGCTCCCACGAGGCCGGCAAGGCCGACGATCTCTCCTTCGCGCACGGAGAACGACACATCCTCAAACTCCCCGGGTACGGTCAGGCGCTTGACCTCCAGCGCCGGCTGCCCGGAGCTCCGGGTATGTGCTGCGTGCGGTGGGAAGTCGCGACCGATCATGCAGCTGACCATCCATTCCTGATCGACTGCTTGGACCCGCTCCAGGCCGGTCCGCCTGCCGTCTCGAAGAACCGTGACGCGATCGGCGATTGTGAAGATTTCGTCCAGGTGATGGGATACGTAGACGATCCCGATACCCTGCGCCTTGAGGCGCTCGATAACCTGAAAGAGCGTCGCCACCCGATCACGGTCGAGCACCGATGTCGGCTCGTCGAGGATCAAGACGCGCGCGTCGAACGAAAGCGCCTTGGCGATCTCCACCATCTGCTGTTGAGCCACGCTCAATTCGCCCGCCAGACGGCTGGGATCGATCTGAACAGACAAGCGATCAAAAAGCTGTTGGCTCTGGCGACGCATCTCGCTCTGATCAACGACGCCGAGGCTGTTGAGCGGCATGTGCCCAAGAAAGATGTTCTCCTGGCTGGAGAGATCCGGCGCCAGCGAGAGCTCCTGGTGGATCACCACGACGCCGGCGGCGAGCGCATCACGCGGGCTGCGCAGGCGCCGCTCCGCCCCGCCGATCAGCAACTGGCCGGCCTCCGGCTGATAGACGCCACCCAGTATCTTGATTAGCGTCGACTTGCCGGCACCGTTCTCCCCGACAATGGCGTGGACCTCACCGGGCAGAACGGAGAGGTCCACGTCAGAGAGGACGGTGTTTCCCTCGAAGGACTTGCGCAGTCCTTTCGCTTCAAGCAGGGGGTGCATCGCCAAGCCGTCGTTCATGGATTGAACGCTGCGACGCACCCGCTTTTTGGCCTATTGGCAGGGGTCCGGCGTCGGCTCGAAGTCACCCCAGCCACGGCCAATCCATTCCTCCGCATTTTCCGGCACTACGGTGGGAGAATCCGGCAGCACCAGTTGATAGCCGGCATTATGGTACTCGGCTTTGCCGGGAATGTCCTGACCCATCAGCGTGTAGATAACCGCTCGCAGCCCGATATCGCCGATGAACGGCGTGTAATTCCCGTCCGCCCCGAACGTGCCGGCCCGCACGGACTTGAAGCCCGCATTGGAGCCGTCAAAGGTGTATTGGCGAATGCCCTCCGCGCAGCGGTTGGCGCGCGCGATGGCAAGCTGAGCGCCCCAGGCCGATTCCTCAGCGTGCGAAAACACGGCGTCGATCTTCGGGTGGGCCGTCAGCCAATCTTCCATGAGGCGCACTGCCGGCTCGCGGATCCACTCGCCGTCCCCCTTCACCAGGACGTTGATGTCCGGGTAGTCGGCCAGCACGTTCATCATGCCTTGATCACGGTCGACCGCGGGTGAAGACCCCTTCAACCCGGTGATGACCACGATGTCGCCCTTGCCACCCAGGTCCTCGGCCATGCGCTTGGCAACCTGCTCTGCCATCGTGACGTTGCTCTGGCCGATAAACAATGTCTTCTCGCTCGGCACGTCCCGGTCAAGCAGCACCAGCGGAAGTCCCTCCGCCATGACCGCGCGGGCGGCCGGAACGAGGCCCGCCGATTCCACCGGGCTCATGACGATCCCGTCGACGCCGCGCGCCAACAGATCGCGCACATCGTTGTTCTGCTTGGCCACGTCGACATTGCCGTCGAGCACAATGAGCTCGATGTTGTCGTGCCGGCATGCCTCGGCCTGCATCGCCTCCAGCATCGAAATACGCCACGGGTGATTGAACCCGGTCTGAGAAAAGCCGATCGTCAGCTCGCCGGCATCACCCCCGATTGCGATGGGGCCTTCATCGAGCGGCAGGACGTCGGTGAACGGTAGCTTGTCGTAGAAAGCCAGAAGCTCGTCGCACGTCTTGTTGCTGATCGGCTGCCGTTCCTGAGCCAAGGCGACCGATGCCGGTGCTGCAATCAGAGCGGACAGCAGAATAAACGAATACCTCATCATCACCTGAACTCCCGTGCTGGTGAGGCGCAACGCCTCCGACTCCATCACGATAGACCCCGGCACGATATTGTCAACGGCAAACCGATTAGCTAATCGTTTTGTCACGACCTGGACACGCTTCCCTTGCTAAGGGATGATCGCGCCTGCTAGCTGAGTCGCCTCAACGTGGCAGGCATCTTTCAGAAAGCCTCCGAGGCAGCGAATGGATCAAAAAAAGCCGGTCGCAACGATAAAGGACGTGGCGCGGCTAGCCGGCGTCTCAACGGCGACCGTGTCGGCGACGCTGAACGACACCGCCTATGTCAGCCCGGAGCTCAGAGAGCGCGTGCTCGCGGCTGTTGGGCACCTCGGATACGCTCCTTCGGCGGTGGCGCGCAGCCTGCGTGTGCGTAACACCAAGCTCATCGGGCTGGTGGTCGCCGACATCACAAATCCGTTCTTCACCGAGTTGGTCCGTGTTATGAACCTCTCAGCGCAGCGCGCCGGCTATTCCGTGGTGCTGTTTGATACCGACCATAGCATCGAGCAGGAAAAGGCGGCCTTGCGGCTGCTGGAAACCCAGCGCGTCGACGGCATCATACTGGCGCCAACCGGCGCACCATCTGACTATGCGACGCTGTCCGCTGCGAACGGCGGCAAGCCGCTCGTCATGGTCGACCGCATCGTCGAAGACACGCCGTATGATCTTGTTTCCATTGACAATCGGGCTGCGGCGTTCGAGGCGACCGAGCACATCCTGTCGTTCGGCCACAAGCGGGTCGCCATTCTCGCCGGCGCCGCGCATCTGTCGAACACGGCCGAGCGCCTGGAGGGATTTCGCGAGGCGCTGGCGCAGCACAGCCTTGCTGTGGATCCCGGACACGTCATCTTTGCCGATTACCGGGAGGACAAAGCCTACGAAGCGAGCCTGACACTACTCAGCGCGGCAAAGGCTCCGACCGCCATATTCGTATCGAACAACCTGATGCTCATCGGATTGATGCGAGCCATCTCCGAGCTGAAGCTCTCCTGCCCGCGCGACGTTTCGGTGGCGGCGATCGACGACTTCCCCTGGGCAGGCACGTTCACGCCGCGGCTGACCACTGTGCGACAGCCGATCCAAGAGCTCGGCGAGGCCGCCATGCAGCTTCTCCTTGACCGCATGGCCAGCAAAGCGCCGGCCGAACCGACAAGAATCGTCCTTCCCGCCAGCTTGATTGTGAGGGATTCCTGCGCACGCCGTCCGCGCCGCGCCCGCGCGGCGTAGCGCGGCGCGCCCGACATGCCACAAACACGCCGCCAGCGTATCGATTAGCTAACCGATATTTCCAAGCCAAGGGAGGTGCAGCTTGCCCAATTCAACCAGCGTGCTCTTTGCAGGCGAATCCTGGGTGACTCACACGGTCCACATCAAGGGGTTCGACTCGTTCGAGACGTCGGCATACGCGGAAGGCGGCACGGAGCTGATCGCGACTTTGCGCGATGCCGGCATCGCGGTCGAATACCAGCCGAGCCACATTGCAGCGAACGCGTTCCCCATGGAGGCCGACGCGCTGGCCGCTTATGACGTTGTGATACTGAGCGACATCGGCGCCAACACACTGCTCCTGCCCGATCAAACATTCGTTCGTTCGCTCCCAACAGCCAACCGGCTTGAGGCTATCGCGGAGTTTGTTGAGAACGGTGGCGGCTTGTTGATGATTGGCGGCTATCTGACGTTCCAAGGTATTCAAGCCAAGGGGAACTATCACAACTCAGCTGTGGAGCGCGTCATGCCGGTCGTTCTTTCGGCAACCGACGACCGGGTCGAGGCACCGCAAGGTCTCACACCCACAATCGCGGACGGCGATCATCCGGTACTCAGTGGCTTGCAAGACTGGCCGGATCTTCTTGGCTACAACCGCGCGGCACTGCATCCGGAGGCCCACCTGGTCGCCTGCATTGGGGACGATCCACTCATCGCGGTGCGCAATGTGAGCAAAGGCCGGAGCGCAGTCTTCGCATCCGATTGCGGACCGCACTGGGGCCCGCCGGCTTTCGTCAACTGGAGCGGCTATCGCAAGCTGTGGGTCAACCTAGTGAACTGGCTGGCGACCGCTTAGTCAGATTGCTAACGCTATCCCGGGCTCTGGCTGACCCCGCCGTGAAGCGTCGCCCGCGCTCTATGCTCGCGCGAGCGCTCCTGTGATGAGGTTGGTTACCTCCTGCCGATCGGTTTCGAGCACGCGCTTGGTGGCTACGTTCTCCCCGTGACGCATCACCACAATGCGGTTGCACGTCTCAAAGATGTCGGACATGCGGTGACTGATGATGATGACGGTGTGCCCGCGCGCTTTGAGCCGACGGATCAGCGCCAGCACCTGTTCCACGGCGGCGATGCTAATGGCGGCCGTCGGCTCGTCGAGAAGCACGATCTTTGCGTTACCGAGCAGGGCACGGGCAATTGCGATGGCTTGCCGCTGTCCGCCGGACATCGCGCGTACCGGTTCGGTGACAGCCACCTCCACCTCCAGCACCTCAATCAAAGCCTTCGCCTGGCTGCGCATCGCCGCCTGGTCAATAAGCCGGAAAGGCCCAATGCCGCGTGTCAGTTCGCGACCGAGAAAAACGTTGAGGGCCGCATCGAGATTGTCACAAAGCGCAAGGTCCTGATGGACGATCTCGATGCCGGCATCGCGGGCGTCCAGCGGACTAGCGAAACGACGTACCTTGCCCTCCAGGACCAGCTCGCCGTCATCGGGCGGGTAGACGCCGGAGATGACCTTCAGGAGCGTAGACTTTCCAGCGCCGTTATCGCCCACCAGCCCGATTGCTTCCCCGGCCTCGATGCTCAGACTGACGCCACGCAGAGCCTCCACGGCGCCGAAGCGCTTGGCGACATTGCGGAGCTCAAGAATGGGCATAACAAGCTCCCAACTGCCGGCCAGCGCGCCGCACGAGGTCGGCGGAGGTTGCTTCTTGCCTCCGATCACAGCTCAATCGGCCACGCCGCAAGGCGTATGCTTCCGCTCTGCGGCTCATGTCGACTCCCGGACGATGAGCTCCGGCTTCAGCAAGACCTGGCGCGCTTCCCCCGTTACGCGCTTTGTCACTCGCTCAATCAGCATGCGCGCGGCGGTCTCCCCGATGGAGAATGCCGGCTGCGCCACCACTGTCAGCGGCGGCGCCGCCAGGTCCGCCATCAGGAAATCGTCGAAGATGCAGAGTGCTACTTCCTCGGGAATTTGCTTGCCGGCATCCCGGAGCGCTTTCAGCACTCCGATCCCCATCAGGTTGTTCGCAGCCAGAATCGCGTCCACCTCGGGGCAATCCTCAAGCAGCGCCCGGCACTGCTGGTAACCACCCTCAACGAAGAAGTCGCCGAAGCGAATATAGGATTGCGGAACATTGAGGTTGTAGAAGCTACAGGCACGCTGGAAACCCTCAAGCCGCTCCCGGTCGGACGTGTACCTCTGCGGCCCCGCGATGGTGGCGATGTGGCGGTGGCCGCGCGACACAAGATGCGCCACCGCGTGAAAAGCGCCCTCCACGTTGTCGACCCTGACGGAATCCAGACGATCGGTATTGATGTAGTCGATCAGCACAATCGGAATTTGGTGGTTCACACGTTCCAGCGCCCGCCCTTCCGGCTCAAGCGGTGTCACCAACAGCCCGTCGACGCGTTTGTCGACAAGGCTCTGCAGGTTGGATCGTTCATTCGCGATGTCGCTTTCGCTGCCGCTGACGAAGGCCACGTAGCCATTGTCCCGAAACACTCTCTGCGCGCCGGAAGCGACCTCCATTGCAAACGGGTTGGCAATCTCCGGCGCGATGATACCGACCATCTTTGTGGCACGCACACGCAGGCTGCGCGCCACCTCATTGGGCGAATAGCGAAGCTCCGACATGGCGCGCTCAACCTTCCGGCGGATCACCGGATCGACATTGTCGACCCCGTTGAGCACGCGCGAGACCGTAGCGACGGACACGCCGGCGCGCGCCGCAACGTCCCGCTGTGTGGACGCAGCCTTGGCCTGCGGCGGCTCCTTCGTTCTCATATGCAGCAACGGCGCAGAATCATTCGGGCGTAGACCTCGCAGGCCTGTGTCAGATGCGACACCGGTACGCATTCGTTGGTCCCGTGGCAGCCGAAGCCGAGATCTCCCGGTCCAAAGATCAGCGTGTCGACGCCGCTCTTTGCGATGACGTTGGCGTCACACGGACCGGGGAAGCTCCCCACCCGCGGCGGCTCGCCGAGTGCGGCGGTGGCGGCCTCCAGGAGATCGTTCGCGCCGGGCGTATCCGCCGCCGTTTCCATCGGCTCCCAGATCGGATCGACAACCGGGAGATTCACCGTCGGAGGATGCGCCCGCATCCACTCGTCTTTGCGCGCGGCCTCATCAACGCATGCGCGTACGGCCTCGCTCACCTCTTCGGAGGTCATGTTCGGATCGAAGACGGCCGCATAGGTGGCAGAACAGCGCCCGGCAAGGGCGGCGCTCCTCTCGCCGCCCTCTATGTGAACGAGTGTGAGGTTCGTTGAGCGCGGAGGAGCGAGAGGGTGCGGCTCGCGCCCAACCCACCTTTCACCCAGCTCAGCCAGGGCGTTGATGATCAGCCGCATCTTATCGTTGGCATCCGCGCCTGGCCTGTCCTCCGCCGCAATGGCGGGATCCAGGCACAGATACCGATTGGCGGGATGCGTGCTCTTTCCTTCCACGACTACTTCGAAGAAGAGCCATCCCATCGCAGCACGGTAGAGACCGAGGTTTGAAGGCTCTGCATTCACCACAACGGGAGCAATGTAGCCACGCTCAAGGACGCTTTTGATTCCGATATCGGTGCGAGCCGATTCCTCGCCGATATTCGCCGTCAACAAAAGGTCGTGCTCAAGCGCGATGTCGAGATCGAGAATCGTCTTGGCAGCCCACAGAAAAGCAGCGACGCCGCCCTTCATGTCGCTCGTTCCACGCCCCCAGACGCAACCATCGGCGATGTGGCCGGAAAACGGCGGGAAGCGCCAGTCATCAACCTCCCATTGAGGTACGGGGACGACATCGGTATGGCCGTTGAACATAAGGCGCGCCTCCCCCGACAGTCCGGGTATGCGCACCGCGAGGTTCGTCTCGCCCGGCACCTCCTCCCACGTGTCGATCCACGGCGCCCACCCCCAGCTCCGCAATTCGCTTGCCAGCCAATGCTGGCACTCACGGACATTCGCGTCGCCCACCTTCGGCGCGACAGACGGATGCTGGACATAGCGGGAGAGGAAATTGAAAAAGGCGCTCTGGTCTTTCTCAATGGCCGCGCGGGCGTTCGCGCCGGCGGACGAAAGGTCCGATTGGGACATCACGGTGCGTGCTCGATTCCGGTCCATCGCAACGCTACGAAGCGCGCTTCCTGTGCTTGAGGCTGTCCATGAGAACGGCCACGATAATGATGCCGCCGGTGACGACTTCCAACACGTACGGCTCGATATTGAGCAGGGTCAGCCCGTTTGCCAACACGCCCAGCAAGAGAGCCCCCAGAATGGTGCCAATGACGGAGCCTTGTCCCCCGCTGATGCTCGTGCCGCCGAGTATGACAGCGGCGATTGCGGTGAGTTCATAGGTGAAGCCTGACGTGGGAAGGCCTGCCCTCAGCCGCGCCGCCAGAACGATTGCGCTGATCGCAGCCAGTATCCCGCAGGCGACATAGGCCAGCAGCTTGACGCGCGCAACGCGCACGCCCACGCGGCGTGCTGCAGTCTCATTTTCTCCCACCGCATAGATGTGGATTCCGAACGGTGTTCTGCTGAGCACGACATAGGCGACGGCTCCCACCAGAAGCATCAGGATCGTGGGCACCGGAATCCCGGCCACATAGCCCGCGCCGAGCCACGCAAACGCCGTCGGGAGATTATAGATCGGATATCCATCCGTGTAGAGATAGGTGAGACCGCGAAGAGCCGTCATGGTTCCCAGGGTAGCGATGAAGGCGGGAACGCCAGCCAAGGCCACCAGGGCGCCGTTACCAAAGCCGATGGCGGCGCCGGTCGCGAGGCCAAACAGCACGGCCACCCAGATCGGGAGGGACAAGTCGGTCATGGCGCTCGCGACGATGACACCCACAAAAGCGATGATGGAGCCCACGGAGAGGTCGATCCCGCCGCTGATAATCGCGATGGTCATCCCCACCGAGAGGATGGCCATAATCGAGACCTGACGGGTGACATTGAGAAGGTTGTTCACGGAAAGGAACGCGTCGGACGCGAAGGAGAAGAAAACCATCAGCGCCAGGAGCGCAGTGGCGATGCCGGCGATCCGATGGTCGAAGAGCCGCGCAAGGAGTGTCTCCGGCCTGGCCCACAAAGCGGCGAGTTGCGGTTTGTGCTGCAGGTCAGAGGCCATGACGCTTAGACTTGGGACGCATAGACTTGGATTCCCGTTCGCAGTCCAACGGCATACATATCGAGTTGCGCCGAGCTACGGCGGCGGCGCCCCCCGTAGCTCGGTCAAAACGCTTAAGGGACCCTATTCCGCGTTCTCAGGCGTGACCATCATCACGTCGACCGGGATGTTGGCGGGGATGTCCTCTCCGTCGAGGTGCTTGAGCATCATTTCGAGCGACATCGCGCCGAGCAAGCCGGGCTGCTGGGCGACAGAGCCCTTGTAGGCCGTACCGGACTTCATCGCTTCCATCGCTTCCGGCTGTGCGTCGAAGCCGATGATCGATACCTGATCGCTCTTGCCTGCCGCGTCGACCGCCGCCAACGCGCCGAGGCCCATCATGTCGTTGACGGCAAAAATGCCTGCAAGATCGTCGTGCTGCAGGAGCAGATCCTCCGTCAGGGAAAGCGCGCGCGCCCGGTCGGACTCGCCGCTCTGGTTGGCCACAACCTCAATCCCGGCGTAATCCGTTATCGCCTCAAGGAAGCACTCTTCGCGCTCGATGGTCGAGCTGATTACGGGGTATGTGATGAGCGCGATCTTTCCTTCGCCTCCAAGCACGTCGTTTACGCGTTCAGCGGCTAGGCGACCGCCCATGCAATTGTCGGAGGCGATATGCGTGACGATATCGCCCTCAGCCGCGGAGATGTCCACCGTGACGACGGGAACGCCGGCCGCATTGGCCATCTCCACCGTCGAGCCGACGGCATTGCTGTCAATGGGAATGAGGATAAGTCCCTTGATTCCCTGCGAGAGGAAGTTCTCAATCAAAGCCTGCTGAGCGGCTTGATCCCCGTTCGGATCGCCGACTGACAGCGCGACGCCGGCGTATTCGGCGGCTTCGCTCAATCCATGTTCGAGCTGCTGATAGAAGACGAAACGCTTGCTCCAGTTGGAGAAGCCTATCGCCGTGTCTTCCTGGTCCTGTGCGAATGCGGGTGTGAGCCAAGCACCGACCAGACTGGCAAACAGCGCGGTGCGAAGCATCAATCGGAATCTTGTCATATCGCGGCTCCCTCCTGTTCCGGACCTGGGCAGAGATCATCGCAATAACGATATCTCTATTTTTATTTTTTTTTCCAGGCTGTTGTATCAATTCTATACGATCTTTGAGAAATCGATTTCTCATGCATAAATCTGGCCTGCTTCTGCGTCAAGAGCCACGAGCGTCAGGGCGCAAACGCCCCGCCTCGCGCGGAAATCTGCGCGATTGTCGGGTTAAGAGCCGAGCTAATTGAAGTATCAAACGAGAGACGCAGCCACCGAGTGAGCCACGGCCTGAGGCCGGCGAACGCAAGCCCGGCGGCGTTCAGCGCACGCGCGTGCGCCGTGTGACGGACCCGTTCGCGCCGCGAAACGCGAGACGCATCTGTTTCTCCGTTTCAATGACTGCGAAGAACACAACGCCCACTGCAACAATCAGGAGGCCGTCTGTGAGCGGGACGGCGTGCGTTCCAAGGATGGGCTGCAGCGCCGGGATGTAGGTGATGGCGAACTGCGCCGCGGTGACTGAGAGAACGCACGCCCAGATGACCTTCGTGCCCTTCGCCGCGCGCCATGTCAGCGATGTGCCATGGATGTTGCGGATGAAGAAGAGATGGAAGATCTCCAGCACGACAAGCGTGTTCATGGCCATGGTCTGCGCAAGCGCCTGCGGATAGCCCTTGTCGATCGCATAGGAAAAAACACCGAAGACCGCGGCGAGGAAGAGGCTGGAGACGAGCAGGACGTGCCAGACGAGCTCTCCCGTCAAAAGCGGCTGCCCGCGTGGGCGTGGCGGGCGGCGCATCGTACCGCGCTCCGACGGCTCGAAGGCGAGTGCGAGGCCCAGCGTCACCGCAGTCACCAGGTTGATCCAGAGGATCTGCACTGCGGTGATCGGTAGCGTCATTCCGGCGAAGAGCGCCACGATGATGGTCATCGCTTCTCCGGCATTTGTCGGCAGCGTCCAGCTGATCACCTTCTTGATGTTGTCATAGACGGTTCGGCCCTCGCGCACGGCGGCGGCGATGGAGGCGAAATTGTCGTCGGCGAGCACAAGCTCGGCGGCTTCCTTTGCCGCTTCGCTGCCCTTCTGCCCCATTGCTATGCCGGCGTCGGCGCGCTTGAGGGCCGGCGCGTCATTCACGCCGTCGCCCGTCATCGCCACGGTCAGACCGAGCGACTGGAGCGCGGTCACGAGCCGCAGCTTATGCGCCGGCGACGTTCGCGCGAACACGTCGGTCTCCGCCGCCGCTGCCGCCAGGGCAGCGCTGTCCATCGCTTCGATGTCGGCGCCGGTGAGCACCCTCGTGGAGCTCGTCAACCCGATCAATCCCGCGATCGACTTCGCCGTGGCCGCATGGTCGCCGGTGATCATCTTCACGCGGATGCCTGCGGCATGGCATTCGGCAACCGCTTCGATTGCTTCGGGGCGCGGAGGGTCGATCAGGCCGATCAATCCGATCAAGGTCAGATGGCCGTCGAGATCGGAGGCATTCAGAGCGGTCTGATCGTGTGCAACCTCGCGCACCGCGACCGCGATCACCCGCTGTCCTTGGGCGGCGAGCTCTTCGACCGCTTCATGCCAGTGTCGGTGATCCAGGGGCTCGGAGCCGCCTGTGGCCGCGCGCTGGTTGGCGCACAGCGCCAGCACGGTCTCCGGGGCGCCCTTGACGTGGATCAGGGCGTGACCCTCGCGGTGCGCGTGGAGCACAGCCATGTAGCGGTTGGCGGCATCGAATGGGATCACGTCTGTCCGCGTCCAGTCACCGAAGGGGTCCGAACCATTGCGGGTGATCTTGCCGGCGAGCGCCATCAGGGCGCCCTCCATCGGATCGCCCTCGACCCGCCATCCGTCGGCCGCGCTGTGCAGGACGGAATCGTTGCAAAGAGCCGCGGCGCGGGCGAATTCCATCAGAACGGCGTGCTCGTCGGGGTGCGCGTCGGCTTCGCGCCAGCGGACCGCACCTTCCGGGGCATAGCCGATGCCACCCACGGAATAGACGTGCTCGGCCGCGGCCAGGTTCGCGGCCATCATCTCGTTGCGGGTCAGCGTGCCGGTCTTGTCTGAACAGATCACCGAGACGGAGCCCAACGTCTCGATCGCAGGCAGACGTCGCACAATGGCGTTGCGTCGCGCCATGGCCTGAACGCCAACCGCGAGCGTAATCGTCAGGACCGCCGGCAAGCCTTCGGGGATCGCGGCGACGGAAAGTCCGACGATCGCCATGAAGAGTTCGGAGAACGGCAAGTGGTCCACATAATAGCCGTAGATCAGAAGTGTGCCGGCGATCAGCAGGATGAACACCGTCAGCCATCGGGCGAAGACGTTCATCTGGCTGACGAGCGGCGTCGTCAGGGTCTGGACCGTCGACAGCATGCCGCTGATCCTGCCGATCTGCGTGCCGCTCCCGGTCGCCACCACGACGCCGCGCCCGGCGCCGGCAGCCACCAACGTTCCGCTGAACAGCATCGAGAGGCGATCGCCCAGCATCGCGCCCTCGTCGACGGGCTCCACGCGCTTGTCGACGGGCGCCGATTCTCCAGTCAGGATCGCTTCCTCGGCCCGGAGCCCTCGCGCTTCCAGAAGACGCAGATCCGCCGGGACGCGATCGCCCGCTTCGACGAGCACGATATCGCCCGGCGCCAGATCAGCGGCATCCACGCTCTGCCGCCGCCCGTCGCGCAGCGCGGCCGAATGCGGCGCGAGCAGGCCGCGGATGGCCGCCATGGCCTGCTCGGCGCGGCCCTCCTGCACGAAGCCGATCACCGCATTGGCGATGACGACCGCCAGGATCACGCCGGTATCCACCCAGTGCTGGAGAGCGGCCGTGACGGCGGCGGAGCCGAGCAGCACATAGATGAGGACATGGTTGAAATGCGCCAGAAACCGCAGGATGACGCTGCGCTTTGGCGGGGTGGGCAGACGGTTGGGGCCGTGCGCGGCAAGGCGGCGCGCCGCCTCCTCCGAACTCAGACCCGTCGCCCTCGACTGCAGCAGATGAAGCGTCTCCGCCGGCGAGATGGCGTGAAAGGCGAGGCGGAGATCGCCGTCGGCCATCGGTTCAATGCCCGGCTTCGGCTCTGCAACATCGGAGCCACTTCTCATGACGCCTGCCTTTCCTCAGTCTGAAGGGGCGGGATTTCGATGCGCTCTTCCTCCGGCGCGCCGCACAGGATCTCCGCCGCCCGGTCGGCGGCGTCCTGATAGGGCTCCAGGACAATGTCGGCGCCGGCGCCAAGGAGTTCCTCCGTGTCGGCCGTGGTGTGCGAGGTCGTCGCGATGCGCCCGCGGAACCCAGTGGCGCGCGTCAACTGGATGAGCGTCGCGCGGGTGTCTTCGTGGCTGAGGCCTGTCGGGTGCAGCGGCACCGTGGAAACGATCCATTCGGCATTCGCCAACGGCAGGTCGGCTACGAACTCAGCGTCGGTTGCGTCGCCGAACTTGGCTTCAAGACCAAACTCGCGCCAGCGACGCACGGCGAGCGGATTGAAGTCCACGCCCAGCACGCGAATGCCCCGCCTCTTCAGCCTCAGCCCGATTGCCGTGCCGAAGCGGCCAAGGCCAAAAACGATCACCTCGTAAGCAGGGTCGCCCTGCCCGGCATCCGCCTCAGACCGCTCGCGCGGTCTGTCCTTGCGCTCAAAGACCCCAAGCACCGGCTCAAAGATTGCATAGAGCTGGTGGGAATAGGTGATCATGTAGGTGGACGCGGCGATGGTGACGAGACCCACCATCGTCACGAGGCCGAGCGCATCGTCCCGGACATGGCCGAGCGAGACGCCCATGGCGACGAAGATCAACGAGAACTCGCTGATCTGTGCCACGGTCAAGCCGGCAAGGAAGCCGGTCCGCTTGCGGTATCCCATCCATCCCATGATCACGAGCACGATCAAGGGATTGCCGATCAGCACGAAAAGCGAAAAGACGATTGCGCCTGTCACGTGTGCCCCCAGAAGCGAGAGATCCAGCGTGGCGCCGAGGGCGATGAAAAAGAAAAGCAGGAGAAAATCCCGCAACGGCGCCAGGCGCGCCGCGATCGTCTCGCGATACGGGGTCGAGGCGAGCGAAATGCCGGCCAGAAGACCCCCCACCTCCTTGCCGAGCCCGACGAAATCGCCAATCGCCGCGAAGAGCGCGGCTTGTGCAATCGCAAAGATCACCAGAAGCTCCGGCGCACGGGCAAGCCGTTCGGTGAGTGGATCGGCCACGTAACGCACGAACAAGACCACGAGCGCGACCATGGCTATTCCTGAGGCGAGCACCCAAAGGACGGCTTCGCTTCCGCTCCCCTCCCCTGCGGCCGCTCCGATGCCGATCGCGGAAAGAACGATCATGGCAAACACCACCACGAGATCCTGCACGATCAGGAAGCCCAGAGCGATCTGGCCATGCAGCGCGTCGATCTCGCGCTTGTCGGAGAGGAGCTTCACGATGATGATCGTGGAGGAGAAGGTGAGCGCGACGGCGACGTAAAGGCTGGTGACGACGTCGAGCCCGAGCGCGAGCCCGATCAGATATCCGAAGACGGACGTGAAGAAGACCTGCCCGAGACCTGTAAAGAGTGCAACGCTGCCCAGCGACCGAATGAGTTTGACATCGAGTTTGAGGCCGACCAGGAACAGCAATACGGCGATGCCGAGCTTCGACAGAAGGTCTATCTGATCGTCCGATCGAACGACGTCGAGCGCCGACGGTCCGGCGATCAGCCCGACGGCGATGAAGCTGACGATCAACGGCTGCCGCAGAATAAGTCCGACCAGACCGATGCTCGCCGCCAGGATCAGCAACGCAGCGACTTCGGCGAACGGCGACTGGATGAGCGCGCCCATCAGCGCTCCGCTTTGCCGAGCGCTGAGGGCGCCTCGCTCTCACCATCTTCGATCGAGGCGGCGCGGGTTCGGTTAGCGTGATTTTCGAGAAAGGCCTCAAGGTCCGTGTCGGCGACACGCCACACGTTGCCGATCTCTATGGCGCGAAGCGCGCCGTCATGGATCCATCCACGGACGGTGGCTTCGCTCACCTTCAAACGATCGGCAACTTCCCTGACGGTCTGGTACTGGTCGCGCGGCATTACGGAGCTCCCGTTCGTTGCGCATGCCGCAGTATATTTAATTGTGGCGCGGTTTGATTGATTTCAGTCAAGTATGGTGGCGTTTGGATGTGTTCATGTGGCGGAGACGAGGCTCGTGTCGCATTGGAGCACGGTATGAGATCGATCATGGTGGCGACGGATTTCTCCGAGCGGTCGGACCGTGCGCTGCGGCGGGCGACTCTCCTTGCCAGGCAGCACGGAGCCGAGTTGTCCATCGTACATGTCGTGGATGACGACCAGCCGCGGCGGATCGTCGATGGCGAGCAGGACATGGCGAGGGCCCTTTTTCGGGACCTGCAGGCCACCGTCCGAAACGTCGATGGTCTGGCCTGCGAAACGCGCGTCGTGCTCGGCGCGCCGTTCTCGGGGATTGCCGAAGCTGCGAAGGCGGCGGGTCCCGACATTCTCGTCGTGGGGCCGCACCGGCGTGCCGTGCTCCGCGACGTGTTCGTCGGCACGACCGCGGAGCGGACCATCCGTTCGGTCGCGTGTCCGGTTCTGATGGTGAATGCGCCGCCAGTCGGGCCGTATCGGCACATCCTGCTGACAACCGACCTGTCGGAAGCGGCCAAGCAGGCCATCCAGAAGTTCGGCGCCCTGGAGATGCATGCCCGAGCCAGGACTTCGATCATCCACGTGTTCGACGCGCCGGCCCTGAACCTGGCAATGAGCAAATCGATGGCCGACGGCTCGCGGGAGGACTATCTTGAAGATGAAGGGCGCGCCGCCGCCAGCGAACTCTCGACATTCGTCAACGCGCTCGATCTGGGGATAATGAAACAGATCGTCCGCCATGACAAAACCGCGCCGGCCCACGATATACTCGATGCGTCAAAGGCGGACGGCGTTGACCTGATCGTCGTCGGGACCCACGGCAGGAGCGGCCTGTCCAAGTTTTTCCTCGGGAGCGTAGTTGCGGAAGTGCTGCGTCACGCGGACAAGGATGTGCTCGCAATTCCGCCCGTTCGAGACGCCTGAAGCAGATGGCGCCAGTTGAACAAGATTTTCTGGGCCGAGCTACTTCTGTGGGCGTCCGCCATCCGACGGTCGCGCTGTCAAACTGCCACCTGCCCCCCCCCGCGGCTCCTCCCCTCGCCGACTACCACCTGGAAGGCATGAAGCCGTGATCGTTATCGTCGCCGAACAGGCGCTCGGCTTCGAACCTATCTTTGATCGCCCGTGCTGAGAGACATGCCTCGCGTTCTTCCAGATACCCCCTCGCCCCAAGCCAGAAACGCCAAAAGACGAGGCGTCGGTTCCGAACGCTCTCTTGCGTCGGCTGAGAGCAGTGGGCGGGCATCGCCCGTGAAGCTGGGGGGCATCCGACCGCTCTGTTTCGGCCCCGTATCTGTCGTTCGATCACAGGACGTGGACGCTAAAGGTCGATCCGGACCCGATACCGATCGGCGCGATAAGTGACCACCGCGAACTCGACCGGAAGGCCGCGCGCGCAGCGCGACACGCGCTTGGCGACCAGCACGGCATCGTGCATGCTCAACTCCAACGCTTTGGCCATCTCCGGCTTGACCATCTGCGCTTCGATGAATTCGACGCCGCCGACAATATTGATGCCCAGATTCTTAGAAAGCCATGCATAAAGAGACCCACTGGAGAGCTGGTCGGCAGTCGGTGGGTGCGCCCTGCCGAAGATGTCGGGCCGGATCCAGGAAATCGAATGACCGATCAACCGTTCATTCGCGAGCAGAATGCGTTCGGAAAAGAAGGGCTTGTCTCCTGTCGCCAGGCTGAGAGCGTGGGCTGCCTCGTCGGTGGCCGGGGCGAAACCGGACTGCATCAGACGGAATGAGGCGGTAAGCCCGCGTCGCTTCATGTCTTCGGTGAAGCCGCGAAGCTGGCTGACCGGCCGGTCGACCTTGCCGTCGAGTACCACCGATCCGACCCCAGACCGGCGTCTGACCAGCCCCTCATGTGTCAGCTTGTTCAATGCCGACCGCGCCGTCGTCCGGCTGACCTTGAAGGTGCGGGTCAGATCGGACTCGGAAGGCAAGATGTCACCGGGCCCGAACCGGCCATTCTCAATCTCGCTGCGCAAAAGGTCAGCGATCTGAAGCCATAGCGGTGCGCGGCCACCGTCGATCGTTGCGTGTTCCCAAGCCATTTCGAACCCGTCAAGTGAATGTTACAACCTTCTGTCCCTGTCCGGACGGCTCTTAGGCTCAAGCGCCTTTCGACACAAGCTTTCGATACGAGCAGCTTTTGCGTGCGCCTGTTTCGACGCTGATTAGATATTTAAAATCAAATATATCGAAACACCTGTCCGCGGTGAGGCAGCGCTGTTGACATAAACGAGATAACATTATTACGTTTAAGGGACATTTGAGGAATTGTAATGGGTCGCTACCTCTTCGTAGGCGATGTCAGTCTGGATCTGAGCGTTCTGACGTCCAGGCTTCCTGAACCCGACGAAAAAATCCATTGTGAGGACATCACCGAGCAGCCTGGTGGGGTCGCGACGAACACGGCGGTCGCCTTCGCGCGTTCTGGCGGTCACGCGATTTTGCTCTGCCAGCTCGGAGACGATGCGGCGTCCAACCGCGTTCGTGAAGCGCTGGCGGACGAAAACGGCTTAGAGATCGACGCCGAGCAGAGGGAAGGCCCCCTTTGCCGCGTTGTGACTTTGATCGACACCCACGGAGAGAAGCGGCTCCTGCTTCATCCGGGCGTCTCCATGTATCCAGATGCCGGCGCAGTTAGGCGCGCGAGCTTTGACGATGTCCACCATGTGCATACCGCAGTCTACGCCACCGTAGCGGCCGACGTCGTTGATCGGGCACGCGATCATGGGGCGAACTGGTCGATCGATCTGGAGCCGGCGACATTCTCCGATGGCGTGAAGTCTTTGGCGGGACTGCTGCGCGGCGCGCGGATCGTGTTCGTCAATAATCGGGCCGCCGAAATTATCGGCGATGACGCCGCGTCGTGCCTGCTTGATATGGGCGTACAGACGGTGGTGCGCACAATGGGCTCGCGGGGTGCCCAGGCGCACGGCCGCGAGGGCACCGCCCGCATCCCCATACCGCAAAAAGGTCCGACCGTTGATACGACCGGTGCGGGCGACTGTCTTGCCGGCTGGGTGCTCGCCGGCCTTTGGCGTGGCGAGTCGATGGCTTGCGCGCTTCCTCAGGCCGTCAGTGCAGCCACACACGCCTGCATGGCGCTCGGGCCGCAGGCCGGTCTGCCTCGCCTCGCAGACATTCCGACAAGCCAAGAACAAGAACCAGCAGAATGAACCCAAGACCGCAAGTTATGCCCCCCAAGGCGAACGCGCTGACGGCCTGTTTCGGCAAGCCCAAGCCGATAATCGGCGTCATCCACCTCAGGCCCCTGCCGGGAGCGCCGCGCTATGAGGGCGAAGCCATGCGCGAGGTTTTCGCGGCCGCCGTCGCGGATGCGCAGACGCTGGCAAACGGCGGTGTCGATGGAATCATTGTGGAGAATGCCAGTGATCTGCCGTTCCGCCGCCCGGAGAACATCGGCCCGGAAACAGTGGCCGCCCTGACCGCTGCCTGCATGGAGATCCGGGGGTCGGTCGACCTGCCAATCGGTATCACGTGCGTCGCCAATGGTGCCATTCCCGGGCTTGCGGTCGCCAAGGCGGTCGGCGCCCGCTGGGTGCGGGTCAACCAATGGGTCAATGCCTATGTCGCCAATGAGGGGCTGATAGACGGCCCGGCGGCGGAGGCGCTTCGCTTCCGGGCAGCCATCGGCGCGCGCGACGTGGCGATCTTCGCGGATGTGCACGTCAAATTCGGCGCCCATGCCATTACCGCCGACCGGTCAATCCCTGAGCAGGCGACAGATGCGGAGTGGTTTGATGCCGACGTGCTCATCGCAACCGGCACCCGCACCGGCTCGCCGACCAAAAGGTCGGAGGTCGACAATGTGCGCGCAGGGACGAACCTGCCGGTCGTCGTCGGTTCGGGCTTGTCACCGGATCAGGTTCCCTCGCTGCTCGAAGCTGCCGACGGTGCGATCGTCGGACAATGGCTGAAGGTTGATGGGCTCTGGTGGAACCCCGTCGACCCCCGCAGGGTCGCGCAGCTCATGGAAGCTGTCAGCGAGGTCCGGGCGCCATGTCCAACCTGAGCGGAGACACCGACGTCTTTTCTTCCGAGCAGGTTGGCGGTGACTCGCGACCGGCAATCGTGGCGTTCACCGCCGTTCGGCAGGACATCCTGGACGGGGTTTACACGCAAGAGCACCGAGATCGGCTCACCGCCGTGCTTGACGAACTTGTGACGTTGGGCTGGGTCCTGTCCTTACGCCGCATCTTTGACCGTGATGCCGATCCGCAGGCAAGGGTCCTGGAGACCGGCTTTGCCCACGATCACGATATCGCCGGTGTTTTCGAGGCGCCGGACATTGATGCGGCGCTCTCAGGCACGGTGCGCCTCGAAAAGGCCGGCTGGGCACGGCTGTTCCGCACCCAATGGCTTATCGGACCTCGCGAGTTCGCTCCGGTGCCCGGTTCCGGCGCGCCAGCCGACCATCAGTGGGGCTTCATCGCCCTGTGGGAATGGAACGACGATTGGTGCCGCGCAAGCACGCGGGAGCGTGCCCTGTATGACGAGGAGTGCGATATCGCCTTCCGAGGCGATCTTGAACTGGGCGTAAACATCGCCGGTCGGCATCGTCTCGATCTCTGCCACCACTGGCATCACATCGGCGCCTGGGAGATCGACGGCCCGGAAATGGCAGGCCGCGCCATTGCGGGCCATGAACGGGTCGCGGACTTCAAGTTCACCACGTCCCGCCACATCGTTGGCCGTTCGCGGCCGCTCAACGACCTCATCGAACCAAGAGATTTTACACGCGCAGCGTCTCCGCGCGGGAGCACGGTCAATGCCTGAATGCGTCTGGATTCATTACAGCCGGCCACGGCCCCATTGGTACGCGTTGGGCGAAGACGATCAGGCCGTGCTTGCGGAAAGCTGGTCCAGGGTGCGCAGCCGAAGCGAAGCGGATGGCGCTCGGTGCCAAGGCTCATACCACATCAGGGGGCAGCACGACTTCCAGGACGTCGAGATCTGGATATTCCCCGACAGCCGAGCCGCATTTGCTCACTGGGAGGGGCTCTGCGGCGAGCGCTACAACGAGTTCTTCGCCTTTGCCAACAATCTGGGACTGGCCAAGGAAGGTGCGGACTCGTGATGCAGCCGCTGCTCGAAGCGCGAGGTATCAGTCGAACCTTCGGCCATGTTCAGGCGCTTAAGAACGCCGACTTCAATGTCATGCCGAGCGAAATCTGTGCCCTTATCGGCGATAACGGTGCGGGCAAGTCGACCCTCGTCAAGATCCTGTCCGGCGCAGATCTGCCCGATGGCGGAGAGCTTCTGATCGACGGTCGGCCGATCGCCTTTCATTCGCCGCTCGACGCCCAGGCTGCCGGCATTGCGACGGTCTATCAGGATCTGGCTCTGGCACCGGATCTCACGCCGGCGGAGAACCTGTTCCTTGGCCGCGAAATAAAGATGCCCGGGCTCTTGGGAGCGGCCGGTTTCTTGAATCGGCGCAGGATGCGTCGACTTGCACAAGAGCAGTTCGAAAAGCTTGGCGTCCGGCTCAAGTCGGCGCGGGTGGCGGTCGACGCTCTTTCGGGCGGGCAGCGCCAGTCGGTGGCCATCGCCCGCGCGGCGATGTGGGCCGAAAGGATTGTGATCCTCGACGAGCCGACCGCAGCACTTGGTGTCGTCCAGACCCAACGCGTTCTCGACCTCGCTCGTCGCATTCGGGATGAGGGGACATCGGTTGTGATGATCAGTCACAACATGCCGCAAGTCCTCGACGTGGCCGACCGGATCCAGGTGCTGCGGCTCGGTGAGCGGGTTGCCGAATTCGGCGCCGACGAAGTGGGCGTCGACGATCTCGTGCGGGCGATGACCAGCGGCGAATCAGGGGAGAAGGCCGCGTGAGCGAGCAAGCGACAAACCTCGTCTATCATGACAGGGCCAGCCTTGAAGAACGGTTGCTGAACCTATTGGCAACCGGCTGGATCTTCCTTTTGCTCCTTGTCTTGGTGGCCGTCTTTTATGCGCTGCGGCCCGAACAGTTCGGGTCGGCCTATAACATTCAACAGCTTGCGATCAACGCGGCCATCTTCATGGTGCTGGCCGTCGGGCAGACCTACGTCATCATCACCGCTGGCATCGACCTTTCGGTCGGCTCCGTCCTTGTGTTTGCCTCGGTCGTTTCAGCAAAGGTGATGCTGTTCCTTTCAGGCGAACCGGGCACCACATTCGGAACGACTGAAGCCGGGTGGGGTATCGTCGCTGTCGGAGTGCTCACGGCGCTGGCCGCCGGCGCGGCCTGGGGCGCGCTGAACGGAGCACTGGTCGCCTATGCTCGCATCCCGGCGCTCATCGTTACGCTGGGAACGATGGGCATGGCCCTCGGATTCGCCCAAATCATCACCGGCGGTGTCGACGTCCGGGCGATGCCGGAGCGAATGGTAACGCACATCGGTTCGGGCGAACTGCTCGGAATTCCGGTGCTTGTTCTGATCGCAACGGCCACCGTGATCGTGGCCGGCATCATGCTCCATCTGACCCGCTTCGGTCTGCACGTCTACGCCGTCGGCTCCAACGAGGAAGCCGGCCGCCGCAGCGGCATCCGCGTCCACCGCCGTCTCGTGGCCGTCTACACGTTGTGCGGCATGACGGCCGGATTGGCGGCGGTTATGGCCAATGCCCGCTTCGGGACGACGACGATCGGCGGCCACGTGATGGCCAATCTGACCACCATCTCCGCTGTCGTTCTGGGCGGAACCAGCCTTTTCGGGGGCAAGGGCAGCGTCTTCGGCACCGTGGTTGGCGTCTTCATTCCGATCATCCTTCTCAATGGCTTCGTGATCCTGGGCATACCGCCCTTCTGGCAGACCGTCGCGATGGGCGCGGTCCTGATCGCAGCGGTGTGGGTCGATCAGCTCAAGCGGCGGCTCAGGAAGCGCAGCTAGTGCGCCGCTGCCGCGTCGAATGAACAAGTGGCTTCAACCAAGGGAGAGCAAGATGAAACTAAGACTTATTCTAGCAGCAAAGTTGGTGGGCGCCTTCGCCCTGGCGGTGCCTGTCCAAGCTCAAGCCGACAATTCGGTGGCGCTGGTCCTCGGAACCAAAGGGAGCCCGTTCTATCAAGCACTGCAATGCGGTGCGATGGAGAAGGCCGAAGAGCTGGGCCTTGCCCTCAATGTCAGCGCGCCTGAACTGTTTGCTGCCGATGTCCAGGTTCCCGTCGTCAACGCGGTCACGGCCGCTTCGCCCGACGTCGCCGTGATCGTGCCCACGGATATGCAGGCGCTCATACCCCCGATGCGTGAGCTTGCCGAACGCGGTACGCAGGTCATGACCGTCGACCAGACGATCGCCGACACCTCGTTCCTAGAAACGCAAATCCTCACTGACAACGAAGCCGGCGGAGCCATGGCAGCCCAGGCGCTTTCTGAGTTGCTGGGCGGCGAAGGCAAGGTTCTGGTCATCACCCAGCCGCCAGGCTCACTCGCACAGGACGCGCGGACGGCAGGCTTCGAGGCGGAACTTGAGAACCATCCGGGCCTGGAATATCTCGGCGCTCAATATCAGCGAAACGATCCCCAACGCGCGGCCGAGATCGTCACCTCGACCATTTCGGCGCATCCTGACCTTGCAGGCATTTTTGCCACCAACGACCAGGGCGCCATCGGGGCGATCACCGGTCTCCGTCAGGCGGATGCGGCCGGGCGCGTCAAGATGGTCGCTTACGACGCCTCGAGCGCTCAGGTCAGCGCCCTGAAGAATGGCGAGTTGCAGGCTCTGATCGCCCAGAATCCCAAACAACAGGGCCAGGTCGCCATGGAACTGGCGGCGCAGCTGATCGCTGGTGAATCGCTGCCCGAGATTACCCTGACGGAAATCGTGACCATCACCAGCGACGAGCCGGAAAAGGCAGAACGCTACGAGTACATCGCCGACTGCATGTAAATAAATCGCCTTCAAGCCGGTCGAGGGCTCCCTCCGGGGCCCTCGCAAGTCGGCTGCAACCCACCATCCAGGCATTATCGCCGCGTCACGATAATTGTGCTTCCCTCACATGCAGAAACGCCGACGATCAGGCGCGACGGCAGGACAAAGTTATCAACGACATGGTTCCCCGCTGCAAGGACACCTGAACTCGGGCGACTCGCCGAGCAACGGCCTAGTAGCCTGAAGCGGTGCGAGCGCCCGCCTCCACGGGGCAACATGCCCCCGTCGCTCGGTGGTGAAGGTCGGCTCAACACGTCGTCCGTCAGGAGCAGGCCGCCGTTGCCACCCTCCGCGCCGGGTCGCGCTGGAGAATCGCGCCCTGCGCTTGCAGTTCCGCCTGCAGTTCGTCGACAGGAACAGCCGCGGGCGAGCCACCTTGCTTGGCAGAGAGTGCTGCGAGCGTGCCGGCAGCATGACCTGTCACCATGCACACGGCCTGGCCGCGGATAGATCCCGCCGCCTCATGGGTTGCCGAGATTGAGCGTCCGCCCACGGTTACGTTCTCCACGCCCAACGGAACCAGGCACCTTGAGGGAATGCCGTAGGACCTCTCGATCTTCCAGAGCGTGATGCCTCCCCCCTTTACCACCCGATTGGCGACCGCCGCGCCAGGCTTTGTGTCGTGAATGTCCAGCGGATAGGCGCCACGGCCGATCTGGTCCTCGAAGTCAGCACCTGACATCACGTCATCGGCGGTCAGCACGTAGCTCCCCTTGATGTGTCGCGTCTCCCGTACGCCGATCTGATATGGCGTCGAAATCAGCCGTGCATTCTCGAATCCGGGAACGTATTTGCGCAGGAATCGCACCGCCTGCACGGTCTGCTTCTGCGCCTCGATCTCCGCGCGCGAAATGTCGTCGGGATTGGTTCCGTCGATGCCGTGGATTCGCGTGACGTTGATCCCGACCTCTCCTCTGCCCGGCAGGGTGAAGATTCCGAACGCGTCGCGGGGGATCGTCCAGTCCCCCGCTGCACGTGCTTTGCCTATGAGGCCCTCCAACCCGACAATGGTCGCTCCCGGCGTCTTGCGGAGGTAGTCGACACTGTGAATCTGTCCCGAAAAGCCTTCCGGCTGAGTCAGATCCTCCGGATGTTCCTCGAGATAATCCAGGAGTTTGGTGACATCGACGCCACCAAGCCGAAAGATGTTGGTAACCGGCTGTGTAACTCCGTCTTGCTCTCGGCCAAACACAAATTGGCCACCAGCTCGGGCGGTCACGTCGGCATCGCCTGAGCAGTCGACAAAGGTCTTTGCCGCTATGACCTCAAGGCCTGCCTTGTTGGCCACCATCACGCCCCCGACCTTCTGTCCGTCGGTCAAGACTTCTGCCATGAAGGAATGAAGCAGGAACTGGACTCCCGCCTCCTCTGCCATTTCAAGCAGCACCAGCTTCGTCATCTCGGGATCCTGCCCGGCGACTGAACCCATCAAGGGATCGATGCTCGTCCTGGTTCCCCCATCCAGCGGAACCAGCCGGTCGAACAGCTCACCACCGATTCCTCCGAGAGCCATGTAACCCTCTGCGTCTGAGGTCCCCAGCAATGACTGGCCTAGCGTCAATACTCCTCCGATGCTGGCGTATTGCTCAACGACCAGCGTTTTCGCTCCGGTCCTGGCTGCCGCGATTGCCGCAATCGCGCCGGCTGTACCGGCGCCCACCACCACAACATCGTACTCCTCGCGTAGTTTCATGGCTTCTTTCCACTCCTCTCTCGTCGTTCGCGACCTGCATCCGAAGCTCCCCGCGCACGGAGCTGCGGTCGGATCAAAGTCCGACTCAACCGTGTCTCACAGCCCTGTCGTGGCGCCCGCCGTCAGTCCCCGCACGAAGTGCCGCTGCAGCAGAAGAAACAAAACAAGGACCGGCAGAGTCGACAGGATCCCGGCCGCCGTCAGACTCCCCCACTGCACCCCGTAGTCCGTCAGAAAGAAGTGCAGGCCCACCGGCGCCGTTCGCATTGTGCTTGATGATGTCAGCACAAGCGCCAAGATCACCTCGTTCCACGAGTTGACGAAAGCAATCAGGCTGACGGTGATGAGACCGGGCTTTGCCGAAGGCAGCACGATGCGATACAGCGCACCAAGCCGAGTCGCCCCGTCAAGCATCGCCGCCTCGTCCAATTGTACCGGAATTGCACGAAAGTATCCTTGCAGGAACCAAATGGCCAAAGGAGAAATGAAAGCGCTATTCGCAATCACAAGAATTAAATATGTATCTAGTATACCGAGCTGATTGCCGAAGAAATACAACGGGAGGACAGTTGATAGCTCACCCATTGCCATTCCGGAAAGTATTAGGAACAGCATCGCCGTTTTCCCAAGGAACTCGTATCGGGCGACGGCATATCCCGCGTGAACGGCAACCAGTAGGACCACGGCGACACTCGACAAGGCTACGACAGTGCTGTTGAGCAAGTAGCGCCCAAACCCACTCCGCAGCACGCCGATGTAGTTCTCGAGGGTGAAGGGCGACGGGATGAACGTCGGGGGCATCGCGAGAACGTCCGCCGGCTCTTTCAAGGACGTGCTGAGCGACCATAGGAAAGGCGTCAGAATGATGAAGCCGACGACCATCATCGCCAACAATCGGGCCGGTCTTCGCCAGCTTGCCAGCGCCATTCGCTCAGCCGCGGCTCCAGCGTACGCGAACATCAGTCGAACGCCCTTGAGCGGATAAGCTTAAAGTATATCCAGGCCAGTATCAGATCGAGGACAACTAGAAAAACGGTGACCGTTGACGCTAGTGCGATATTGTAGTTCTGAAAACCTTCTCGGTACAATCTAATACTAATTAGTTCTGTACTGTGCAGCGGCCCGCCACCAGTAAGATCAAGTGGCAGGACCACTATATTGAAGAAACTGATCGTCAGGGTGACCATGCATACCATGGAAATCGGACGAAGCAGCGGGACGATAATATAGCGGATTTGCTGAAAACGCGACGCGCCATCCACCGCCGCCGCCTCGTCCAACTCTCCGGGGATGGCGGCGAGACCGGCCAGCATTAGCAGCAGTGCAAAACCGGCCGCGCGCCATGCGTTGATGATGGTGAGAGTGGGCAGCGCCTGCGTCAGGCTGATCAGCGGATTGAAGGGGGGAAAATCGAGCCGCTGGAGAATGTGGCCCAATGGGCTGAAGTCGCCGCTGAGCAGCCATTTCCACATGAGGGCAAGGACGACCTGGTTGGTGACCCAAGGAATCAGAATAATCGACTTAAGGACCGCATTGCCCCACGTCTGAGATCGGAGGAAGAGTGCCAGGCTGAGCCCGAAGAGCCAGGTCAGTCCAACGCCCGCAAATACGAAGATGAATGAATTGATGGCGTTCTCAACGAAACGCGGATCGGAAAGTAGACGGGAGTAATTTTCGAACCCGACGAACTCCTGCTGCTGAAAGATCTGTGTCTTGAATAGGCTGTAGTTAACTGCAAACAGGACGGGATAGAGCGTGGCAAATAGGACCAGCACCAGACCAGGCGCCATCAAGGCATATGGGAACCAATCGACGTGCCGGGTCTCAGCCGGCTTCGCTCGGCCTGAAAGAGTATTGCCGAACACCGCCAACGGCCAAGCTCTCTTCTTTGAAGCTGTATTCATTCGGAACGATCGACAGCCGCCGAAGACCGGCTGTCGACCTCATCGCACCCGAAGAGGAGCCGCTTAAGCCGCGTCTACGACCCGGTCGTACTCATCTGCTGCATCGGCGAGGATGCGTCCGATGTTGGCGGACGAGTCGAGAAGCACATGGTGCAAGGCGTTTGTGAGTATCTCATTCAACTGACTGAACGTCGGTACATTGAACTGAGGCTCGCTGTTCTCGGCCACGTAGTTCAGCCACCAACGCATATAGGCTGCTTCCTCGGTCTGGAAGTAATCCGACTCCGCCACGCTGCGTCGCGAGGGTATCGAGCCAGCGATCCGGGCGTTGATCTCCTGGGCTTCGGGACTGATGAAGTGCTTGATGTGCTCCCAGGCGACGTCCGGATTTGCAGCACCATGCGGAATCCCAATACCCCAGCCCGCGACGTTGGTCGGAGAGGGGCGGTTCGGGTCATTGGATGGAATCTCCACGACCTGGACGTTCTCCGCCCCGACAGCCCGTAGATTGTCACGATAACGATGGGAGCCCTCTATGAACATGCCGACCCTGCCGGCCCGGAAAGCGTCAGACTGATCCTCGTAGCTCATGCTGATTACGTCTGGAGGGGTGATCTTATGCTTGTGCACGCAGTCCGAGAAGAACTGGAAGGCATCGGCGGTGGCGTCGTTATTGAAAGCAGCTCTGCCGGCCTCATCCAAAATGAGACCACCTCGCCCACGGATATGCGGCTGCATATAGTTCATCTGGATGAGCATTGCCTTTGAGGCAAAGAACATATACCCCCAGCGCCCATTGCCGGTCATGGCTTTGGCCACTTCAACCACCTCGTCCCAGGTCTTAGGGAAAGGCATCCCAAGCTCGTCGAGCCAGTCCTTTCTGACATAAAAGCCTTGGGGAATGGTCTCGAGCAGCATTGCCCATTTGTGGTCATCGATCATCAAGCCGGAGCTGAAATCAACAACGAAGTCCTCCTTCTCGTTATCTGAGAAGGTCTGGTCGATATATGAGTCGAGGCTCGTCAACGCTTCGCCACGGAGAACAGTCTGCAGGGCGCTGAAATCGACACGCGTGCTGTCCGGGGCATTTCCGGCCTGGACCGCGGCGATTATACGGGTCCGCAGTTCGGACCATGGGAAGATCTCATAGTTCACTTCGATTCCGGTGCGAGCCTTGAACCGTTCCTCAATCTCGTTGATGGCCTGCTCGCGGAGCGAGGTGCCTTCGGGGCTGAGGAAAGACCAGTGCGTAATGGCCTGACCTTCAAACGCTCTGTCTTGAGCAACAGCAGATGCGACGTGACCCAGCCCCGAACCGCCAGCTAATGCCGCTCCAGCGAACGCGAACTTGGTGAATTCGCGTCGCGAGATGTACTTGCTAGTCATGTCAGTCCTCCCTTCATCGACGTGGCTTCATGTCCAGGACATCAGAGCGCGGTGCCTTGCTTGCGGCGCCGCGTAGCGGGCTCAACAACGTGTCGGCAGGGCCGGCGAAACCGCCCAAGTCTTCTTCTTGCGCTGCGTTAACCACGTCACGTGAGTTGGCACAGGAGGCCATATAGCGTCAAACTAGGTCTGATCACGTGCGCTATTTTATTGCATTCGTGATAGAATGCTGGAACTTGCCATAGGCAGTTGGCACAATGGCGGCGGGCTCCGGATCGGTGTCGCTAGATGTTCTCGGAGGCAAAGATTTCGAAGGGAACAACGAACTGCTGGGGCGTTGACGCGGTCTCACCGTCAAGGACGCGGGACATTGCACCGACAACGGTTCGTGCGATGCGCTCTACGGGCGTGGAGATGACCAGTGTGGCAACGTTGTCTACGAGGGCCGCCCGGGTCGTCACTGTCAGTTCATTCACGACGACGGTAAGTGGGCGACGTTCTTCCTGCTTCCGCAACGCTGCAATCACGCCCTCGCTACCGCGCGCGGCGGCTATGCCGACCATCTTGGGATTGTCAGCGAGAAGATCGAGCGTCGCTCCTGCCGCGTGGTTTGCGTCGCGGAGATCCGTGACCGCCTCGACAACACGAAAATCAGGCGCATACTCTCGGAAATACGACCGGAAACCGATCTCGCGCAGCTCATCGCCGATGTAGCGATAGCTTGCGACCATAATGGCGACATCGCCCGGTTTCCGGGCAGTGCGAGCAATTGTCCACGCTGCGAACCGGCCAGCCTTACGACTGTCGATTCCCACGTAGCCAGCACAATCTGGGGACGACAACTCGCTCAGGATGGCAAAGGTGGGCTTGCCCTGTCTCTTCAGGTCACGAATGGCTTGGTTGATGACTGGGTCATCAATGGAGAGGATGCCGATTGCATCAACATTCGGCGCCAGCTCTCGCAGAGTCGCCACTATTCCGTGAGGCGTAAGATCCGTGGCATAGGCGATGATGGACTTGGCCCTCACATTAGGGGCGGCGCGCGCGGCATCCTCAAGCGCCCGGCCGAGGTCGTTGAAGTACTGGTAGGCCTCCCGTTCAAGCACGAATCCGAAGGTCCGCGTGGGCCGGCCTGTGGCGATCTGAAGGCGGATCAATTCCGTTGCGTGAAAACCAATCTCTTCAGCCGCCGCCAGGACGCGATGCGCCGTTTCCGTCCTGACCTTGTGGCGCCCATTGAGCACCCGGTCGACCGTTGCAACGGAAACACCTGCTGCACGAGCGAGGTCTCCTATGGTCGCTCGTCGACCCATGGAGAAATGTCATACTCCCGGAAGCGTTGAAGCCCTCATTTCTCTACTGGAAGCCTGAGGCGATTTGCAACATTTCTTTTCATTCCCGTCCTGCTGCTAGCGACCGACTGGGTGTGTGGGGTGTTGTTGTCATCTGTCCGCAGGGCCGTATGCCAGCGAATGTCCCCTGCAAGCATGTCGGCTCTTAGCCGCCGATGATCAGACAAACTGTGTTGGGCTACGCCAAACGCAAAGAAAGGTCGATTACTACCGCGTTACACGATCGCACCCGCCAAGGCGCGTCGGTCCGCCAGGGCCATAAGCGCGGGCGCCGTCAGAACAACAGATTCGGCAGCACCATCACAATGTTCGGTATGACAGTCAGGATGACGAGCGACACGATCATCAGGAGGAAGAAGGGGAGCGACGCACGCGCAATATACCAGATGGATTCGGCGCTGATCGATTGCAGCACGAAGAGGTTGAAGCCGATCGGCGGGGTGATCTGCGCCATCTCAATCAGCACGATCAGGAACACGCCGAACCAGATCGGATCGTAACCGGCTGCCTGGACCAGCGGCAGTGAGATCGGCAGCGTCATCACCGTGATGGAGATGCCGTCCAGGAACATGCCCAGCACCGTATAGAAAACCGCCAGAAGCAGCAGCAGCTGGAACGGGGTGAGCTCCATGTCGGCAATGGTCGACGCGATGTTGAGCGGGATATGCAGATAGCCCATCGTCGTTGATAGAAGTGCCGCGGTGGCGACAAGGGAGCAGATCATGCACGAGGTGCGCACCGCGCCCATGAGCGAGTCGCCAAGCAGTCGCCAAGAAAGCTGCCGCGACACCAACGCAATGGCTAATGCCAACACAACGCCGATCGCCGCTGACTCCGCCGGCGTGGCAATGCCGGCATAGATGCTGCCGAGCACGCATGCGATGAGCAGCACAATGGGGGCAAGGTCCAGGACCACCCGCGCCCAATCGGTCTTTTCGTCGTTGTCTGCCGGCGCTGGCACGGAGGCCGGCCGCATCAATGAGCGCAGCATCAAATAGCTGATGAAGAGACCGCTAAGCAGCAGCCCCGGCAGGAAGCCGGCGGCGAATAGCCGAGCAATTGAGACCTCTGCCAGCACGCCGTAAACGATCATGACGATTGAAGGGGGGATGAGAATTCCAATGCTGCCGGCTGCGCATAGCGAGCCGAGCACGCTCTGCTTCTCGTAGCCACGCGTGATCAACTCCTGCGCCGTGATGCGCCCAACGGTCGCGACGGTGGCCGTGCTGGAGCCGCTCACGGCAGCGAACAGCGTGCATCCGAGTACGCTGGTGTGGAGAAGCTGCCCGGGCAGGCGGCGGACGAGCGGACCAAGCCCGCGGAACAGCCGCGTGGATATATCCGTCCGATAGATGATCTCGCCCATCCATACGAACATCGGCACCGTGGCGACCTCAAATATGGTGGAGCCGCGCCACAGCATCGATTTTGTCACCAAACCGATGCGATCGACGGGGAAATCGAGCAGCACATAAAGTGCAGTGATGCTGACCATGATGAGGCCGGTGAACAGCCACATCCCTATCCCGAGATAGAGGAAGACCAGCGCAGCAAGAATGAGGCTTACGAGGAGCGTCTGGTCCATGGGCGAGCCGCCGCGCCGCTAGGCCCGCCGGGCCTCAGTGTCAGTGCCTGGAGGCCCCTCCAAGGCCGAAGGGCCGAGCAAGACCGTCTCCAGCAAGATAGCGATGACCTGGAGGGTGAACACGACAATCCCGAACAGAAGCACCGCTTCCGGGATCCACAGCGGCATCTGAATGGTCGAGTAGCTCGTTGCGCCCATGGCGTAGTTTCGCAGCACGCTCTGTGCCAGGAACCACGATACGAAGGCACCGCAGCCTGCCGTCAGCCCGAGGCAGACAAGCTCCAGCAGGTATCTGGCGCGCGGCAGCTTCGCCAGCGCGGTTCTTGCCAGTTGCACCCGCACGAGCGCGTTCCGTTGAAATGCGTGCCCCAGCGCCAGGAATGTCGCCGCGCCCACCGCATAGCTCACCATCTCGGAGAGTGCGAAGCTGGATGTGGAGAAAAGCGCCCGCAGCGCCATCTCCAACAGGAAATGAAGGACGATGTAGACAATGATGCCGGCCGCCAGCACCGCCGCGGCATCGGAGAGCATGCGGGGGAACGCGAAGACCCAGCGCAGCACCAGGCCGTGGCCTGTCCTGTGCAGATCGGGTACATTCATCGCCTGATATCCCGTTTGCGTCGAACATGCCGCGCAGCGGCGGATCTGCTCAGGGCATTCCGCCGCCTGCGCTTTGCACCGATCGTCGTCACGGCGGCCTAGTTCGTCCCGATCCGCTCTTTGTAATCGGCCAGGATCGCCTCGCCCTCCGCGCCGACCGTCTCAAGCCATTCCGTCACCACGGGCTCGCCCGCCTCTTGCAAGGCGTCCAGGAACTCCTGCGGCGGCTGCGTGTTGATGGTCATGCCGTTCTCGCGCATGACGCTGTAGGCTTCTTCCTTTCCGTCACGTCCGGCCTGCCAGTTCATGGCCTCGACCTCGGCAGAGATCTCCGTGATCGCTTGCTTCGTTTCCGCCGGCAGCCCATCGAAGATTGCCTTGTTCATGTGAAGGAACTGCAGCGGCACCGCGTAGTTGATCTCGGTGAAATGATCCAAGAACTCATAGAACTTGAAGCTCACCGCACCCTCCGCTGAGGTCAGGACGCCCGAGATCCCCCCGCTCGCAAGCTGCGGGATCACATCCGTGATGTTCATCTGGATAGGCGCGGCGCCTATGTTGCGCATCGTCTCGTTGCCGGCCGGGTCGTATGTGCGGATGCGAAGGCCGGCCATGTCCTCCACGCTGGCGACCGGCTTCTTCGCCCACAGGCCGCTGGGCGGCGAGAAGGACGTGTAGAGCAGCACCTGCCCGTTCTTGGCGAAGAACGATTCGTAATAGGGCTTGGCCGCCAAATAGAGCTCCCATGCGTCGTCGATCGACGTCGCCACGAACGGAAGCGAGGACAGCTTGAAGATCGGATCGACGCCGGAAAGCGCACCGGAGTAAGTGTCGGCGATCGGCACCGCGCCTTGCCCGACGAGTTCCAGATGGTCTGCGGATTTATAGCCGAGGGCCGCGCCGAAGTGCGGCACGACCTTGATCTCGCCGTTGGTCCGCTTCTCCACCTCCTCGGCGAAGCGGATATAGCCCTTGCCGAAAATGAAGCGCTCGTTGAACTCGGTAGAAAGGTCCCAAACGTCCGCAGCCTTTGCCGCGACGCCTGCAAAGGACAGCGTCGTCACGAGCAGTGCGACCAATCCTGACAGAACACTCTTTCTTTTCATAGGATTCCTCCGTCTCTACACAGCGCTTCTTGTTTTCTCATGTCCTATTTTATGACGAACATCTCACTGGAATTGTAAAAGCTTGACAATATCTCCACTCCGTCTTCTTTAATAAGGATCGAATCCTCTATGTGATATCGCGCATCGTTCTTCTCCAGATGAGTGGGTTCGATGTTGATGATCATGCCGGCCTCAAGCACACGCTCCGATGTGGCGGTGATCTCGAAACCCTCATGCACGAGAAGCCCGGTGGAGTGGCCGACGGTGCCCCACGGATAGTGCAGGCCACCTTTCTCGAACACCTTCTGGTTCAGCGCGTAGACCTCCTTGGCCACGATGCCCGGCTTGATCATCTCGAAGATGGCCTGCTGTGCGTCCCATAAAGTCTGGTAGATCGCGCGCTGCCGATCGGTCGGCTCCCCGACGATTGCGGTACGCGACAGGTCGGTGGAATAGCCGTCAAAACATCCGCCGAAATCCACGTGGATCGCCTCCCCCCGACGGATCGGCTTATCGAGCGGATGGGCATGAACCACGGTGGATTGCTTGCCGGCGGAACAGACCGTGTGGCTGAATGTCCGCGCGCCGAAGCGAAGCGTGCATGCCTGAATGGCGGTCGCCAAGTCGCGCTCCGTATCACCCACACGCGCCTGGGCGAAGCCGGTCATGATCGCCTTGTCTGTGTAGTAGGCCGCCTTTCGGAAGACCTCTATCTCCCAGGGCAGCTTGTAGATCCTGGCTTCGTTGAGGCTCCAGCTTCCCGGCTTGAACGACGTCGACGGCAGCGCCTGAGAGAGATGCGCCTCGTAGCTGCCGGGAAAGACATCGTCCTCAAGACCGACAGCGCCGGAAGAGAGCCCGAACTCCTTCAAGATATCGGCGAGCAGGTTCAGCGCCTGCTCAGTTGCCACCGAGGTTGTATCGCTGAAGCGATAGTCGCGGACGTCGGGAAGACTTGAACTGTCCCGCATGTAGTAGGCGTCGGCCTCGTTGACCACGAGCGCCTGCCGGCCGTCCTGCGTGGTCACTAGGAACGTGACCTGCGGAATGTTCAAGTAGACGCCGCTCGTATAAGTCACGTTCCACGGCGACATCGCTACGACGGCATCTATGCCCTGAACGCTCATCGCTTCGGAGAGCTTATCTAAGTTGAATTCCCGAGAAGACATGACTCCTACTTATTCATTTTGAAACAGTTCTATCACTGTTCTTCTTGAACCCCTCCCGAACCTGAAGCCGTCGTCCAGTCCGACCATGACAGCCTGCCTGAAGGCAGCTTGACGCATCTTTTTCCATTAGAAGAATACAGGAATCATGAGGGACATCAATGGAAATTTTCTATTATAGGAATTATGCGGCGATTTCTCGCTCACAAGGTTCGTCCCGGAAAAGCGGGCGCTTGGGCACGAACGAAAGACGCCGCGGTCCCCAAACCGGGACCGCGGCGTTAGGACCAATCGCCATTCAGGTTTCGGGCGTGGTGGCCGGGCGGAACGCCGCTGCGTGGGCCTCAGGACCGCCTTCGCCCTGGCTATTCCTCCCGCGACGCAGGCCCGAAGCGGTCCGGCACGGCAATCTCAAGATAGGTTTCGGTGTAGTTGCCGGCGCGAACATCCCGCTCCAGACCGTCGTGAGAGCGCTCGCTAAAAGGGCCATAGCCGCCCCCGCCGGGAGCCTCGATGACGATCGACTGGTTTTTGCCGATCGCCAGGCCGGCCACCTTGCCCGGCAGTTCTTCCGTGCGGCCGTCGTCGTGTCTCAGATAGAATCGACCGGATTTTCCCGGACCGCCCCCGAAGACGCCCCACGGCTGATTTTTGAAACGCTCACCGTTTCCTTCGAAGTAACAGGGCTCCTCCAGCGGGCGCACGATACGCCGGATGCCGCGACCGCCGCAGAACTTGCCAAGGCCGCCGGAGTTCTCCACCAGAGCGTAGGATTCCACGAACAGCGGGTACTCCATCTCGATCACCTCGACAGGCAGGTTGGAAGTGTTGGTGACATGCACCATCACCCCGTGCTTGCCGTCCTTGGTCGCGCGGGCGCCGCCACCGCCGGCGACCACCTCGAAATAGACGTAGCCGTCGGGATTCTTGCTGTACGGGCCGGAGAAGCCGGCGAGCACGGTTGTGCCATGCGAACAGCCGGTGGCCCTGTCCGGCAGGGCCGGCGCCAACGCCCCGATCACCATGTCTGCGACGCGCTGACTGGTCTGCGAGCGGTTGGCGACTGCCGCCGGGAACGTCGAGTTGACGATCGTGCTGTCCTCAGCGATCACGTCGAAGCAGTCGAACATGCCCTGATTGGTGGGGATATCGGGATCGAGAAGCGCCTTCAGGACGTAGGCCACGACCCTTTTGGTGGCGTTGAACGTGCAGTTGATGTTGCCGGTCACCTGCGGCGCACAGCCGGTGAAGTCGAAGGTCGGATAGCCATTCTTCACCCGGACCTCGAGCTTGAGCGGGATGTTGACGGCGCCGAAGCCGTCATCGTCCATCACGTCCTCGAAGCGATAGACGCCGTCGGGGATGCGCCGCAGTGCCGCCTCGATGCGCACGGCCGTGCGTGAGATGATTTCCTCGTAGGCCGCTTCCAGGACGCCCGCCGAATAGGACTGCGCGAGCTCCTGCATCCGGCGCTCACCGAGATTGCAGGCCGCGATCTGAGCGAAATAGTCGCCGCGCCGCTCGATCGGAATTCGGATATTCGCCAGGATCAGATCGAAGACGTCTTTGTCGAGTTCCCCTTCGCGCATCAGCTTCATCGCCGGAATGCGAATGCCCTCTTGGTAGAGGTTGGTGAGGTGGCTCGACATGCTGCCCGGCGCCGCACCGCCAATATCGGCGTGGTGAGCGAGCGTGCAGATCAGCCCGAGGAAGCGGCCATCGACGAAATACGGCTTGACGATGTTGACATCCGGCAGGTGCGTGGTGCCGCCCTTGTAGGGATCGTTGGTGATGAAGATGTCACCTGGGAGGATCTCGCTTTCGTCGTAGCGCTCGTAGATCGCCTCCAGCACACCCAGCGCCGCGCCGACATGCCCAGGGAGCGCGCGTTCCGCCTGCGCCACAATGCGCCCCTTGGCGTCCATCACGATAATGGAATGGTCGTGTCGCTCCTTGATGTTGGTCGAATACGCGCTCTTCATGAGCGCCAAATAGGCCTCGTCCGCGATCGACCGTAGAGCGTTCTGCAGAATGGCAATACTGATGGGATCCAGGCTGTCGGGGTTGGTGACTCGCTCTTTCATATTGCACCGATTTCGATCAGGAGATTTCCATTGCCCTGCACCGACGCTTTGTCACCCGGATAGACAACGATCGTCGTGTCCATTTGCTGGAGGACGGCGGGGCCGGCAATGCGCGTGCCTGCGGCAAGGCTGGCGCGGTCGTAGATGGGGGTTTTGACCCACGCCCCGCGCTTGAACTGCACGTCACGATGCGTGATCGGTTCTCCAGCGCCTTCTTCCGCTTGGGGGGCCGACGGCGCCGCATCGATACGCTTCAGCCGCCCGCGTACCCGCAGTCGCACGTTCACGACCTCGACCGGATCCTCGGCGTTGAAGAAGCCGTAGCGGCGATCGTGCTCGCGCATGAAGAGCTCTCGCAACTCGTCGACGGACAGGTGTTTTTCTGGTGGCCCCTTTGAGTAGTCCGCAACCTCGATCGGAACCTCGTAGTTCTGACCGATATAGCGCACCTCCAGGACGGCGCGCGCCACGCGCTCGTTCTCCGGGATCTCTTCGGTCGCAAACCAGGCTGAGCCCGCTTCGACCAGTTCACCGAGATAGCGCCATACGGCGTCCATGCCGTCCGTCTCGGGGCGGACGCGCACGGTGCGGGAGAACTCTTCGGTGAGATCGGCCACGACGAGACCCTTGGCGCAGAGGATGCCCGGTGCCGCCGGAACGAGCACTCGGTCGATGCCCAATGCCCGCGCCACCTCCACCCCGTGCAACGGGCCGGCGCCGCCGAATGCCATGAGCACGCATTCGCGGGGATCGTGGCCGCGTTCAGTAGAGATTGAGCGGATAGCTTGGACCATGTTTGAGACGACGATCTCCAAGACGCCTTGCGCAATGTCGAAGGACTGCATGCCGATCTGGCGCGAAAGCCGCTCAAAAACCGCCTCTGACGCTGCGCGATCAAGCGGCATCTCGCCGGCCAGCAATCCCCCCTCCGAGAGGCGGCCGAGCAAAAGATTGGCGTCGGTGACCGTCGGCTCCGTTCCGCCGCTGCCATAGCAGGCCGGTCCGGGGACGGAGCCGGCGCTGATCGGACCGACTTTGAGCAGGCCGTCGGCCTCCATCCATGCGATGGAGCCGCCGCCGGCGCCTACCGTATTGATGCCCACCACCGGCAGACGGATCGGAAAGCCGGAGACGTTGTGGTCCAGGCCGACATCGAACGCGAATTCGCGGATCAGGCACACATCGGCTGACGTCCCGCCCATATCGAGCGTTATGACGTTCGGCTCGCCGCTCGTCTTGGCGACCTGAATGGCGCCGGCCACGCCGGCAGCCGGGCCGGAAAGCGCGGTGCGTATGGGATAGTTGCGGGCACGCTCAACCGACATCAGGCCGCCGCTCGATTGATTAATGCCGATGACGACGCCGGGATAGCGCGCATCCATCTGTTGCTTGAGATGCGACAGGTAGCTGCCCAATGCCGGCTGCAGATAGGCGTTGAGGACCGTAGTGGTGAGACGCTCGAACTCGCGAAACTCCGGAAGCACCTCGCTGGAGAGCGATACCGGCAGGTCCGGCCGCCGGCGCGCCAGTGCTTCGCCCACGGCCTCCTCGTGCCGCGGATTCAAGAACGAAAACAGGAAGCACACCGCACAGGCGTCCGCTCCGGCGTCGAGGCAGCGCGCGACAATGCGGTCAATATCCTCTGCGGTGGGCACTTTATGCGGCTCGCCGGTGGCCAGGACGCGTTCGGCCAGCTCAAAGCGCAACTCGGCAGGAACGAGCGGCGTCGGCGCATCCTGCTGCAGATCGTAATTATGCGGCCGGATCTGCCGGCCGATCTCAAGCAGGTCGGCGAAACCCTCCGTCGTGATGAGCACGACGGTGGCGCCCTTACGCTGGATCAGCGTGTTGGTTGCGACCGTCGTTCCGTGCTCAAGCCGCGCCACCTGATCGGCCGAAACGCCGTGGCTCGCCAGCATTCGATCCAGTCCGTCAACAATCGCACGCGCCGGATCGTCTGGGGTCGACGGAACCTTGAAGACGATTTCAGCGCCCGTATCCATGTCGATGGCGCAAAAATCCGTAAACGTCCCACCGACATCGCAGCCGACAACAAACACCTTGCACTCCTGTCGAAAATTGCATTCCTGCAAAGAGGCCCGGCCGGAGCGCATCCGGCCGGGTCTTAAGGTGTCAGCGCACCGAGTCGATGACTGCGAGAAGATCGGCGTTGATAGCGCCTTCATCGGCGAAGGTCTTGTTGAGCTCACTCACCTTCTCAACGAGCGGCGCGCGATCGAACTCATGGACCACCGCACCGTCTGCCTTCAGCTCGCTCATCCACTGGTCGACGTTGCCGTTGATCTCTTCGTTGTAGGCCTTGCCGGCCTCCGTCATGGCGTCCTGGAACGCCTGCTGCTGCTCGGGCGTCATGGCCTGCCACTTTTCTTCATTGAGACCGACCACGATAATCTGGCGGAACTCGTCGATCAGCATGATGTGCGGCGCCACCTCTACAAATCGCATGCTGACGACGAGGTCGAACGGGCTGGTAACCGCATCGGCCGCGCCCTGGCGCAGCGCCAGATAGACGTCATTCCAGGCGATGTTCACGACATTGGCGCCGAGACCGTCGCGGCCCCAATAGCGGGTCATGGCTTCGATCGCCGGCAGGCGCAGCTTCATCTTGGAGATGTCGTCAAGGGTGAGGATCGGGCGCGAGGCCATCAGCACCCGGAAAGGCCCACGCCACCACAGCTCGTCGGAGAAGATGAGCCGCTGGTTGCCGTTCTTGATGAGGTCCTGCTGAACGCCGTCGAAATAGTCGGACTCCGCCCAGCGCTTGAGGTGGTCGGCCCCATCGAAGACGAACGGCGCCGATTCCAGACCCAGGCCATCGGAGAAAGGCTCCCACCAGGCCGTGCTTTCCACAAAGCCGTCCTGCGCGCCGATGCGCACGTTCTGGACTTGCGCCTCGGGCGTGCCGAGCTGGCCGCCGTGAAACAGCTTGATGTCGATCCCTGAGCCGTTCTCCCGAAGCGTCTTAGCAATCCACTCCAGGGCCCGGCCTTGAGCTGTCGCTTCCGGGACCGCCGTGCCTATGCGCAGCACAACATCCGCAGCCTGGGCTGATCCGAGAGAAAAGAGCAGTGCGAATGTGCCAATTATCAGCTTGCTTGCCTTCATTGCGACAACCTCCATTGTTCAATCGGTATGCTGCTCCACCGTTGGCCGCTGAATTGGCGCAATGACGCGCACAAAACCGGCGGCGGCCATCACAACGGCGCAGATGAAGATCGGGGCGAGCTCGACGGAGCGAGGCATCGAGAGCGCAGGCGTGTGCATCTGATGCCAGGCAAGCGCGAGCACGAAAGTGTGGTAGGCGACGAGCGACATCGTCACGCCGATGATCGCCTGCATGGCGGTCGCCAGCCAGCGCTGTGCCCTTTCGCCCAAGCGGTCGATGACGAAGGTGAGAACGACGTCGCCCTGCCGCACATAAAGCGCGGCCGTTCCCAAGAGGAACCCGTAAAGAAAGGTGATGATGATGGCTTCGTGCAGGCCGGTGATGGACGAGTTGAAGCCCCATCGCAGCACGATGTCGACGCTCAATGCTGCTACCGCGCCGCAGAACAGAACGCTGCAGATCGCAATCATCGCAGAGGCAATGCGTTCAAGGGTCCGGCTGAGAAGATCGGTCAAGGTCGGACTCCGCCTATGGCAACAGCTTGTAGGGAAGCCACGTCGACATGGGTGACGCGAAGGTCACGAGCAGGAGCACGGCCGTCAGTGGGATGAGGAACGGCAGCACGGCCTTGGCAAGGCGCTCAACGCTGAGCTGCGTGTATCCGGAGACAACGAACAATGCGAGCCCCATGGGCGGCGTGAGCAGCCCGATGCCCATGGCCGATGCCATCACCACGCCGAACTGGACGGGGTCCATCCCCAGCTCCATGACGATCGGCAGGAAGACCGGCGTGACGACGAGCATGGCCGGGACGCCCTCGATCACCAGACCGATGATGAGGAGAAACACGACCAGCATCAGCATCTTGACCACGATGCTCACCGGAAACTCCCCGAACCAGTGGGCCAGATCCTGGACGCTCTGCTCCCAGGTGATGACCCATGACATGGCCGAGGCGGCGGCAATCATGAACATCACCATGGCGCTGGACAGCACCGTTCGCTCCAGCACAAGGGCGAAGCTGCGCCACGTCATCTCGCGATGGACGGCGGTCGCCACGAGCAGCGTGTAGACGCATGCGGCCACGCCGGTCTCGGTAACTGTCAACACGCCTCCGACCAGACCGCCGACGATGATGAAAGGTGCGACCGCCGACGGCAGCCCGCTTGCCAATACCTTGAGCGCCTCCTTGCCGCCCGGCACGCGAACGGTCGGGCACGGTGTGCGGCCGGTGCGCGCAACGAAATACACATAAGCCATCAGCAGGAGGGCCATCAGAATGCCCGGCACGACACCCGCCAGCAGCATGCGGCCGACGGAGACCTGCGCCTCCACCGCATAAATCACCATGACGATGGAAGGCGGGATCAACGGCCCGATCAGGCAGGAGGCGAGCGTGACCGCCGCAGAGAACTCGCGCTTGTAGCCTGCCTCGGTCATCGCCCTGTATTCGACCCGGCCAAGCCCCGCGGCATCGGCGACCGCGGCTCCGGAGATGCCGGCAAAGATCATCGAGGCGAAGATGTTCACCTGCGCCAAGCCGCCGGCGATGCGCCCAACGAACAGAAGCGCAAGGTTGAAGATCCTTTTGGTCAGACCGCCGGCGTTCATGATCTCGGCAGCCAGGATGAAGAGCGGAACGGCGAGCAACTCGAACTTGGAGAGGCTGGTGACCAGAAGCTGAGGGATCAGCGCCATCGGCACTTGCAGGACGAGGGCCATCGCCGCCAGCGCAACCACCAGCATGGCCATGCCGACCGGCATGCCCAGGAGAATGCCGATAAAGAACATTCCAGTCATCGACAGCGTAATCATCGGGTCGGTGCCTCGACCGCCCTGCGCGCCGCCGCCGGGGAAGCCGTTGGCTGGCGAGCCACGCGATGGCCGGCGCGGACCGGGCGTGTTGGGAAGGCGAACCGCACGCCGCTACCCCGCGACGCAGCCCATGCCACCACTCCACATCCCA
>JANQKG010000001.1 GCA_028281235.1 Afifellaceae bacterium | reverse complement strand
GACACTCCTTCCAAGGCACCTTTGCTCTCCCCGCAAAGGCCCAAAAGTGTCACCCATGTCTCCGGTAAACTCTGTTACCCATCTCTCAGGAAGGGCATCCCGTTTCGCAATTTCCAGAACAGAATGATTTCACGCGGGCTACCTGTTGGGCTACCTACGTTTGCGATTCTAGGCGGTCCAAGCGGAGACGGTTGCAGCGGTTGGTTCACGCATCGCAGTTCGTGCGCGGCCAATCTGCCTCGATCACAAGATGGCGCTGCGACATAAAGGAGTGCTATTGCAACTCGATTGTGCTCAGATCTTGCGCGTACCAGAGTTGCGCTCGGTAGCTTCTTCGTCCGGTGTTGAGGTTGCCTAACACCCTCTGTCGTTCAGAAAGCAGTCCTGTCGAACAATAGTTGCGCCTCCTAAAAATTGACTTTGAATCGTCGGCCCCTCCGAATGAGGATTCTCATCTCAATATCGTCCTCAACAACGGTATTGCTTGTTACGTTTTCCAATCGCGTTTCGATACGGTACGTACCCGCATCGTTCAATGGAACAACGCAACTCGCCGACACCGTCTGGAATGTCCCATCCATTCGCGCATGCCCACTACCGCATGTGAATTCCACATCGCTTGTTCCCAGCCTGCGGCTCGTAATAATTATCGCCACAAACCGAGAGGCTTCTGAAGTTGAGCGCAACCTTGATGAAGCAGTAACAACCGCGATCTGGTCAGATGCTTTTTTGACAATGTCATGGTGAAGGCAGAAATTTCCGTCATTCGGATCATTCGGATCGTCGCGCGATCTCACGATGAGTAAATTGGCGTTCGCGACCCTACGATCGCCGGAAGGCGTCGCTCCTGAGTCTGTGCAACCAGCAGAATGGGGTTCGATGACTCGCTCTTGTTCGGCTCCTGTCGATAGACAGCCGGCCAAAAAGCAGGTGAAGAGAATACTATGCGCTCGCATGTCTCCCCCAAATGTCTATCACCGAAATCAAAATATCTTGCTGACGGTTCATCCCTCTACGATCCGGCGACTGACACCTTCGACTTTGCGTCGCGTTAGTGAAGAATAGCAACAATAAACGCCATTGCCAATTTGTGCCCAATTGCGGAGCCCCGAATCTAATGGAGTGGAGTGTCATGAGCGGCACAACAGAGCAGCGTTCCGAGGGCTATGTATAAACCGGACGGGGAGAAAAACATGGCCGTTTGTTGGCCATCTTCTGCGGGAAATCCATGCCCGCTGGCGACAAACAAGTAAACGTAAGCGAGGGTGAATCTTTAGAGCGTGGCACGGCCAAGGCCGAACAGCGGCTATGGTTAGGTGGCTGAGCCAACCCTAGAACCTGTTGTTGGCACGTACGCGGGAACGCTTCGGAAAAGCGTCAAGATCCGCTTTATTGCCGGGCGGACATCGCGCATCCTGAGGCCCTTTCAAGACTACGACCCAGCAACGCGGTACAGTCGGATGGTGAGACGGAGCCCAAAAGGAGCCCTGACAAAAGACGAAAAGAAGGTCGTTAAGGCGCTCCTGAACAAAGGCTGGCGCAATCAAGACATTCAGGCGTTTGTCAATACGGGGCGAGTGGCGACTATCAACAGCGCTCGCATTACGGAGGTCAAGAAGAGCGAGGCACAAAAGGCTGCGTCCGATGACGAACTTGCGTTCTTCGAGATCAAGAAGCGCTCTCACGATCCACAAACCGGTCTCAATCTGTTTGACGACGAACGGCTGATCCGCGCCCGCGAGGCGATGATTCTGGCCGTGCAGATTTTCAATAGCGCGGCGCTCAACTTCAAAACCGAGGTCTTCGCGGTCCTTGCCAATGAGGCGTGGACGTATTTGCTGCACGAGTTTTACACCCGCAAGGGCGAGAACGTTGTCCAGGGTGACGGCCACTCACTCTTACTCAGCCAGATGGTTGAAAGGCCCGACTGTCCTCTGTCAGAGGGCGTTCGTAACAATCTCCGCGCACTGAAGATCATTCGGGACGATGTTGAGCACAAGCTGCTTGGCAAAGGCGACACGAAATGGCTGAGTCTTTTTCAGGCTTGCTGCCTGAACTTCAACAAGGCGCTTTGTGAGTTTTTTGGGGAAGAGCTGTCCCTGGCCAATAATCTCTCATTCGCCCTTCAGTTCGTCCGGATGGACGTTGAGCAGCTCGCCACGCTCAACAGATACGAGATTCCTCCCCACATCGAAGCTACTGACGCACGCCTGGCGGAAGAGCTTACGGATGAACAGCGCGCGGATCTCGAGTACCAGTTTCGTGTTGTCTACACATTGGACGCAGCATCGAAGAGCCGCTCCCATTTCGAATTCGTGAGGCCCGAGTCAGATGAGGGCAAAGAAATCAAGAATGTGCTGGTGCAATATAAGGCAGCCGATCACCTATACCCTCACAAGCCGGCGCAGGTATGCAAACTGGTTCGCAAGCGCTCAAAGAAGCAATTTAATCTGCACAATCACACCCAGGCCTGGCGTCTGTTTAAGGTGAGACCCCGCGCCGGGGCCAAGCAGCCCGAGAATACCGACAAAGACTATTGCATCTACCATGCCGCTCACAGCGACTACACATACTCCGAAAAATGGGTCGATCGCCTGGTCGAAGCGGTCGCCGATGAAAAGACTTTGGCGGCCGTTAAGGCGGTCAAACTATGAGCGATCGCCCTGGCGGGCGGCTATTCAAGCAGCTTGTGAAGGACATCCGGGTAGCCATAGCTGACGGCGCCTCGATTGTCCGGATTTACTAAGTTGCCTTGGTACGACCGCTCCCGCTTTACGGAAACTTCTTGCTGTTTGGGGGAGGCGTCGCGGCTTACGGGCTATGCCTTGCGCCGCCAGCCAGAGCAGTCCCCATGGAGGCTTTGCGCTGTCTCACGGCGAGCGCGCCGATTTGCGGCTAGTCACGAATCCTGTTACCCGATGCGAAACAAAATGAGGCCAGATGTGGATATCTGGTTTCCCGGCCAGAAGGTTCGGGACCTCTATTGCTGCCGGGCTAGCCTCGACCGCGCATTCGGTGCCGAGCTGGCTAGGCTAATCTGCTGCCGTCTATCGGTCTTGGCTGCGGCGCCCTCGCTAAGTGATGTGCCTACGTCGCCTCCAATTGAGCTAGCCGCCAGCCGTAAAGCCGGGACCTTCTCGGTCGCACTCGGCGCCGAAAACCGCCTCCAGTTCCGTGCGACGATACCAAAGATGGCGCGCGCCGACGATCTGTCGAGCGTAACGGAAATCCAAGTCACCGGACTGATCTCAGTCCCCACCGCCAGGGGAGAATGAAAATGACAAACGTCAACAACCGCTACATTTACTCGCCTGACCACGCTGCTCCTCCGGGCGATCTTATTTCGGAGTACATGGAGGAACTTGGTATTTCAGCGCGCGAACTCGCCCGCCGTTGTGGCCGTTCTGGCAAACTTATTGCGGAAATTGCCGCGGGAAAGGCGCCGGTAGAGCCCGAGACAGCCCTTCAGCTTGAGCGCGTGCTTGGTGTGTCTGCCGCGATTTGGACCTCTATGGAAGCAGCCTACCAGCTCCATCGGGCTCGTCAGGCGGAGACAGAGGCTTTCTCCGCCCACTATGATTGGGCCAGCGAATTTCCACTAAACGAACTTGCGAAACGTGACTATATAGAAAGGTTTTCTGACAAGCCAAGACGTGTACAAGAATTACTAAAGTTCTTTGGCGTCGGTAGTCTGAAGGCATGTGAGGAGCGAGTGGCAGAGCTACTGCAGGCCGAGTTCCGTACATCGCCGTCCTTTAAGAATGATAGATTTGCGCTTGCAGCTTGGTTGAGAATCGGTGAGCTCCGCGCGGCGGAAATCGAGACTGCAGACTATGATCGGGAGGCGTTCGTTAGCGCTCTGAAAGAGATCCGCGAACTGACTTTGGCGCCGATCGACGATGCGCTGCCGGAAATTGAGCGAAAATGTGCCGCAGCGGGCGTTGCCTTCGTCCTGGAGAAGCCTCTGCCTAAAATAAGGGCGAGCGGAGTGTCACGCTGGTTGTCGCCGCATAAGGCGCTTATCCAGCAAAGCCTAAGGCATAAGTCGGACGACCATTTCTGGTTCACCTTTTTCCATGAGTGCGCTCACATACTTCTCCACAGTCGGAAGGCGATCTTCATTGAAATGACTAAGGGGCCTGGCAGCGCTGACCCCAAGCAGGAAGCGGAGGCCAACGTCTGGGCGGCCGACTTCCTCATTCCGGCCGCTGCCATGCGCAAATTCTTGCTGACCTTCGATGGCACTGAGGAGGAAGTGCGCAGATTCTCCGCCGATAACCAAATTGCACCAGGGATCGTGGTCGGCCAGCTGCAGCACAATCGTATCATCGGGTTCGCCGCGCTTAACAAGCTGAAGGTCTACTACACATGGGTGGATTGATATTCTGATACGCGTGCAGCGCCAAAAAAATTTGAAAAGAGTGTGTAGTTTCGCGTAACACGTAGTTGACCCGGGTGAGACCGTATTCCATAGTCCCGATCAGGCCGACGAGAGTCGGCACCACGCAAGCTGATCGAGGAGGCAGCTATGGCCCAGATCGATACCGCGGATGACATCATCGACCTTGAAGACTGCGTCCGCCGCGGCAACGCGCCGCGCGCGGGCGCGCGATACCGCATTAAGGTCGGCAACGACCGGCTGGAATACCGGCCCTACGTCCTTGCCGATCCCGTTCCCACCGGCGCTCAGATCCTTGAGGTCGCTGCGCTGTTGCCCGTTGCGGACCACATCCTGGTTGCCGTGTTGAAGGCCGGCTCCCTTGAGGAGGTCCGCCCGGACGAGACCGTCGAAATCTTTCGGCGAGGCGTGGAGCGCTTCATCGCTTTCCGCTCCGACCGCTCCTTCCGGTTCTTGCTGAATGACCGCCGTTTTGAATGGGGCGCTGCGGAAATCCTCGGTCGGGTCCTTAAGGCCCTCGCGGGCGTTGATCCCAAGAAGACCGGCGTCTGGCTGGAGCGGCGCGGCGAGCCCGATCTCTTTGTCGAGGACGACCAGGCGGTGTTGCTCGCCGGCAATGAAGTGGAGCGGCTGCGCACCGGTCCGGTCTTTTTCCTCTGCATCGAGGGTGACACGCGGCGCTGGCTGGAGCCCACAATTACGATGGAGCAGATCGCCGAAATTGGCGGCTGGGCGCCGTCCGAGGGCGTCATCGAAGTCGACAAGGACCAGAACGAACGCCAGCTCAAGCCGGGAGAGGTCATTACGCTTAAGCCCGGTCTCGCCTACGGCAAGAAGTTGTGCTGGAAGCGGGGCTGAGTGGTGAACGCGCGCATGGAGGCGGAGCTGGATTTGCTTCGCCTCCATTATCAGGACGCCGTGCACGTCGAAACGGGCGGGCTGCACTGGTTCAGGGTCGGTCCCCTGCATACGCCGGACGGCTGGTCGCCGGATGACATTCACGCGGCCTTTTCGGTAACGCAGGGCTATCCGGGCGCTGCGCCCTACGGCTTCTATGTGCCGGTCGCGCTCACCTTGAACGGCAAGCCGCCGTCAGAGCATCCCGCGCCGCATCAACCGCCGTTTGAGGGACAATGGCGCTTTCTGTCGTGGGACGCTGTCGGGTGGAAGCCTACCGCCGACATCGGCTCGGGCTCCAATCTCTGGGCCTGGGTGCGCAGCTTCACCCATCGCCTGCGAGAGGGCCAATGACCGCCACGACGTTGCATCTTACCACCGAGCTGCACGCGGCCCTTTGGGCACATCTTCTGCCGGAGGAAAGCCGGCAGGAGCAGGCTGCCTTCCTTTTCTGCCGAACGGTCAGGCATGGCGATGATGCCGCGCTCGAAGTCATCGACACCGCCTTTCTGCAGTCCGCGGATTTCGCCGCGCAATATGGCGACTATATCGAGCTGACCGATGCGTGCCGCATCAGCCTGATCAAGCGCGCTCATGCCCTCGGGGCGGCGCTCGCCGAGTTTCATTCGCATCCGGGGCCGTGGCCGGCCGCGTTCTCACCTTCGGACCGCAGCGGTCTGCGTGAAACCGTCCCCCATATGCGCTGGCGGCTCCCGCGCCGTCCTTACCTTGCGGTCGTTGCTGCGCCGAGCGGATTTGATGCGCTCTTCTGGCCGGACGGTGCGGAGCAGCCCGAGCCCCTGGCCGGTATAAGGGTCGGCACTGACCTCCACCTCCCGACCAACGCCTCTCTGGAGGGATGGAACGATGGCGAATCGCACGACGACCGGGCCTGGGCGGTTTGACCGCAACGAACGTCTGTTCGGCCGTGAAGGACAGCAGGCGCTCCGCCGGGCCCATGTCGGCATCGTCGGCGTCGGCGGTTTGGGTACGCATGTTGTCCAGCAGCTCTCGCTCCTTGGCGTTGGCGCCCTGACGCTGGTCGATGACGAAGAGCTCTCGGGCTCAAACCGCAACCGCTATGTCGGCGCCTGGCATAACGACCCGGTGCCGGGCTCGCCCAAGGTCGAACTCGGTGAACGGCTGGCCGGACTGATCGACCCGGCGATCGCCGTTATCAGGGTGAAAAACAACCTGCTTAGCAACGCGGCGTTCACCGCGCTCCGGGCCTGCAGCCATATCTTCGGCTGCGTCGATTCGGACGGTGCGCGCTTTGTGCTCAACGAGTTCTGCCTCGCCTATGAGAAGCCCCTCTTCGATCTCGCCTCGGATGCGCCGGAGCCGGGCTATTACGGAGGGCGCGTTGCGGTTGTGATCGGCGACAGCGGCTGCCTGCATTGCCGCGGGCTTCTCGATGACGACGACGTCCGTCGCTTTCTTTCGACAGAAGAAATCCTCGACAATGAAGCGGCGGTCTACGGCATCGACCGGCGCGCCCTCGGTGAGGCCGGTCCTTCGGTCGTGTCCGTGAACGGTGTCGTCGCATCACTCGGCGTCACCGAGTTCATGGCCGCTGCCACCGGCATCCGGGCGCCGCAGCTTCATCTTGATTATCGCGGCGACCGCGGCACGGTCGGCTCCCGCACCGACGATCCCGCCGATGACTGCTATTATTGCGGCATCGTCAGGGGGCAGGGCGACTCCGCGAATATCGAGCGTTATTTCCGGCGCGCCGGATCAGGCACTCCATTGGGCGAATCATAGGGTGAGGGGCCTTGGGGGCGCGCCCTTCCGCCCGCGCCGTGCTCTGGCGAGAAGGGCCGGGCTCTCGTGGACCGAACCCACGCTGCGCAGGGCTTCGCGTGATTTCGGCCATACGGCTTCGATCCCTCGCGCGGGCCGGTTGAGCCTAGACGCGCGGTTAAGATTTCCATTTATGTCCTTCTAAAGGGACATTATAGACCTTTGTGTCCTTTACAGCGGCCATTAAGTGAACAGCATTTGCCCTGCCGGTGAATTTTCGCTATAATGTCCTTAGAAAGGGACATTATATATCATAAAGTCCCTTGTGAAGGACTTTAAATATGGAAATGAGTGCGACAGAGCGATCGTTGCCGATCCCGGTGAGCCGGGCGCTGCGCAGACTCGGGCAGGACATCAGCGCGGCCCGCAGACGGCGCCGCATTGCGATGACTGTTCTGGCCGAGCGTGCAGGCATCAACCGCAAGACCCTGGCCAAAATCGAAAGGGGCGATGGCCGTGTGCTGATGGCGCACTACGCCTGCGTCCTCTTTGCCCTCGGGCTGATCGAGCGCCTCGGCGATCTTGCCGATATTGCCCATGACAGCATCGGCCGTGATCTGGACGAGGAGAGACTCCCAAGGCGCATTCGCAAGGCGCGGCGCAAACCGCCGGAGCGCGAATGATGGATCGCGAAATCTTCGTCCATGTCGATCTTGAAGGCGTGCCGCATATGGTGGGACGGCTGTGGGCACGCACGCGCCGCGGCCGTGACAGTGCTTCCTTTGAATATGAAAAGGCGTGGCTGGACGACCCCGACCGATTTGCGCTGGAGCCCGCGCTGGCCCTGGGGGAGGGCGCGTTTCATACACAGGCGGGCAGGGCCATGTTCGGCGCCATCGGCGATTCCGCTCCCGATCGCTGGGGGCGCGTCCTCATGCGGCGTGCCGAGCGCCGGCGCGCCGAATCAGAGGGAGACGTCCCGCGCACGCTTCGTGAAGTAGACTACCTCCTGAATGTCGACGACGAGGCGCGGCAGGGCGCGCTGCGATTCGCCGAAAAGCCGGGCGGGCCGTTCCTGGCAGGACACGGCGCAGTAAAGATACCGCCGCTCGTCGAGTTGCCCCGGCTGCTCGGGGCGGCGGAGCGCATACTGGCTGAAGACGAGCGCGATGAGGATCTGAGACTGCTCCTCGCGCCGGGCTCCTCGCTCGGCGGTGCCCGCCCGAAAGCGTCCGTGCGCGACCGCGATGGCCACCTTGCTATCGCAAAATTTCCGCACCGGGAGGATGATTATGATCTGGTCCGCTGGGAAGGCGTGGCGCTGACGCTGGCCGCCGATGCCGGTCTTGCGGTTCCGGACTGGCGCATCGAGCAGATCGGCGACAAGCCTGTTCTGCTGCTTCGACGTTTCGACCGCCGCGGCCAGGTGCGCATCCCGTTTCTCTCTGCGATGAGCATGCTCGGCGCGCAGGACGGCGACACGCGCTCTTACCTCGAATTTGTCGATGCGCTGCGGCAGGCGGGCGCCGCGCCACTGGAAGACATGCGTGCGCTGTGGCGGCAGATCGTGTTCAGCATACTGATCTCGAATACCGACGACCATTTGCGCAATCACGGTTTCCTGTATGCCGGGCCTGACGGCTGGCGGCTCGCGCCTGCCTACGACCTCAACCCCGTGCCAACGGACATCAAACCGAGAGTGCTAAGCACCGCCATTGATCTCGATGACAGCACGGCATCACTCGATCTCGCGCTAAGCGTCGCCGGGTATTTCGAACTCAAGGGTGCTGAGGCGGCCGCCATCGCGGCCGAAGTCGGCGGGGCCGTATCGGGCTGGCGCGCGCGCGCGGCGCAACTGGGACTTTCGGTATCCGAGATTGACCGCCTGGCCTCGGCCTTCAAGCACGACGACCTGCAGGCGGCTTGCGGATTGGCCTAGCAAACAGCCGGGGAATAGTTACAGATGAAAGCCGGACTCCAACAAGCCCTTAGCGAAGCCGTGGCCGATCTGCCGCGGCTCTTGCTGAAGAAGCTGCTCGAAAGAAAGCTTGAGGAGGCGGACCTCAAGCCAACCAGGAAGCGCGTCCGTATCCTAACCGACGCCCTAATGTCCGGTAAATGTGAGCAGATCGAACTGGATAGTGACGACGACCGTGAGGTTGTCATCTCGTTCACAGATGATGACGCTAAGGAACTCGACAAGAGCGCACGGAAGTTCGTTGAGGACGAGCTTCCGAAGATAGTCAAACGCCTCCCGCAGCAACTCGCCCGCAGCATCATCAAGACGCTGAAGGCGACATGGCCCGAACACAAAGCATGGGAGCAACAGACGCATCAGGGCTTCCAGGATCGACTTGCTGACCGTTGGGGCGAAGCGTTTGATCTCCTCGGCATGTTGCTGACGATCTCGCGTGAGATCGGGGAAGACTTTCACCGCAGGCGTCGGCGGTCACGCGCAAGGCGAAACCGCCATCGTACCGAAGTGTTGGCGCGGCTGCATGCCCGCGCCTGTCAGGTCACAGGCGAGATCATATTGCTGATGCAGGCCGGGTTTGCTGACGGGGCGATGGCTCGCTGGCGGACACTCCACGAGATTGCTATCGTCGCGACGCTTGTCGCAGAGCACGGTGACGAACTCGCCGAGTGTTACCTCGCCCACGATGTCGTCGAGTCCAGGCGCGCGCTCGAAATGTACAAGACCACATACAAGGACCTTGGATACAGGCCGCCGCCGAAACGCGAGGCCAAACGAACCGAGCGGATCTATCAGTCCGTTCTTCAGAAGTATGGCAACAGCTTTAAAAACCAATATGGCTGGGCGGCCAAACATCTCGGTAAGGCCAATCCCAATTTCGCCGATCTGGAAGAAGCGGCCCAAAGATCGCATATGCGATCGCACTACAAGATGGCGAGCCAGAACGTGCACGCTGGCGTAAAGGGGATCACGGATCAGTTTGGGATGCTGCCGGACTCGCCGGCAATCCTTGCCGGGGTCAGCAATGCGGGGCTGGACGAGCCGGGTCAGAACGCCGCGATCACACTGAACCAGATCACATTCCTTCTGCTCGGGCCGCGCATTCAGCTCGATGAACTCGTCACGATGAGGATACTGGTCGATATCCAGAAGCAAACCATCGACGCTTTTGCGCGTGCCGGGCGCAAACTCGAACGCGAGGTCAAGCGGCGCCAAGCTGCTAAATGAGCGAGCCGTCGCGTAAGACGCATCTCTGCGCCGAACATAGTTGTGCCCGGTCCTCCGGCGCCGCCGTGAAGCGCGCATGGGCGGTCAAAGGAAGACTTCGATGACGCAGACCCCGGGTTGGGGCGTCGTGCTAATCGGCAGGCTCCATCTTCGTCCGCCTGCGTCTCCCGTTCCTCGACGTGGCATGGCTGTGGGCTATCTGCAATGCTAAATAGAGCTGGCATGCCGACATCATCGGCTGCAACCGTATCGTTGAGCCAGTGACCGTTCTTATGAAGAGCATATCTGCAAGCACAGTTTGAACCTCATCTACTTTCAATTGTTGATCAAATACCGAACGCTCGATACATATCCACCTCTCCCTTCCTTATGATCTGAAACACTTCGAATGTTACTAAATGATACTGCAAATGAATTTGAAACCTTTATTCTTTCGTTTCGTAAATCGAATGTAATTTTGATATCTGTTGGCTCACCTGATGGCAGATTTATGTCCGGCACATAATACACCCCAGCACGTAAGGGAATTATGAGGTACCTCCCTTCGTATGTATAGTACTTAGATGTCGGCTCAAGAGAAAGGTCACCGGGATCGGCGCCTAAATCTAGAATTATGCTGCCAATCTCATCCAACTGCCCCGGCGCCAACTTATCAACTTCAATAACTAAATTTGCACTTCCATCAGCATTTTTGACAAACTGAATCGAAGAATTCAAAGAATTCGTGGAATTTTGGTCAACAATATTGATGTTTTTCCATGCAATGTCGTTGCTCATTCGAACTGCATTTTCCAATCCGCCCGGCAACGTCAGGGAAAGATCTCCACCACTGGGCACCCAGCGAGCGAGAAGACAGTAGTGATCGGGCGAAGGAACATTCCCCCAAGGTATCTCAAAAGTAGAACGCCCCTGACCGGCTATCGTTCGAGAAACGCTTGTAATGAGGCTCCAACTAGCTTTCTCATTGATGTTGGCTTTAGCGATATACAACTGCAGTGTCCCGGTAGCCTGTCCCTTTCCAGAGTTACGCAAGAGTGCATATAGCCAGTTCAAGCTTCCGAATTCCGCATTTTGCTGCTGATGTGGATTCTGAATTCCATCTTGCTGATTGCGCACCCATATGTCTGGTGACCCGGACATTGGTAAGCCAGCCGAGTTTGCGTCGGGTTCGCCACCGCTATCAGCCCACGTATCGCGTATCCAAACAAACTCCCCCGAGGGAACGATTTGATCTACCCGGTCCCAGGCATCCCGGAGGTTAAGTCGAGGAAATGTAAAGACATTGGCTGGGTCGCCACTATCTACAACACTTGCTGGACTCGCCTCTAGAATCAGCTCAATTTCGTCCACTGATACGGTGTAAAGACTTTGAAGCGCAGCAATCGCACCCGCAACCATTGGAGCTGCCATTGATGTACCGCTCATATTGGCGAATCCCGCGTTGAATACAGAAGATCGAATAGACACGCCAGGCGCAACCAGATCGACTGTGGAAGACGAGTTTGAATCGCCTGCGATATTGTCAAAGTCGTCGGAGGAACCCACCGTGATCGCACTTGGTATGCAGCCTGGAAAGCTAACGCCGGCTGTAGATGACCCGTTTCCAGATGAAATCACCGTTGCAATTCCTCGGCCTCTCAATCTTCTAACGTAGGGAGCAACGGTGTTGTTCGGGCAATCTCCGCTGACTGTTGTTGTTCCGATGCTCATGTTGACTGATGCGATCGGATGCTGGTGCATTAGCGTGTTCTCGACATGGGCGAGTGCTGCGACGATGTCAGATGTAAAGGCTGTTATGCTGTTGGAAGCTTGTCTCAACGAAAAGATTTGAATTGCGATTATCGAGGCATCTGGCGCCATACCCGGATCGAAGCCGTCGTCTCCAGCGGCAATGCCAGCCACATGTGTCCCGTGATTACAGCCCGGAGTTGTCTGGGGACATCCCCCTGAGGAACCTACTCCGGTCTGCATCGCCGATCCATTCGGACAAAGACTAGAAGTGGTAGGGGTATTCGTCGAGAAACACGCCTCGTGGACCACTCTTCCGCCAAAGAAGGGGTGATTTTGGTCAACCCCGGTGTCTAGAACCACGACCGTCTTGCCGACTCCGCGCACACCTTGTGTTGTGTGCAAAAAAGGAGCGTCGACTACAGGGCCAGCACTGTTGAGGTGAATACTCAACTCTTCATCGATTGCGAAACTCTCAATTTCGTTGTTGTCAATGAGGTTCAGTATTTCATCCCTTGTTGCTTCGAATACAACTAAACCAGTTCCGTGAATGATCTTTGGATCAAGTATACCCAATCCCTGGACGCCTTGCAGCAGTTCGGCTGCAGCTTCGGCGGTCGCATTGACTATACCAAGGTTTGCTATTGATACAGAATCAACTACCGGATTGGCAATTATTCGGAGTTTCTCCTCGGCATCTTTGTTTAAGAAAGCACCTTCAATTTCCGCCCCACCATTGATCTCTGAAAGATCTGCCGCTTCGGCGGTTCGAACCAGAAACGTCCAAATAATGATTGCAAACAATGCCATATAAATTGAGTTCATTTTGCCCTCCAGAGACGCTCAGTTTCTGATGCAGCAATTTCGCGAGCACAGGCAATTGTAAGGTCATGTTGGCGACATTGGAAGAAGAATTCATCGTCGGTGCTTTCGGAGACCTCTGCTTGATGCAAAACCGCGAGCTCGAATGATACGGCCACTTGCCGAGGCTTGCATCTGGTGCGTATTTGTTCGCTGCGCGCCTGATCTTCGGTTAGATTGAGCTGCTTGAACCGACGGACGCGAAGCTAAAAAGCTGGCCTTAAACGTCGGTCATCGTGTATAATTGGAGAATAACAATAATAACGACGATAAAGGAATGACGATAGAGGCAGGAGCAATATTCAGACTTGCGGCATCGCCCGACCCGGAGGTGCAGCGCATCCTTGCCTACCTCGCAACAATCGACAGCGGCTCCGTCCTCACTGACGGTTTCAGGCGCGCCACCACCAATTACGGCGGCACGACAACCGTGGATACGGTCGATGTTGTGCTCATCATGCTCCAATCTGTGCGTCTGGCCGATCCTGCCTATCAGGCCGCAGCCGCCCAGATCAGCACCGATATCGACATTATGGACGAAGCCTCAGTTCAGGCCTTGCAGGAGATCGAAGAGGAGCTGAGAAGACAGCAGCGCGACCGCGTCCGCATGCGCGAGCTTGCCTATCGCAACGAGCAAGGCCGCTTCATCTTCATGACTGAAGACGGAACCGCCGCCTATTACGAAGACGGCATGCGGCTTGCCGAGGAAGATTTCGTGCCGGTCAAACAGCAGCTGCACGCGACTACAAAGTGGGATGCTTGGCGTGCCTCTGCCGCAATGAACGATCGGCTTCTTGCCGAGCGTGAGCAGATTCACCTCCATGAAACCGCCCGCGACCAGTTGCGTGACGACCTGGCCAAGGGTGCCATCTCGAAGGACGAAGCGGAGCGGCGGGCCCAGGAAATCGTGGAGTCGCAGCCGGAGCGGGTCAGGCGTGCTTATGATGCGGCCAAGGGCGCGACCGCAGACACAAATGCAGTGCCCGATACGAGCTTAAGCGCGGATGAGGAGGCGAACTTGAACGCCTTCTCTGACTCCACTCCCGCCGGGTCCTATTTCCACCACCGGCCGCCAAGCGGTCCATCCTAATCCGGGCTTTCGTTTCCATTGCCGCAATGCCGCTCGATCAGGATCGCCAGGATCGCAACGGCGTCCCTGTCCTTGTGCGTATCGAAGAAGGCATGGATCTCGCGAAGCGCACTGTCCCCGGAATGGAACATCCACTCGTTTGTACAGTTCGCCTTTTCGATGTCCCCGCCCAGGGCATAGAGGTGAGACGCCATATCGACCGCTCCACCGATAAAGCCGTGGCTCTCTCGCGGCTCCATCCTGTCCATAACATCGCCCGCTGTGACCGCCGCAGCCGGCGAGAGTGCGCCTGTCAAAATAAGAGTCGCCCAGAGTTGCGACAGAATCCATCTTAGCCACATTCTGTCTATCCATCGTAATAGCTAGAAATAAAAAGGAGCCTTTCTGTCAATATTCAGATGGACACAGTTTTAGTCCCTTAGTATACTTGATACTGGTTTTCGTTGTGGAGTTCTGGCGCTGCGAGCGGAAGCCGGTCATGCCTTTTCGAGCTAAGCCGAAAAGGCTCCCTTTTGGCACCGATAACACGCCCGCCACGCCTTCTCTGACGGCGATTCCCGATAAACCCTGATCACGCCGCGCCCTTTCGGGCGGGCAAACGACTTTGGCATGAAGATTGGCTACGCGCGCGTATCGACAGACGAACAGAATCTCGGGCTACAGCTTGATGCGCTGGCCGCCGCGGGCTGCTCGTACACCTTTAGCGACGAGGGGGTCTCGGCCGTAGCGCGGCATCGTCCGCAATTCACCGCAGCACTTGCATCACTGTGTCCCGGCGACACTCTGGTTATCTGGAAGATGGACCGGGCATTCCGCTCGCTTCTGCATGCGCTCCAAACATTGGAGAAGCTAGAGGCCGGTGACAACAATATCCACTCGCTCACCGACGCGATCGACACGGCAACGCCGGTAGGGCGCTTTACGTACCAGATCACCAACGCGTACGCCGAACTGGAGCGGGCTTTGATCGTCGAGCGAACCAAGGCCGGGATGCAGGCCGCCCGCAAACGCGGTGTTCGTCTCGGCCGCCCGTCGAAGCTATCAGACGCGCAAGTGAAAAAAGCGCGAACGCAGCTCGCCGCCGAGGAAGCCACGTTGGACAGCCTCGCCCGTGGGTTTTGTGTTTCGCCAAGAACGCTCGCGCGGGCGATTGAGCGAAAGGGCAAATCGCCATGAACGACAGTCCCTATCTGATCCGCCGGTATGGAATCGTTTCCGCCCACGCTCTCCCGGTCGCGGTCTTCTCATTTGATTGACGCTCGATAGACGGGCGCGCTGTCCCGTCAACCCGCAAGGGGTTCCCCCTCGCGCCTGCTCCGCTTGCGCTGCGCTGGCCGCTCGGGTGACGGACCGGCTTGTCCGCCCGTCTCTCCTTTCCGCGTCAATGAGAAAACCGCTCACGAAAGGAGAGACATCATGACAAACGAAACCAATGAAATCCCCGTAACGCAGATCGCTCTTTGCAAGCTCATCCCTTGGGACGGCAACGTCCGTAAGACCGGCGCCGCCGACGGCATCGACGAGCTTGCCGCTTCGATAGAGGCCCATGGGCTCCTGCAATCACTTCTGGTCCGCGAGGCCGGGGACGGACGCAGGCGCGGCAAGTTCGAGGTCGTCGCTGGAAGGCGGCGCTATCTCGCTCTGCGAGCACTCGCCAAGAAAAAGAAAATTGCCAAGGACTATCCGGTCCCGTGCCGGCTTGCGAACGGTTCCATTGATGCCGCCGAATTGAGTCTGGCCGAAAACGTGGTCAGAGCGCCAATGCACCCGGCTGACCAGTTCGACGCATTCCGCGGCCTCGCCGACGAGGGCGCAAGCGTGGCGGAGGTGGCCGCCCGCTTCGGTGTGTCCGAGGACCTTGTCATGAAGCGCATGAAGCTCGGGCGCATCAGCCCGGTGATCCTCGACGCTTACCGTCGCGGCGAGGTCAGCCTTGAAATCGTGCAGGCCTTCACGGTCAGCGACGATCACGAGGCGCAGGAGCGTATCTGGACTGATATGCCCGCGTGGGACCTTCATCCGCATACGATCAGGCGTGCGCTGACCGAAGGCGAAATGCCCGCGAGCGACAAACGCGTCAAGCTTGTCGGGCTGGAGGCCTATGAAGCCGCGGGCGGTGCCGTGCGGCGCGACCTGTTTGATCCAAAGGATGGTGGCTACGTGTTGAACGCCGAACTCCTGGACAATCTGGTAGCGAAGACGCTTGAAGAAGCTGCAAATGAAGTGCGCAGTGAAGGCTGGCGCTGGGTAGAGATCGTTCCTGATCTTGACTACGGCGATCTTCGCGGTTTCAGCCGTCTGCGTCCGGAATGCGTGCCTCTATCCGACGAGCATCAGGCCGAGCTGGACGATCTCTCCGAGGAGTATGACGAGCTGGTCGATACCGAAGACGATGCCGGGATCGCAAGGATTGAGGAAATCGAGCGCCGAATCGACGAACTGGAAGCACAGATGGACGTCTGGCCCGCTGAAACGCTCGCCGTCGCGGGCGCGATCGTCAGCATAGGCTATCATGGCGATATCTGCGTAGAGCGCGGTCTGGTCCGTCCCGAAGATCGACCCGCGGCAGAGCATGAGAGCGATGCCGACGATGCCGATGGCGGTGCGGCAGAGGAGCCTGCAATCAAAATGTCCGCAAGGCTCATTGAGGACCTGACTGCACAGAGGTCAGCCGCCATCAGTGCCGAAATGACAAGGCGGCCCGATATCGCACTGGCTGCCGTCGTGCATTCGCTGGCGTTACAGCACTTCTACAGCTATCAGCGTCAGGGTAGCTGCCTGCAAATTGAAGCGTCAGGACCGTTCCTGCAGGGCTCCCTCTATGCGCCGGAAGCATGCAGCGGTCTCGCCGCTCTTGAAGCCAAGCGCGAGCGGTGGGGCGATCGACTGCCGGGCGATCCGAGCGACCTCTGGACGTGGTGCCTTGAGCAACCGCAGGACACGCTGCTTGACCTTCTGGCGGTGACCGCGGCAAGCGCCGTCGACGCGGTGGTCCTGAAGGATGGCAGTCGGCATCCTCATACTGACCAGATCGCGTGTGCGGTTTCGCTCGACATGGCGCATTACTTCACGCCGACAGCCGATAACTTCTTCACCCATGTCAACGGCGCAGGCATTCAGGCCGCCATTGGAGAGGCCCGGAGCATCCCGTCCGCTCCCGCTTGGGGCAGACTCAGAAAGTCCGAACTGGCGGCCATGGCTGAACGTCACGTGAAGGGCACGGGCTGGCTTCCCGAGCCGTTACGCATCACAGCAGGCGCGGACGCCATGGCAGACGCTTCAGAATCCAGAGTCACAAAAACCAATGCGTTTCTGGAGGCTATTGAATAAGCTTCCCTTGGGCGGGTCGCGCCGCTGGCGGCGCCACCCGCCGATCGATTCTCTGACCTCGAGTTGAAAACAAGCAGGCGTCCGACCGAACTAGTCAACCGCCGCGCTACACGTCTATGTAATCGGCGCGCAATCGATCAAGCACCCCCTGCATCTCCCGGTACTTCCCAGCAGAAACTTCGAGCAAAGCTTCTGCAACCACATCAACAAGATCCTCACCTCCTTCACTCACCAGGTTCGACTTCAAGTAAGCTATGATTTCGGACACACCTGCTTTCCTTAACCTAATTGCCATATAGTATGCATCCATTCTCTTATAAATATTTTCAATATTCGTGGCGATCAAAACTACATCCCGATCCCGATAATTCTCACTAATAAATCGCAAGCTATTACAATCATCATACTCATCAAACAATAGGATTCTCTCTCCTGAAAACTGATCCAAATCGTCAAATACCGATATCAACACTTCTTGGCGCTCGAGCTCTTCTAGTCCGGGAAAGTATCGAACAAAAGTATGATTTCTATAGTCCGATTGAATCTGCCTAAGCAGCGTAGATTTTCCGATGCCTTGCTCACCGATGAGAATTAGGCCCCTGCCAATCCGAGCGTGGCGCATTTCTATGACGGCCTCTGAAACAAGCGCGTAGTTGTTTGATTCAATCAAAGCCAATTATGCTTCTCCAATAACGGGTATATAGGCAGTTCCGCATTAACAATATGTTCAATGCAGTCCGCCCAACCGCAACATCCATCGGCCGCTTCGGCGCCTAGGTAGTAATACCTGATAAATCGGTCGTGAGGGCATCCACCATTACAGAAACGAAACCACTTACAATTCTCACGACATTTAGCCTCAACAGCCAAGTTTTCTTGGGCCAATTTTCTTACGACACTATGATGTTTTAAGGAGGCTAAATTCTCGTCTTTAACGTGGCCGATTCGATAATCCGGCTCTTCTGAATACTTGTCGCAGTGATAAATCGAGCCATCGGGGTCAACGCCAAAGTACTCGCCGGCGCACCCCCCTGCTAGCACGCAAACCGAGGGCCTTCCGCCGAACAAGCATTCAATAATGCTATCCAGCTCCCTAACCTGAATTTCGCAATCGGGGCGGGCGCGCCTTGCATCATATATATCTCGTAAGTAATTTGCATATTCGTTGTCACTCACGTAATCATCGGTGAGCATTTTTCCAGAATCGTGACGCGGATTATTCGGCCGGACAGGCAGCAATGATATTGTGTGCAGTCCAAGGCTCGTGGCCCAGTCCAATAGATTCTTCGCGCCATACCGCAACAGCTCGTGATTAAGGACTATAAGAGCGCCGTAAGTTGAATTTCTTGCATTGAGCAGATCTACGGTCTGTTTTACCTTTTCATATGTGCCTGTGCCGGCCAAATTTTTGCGTGTTTTATCGTGAAACGTCTCGGGGCCATCCAAGCTTAGGCCAATTGAAATATTGTTGGATGCAAAAAAATCAAGCCAGTCATTATCAAGTAAAAGTCCATTGGTTTGTATAGAGTTCTGTATTTGGTGAGCGCTCGTTGATACAGACCGCTGAAAAAACAAGATCTTTGAAAACCAATATTGACCCAAGATTAGCGGCTCTCCGCCGTGCCATATGAAGTGCACTTTTTTGTCGGCTTTTATTGCGCGCTTAAGGAATTGGATAAGAGTGGAGAAGGACATAGATGCGTCCTCGCCAAAATCACGCCATTCGTGGCAGTATGTGCACCGCATGTTGCAGTGACGGGTGATTTTGACGATATATGCGGTCATAAATCGCTCTAGATTTGGTCCTCGCGATACGTATGAGAAGGCGCCTATAACTTCTTTGGCGGAACTGCTCGCCGGGCCTCTATCTCTTCTTTCCTCCTTTATCATCGGGCCGGTAGTCGCCGTCGCCAGAATGCAAAGCGGCTCGGAGGGTCTCTATGGACACTCCGGCTTCCGCAAGAATTTCCAGTTCTTCCGGAGAAAATGAGATGGCGGCAATGTCAGCACGTAAGGAATCGCTATCTCCTTTGAGGAAGCCAAAAGTATCAGCCTTGTTGTTATGCCACTCGCGGGTCCACACACTGACGTTGATCCAGCTTCTGCTCCAGTCCGCCGCTGCGAGTTCGCCCGCGCGGCCATCAACGCCTGGTGTTCCTTCCAGGAAACGCGGAATGTACTCCCCCTTGTCTAGACTTACTCGAACCATAGGATTCGAAGGCCGGACGCCGGCTTTTTCTTCGGCGGCGGCTGCCAAAGCCTGGCGCAGCCTCGTAGCGCCGGCCTTGGAGACTATGCCGGAATCTGCGAGCGCCTTTCCGAGTTCTCGGATCGTGAAGTTCGCCATCGTGTATCTCCCACAAGAGGCATGCGAAACGCCTAAGCGTACCGTTCCGGATTATCGCGTAGATAGTATGACAATGATCGCTTAGATTGCAAGGTCAGCGAAAAGTTCGAAGAAGGTTTGTTGCGCCGGAAGCGTTTGTGCTGCACTCCGGGGATGTTCGTTGCGACATCGCGAGAAGCGGGCTTAAATAGAAGTCAGCTATTATGGCGCATTAGAGAATAAGAAAATATCTTCACCATTACATCGATCAATAAGAGTAGTCGTATAAACTGCATCGCACTATCTATACTATATATGATCTATTATTAATACAATTTTTAGTAGTATTGCGTAAAGTCAATAGATAGCCTGAGGGTTGATACAAGGTGTGCGCGTTCATAACCTCTCGCGCGCACCTTGAGGGGGCCTCATTCGCCGGCCCCCGTTACACCCCCGGCTGATGCGGCTGCCTTGTCCATCGAGGACTGGTGCACCCACGTGCTGCGCTTAACTGCGATCCTGACCGGCCCGGCCGTGTGGATCGCATTGCAGGCGGGGCAGATGCCCGCAAAGCGCAACACAATCCGGCGCACACCGCGCATTCTGCATTGCACAATGCGAATGGCGTGTGTCCCCGGACCAAAGAGCCGTCGCGCCCTTTGGAAACCTGACCAGTGGCTTTCCGCGCCCTGGACCACGACCGGGACGATTTCGCTCTCCCGGACCATCGACCAGGGGGAGACCCGTTCTCCCCTCCATGCCGCGCAATGCGATGAGCGCGCGGCAATGGCCACTGCATTCGCCGTGGTGGAACCCCATGACCAACGCGTCGCCGTTGGATCGCGATCAAAGCTCACCGGCCGCATTGAACGGGCCATGCTGCGAAGGAGGACGCATGACGGATGAGGACAGTAGGAAGCGGCGGCTCGTGCGGCATACGGCCTGTTTCACGCCCGTCGAAAACGCGCTCTTCATGACGAAGGTGGACGTCGCCGGCGTTTCGATCTCAACCTTTCTCAAATCGGCAGCGCTGGATTTCCCGCTGCCTCGCGGCGCCAGGCGCCCGTCCGTTGACCATAAGGCCACCGCGCAGCTTCTCGCGACAATGGGCAGGACAGCCGACGCATTTCGGGACGCAGCGCACCTTGCCGATCCCCGGCTCGCCGAGACAGCGATCAATGACCTCAACGAGTGTCGCATCATTATCTTCGAAGCCCTGGGGCGAAAGCCGTGATCATTTCGGGTCTTCAGACAGGCAACACGCGCTGGCTCGCCGCGCATTTGCAGAATGCCGCTGACAACGATGCGATCGAGATCGCCGAAGTAACCGGTGCGATCGCCGCCGACATTGACGGCGCGCTCGCCGAGTTCGAAGCGATCGCAGTCGGCACAAAAGCAACCGAAGGTGTCTACGCCGCCTTCATCAATCCCCCCGAGCCCCTGACGCGGGAGCAATATGCGCGGGCTTTCGCGCTTCTGGAGGAGCGCCTCGGCTTCGTTGGGCAGCCCCGCATCATCGTGTTTCACGTCAAGAAAGGGCGCGAGCACTGCCACATCGTGTGGTCGCGGGTTGACGCAAAGCGCATGAAGGCGATCCACCTGTCATACGACCGCCAGAAGCTGCGGCGCTGCGCACAGGAGCTGGCGGCTGAATTCGGCACGCCGCTGCCGCCGGGTCTTGCCGAGGACCGCGGCGCTGCCCGGTTCGATGGCCCGAAACCGCCGTCGCGGGCGGAAAAGGCGATGGAGGAACGCTCCGGCCTCTCTCGCGGGGAACGCCGGCGCGCTATCACCGCCTGCTACCGCCACTGCGATTCCGCTTCGTCCTTCGCGAGCGCGCTGGAGGAGGCCGGTTACACGCTCGCCCGCGGCGACAAACGTGTGTACGTCGTCGTCGACCTTGCCGGCGATGTTCACAGCCTTGCCCGTCAGATCGACGGGGCCAAGACAAGGGACGTCAAGAAAAAGCTTGAGGGATTGAATCTCGCGGACCTTCCGCCCGTCGAGCGCGCGAAAGCACTGATGCTGCGGCGCGCAGCGGCGCGGCAGGACGCCCGCAGGGAATGCCAAAAGAAAAAGGCGCGGGCGAAAGCTGCGCGCGAGCGGCTGCAGGCCGTGCAGCGGAAGCGCCGCGCCGCGCTCGACCTGCTGTGGCAGGCGATGAAAATCCGCCATATGCATGAATGGAAGGTGCTGCTCGCACATATCGAGGCGGAGAAAGAACGTAAGACCACCCGGCGCCGCCGCAGAGCTGTCGGGCTGGCCTTGTATCTTAAGAAGATCGCCTTCATCCGCCAGCTAGTCGAATACTACGAGAAGCGTCGCAGGCGCTTTATGAAGGAGCAACACACGGCGCTGATGGCGAGCGTGCGCAGGCGCCATGAGAACGAAGCGGCGGAGCTGCGCCGCCGCTACCTTGCGCTGGAACGGCTCGAACGCCGCGAGGAGCAGACGTTCTTCCGTGAGTTCGGAGAACGGACCGACACGGACGATCCGGTGCGGCGCGGCAGCGCTGGCCTGACGGTGACATATGAAGGGCAGGGGCGGTTTGTGCCCGGCTGGCAAGCGTTTCATGAGAACGCCGCTGACATCACCGCCTTTCCGGTTACCAGCCCGCTCGTCGATCTACGCCTGAACGCCACCGAGATCACGGCGGCGAAGAATGCAATTTCAGCGCCTGTGATCATCACCGCGGCCGGATACGAGACCCGTTCCGTGTTCCGGGACAACGCCCTCGACATCACGTCGGTGGTCGCCGAAAGGCTTCCCGGCGAAGACCGCCGCGTTCCTGAAGGTGTTGATCAGGCCGGGCACAAACCCGTGCCATCCGTCTGTCCGGGCGTGAGCTGATCGCGGACTGTCCGGTTTAGCCGCAGCGCTCCCGCCGTCCTTTGTTGGTTTTCTTCCGTCAGACCCGGATAGCCACGCACCTCTAGCTGTCAACGCGCGCTGGCGTTTCCCTCACGTCCGTTCGGTGACAGGTCGGCGCTGCGCGGCTGGTCCTCCTCCTTTGAAAACCAACAAAGGAGGAAGACGATGAAACTGCTCACCCAACAACTGCAGGACCGGCTGATCACGAACGGGCGCGTAAGGCTCAAACTCGATGAGGAAGGCCTGGCCGATCCGGACTTCATTCCGGTCGTCAAGCTGTTCACCCCGGATGCGGCGGCGACGTGGATTCTGACCGAGCTTTCAACAGGCGATAACGACATCGCATTTGGTCTTTGCGATCTCGGTCTTGGTTTCCCTGAATTGGGCTACGTCCGCATCAGCGAACTGGAAGCCCTGCGTGGCCCTCTGGGTCTCCCGGTCGAGCGCGACCGCTCCTTCAATCCGACCTGCACAATCGCGGTTTATGCACGCGCGGCGCGGACCGCGGAGCGCATCGTCGACGACCGCGAGTCGCTTGAGCAGGCGGCGATCGCACTGCGCGAGGCCGCACAGGACAAGTCATAAGGCAGGCGCACCTGCGGGCCGGACGTGGTTGGCTTCACGGCGCCCGGCGGCGGCTTCCTCACCGCCATCTACGGCTTGTGGATGTCCGCCCGCTTCCAGATCGCCGGCCTGCCCGTAATTTCACTTCACGTGCGGATTCGCAGTGATGATAAGTCATGCACTGGCACTCATTCGGATGGAACAGCCTGCCGTTCTTTCGCCGCTCATCCCGTGCCCGTCGGAGGGCAAACTGAGCAGCGCGCTGCGTCGCGGACACGATCCGGCAGGATCACATGGGCCTTGCGGATAGGCGTTTCTGCCCGGTGCGCCTGGTTTGGGCGCGTCGTGCCTTTGCAGCTCTGACCTTCCTGACAGGGTCGGCTCAATGCGAACGCCAACCTGACCGGCGTCGCCAGCCGATCAAGGCATCCCAACGCATCCCCGCTATGCGGGGGCCCTCATCGGGAGCCCCTCCTTGATCCGCCGTCTTGGCCGCCGGCCATCGGAAAGGCGTTTCGAGCCAACCCAAACAGAAAGGATAGAACCATGGCACGCAACCAAACCAATAACCGCAAACAGAACCGCGAACCCAATCCTCCCGTGATGATCGCGTATCATGTCTCGGACGCCGGCCGCGGCCGCAAGTTTTGGACCCGCCTCGGCGGTGTGTGGGAACACAGGAACGGCGATGGCCTTACCATCTTCCTCAACGTGCTGCCTGTCGACTTCGACGGACGCATCGTGCTCCTCCCGCCCAGGGAAGATGAGGACGACGGCGGTCAGGGTGGGATCGACGAGACCGAAGCCGATGACGAAGTCGAGGCCGAAACCGGTGACGAAGCCGAGACTTAGGCTTCAGGCCAGTGAGATGCGCCCGCAAGGGGCGCATCTTCTCACGTAGACTACTTTCGCTCCCTGTCCCAAGCGCATGTCATACCGGTGCGTAGCTCTACGCCAGACCTCGAGCGCCAACGTTTGCCGGGTTTTCAGAGGATCATCCATCAGCTAAGTTCTGCCACGGAGCATCTGCGATGGCCGACACAAAGACATCCATTTTTGGGCGCCTTCGTCTGGCGATACGTGCCTTTATGAACACTTTCATATCTGTGAGGCTGTATTTGGGCAGAGGTATATTCAGTAATACTGATAAAGAAATCGTTGACGATAATATAAATGATGAGTATATTGACGATATGGAAGAAATAAGGAAAATAGGTAGGGCGATGAGCGCCAAACGCTACGGTGTGTCTCCTGCTGACGTAACGGACGATTTCTTAAGGGCGAAGCTAGATGAGCATAAGAAGAAGTTCGACGAATACATTGAATCCTACGAGAGGGATAGCGGTATTAAGTTGACCAGCGACACGCCTGAACATCGGCGTGAAGTGGAGATTGCTCATCGACGATTCCTTGCTGGCGGGCCAAGCCGGTGATGAAGGGGCCACCTGTCCGCACTATTCCGGTCGGCAAGTTCTATAGCGAGCTCGAAAAGAAATACCTCGAAGCGCTGGTTCCGCAATTCAACTCTGTGCACCTTTCGGCGGTGACTTTCACGGCGTTCACTGGCGCAAGATATACGTTCGAATATCATACTAAAGAAGCATTTCTGGACAAGATCAATCTTAATATTGGTGGTTTAGCTGATTATGCCAAAAAGATAGACGAGGATGTCAGAAACTACTGGAAGGCAGGTCTAGAAGGTTTGCAGGAAAGCCACAATTTTTGTGTGGAGAGTTCGAAAGGCGGTTCAGGGGCGCAGCGGCTGCGGACCGGATCGCAAGGTTCGACTTGCCAAACGAAGCACAGCTAAGCTTGGTTGGAGAACATGTAGCTTTCGCCAGGTCTAAAGTAGCTAGCGAGAAATTTTCCGATCCTTCTCATATTCAGCGGTGGCGTGAGATGGCAGATAGAGGAGCGAAGGCGGTCGCTGATGCCTGCGAGGCAGATAGAAAGCTCGTGGAAGCAATTCGCGAAGCCGACCAAGCCAGGTACGAGAAGCTAAAGCAAAGGGTGGACTGGCTGGGCATGCTGGTGACACAGGCCTGGAAAGTGTCCAAGCTATTCGTCGCCGCGCCCGCCTAGCACCACAATCCATTAACGAACGTCTGGCTCGGGCCCGAAATCGCCCTTCGCTGGCTCGGTGTCGGGGCCGGCGTCCTTTTGAGCCTGCGCCATCGCGCGATCGAAGTCCCGGCACCAGACCTGGAGCCTAAGGGCCAGCGCCTCGGCCTTTGGCCTTTCTTTCATGCGCATCTCGGCGATGGCAATCCGCTTCTCGCCGTATTGCATGACAACTTCCAGAGCATGTCGGTACAGGTCGTCGGAGTCCGGCAAAAAGGCGCGGTGATGATGGTCGACGCGAAACTCCGGCTGCGCGCTCCGGTCGTAGCGCTTTCCGCCGACCCGGATGATTTCCGGTCCGATGCGGACATCAAGTTTTTTCATGATGACCGGCCGCAAAAGGAGCGGCACGAGCACTGCAAACAGGAAGGCGAGCAGACCGACAAACGCCAGGCTGGCAGCGAACGCGACAAAGGCGGACAGGACGAGGATCATCTCGTGGCGCAGCCGCGGGTACTCCCCGGTGATGTCCACATGACCCTTCTTGAGGTCGACCTTGTCGCGTGGCCAGTCCAGTTGCGCTTTCTCCACTTTTTGTCCGAACATTGTCCTTTCTCCCTATTCAGCAGGCTCGTACTTTCCCGCAAAGAGCTCGTGCTTGTCGTATTTGACGCGCTGGATCATTGCCGGCGGCAAACCGCTGCGGATGATCAGCTGGCGCTGGGCGCGGTCGTCGCGTCCAAGAAAGCGGCTTGCTTCTTCGGCCGTCAGAAGCGGGCGCACCTCGACCGACCATGACGCGCCGGTCGCGCCCTCCGTGCGCTGCCTGGTCGTGATCTGGCTCGCGCGTTCGACGATCAGCGAGGTCTCGCCGCAGCGCTTGCTGATGTAGTCCAGCGTCGTCATGTCGTTGTTGCCGAAGAAGACCATCATCCCGGCGTTGCCGAGGAAGGTCTCCCAGCCGTCTTTGTAGTGGCGCTTGAGCTGCGTCAGGTCCTGCAGGACAATGAGCAGCCTCATGCCGAAGCCCGCGACAAGCGCCGCGGCCGCCTCAAGCTGCTGCATGTATCCGAGGACGTGGAATTCCTCGAGCACCGGGATCGCGGGCTTCACGCGCTCGTGTTCCATCGCTTCCACGGCGAGGTTGACGAAAAGCCGGAACCACCTGTTACAGGTCGCCATCCGCCCCGCCGGCAGGCACAGATAGACGGTGAGCCCGCCCGCTCCGGTCTTTAGCTCCGACAGATCGAAATCATGACGCGCGAGCGAATGGCGCAGTTCGGGATAGTCAAGGAACTTGGTGTTGCGCAGTGCCACCGATAACACGGCGGCCCGTTCACGCTCCCCTTTGTCGTAGAATTCGGTTTCCGCGCCCTCGAGCGCGCCGGCAAGGTCAGGGTTATTGGCGCAGAGTTCTGCATTGTGCAGCATTTCGGTCCGCAGCCGGTAAGGCGGCGGGCCCTCGAAATCGGAAGGTGCCACCTCTATCCGCTCAAGAACGCGCTTGAGCTGGTCGCGCACCGTCACAAGATGCCGCTGCCCTTCATAGGCCGGATAGGTTGCGACATGCAGAATCAGCCCCTCGATCAGATTGCGCGCGCTTTCGTCCCAGTGCGGATCGCGGGCATTCGGACTGGCAACCACAAGCGCGTCAGCAATCAGTCCGGCATCGACGATTAGCGACGGGCTGTCCGGCTTTAGGAGCGCCAGCGGATTGTAGCCGGCATGCAGGTCGGAGAGCCGGGTAGCGCTCACGCCGAACGGATCGACGATGCAGACCCGCTGGCCGCGTTCTGCGCGTCGGCGGGCGGTGAGGTTCGCAAGCTCCCCCTTGGGGTCGAGCGCCAGCACAGCGCCCTCATAGTCCAGCAACGTCGGAACCAGGCAGGATCGCCCCTTGCCGGCGCGCGAGCCCGCGCACAGCACCGCATGGCGGTCATCGCCGATTCCGATCGGGCAGCCGCCGGTTACATACGGCTCGCTGCCGTCATCGCTCACCGTGCCGCCGACAACGCCAAGGAAGATCTTCGAGGGGCCGTATCGCAGTGCAGCGCTCTGGCCGATCTGCTCGGGATCGATCCAGGCCGAAAGCGGCGTTTGCTGTTCGGTAAGCCGGCGGCTGCGCACACCCCGCGGCAGGTCCTCTAGAACCGTCACCCCATTCCGCCCTTTGTCCGGGCAGGGGCCGCCGCACGCCCTGCAATCACACCACCGGCGCGGGCAACATTCCGCGCGCAGAGTTTATTATGCAATCAAGGATAGTTTCTCAACATCGTAAAAAGTTCAATCAAAAAAACACTCCCCTAGTGAAGGCAAAACGTCGCCTCACAACCCGTATGATGTAGATATGAATCTACCCGAAGGGCTAAGATTAAGCAGAAATCGCGGCAGACTCCCCATCAAGATTATGGCGTGACATTCACTCCACTTGTCACCTCCCGATGCTCATGCAAATTTATTCCGTGTGGAGGGCGCACTTTTGGGTTTTCCTTGAAAACCCGTGCGCCATGCTCCTGGGGCCCGTGCGGGCCCCGCCGCGTGGCGTCCCCCTTTCGCCTGGCGGCGAAGCCATCGCCGGGTGCGATGGCCCACGGAACGAAGCGCGGGGCTGAAGGCGGACAGCTTCACAATTTAAACCCATGATGCGGCGCCAACCCGCTTGCGGGCGGGACAAGTGCAGGACCGCGTCCGCTCGTGGCGATCTACAGCTGCAACCTGAAGAGCATCGGACGGACCACACATGCGCCCGGCACGGCGGGCGCCCATATCCGCTACATCGGTCGCCCGGACGCCGATCCGGTCCTCTTGTCCGAACACATGCCTTACGAGTACCGCGCCGCCCGCAACTGGATCGACGCGGCCGAGCGGTCCATGCGCAAGAACGGGCGCGTCATCGACAAGCTGCGTATTGCACTGCCGCATGAGCTGGACGAGGAACAGCGCGCCGCCCTGGTAGAAGCGTTTATGGCCGAGCTGACAGGGGGGCGTGTGCCTTGGCTCGCCGCGATCCATCAGCGCGGCAAGGATGCGCACAATCCGCACGTCCATATTGCCGTTCATGACCGGGATATCGAAACGAAACGGCGCGTCCTGCGGCTGTCCGACAGCGCCCGTGATCGCCGCAGGGCAGAGCTGCCGGGACCAAAGGCGGTAGAGTGGATTCGCGAGCGTTGGGAAACGGTCTGTAACGAGGCGCTGGCATCGGCCGGGATCGGGGCGCGGATCGACCGAAGGACGCTCGTGGCGCAAGGCGAGAAGCGCCAGGCCGGAATCCATGAAGGGCCGCGGGCGCGACATATCGACGGCACCGTGAAGCGGCCGGAGTCACAGCGGCGTATCAACGGCGCCGGCAGGCTGATCGATTACCCGTCGATCGACCGGGGCCGCACGCGGCGGGAATTCAACGCCCATATTGTCGATCTCAATCTGGAGCGTGCCGCGCGCTCGAAGAATCGGGTCACCGCAGTATGGGCGCAGTTTGAAAAGGACGAACTTGCTCGGGACCGCGCGCTTGAGGAACGGCTTGTGGCCGAGCAGCGCGCGCGCTCAGCTGAAAGGCGGACAGCTTCCCGGCTCTCTCTGGACCGGATCAGGGGTCTGCGGGCGCGGCGGGATGAGGAGCGACGAGGCGCGACCGAGCGTGTCCGCCGGAAGTTCAATCCGCGGCGCGATGCGATGCGCGAAGCTCAACGTAAAGAGCGGGCGGCTCTGAAGGACAGGCAAAGCCGCCTTCGTATGCGGTTGCTACGGCTGCTCGATATCACCGGCATCACTCGCCGCCGGCAGGAGGCCGCGCGTAAGCTGCTTTCGTCAGAGCACCAGCAGGCGCGCAAGGCGCTGACAAGGCGATACGTGAGCGCGCGCGCGTCTGCGGAGAGAGTAGTGCGAACCCGCTATGCGACCTTGATTGACGCCGAGCAGCAAAAGCGCCGCGCGAGCCTCTTGCACATAAAGGAACGACACGCCGATGCGGCACAGGCAGCGGAGCGGGATCGACAGCAACGCGAGATCGAGCGCGAGCATGCGCGGCAGATTGCCGAGAAGAAGATCGCAGGCTGGCAGCAGCGCGAGGATAGGGGGCCGCTTGGTATTGAGAGCGGCTTTGCGCAGGCGATGAAGCGCGCGGCGGCGAAAGAAGCGAAGCGCCGCTCCGGGGGGCGGGACATCGACCGCGACCGTGAGAGGTGACCACAGCTGACTTCAAGGCTTGGCATCTGCCGCTGTGGTTGTAGGATGATGGCGGATGCGGCATGGCGCGAGCCGTGAGGGGCTTTGATGGAAGAACCCCGGCATCCCGCCGGTCCCGCCTTCGACCTGGCGCGCGAGAGCGACGAGGCGCGGCGGCAGCGCCTGATTGCAGCGCTCACGCCGCAGCAGCGCGAATCCTTAAAGCAGCAGCGCCAGCTGCACGAGACCCAGGCAAAAGAGCTAGTGGACAAACAGCGGCGCGGGCAGCGTGAAGCGATCGCCGAGCGGATGCGCGGGCGCCTCCTCCCGAATAGGGAGCCGCATCTGCGGCACAACGCGCACCGCCATTCTCTGAAAGACCGGCAGGATCTTGCCTCCGCAGTCGGGGACTTTGTTGCAGGGGGTCAGACCCGCGCAACGCAGCACTATGCACGCGAACTCCGGCTGGCCCGTGACAAGGCGCAAAGAGACGTGCGGCGCGAGCATGAAAAGGCGCGGACCCTGCTCAAGGATACGCAGCAACGCGAGCGAGATGACTTCCTGAGGCGGGCCGAGCGCAGCCGGGAGCACGCAGAAGAGTTCGGCAAGGCTGCGCGTGATCCCTCCTGGCAGCGGGCCTTTAGCCGTGCTGTGCAGAAGGAGGCTGGATACGAGCATGTAAAGGAGCGCGACCCTGAAAAGGCACGATAGAACCTGCGGCGGGCTTCCGACAGCAATTGCAGCCGCGACCGTCACGTCGCGCACGGTCTTACAGCCAGCGCGGCTTGTAGAGTTGAGTGCGCTGCTTTCTCACCCGCAGGATGGTTTCGACATTGGCCGAAGCGATGTTCCAATCGCGGCTAAGCGGCTTGGCCCTGACCAGTGCCAGATTGCACTGATTGAAAAGGGCGCTTAGTTCGGCGTCGGTTTGGCGGGCCAGTTCTGAAGTTGTGAAAAGTCTCATTGTTGCCTCCTGTCTTTTTCGGGGCCCGGACCATCCGGGCCTTTATGGCCCCACCCACCAAAATCGCAGGGCAAAGGCTCCCGCGATGTCTGGGACCCGAATTGACGAAGGAGGAAGCAGTTAAGCGTATGAACAAACGCAGGACTGGGCAGACGGACGATGCCGCATTCACGTGCTTGAAATCATATCAATCGGGCGCGCTCGTCGGGACCGAAACGCGGCACCGCACCTGGAACTTGTGAAGGGCGATGTTGGAAGCATTGAGGGGAGAGCATAAGGTGCGATATGCGATTCAAGGCGCAACGGCGGAAGGACGCGCTCTTACACACTCTCTTACACATGCACAGAACGAGAGAAAAAAGTAGTATTTACAACAAAAACTTAGCAAGTGGTCGCGCAGACTACGAATCTGGGGGTCAGGGGTTCGAATCCTCTCCGGCGCGCCAATCACCACAAAAAAGACAGCCGAGCGCCGACTATTGGGCGGGGGCGTCGCTCGGTCCGTGGGTTCGCTGCATTTGGAGCGCGATACTCAGCGCAGCACAACGATCAAGCGGGAGCGTTGATCTTACGCCGTCGCAGGATGAACAGGACTGCGTTTCGTCCGCCCACCAGAACCGGATAGAGCCAGCGCGCCAATCTTGACGACGTGAAGATCGCTTTGGTGATCCGGTTGAAGAGGCCGCTCGACGTGCTCATGAGCGCGATGCGGTGCATGCATTCCGCGCCGTGATAGCGCTCGTTGTTGAGGATCAGGACCATGCCCTTGTCGAGATCGAACCCGGCGGCCTTGATCTCTGAGACGATGGGCTCCGCGGAGCGCGCATCGACAAGCCGGATCGCTCCGAATGTGCGACGCAGCCTCACCATCCGCACATAAGCAGAGCAGAATGGACAATCGCCGTCATAGACGATGATGGGAGGCGCCGCCGCGGCGTCCTCAGCCGCGCTCTCGCGGTTAGGCTCAGGGCTCACCATGTCGGCCCGTCATAATCGGCATGTTGGCGCTCCGCCCAGGGCGTGAAGGGCGTCGTCAGCGCGGTGACGTAATCCGCTGTCTGCCAGGGGCTTGTGATGCGGTTCGTGAGATCGATGTCCGGCTTGATGAGCTGCTGAAACTCGCGCCCGTTCAAGGCCATCTCCACATGCGCGTAGACCGCGACATCGCCGTAGCCCCGCTCTGCCCATACGTCCTCAAGGTAATGCGAGAACTGAACGATCATGTCCGGGCGTCCGAGCATGGAGCGGGCCTGCCGCCGGCTCAAAAACGCCGTGGGCTTCACCTCCCATCGCTGACCGTCATGCGCGCCGACCACCTCGAAATGCCCGCGTTTCCGACGGTCGTAGATGCGCATGCGCCAGGAGAAGCGGTGTCCTTCGCCGGCCCACCGCACCTCGCTTGAATAAAGCATGGAGCGAAGCGGGATGAGCAGCTGAACCACCATCCACGCCACCAGAAAGACGATCAGCCAGCTGGACATGACGGTCCGGCCGTTCGCTGGCTGAGCGGCGTTCTGCGTCGGCACCGGCGCCGAACCGAAAGGCCGCAGAAGCCAGCGCAGGAATTGCTCAGGCCAGTTCGGCGCGAAGAAGATCGTCGAGGCGGCGATCGTCATCCACGGAAAGATCCCGATGTTGAAGAAAAAGGCATTGCTCATATGGAAGCAGCAATAGACCACAAAGACCGGCAACCGCGTTCGCTTGAACAGAAGGAGCGGCGCGCCGAGCACATGCAGAAGCACCGTGCCATAGGCGCCAAGCCCGATCACCCAGTCGGAATAGAGCAAATGGCCTAGCGGCAGCGTGTCGGCATAGACGCGCAGCCACATGCCAAGAGGCTCCAGCTTCAGCCAATCCTCGGAGATTTTGACCAGGCCCGCATAGATGAGAATGATCTCCATCTGCGTTCTAAGCGCCCAAACCGAATAGCGCGGCACGGTTTCGGACCGGCGGCGCGGAAACAGCCAGGCGTCGAGTGCGTAGGCGCGGTTCGCCGGCAGCAGGCAGAGTAGCCCGGCGAATAGAATGATCATGTAGAAATGATTGAGGTACTGCGCCTTATCGAGAAGAAAGAAATAGGTGAACAGTGCCGTGAAGCCGACGATGGCGAAGCGATAGAAGAGCCCCAGCACGACCATAAAGGCCAAAACCCCGACCAGGAGCCACGCCGCATGCATGAGAAAGGGATCGGCAAGCGGCCTCACCCAATTGAAACCGTAGAAGGTGAAGAAGAACTCAGGCTCGACGTAGTAGCGTTGAATGCGGGTGTATTTGATGAAGCGCCAGACGTCCCACATCATCAGGAGGCCGAAAGATATCCGAAAGGCCGCCAAGGATTGCGCGCTGACGGGCTCGTGAAGCGCCTCGCTCCACTCAGCAATGCGCGAGCGGACGCGCCAATTCGAACCGGTTGATGCCAATAGGCCTTGCGGGCCTTGGCCGGACAGGCTGCTCAATCCGTGACCTCCAAGCCGTCGCGCCATATGCAGGTAGTCACTGGGGCATTGATATGGGGTTATCGTCCCAGTGCACGTCCAGGATAAGTGTACACCCTTTATCCGTCCGGATGTGCGTAAAAACAGACTGGGAGCCTGGTTTGATTCAGTCAAAACCGAGCAGGCTCCGGGCAGCGCATCGCCCCTTGAATATGCGCCGCGCGACCAAATCTTCCCGAAAAGTCTCAGGCGAGCGATGGCGAGCGTGGCGAAGGACAAGGCGAGAAAGTCGATCAATCTGGCGCTCCAGGGCGGCGGCGCCCATGGCGCATTCACCTGGGGCGTCCTGGACAAGTTGCTTGAGGACGGGCGTATCCGCATCGACGCCATCAGCGGCACGTCGGCCGGGGCGATGAATGCCGTCGTCGTTGCCGATGGCATCATGCGGCACGATGAGGATGGCGCGCGCGAAGCTCTTCAGGTCTTCTGGCGCGCCGTCAGCGACGCGGCGCGCATCAACCCGATCACACGCAGTCCGATTGACGTCTTCATGGGCAACTGGAGCCTGGACCACAGCCCGAGCTACATCTTCTTCGACCTGCTCCACCGCCTCACATCGCCCTACGAGCTGAATCCGCTGAACTACAATCCACTGCTCAAACTGATCGAGGAGCGGGTGGATTTCGAGCGCGTGCGGTCGTGCGACGCAATCAAGGTGTTTGTCTCAGCAACCAACGTCGAGACCGGCCGTATCCGCGTCTTCAAGAAAGACGAGCTGACCGCCGATATGGTCATGGCGTCAGCCTGCCTGCCGTTCGTGTTCCAGGCCGTAGAGATCGACGGCATTCCCTATTGGGATGGCGGCTATATGGGCAATCCGGTGCTCTTTCCCTTCTTCGAGGGCAGCACGTCGTCCGACATCGTGATCGTGCAGATCAATCCGGTGGAGAAGAAGGGCACGCCCAAAACGGCTCGCGAAATCCTGAATCGCGTCAACGAGATCACCTTCAACGGCAGCCTCCTGAAGGAGCTGCGCGCCATCGATTTCGTGCGCCGGCTCCTTCAAGAGGGCAAGCTTGATCCGGACGAATACAAGCAGATGAAGGTCCACATCATAGAAGCGCAGGACCGCCTCGACCCGCTCGGCGCGTCGTCCAAGTTCAACGCCGAATGGGCCTTTCTGAAGCACCTCTTTGAGATCGGCCGTGAGCGCACCGCAGAATGGCTCGATCGCTGCCACGCCGATCTCGGCAACCGATCCACCATCGACATCCGCGCCATGTTCCAGGGGCTTGGCGCAGAGCATCACGGCTAACCTCGAACAGAAGCGAGGCGGGCTCGTGAGCGCCCGCCTCGCACTGTCGTCAGTAGGTGCGGTCGTCGTCCGATTCAGGCCGGATGCGCCGCCGGGGATCGTGTGCCCTCAAAGCCCAGCGCGGTAAACGACGCGCCGGCGAAGATGAGGTTGATGCCGACCAACAGGCCGATAAAGGCGAGCGAGGCCCCGTTGCCGATGCCGGCGAGGATCAGAACGCCCAGCATGAGCGATACGCCGCCCGATGCCAGCACCCAACCCCAGGCCCGCTCCGGCCGGATGCGGAACGCCATGACCATCCGGGCAATGCCTTCTGTCAGGAACACGACACCCAGAAACACGGTCAGCGCAATCGCACCGCCGATCGGCAGGGCAAGAAACCCGATGCCGCCGAGACTGTAGAGGATGCCGATCGCCAGTTGCCAGGCAAAGCCGCCCCATTCCTTTTCCGCAAAGGCGTGAAACAGGGTGAACAAGCCGGCCACCAGAATGAACGAACCGACAAAGAGCTCCACCGAAAGCGTCGCCACGAAAGGAAACGCCACGGCGACCATCCCGGTGAGAACGAGCACGATGCCCAATGCAATGAACCAACCGTTGCCGGTCCCTTCCGCGTGTGAAGTCGTCATAGCAGCGTCTCCTTTCTTGCGAAGCTTTTGGCTTGGCTCAGTTGGCGTAGCGGAACGGCGCCATGTCCTTCAGCGCCGCCTCCGTCGCGCCGGCGAGGACCACGTCGTCCTTCTGTCCGGGCCGGAAGAGGCCGGCCGGCACGGCGACCCACTTGGAGCCGACACCGAGGAAACCGCCGACCTCCACGATCACCAGGCTGATCTCGCCGTCGGTGGCGACGATCAGGTCGTGGACGGTGCCGATCTCTTTCTTCTTGTCGTTGTGGACGGTGGCGCCGATCAGCGAATTGGCGCTGTAGCCGGTCGTGGCGACCTTGGTGACGTTCACCTCAACGCCGAGGATGCTCTCGCCCACTTTGGGGGCGTCGCTGGCGAGCGCTGCATTCGGTACGAGGAAAAAGGCGGCCGCCGCCGCGATCGCGAGTGTCGTCTTCATTTCAGTTCTCCTTTCAGGGGGTGGGGTGCCGCTGCGGTATTGCAGTCCGGCTTCAAACCGCGACGTCTTTCTCCAGATGCTCGCGGTAAGTCTTGACGGCGGCGCGTAGCGCCTCCCAGTGACGCTCCGCCTTCTCCCGCGCATCGCCGACGGCCTCTTCGCCTTCGGTTTCGATGCGCTGGGCGATCGAGCTCACGTCCGCCTTCGCCTGCTCCCAGTCCTTCTTCAGCTTGGAAGCCTGCGCGTTGGTCCAGGTGTCCGCCGTGCGCCCGGCATCGTTCAGCTTGGCGTCCAGCGCCGAAAACTCCTTGCCGAGTTCATCAAGGCGGGCTTTGGCGGTTTCCACGAATTCAGCGTTTTTGTTCATTGCGGGTCTCCGGGTTCGATGAGGCGGCGCGCTGTTGGTCGGCCGTCTTGCGGGCTGGATAGATCGCCGCGCCGGCCTGTGAGAGTGAGTCACGGTGAACCGCAGCGCTGAGGCTGGGCTGCGTGCCTTGCATCGCGAACCGTGCTAGGCTCCCAGCCTCCACGAACGGCGGCGCTGCGGGGCGGCGATTTCGGGAGTGTCATTGGTGAGCATGATCGCCTCAGCACACCTCGACCGCGGCATCGTGGAGCAGCAGCTTGAAAGGGTTCTGGCGAGCGCCCAGTTTGCCGAAACGACCCGCCTCAGCCGGTTCCTGCGATATCTGGTCGATCGGGCGCTGGCCGGCGACGCGCAATCGCTGAAGGGCTACGCCATCGGCGTGGACGTATTCGACAAGCCCGACGATTTCGACCCGTCGATCGACACGATCGTCCGGGTGCAGGCGGGCAAGCTTCGCACACGGCTCGACCTTTATTACGCCGGCGACGGGCGCGACGATCCCTTGCGGATACTCATTCCCAAGGGGTCATACGCGCCGGTCTTTGAGGTCGCGCTTGATCCTGACGGTGACGCCCAGGCGGTGAACGATCAAAGCCCAGGCAATGCCGCGCCCCCCGAACACGCGGAGCGGCAGCGTCGCCTCGACGACAGCGTCGCTGTCCTGCCATTCGACAATCTCAGCGGCGACCCGGCGCAGGAATATCTGGCCGACGGTTTCACCGAGGAGATTCTGAGCGCGCTTTCGCGCTTTCGCGAGCTGCAGGTCATCTCGCGGCACTCGACATTTCGCTACAAGAGCCATCCCGCCGATCCGCGCGATGTCGGCGCGGAGCTGGGCGTGCGCTACGTCTTGAAAGGCAGCGTGCGCCGCTGGAACGACCGGGTGCGGATCACATCGCAACTGGTCGATGCCAAGACCGGCGCGCATCTCGCCGGCGACACCTACGACCGTGAAATCAGCGCCCAGAATCTGTTCGACATTCAAGAGGACATCGCCTCGCGGATCGCCGCTGAGATCGCCGAGCCGCACGGCATCATCCACCGTTTCGGCAAGGCACGCCGCCAGGCCGGCACGCAGGCGCTCGACGCCTATGAATGCCGGCTGTTGGCGTCGGAATATTGGCGTGAGCCCACCCGCGAGACCCACGCGCGCGTGGTCAAGCTGCTTGAACGCGCCGTTGCCATCGATCCGGGCTATGCCGGCGCATGGGCGATGCTGGCGATCGTCTATGGCGATGAGGTGCGCGGCGGATACGTCCTAAGCCGGGAGACGCCGCCGCTCGACCGGGCGCTGGAGGCCGCACAAAGAGCGATCGAGATCGACCCCACAAATGCCGCGGGCCATCACGCTTTGTTCATGACCCACTACCATCGCCACGAGATCGCCTCCTACCGCACGGCGGCAGAACGGGCGCTTGCGCTCAATCCCAACTATCCCGATCTGATTGCCGATTACGGCGTCTGCCTCGGCATCTCGCAGGATTGGGCCAGGGGCCGCGCATTCGTTGAGCGGGCGCTGGAGCTTTCTCCGCATCCGCCCGGCTGGTACCGGGCGTTCCTGGCGATTCATCACTATGTGCACGGCGAATATTCCGAAGCCCTGGCGCAGACGGAGGCTGTTAAGCTTGGCGCCTTCTTCTGGGGCGATCTGATCCAGGCGATGATTCACGCACAGCTCGGCAATGCAGCGGAGGCGGGCGAAAGCGTGCGCCTGGCGCTCACGGAGTTTCCGGATTTCCAGAACCAGGCACGCGAAGCGCTCCGCATCTGGAACTTTCGGCCGGACGACGAAGCGCATATCGTCGACGGCTGGCGCAAGGCGGGGTTGGACATCCCCGCGTGAACTTGGCGGCAAAGTTCACCCCGCATAAACCGTGATTCACTCCCCGACAGGGCAAGCATCCGCCATCTCCTCCTGAACCGATCAGGGCCGGCTCATTTATCGGCCCGAGGGAATGGAGAAACCGTGCAATGTCGGACCGGGCCAGCGCCACCGCGCACGTCACGCCGCAGGAGGCTCGCGCCTTCGTTCTGTCATCGATCGCCATCTCGGCGGGAATATTCGGGATCGCATTCTGGTATGGCGTCTTCGGCACGGTCTTCTTTGAGCATCTGCTTTACGTCTGGGTTGCCGCCACCGTCGCGCTGGTCGCCAGCCTGTTCGTGCCGCCGGTCGATGCGCTGCCGTCCTTCATGTCCTGGCGCGGCCGCTTCGTTCTGGCTCTGCCGTCCGTTTGGCTGCTCATGGTGGCCATTGAAGGCGAAACGAGCCTCATCCAGGCGCAGGTGGATTGGGCGGAATGGGTCCTGACCGTCGCGATCCTGGCCATGACGCTGCCCTATCTGGTCTACGTGCTGGTCATGGTGGCGGTGCCCGACATCGAAAGCCTGACGCAGCCGAAGCTGCGCGTGGCGGTTTGGGCCATCGCCATCGCCATTGCGCTCGCCGGTTACGCGATCGGCGCAAACCATCCGCGCTTCCTGAGCTGCTACGATTTCAAGGTCTCCGGGAGCAACGTCCCAGATAATTGCCGTCCTCTTCCATCGGAGGCAGCGTCGCCTAAGGCTGATTGACCCCGGGGGCGATGCAGGGCAGTGGCCTTCATGCCCTTGCAGGGGCTAGTCTGACCGCCGTGTCGGATTCCACTCGCCCGCTTTTGCTTTCCCGGTCGCTCAACGTCGGCGTGACCGGCCATCGCTTCAACAGGCTCGACGGCAAGGAGGCGGCGCGTCTGACACATGAGATGCGTCGCGTCCTCGCCACGCTCTCTGAGGCAATCGCGGAGATCGTCGGTAAGGCCCCCGACGCCAAGACGCTGCGAATCATCTCGCCGCTGGCGGAGGGCGCCGACAGGATCGCCGCGGCGCTGGCGACGGAGATGGGCGCGGCGCTCATTGCGCTCTTGCCGTTTAAGCGTGAGGCCTATGCCGACGATTTTGCGAGCGCTCAGTCGCGTGCGGACTATCGGCGTCTCTTGAGCCAGGCCACGGAGATCGTCGAGCTGGACGGGCAACGCACCAGCGAGGCCGGCAAGAAGGCGGCTTATGAGAAGATCGGCGCGTTGGTCGTTGAGCGGAGCGACCTTTTGATCGCGATCTGGGATGGCCGCGAGGCGAGGGGCGTCGGTGGCACCGCACATGTGATCGACCTGGCGAGGCGGGAAGGGCGTCCGGTGCTGTGGCTTCCGACAACGGACGCAACCCGTGCATCCGCGGAGCCGGTACCTCATCTTCTCCACGACGACGAGGTCACGGATTCCTCAGCAACTGAAGCGTTTGCCGCTATTGCCAAACGCCTCATGACGCGACAGCCTTGACCGGCCTCGGGCAATCCGGACAAGCGGCCAGAACTGTGCATACCGACGAAGGCGAAGCGCAATCTCCTCGCGACCGGCATCTCTTCGGTCCCGGCCACAAGCGTATTCTCTCGCTGGACGGCGGCGGCGTGCGCGGTGCGCTTACGCTGGCCTATCTTGAGCGGCTGGAGAAGCTCATTGAGGAGATTGAGGGCAAGCCCGTCCTGCTTGCCGATTGGTTCGATCTGATCGGCGGCACGTCCACCGGCGCCATCATCGGCACGGGCTTGGCGCTCGGCTTCCGCGCTTCGGATCTCTGTGACTTCTACCGCAGACTTGGCCCAAAAGTGTTCCAGCGCTCCATGTGGCGGCTGACCGGTTTAAGGGCGCGCTTCGACTCGCGGCGTCTGACCAGCGAGCTTCGCGACATCATCGGCGCGCGCACGCTCGATTCGGAGGATCTGCGCACCGGCTTGTGCATCGTCACAAAGCGGCTCGATACGGGGAGCACCTGGATTGTCATGAACAATCCGCGCTCCAGCTTCTGGGAGTCGCCCGCCGACGGCTCCTTCATCGGCAACCGCCACTATCCGCTGGTCAACGTCGTGCGCGCCAGCACGGCGGCGCCGAACTACTTCGATCCGGAGCCCATCGAGATCGTAGGCGGCGCGCCGCCCGGTCTCTTCGTGGATGGCGGCGTCAGCCCGCACAACAGCCCGGCACTGCATCTGTTCCTGGTCGCCGCGCTTCCGCCCTATGGCCTGAGCTGGCCGCTGGGGACGGATAATCTGTCGGTGATCTCCATCGGCACCGGCTCGTTCCGCCATCGTATCTCGCTCGACGAACTGCCGATGCTGCGCACAATCGGCATTGCGCTGCACGCGCTGACCGCGCAGGTCTCCGACGCGCAGCAACTGGTCGACACCTTGATGTCGTGGCTCGGCGACAGCCCGATCAACTGGCCGATCAACTCCGAGATCGGCGATCTCGGGCATGTGCCGCCGCCCTACCGGCAGCCCCTGTTCAACTTCCTGCGCTACGACGTGCGGCTGGAGCCCGACTGGCTGGAGCGCGAGATCGGCGTGAGCCTGGCCAAGAAGACGGTCAATGCCTATCGCCGCCTCGACGCCGCGGAGAACATCCCCGCCATCTACGATCTCGGGGTCCGGGCCGCCGAACGCCAGATGCGGCGCGAACACCTTGAGCGCGCGGTCCCGCGATGAAGCGGGCTGGGACCGGCTGAAGTCGCGGCAATTCGACCTTCTATTGCGGCGCCGGCTAAGCTTCACCGATCGGACGTGCATATTGCCCTTATTTTGGCAGGCGATTAGCTTCGCCCGCGTGACGTGTAGAACTTGGCCTAGCGCGGGGGCGCTCCAGACCATCATCGCCTCGACGGTGGCACGATGACCACGCGCATTCTCCATCGCTCTATCGGCCCAAGACTCCCCGTCGCGGTCAACGGAAGCGGCGTCACCATCCGTGACGCCAACGGCAAGGTCTATATCGACGCTTCCGGGGGGGCGGCTGTGTCATGCCTCGGCCATGGGCATCCCGATATCCTGAACGCCATGCGCGCGCAGATGGAGACGCTCCAATACGCGCATACCAGCTTCTTCACCAGCGAGGCGGCGGAGGCGCTCGCCGATGATCTTGTCGCGCACGCGCCGCCGGGGATCGGCTATGTCTATCTCGTCTCCGGCGGCTCGGAGGCCATGGAGGCGTCGCTGAAGCTCGCCCGCCAATATGCGGTGGCGCGCGGTGAGACTCAGCGCACGCGCTTCATCGCCAGGCGGCAGAGTTACCACGGCAACACGCTTGGCGCGCTTGCCGTCGGCGGCAATCTCGCTCGGCGTGCGGCGTTCGAGCCGCTGCTCTTTGAGGCGCATCACATCGCGCCGTGCTATGCCTACCGCCACCGGCGCGCCGACGAAGACGACCACGCTTACGGCGTCCGCGCCGCGGCGGCCCTCGAGGAGAAGCTCATCGCGCTCGGCCCGGAGACGGTGATCGCCTTTGTCGCCGAGCCGGTCGTCGGCGCCACAGCCGGCGCGGTCCCAGCGGCGCGCGGCTACTTCAAGCGCATCCGCGAGATTTGCGATCGCTATGGCGTGCTTCTGATTCTCGACGAGGTGATGTGCGGCATGGGCCGCACCGGCACGCTGCACGCCTGCGAGCAGGAAGATATCGCACCCGACATCATGACGATCGCCAAAGGCCTCGGCGGCGGCTATCAACCGATCGGCGCGACGCTGTTGAGCGCGGAAATCTACGACGCAATCGCCTCAGGCGCCGGCGCGTTCCACCACGGACATACCTATATCTGTCACCCCATGCCGTGCGCCGCTGCTTTAGCGGTGCAGCAGGTTATTCGCCGTGACGGCCTGCTGGACAATGTGCGCCGTCAGGGCGAGCGCTTGCAGCGGCAATTGGAGGCGCGTTTTGGCGACCACCCGCAAGTGGGCGACATTCGCGGGCGCGGCCTCTTCCGCGCCATCGAGCTGGTCGCCGACCGCGCCAGCAAGGCGCCGTTTGCCGCAGGCGACAATCTGCCGGCCCGCATAAAACATGCGGCTATGGCAAAAGGCCTGTGCGTCTATCCCGGCGGTGGCACGGCCGACGGTCGAAGCGGCGATCACGTGCTGATCGCGCCACCGTTTATTGTCGACGCGGAAACTATCGACGCGATCGTCGATCGCCTGGGCGCGGCTTTGGACATAGCCTTGTCTGAGGCGAACAATGCGCGGCGGCGCATGCCGCGGGACGAAGCGGCAGCCGCACGTGTTTCAGCTTAGCTGGCCGGAACAAACCGGCGAGAAGAAAGAGAGAGAAGAAAGGAAGGAAGAGCAAAATGACTCGGCACCTTAGATACACCATATCCGTAGCCGCGTTCGGGGCCGCCGTGACCATGGCAAGCGGTGCGGCTCTGGCACAAGACACGCGCTTCATCACCATCGGCACAGGCGGCCCCACCGGCGTCTATTTCGTGGTCGGCAACTCGGTCTGCCGCATGGTCCACAAAGAAGCCGCCGAAGGCCGCAAGGAAGGGCGCAAGCACGGTATTCGGTGCTCCGCACCGTCGACGGCGGGCTCCACCTACAATATCGGCCAGATCTGCGAAGGTGAGCTCGATTTCGGCGTCGCCCAATCGGACTGGCAGTTTCACGCCGTCAACAGCTCCAAGCCCGACCGCGTGAACCCGTGCCCCGACCTCCGGGCCGTCTTCTCCGTGCATCCTGAGCCGTATCAGATCATCGCGGCCGCGGGCTCCGGCATTCAGTCATGGGATGATCTCCGCGGCAAGCGCTTCAACATCGGCAATGCCGGTTCAGGTCAGCGTGGCACGACCGAGGAGCTGATGGACGGTCACGGTTGGAGCACCGATGACTTCGCCGTCGCGTCGGAACTGACGTCGACGGAGCAGTCAAGCGCCCTGTGTGACGGCAATATCGACGCCTACGGCTACACGGTGGGCGTGCCCAATGCCGGCGTGTCGGTCGCGACCGACGGCTGCGAAGCGTACATCGTCGATCTCAGTGACGACGCAGTGGCGCAGAAGCTGGTGAACGAGAACGACTATTATGCGTTCACCACGATCCCCGCCGGCACCTATTCAACGACCAGCGAGGACGTGACCACGTTCGGCGTCATGGCCACCTTCGTGACCAACGCCAGCGTGCCCGACGACGTGGTCTACGAGGTTACGCGCGCGGTGTTTGAGAACCTCGACGATTTCCGCACGCTGCATCCGGCCTTCGCCAACCTGGATCCGGCCAACATGATCGTCGATGCGCTCTCCGCACCCATTCATCCGGGCGCGCAGAAATACTACGACGAGAAGGGCTGGTAAGCCCCACATAACAAGCCGGCGCCGTCACGACACGGCGCCGGTTCCGCAGGGCTGATCGGAGAGCGGGCGATCTCGGCCGACAGAAGTACCAACGAAACGCCGGCGCCGAACCGCAATGAACTGACGGCGGAGGCTGCCGAGACGCTGGAGAAGCTGGAGGCCCACCGCACGACGGGGCCGAGGCTCGGCCTTGTCATCGGTACCGTCTGCGTCCTGTGGACGCTTTTTCAGCTTTGGATCGCCTCGCCGCTGCCCTTCATGCTGGGCGTCGCCATCATCACCGATGTGCCGGCGCGCGCCGTCCACCTGGCCTTCGGATTATTGCTGGCGTTCCTCATCTTTCCCGCGCGCGCCGCCGACCGCGAGCGCCGCATCCCATGGTACGACATCCTCCTGGCCGTGCTCGCCGCGTCCACGGCGCTTTATCTGTTCCTCGGTTATGAAGGGCTCGTCCTGCGCCAGGGCATATTGCTCGAATGGCAGATTGGTGGCCTGACCGTTCCGGTCGAAGCGATCCTCGGCGGCGTCGGCATTTTGCTCCTGCTTGAAGCCACGCGCCGCGCGATCGGCATCCCGCTTGTCATCGTCTGCGCTGTCTTCATGGTCTTTTCCGTATTCGGGCAGCAGATGCCGGAGGTCATCTCGCACAAGGGCGTCTCGCTTGAGCGGCTGATCGGCTACCAATGGCTGGGCGGGGAGGCGGTCTTCGGCATCCCCATCAGCGTGTCGGTCAATTTCGTCTTTCTGTTCGTGTTCTTCGGCGCGCTTCTGGAGCGGGCCGGCGCCGGCCAATATTTCCTCGATCTCGCCTTTGCGTTGGTCGGGCGCATGCGCGGCGGACCCGCCAAGGCGGCGATCCTCGCCTCCGGCATGACCGGCATGGTTTCCGGATCGTCTATCGCCAATGTCGTGACGACCGGCACGTTCACAATTCCCGTGATGCGCAAGATCGGCATGCCGGCGGTGAAGGCCGGCGCCATCGAGGTCGCGGCGTCGACCAACGGTCAGCTCATGCCGCCGATCATGGGAGCGGCCGCCTTCGTCATCGCGGAGTTCGTCGGCATCTCCTATCTGGAGGTGATCAAGGCCGCCTTCATTCCGGCGGTGATCAGCTACATCGCGCTGCTCTATATCTCGCATCTGGAAGCACTGAAGCTCGGCTTGCGCGGCCTGCCGCGCGCCGACATTCCTCATCTGGGGAGGACCTTTCGCTCCGGCCTCCACTATCTCGCGCCGCTCGTGATCCTCGTCTATCTCTTGATCGTCGAGAGATGGAGCGCGGCAACCGCGGTGTTTTATTCCATCCTCGCGCTGTTCGCGATCATCCTTGTGCGCCCGATCGTGCATGAGGCGCGCTCCGGCGGCAGCGCGTTTCTGCCAGCGCTGCGGCGCGGATTTGAGGATTGCGTCGCCGGCATGATCGCCGGCGCGCGCAACATGGTCGGCATCGCCGTGGTCGTCGCCGCTGCTGGCATCATCGTCGGCGCGGTGTCCTCAACCGGCCTTTCCAATAGCCTCATCGGCGTGATGGAGGCGATCGCCGGCGGCAACGTCTACATCCTGCTCGGCCTGACGGCGGTCCTTTGCATCCTGCTCGGCATGGGCCTGCCGACAACGGCGAATTACCTGGTCGTCGCCTCGCTTCTGGCCGGCGTGCTGGTGGAGCTCGGCAGCGCCGCGGGCCTGGTTCTGCCGATCATCGCCGTCCACCTCTACGTGCTGTTCTTCGGGCTCCTGGCCGATTCCACGCCGCCGGTCTGCCTGGCCGCCTTCGCCGCCTCGGCCATCTCGCGCGCTTCGCCGCTCAGGACCGGCGTGCAGTCGTTTCTCTATGACATCCGCACCGCCATTCTGCCGGTCGTCTTCATCTTCAACCCGACGCTGCTTCTGATCGGCGTGGAGAGCATCTGGCACGCAATCTTGATCTTTGTCGTATCGCTTTTGGCGATCCTCTCCTTCAGCTCGCTGACGCAGAATTGGATGCTGGTGCGCAATCGCCTGTGGGAGAGCCTCGTTCTTGTTGTGGTGATCGTCGCGCTTTTCCGCCCGAGCCTGTTCATGGATCGCCTCTATCCGCCATTTGATGAGGTGGAGATCGAGCGCTTCGTCGCCGGTGAGATACAGATCGAGCCGGGCGACGTGATGCGCTTCCATGTCGTCCGCGAAACGCTCTACGGCGACCGCTTCAAGCTCTTCACGTTGACGGCGCCGGAGCCGAGCCGTTTGCAGACGCAAGGGCCGTTCGGCCTCACCTTGGCGGAGGGCGAAGGCGGCCGCTGGGTCGTCGACAGCTTCGCCTTTGGCGGCGCGGCGGAGCAGGCGGGCGTGGAGTTCAATGACATCGTCACGGCCGTGGACAGGAAGCTGGACGGCCTGCCGCCCAAGGAGCTGGTCTATCCCTTCGGGCTCGCCTTGCTGGCGCTTGTGTTCGTGTCGCAGCGGCGCCGGTCCCGGCTGGAGGCGGCCGCCGACGCGGAGGCTGAGGGCGCACGCTGACGCCCCGGCTTCGCCTTGCCCGGCCGGCGCGCGGCCCGTGGGACGTGCGGCTTCTTCAGCACCGGTTGCGGCAGGTAATGCGCGCCTTCTTCCTTCAGGAAGTTGACGAAGGCGGCGACCGTCGGCGCTGACGCCTTGTCCTGACGGCGAACGCCGAACCATTTGCGCTGCACGGGCAATCCGCGCACCTGCAGCGTGACCAATCGCCCGCTTTCAAGCTCCGCCTCGATCGTATGGCCAGAGATGAAGGCGATGCCGAGCCCGGCCATCACCGCCTGCTTGATCGTCTCGTTGCTGCCCATCTCAATCATCGGCCGGCTGCCGGCCAAGCGCATGCCGCCGATGAATTTCTGCATCGACAGGCGCGTGCCGGAGCCTTCCTCGCGCATGAGGAGCACCTCTCCGGTCAGCTCCTCCTTGCGAATGCTGCGCCGCCCGGCGAGCCGGTGGTTCGGCGGCGCGATGACGACCAAAGGATGGTGGCCGAACACCACCGCCTCCACCGGATGATCCTTCGGCGGCCGGCCCATGATGGCGACATCGACCTCAAAGTCCGCCAGGCGGTCGATCATCTCTTCGCGGTTGCCCACCACGATGCGTATGTCGACCCCGCCATGCCGCTCGGAGAAACCGGCGATCAGCCGCGGCGAGAAATACTTCGCCGTGCTGACAACGCCCACTGTCAGGCGTCCCGCCGTCAGTCCGTTGAGCGCCGCCAGCCGGTCCTCGCAATCGGAAATCAGCGACCAGACCTGTGCCGCCGTCTCCAAAACGACCTCGCCCGCCTGTGTGGCGAACAAGCCGTTATTGGTCCGGTCGAACAAAGCGCAGCCGGCCGATTCCTCAAGCTGCTGGAGCTGCTGCGTGACCGCCGGCGGCGTCAGGCTGAGCTCCCGGGCGGCGGTCACGATCTTGCCGGCACGCCCGATTGCCGAGGCCGCCCGCAACTGCCGAAGCGTAACGTTTCGCATCACCGGAGTAAGAAATTGTTTTCGCTCCACAAAGAATATTCAAGTTTACTTAACCTGTCGAGCCGGGTCATGTGAAAGCGCCACGGCGCCCTGAAGTGTTTTCCCGGGGCAGCAAGCCCAGACGGAAGATTGCAGAGCGACTTGCGCCACCGGGAGGAGGCGGACTGTGGCAATGGATTTCGATACGTTTTTGAAGAGCCACACGCGACCTGAGGCGCCCTTCGGCGATGCGGTCGCGCAGACGGTGCGTGAGATCGCACGCACGGCGCGGAGCGTCTGGCGCATCAGCCAGGACCCCACCGTCCACGATTTCTCAGGCGTCTCGCCCGGCGTGAATCCCGATGGCGATGCGCAGACCACTTTGGATGTGGCCGCCGACGCGATGTTCTTGAACGCCGCGCGCCGCGCGCCGGTCGCGGCCTATGCCTCAGAGGAGCTTGCCGAGCCTTGCCTGATCGATGCGTCGCGTCCGCTGGCGCTGGCGATCGACCCGCATGATGGCTCCGCCAACGTCGCGTACAATCTGTCTTTTGCGACGATCTTCTCGATCCTGCCCTATATCGATGCGCCGAAATCGCCGCATGCGAGCTTTCTCCAGCCCGGACATCGGCAGCTTGCCGCCGGCATCGTCGTCTACGGACCGCAATTGCTGATCCTCCTGACGCTCGGCAGCGGCACCAGCATCCTGCGCTACAGCGAAAGCCGCGACGGCTTTGAGGTCGCCACCGACAACACGCACGTTCCCGCCGAGGCGTCGGAATTCGCCATCAACGCCTCCAATTACTGGCACTGGCAGGAATCGGTGCGGCTTTATGTCGACGATTGCCTGCGCGGCGAGGCCGGGCCGCAGGGGCGCACGTTCAACATGCGCTGGCTCGCATCCGTGGGCCTTGATGCCTACCGCATCTGCGTGCGCGGCGGCGTCTTTCTCTATCCCGCCGACCAACGCAAGGGCTACGGCAACGGGCGCCTGCGGCTGATCTACGAGGCCAATCCGATCGCTTTGCTCATGGAGCAGGCCGGCGGCAGCACGACCGATTGCGTCAACCCAATCCTTTCGCTCAAGCCGGAAGAGCTTCACCAGCGCGTGCCGCTGGTCTTCGGGTCGAAGGGCGAGGTGGAACTCATCGCCCGCTACCACACCAATCCAAGCGCAATTGAGGAGCGCGCGCCGCTCTTCGGCACACGTTCGCTGTTCAGGCCCTGACCGATGTCCGTGAAGCATCCGATCATCTCCGTGACCGGCTCCTCAGGCGGCGGCACCACCACGGTGCGCATGACCTTTGAGAACATCTTCCGCCGCGAGAACGTCGAGGCTGTGTTCATCGAAGGCGATTCCTTTCATCGCTACGATCGCGCCGAGATGGCCAAGCGGCAGGCCGATGCGGCGGTGAGCGGCAACCACAATTTCAGCCATTTCAGCCCGGAGAACAATCTTCTGGAGGAGTTGGAGGAGACCTTCGCCGAATATGGCCGCAGCGGCACCGGGCGCCTGCGCCATTACGTCCATGACGCAGAGGAGGAGGCGCTCTACGGCGCGCCCTCAGGCACGTTCAGCGAATGGGCGCCCATGCCCGCGCCAAGCGACATCTTGTTTTATGAGGGGCTGCACGGCGCCGCGGTCACGGACAAAGTCAATGTCGCGCAACACGCCGATCTCAAGATCGGTGTGGTTCCGGTGATCAATCTGGAATGGATTCAGAAGATCCATCGCGACAAGGCCAAGCGCGGCTACACCGCTGAAGCCGTCACCGACACGATCCTGCGCCGCATGCCGGATTACGTGCACTACATCTGTCCGCAATTCGGCCAGACCGACATCAACTTTCAGCGCGTGCCGATCGTCGACACCTCCAATCCGTTCATCGCACGCTGGATTCCGACCGCCGATGAATCAATGGTGGTCATTCGCTTCGCCAATCCGCGCGGCATCGACTTCCCGTACCTCCTCTCCATGATCCACGACAGCTTCATGTCGCGGGCCAATTCCATCGTCATTCCCGGCGGCAAGCTCGACGTCGCCATGCAGCTCATTCTGACGCCGTTCATCCTCAAGCTGATCGAGAAAAAGCGGAGGGCCGCCTGAGACGATGATCAGGAGCCATCAGCGGCCCCGTGTCCCGAACGGGCACATGTCATCGCCGCGCCCCAGCGGATGATTGCAACACCAAAGCCGGCCTGACGGGCCGGCCAGCGAGGGCCGACATGGATACGACTGCACAGACCGTCCGCGGCAAGGACCGCTACAAAGCGGGCGTCCTGGAATACCGCAAGATGGGCTACTGGGAGCCCGATTACGAACCGAAGGACACCGACATCATCGCCTGCTTTCGGGTCAGTCCGCAGGATGGCGTCGACCCCATCGAGGCGTCGGCGGCGGTGGCCGGCGAATCGTCAACCGCGACCTGGACGGTAGTCTGGACCGATCGTCTGACAGCCTGCGAAAAATATCGCGGCAAGTGCTATCGCGTCGATCCCGTGCCCAATGCGGAAGGCCAGTATTTCGCCTATATCGCCTATGACCTCGACCTCTTCGAGCCGGGCTCCATCGCCAACCTGACCGCCTCCATCATCGGCAACGTCTTCGGCTTCAAGCCGCTGAAGGCGTTGCGGCTGGAGGACATGCGGCTTCCCGTCGCCTATTTGAAGACGTTCCGGGGTCCGGCCACCGGCATTGTCGTGGAGCGCGAGCGGCTCGACAAGTTCGGTCGGCCGCTGCTTGGCGCGACCGTCAAGCCCAAGCTCGGCCTCTCCGGGCGTAATTACGGCCGCGTCGTCTATGAGGCGCTGAAGGGCGGGCTCGACTTCACCAAGGATGACGAGAACATCAACTCGCAGCCCTTCATGCATTGGCGCGATCGCTTCCTCTATTGCATGGAGGCGGTGAACAAGGCCGAGGCGGAGACGGGTGAGGTGAAAGGCACTTACCTCAACGTCACAGCAGCGACCATGGAGGACATGTACGAGCGCGCCGAACTCGCCAAGGAGCTCGGCTCCGTCATCATCATGATCGACTTGGTGATCGGCTACACGGCCATCCAATCCATGGCCAATTGGGCGCGGCGGAACGACATGATCCTGCATCTCCACCGCGCCGGCCACGGCACCTATACCCGCCAGAAGACGCACGGCGTGTCGTTCCGCGTCATCGCCAAGTGGATGCGGCTTGCCGGCGTCGACCACATCCACGCCGGCACCGTGGTCGGCAAGCTGGAGGGCGATCCGGCAACGACGCGCGGCTATTACGACATCTGTCGCGAGGTGTACAATCCGCTGCAGCTGGAGCACGGCATATTCTTCGACCAGGATTGGGCAAGCCTCAACAAGGTGATGCCGGTCGCGTCCGGCGGCATTCATGCCGGGCAGATGCATCAGCTCCTGCAGCATCTCGGCGAGGACGTGGTGCTGCAATTCGGCGGCGGCACGATCGGCCATCCGATGGGCATCGCCGCCGGCGCCAGCGCCAATCGCGTGGCACTGGAAGCGATGATCCTCGCCCGCAATGAGGGCCGCGACTACGTCAACGAGGGTCCTGACATCCTGCAGGATGCGGCGCGCACTTGTCAGCCGCTGCAACAGGCGCTCGACGTGTGGAAGGACGTCACCTTCGACTACACCTCCACCGACACGCCCGACTTCGTTCCCACCGCCACCGCCGCGGAATGAGGGAGAGAGACATGCGCATCACACAAGGGACGTTTTCCTACCTGCCGGATCTAAGCGACGCGCAGATTACCGCGCAGGTTCAATATTGCCTCAACCAGGGCTGGGCCGTGAGCATTGAGTTCACCGACGACCCGCACCCGCGCAACACCTACTGGGAGATGTGGGAGAACCCGATGTTCGACGTCGCCGACGCCAAGGCGGTGATGGACGAGCTCGCCAAGGCGCGTGAGGCCGTTGGCGATCGCTATATCCGCCTCTCCGGTTTCGACGCCAGCCACGGCTGGGAGACCATAAGGCTGTCCTTCATCGTCAACCGGCCGGCGGATGAGCCGGGCCTCCACATCACGCGTGAGAACGGCCCGGGCCGAACCATCCGCTACACGACGCGCGCCTACGCCGCCGACCGACCGTCAGGCCGACGATATGCGTGACCTGCCGTTCAGCCGACGCGCCGCCTCTCGTGCACACCGGCGGCGGGTCTGACAGGTTCGCCGCATGAGCACGCCACAACAGACCGAGCCGGCCACCGATCCCTCGACGGCTGAGGATGCCATCGACCTTCGCCGCGAATATGAGGAATCCGGCGTCGCCGCGATCCTCGACGAGCTTGATCGCGACCTCATCGGCCTGAAACCGGTGAAGAAGCGCATCCGCGAGATCGCCGCTTTGCTGTTGGTGGAGCGGGCGCGCAAGCAGCTCGGCCTGGCGCACGAGATGCTGACGCTTCACATGAGCTTCACCGGCAATCCCGGAACCGGCAAGACGACAGTCGCGCTGCGCATGGCCGATCTTTTACACCGGCTCGGTTATGTGCGCCGCGGCCAGCTCGTCACCGTCACGCGCGACGATCTTGTCGGCCAGTATATTGGCCACACCGCCCCAAAGACGAAGGAGGTGCTGAAGAAGGCGATCGGCGGCGTGCTCTTCATCGATGAGGCGTATTATCTTTACCGGCCGGAGAACGAACGCGATTACGGGCAGGAGGCGATCGAGATTCTTCTGCAGGTGATGGAGAACCAGCGCGAGGACCTTGTTGTGATCCTGGCCGGCTATGCTGACCGCATGGAGCGCTTCTTCACGTCCAATCCGGGCTTCCGCTCGCGCATCGCCCACCATGTCGAGTTTCCCGATTACGCCGATCCCGAGCTGGTCGGCATCGCCGAGCAGATGCTGGAGCGGCAGAACTACCGCCTGTCGGAGAGCGGGCGCGAGGCGCTGACACGCTATATCGGCCGCCGCCGGCAGCAGCCGCATTTCGCTAACGGCCGCTCCATCCGCAATGCGCTCGACCGCGCGCGTATGCGCCAGGCCAATAGGCTCTTTGAGCGCGGCGGCACGCTTTCCTCCGAGGAACTCTCAACCATTGAGGCGGAGGACATCTTGGCAAGCCGCGTCTTTACGATGCAAGTTGCCGGATCGGAGGACGAAACGTGACGCAGCGCCCGATTCTCATCGCCCCATCGATCCTCGCCGCCGACTTCGCCCGCCTCGGCGAAGACGTTGCGGCGGTCGACGAGGCCGGAGCCGATTGGATCCATATCGATGTGATGGACGGCCATTTCGTGCCCAACATCAGCTTCGGGCCGCAATTGGTGAAGGCGATCCGAGGGTTTTCCGACAAAGTGTTCGACGTTCATCTGATGATCGCCCCGGCCGATCCCTATCTGCAGGCCTTCGCAGACGCCGGCGCCGACATCATCACAATCCATGCTGAGGCCGGGCCGCATCTCGACCGCTCGCTGCAGGCCATTCACGCACTTGGCAAGAAGGCCGGCGTTTCGATCAATCCGGCGACGCCGGAAAGCGCGATCGCCTGTGTGTTGGACAAGGTCGACCTGATCCTTCTGATGACCGTCAATCCCGGCTTCGGCGGGCAGGCGTTCATCCCTTCCGTTGTTGAGAAGATCCGCCGAACACGGGAGATGATCGGCGATCGTCCGATCCACCTAGAGGTCGACGGCGGTATCTCCGCGGAGAACGCGTCGCTCGTCGCCGCGGCCGGCGCTGATGTGCTGGTGGCCGGCTCGTCGATCTTTGGCGGCGGCGAGACGAGCACTTATGCCGGGCGCATCGCCGCCATCCGCGAAGGCGCGCTGAGCGGGCTGCACAAGGCGGCTTGACGCCGGGTCAGCCTTGGCCCATTCCTTCCACAGCGTTCAAAAAAGCCATCAAGACCAGGGAGATGGTGCATGCAGTTTGTTCGAGCAGGTCTTCTTCTCGCAGCAATGACGCTGGTCTCCAGCCAGGCGATCGCCGAGGAAGGCGATCCGGTGAACGGCGAGAAAGTGTTCAAAAGATGCGTGGCTTGTCACACGATCGAGCCGGGCAAGAAGAAGATTGGCCCGTCGCTGCATGGCGTCGTCGGCCGTGAGGCAGGCACCCTGGAGGGCTTCAAATATTCCGACGCAATGCTGGAATCCGGGATCGTGTGGGACGAAGAGATACTCTCCAGCTATCTTGAGAACCCCAAGAAGGTGGTGCCCAAGGGCAAGATGGTGTTCCCCGGCCTGAAGAAGGAGCAGGAGCGCCTCGACGTCATCGCTTATCTTAAATCTGTGAGTGAAGAATAGTCGGTCGGCAGAGCGTGCCGCGCGGCTGATGTGTTAAGGCCCGCCGCTTTGGCGTGGCCAACGCACGTCACGCAATGTTGACCCGCGAGCCGGCAATGTCCGGCGCCAAGAAACAGCTCTCGCCTCAGCGACGTGCCTGTGAAGGGACCCGGCGGCGCTGGCTGGGAGTAGGGCCGTTCGATAGGATTGCATGCGCGGCCCCGGCGGTGCTGTTATGGCTGACGGAACACCGAGCGATGGGGCGGGCGCGCTGATTTGTGGCTGCGTCATTATGGAGTTGGAGGGGCGTCTTGCGCGGTTGTAGGTTGACGACCGGTCAGATCACACTCCAGGGCGTGGGGAGACGTTTATGAAATACGAAAGCTGCTTTGCTGAGCAGCTCGCGAACCTGCGTCAGGAGGGGCGGTACCGGGTCTTCGCCGATCTGGAACGCCAGGCCGGCAGCTTTCCGCGCGCCAGGCGACACCACGATAAGGGCGAAGAGGACGTCACCGTCTGGTGCTCCAACGACTATCTCGGCATGGGCCAGCATCCCGTCGTTTTGGAAGCAATGCATGAGGCGCTCGACCGATGCGGCGCTGGTGCGGGCGGCACACGCAACATAGCAGGCACCAACCATTACCATGTGCTTTTGGAGCAGGAGCTGGCCGATCTGCACGGCAAGGAGGCCGCGCTCCTGTTCACGTCGGCCTATGTCGCCAACGACGCGACGCTCTCCACATTGGTGCAGTTCATTCCCGGCGTCGTTATCTTCTCCGATGAGAAGAACCACGCCTCCATGATCGCCGGTATCCGGCGCGGCGGCGGGCCGAAGGAGATCTGGAAGAACAACGATCTCGCCGATCTTGAAGCCAAGCTTCGCAAGTACCCGAAGGGCACGCCCAAGATCATCGCGCTGGAAAGCGTCTATTCGATGGACGGCGTCATCGCCCCGCTTTCAGATATCTGTGATCTGGCCGACGAATATGGCGCGCTGACCTATCTCGACGAAGTGCATGCCGTCGGCCTCTACGGTCCGCGCGGCGGCGGCATTTCAGAGCGCGACAAGGTCGCCCACCGCATCGACATCATCAATGGAACGCTCGCCAAGGGCTTCGGCTGCATGGGCGGCTATATCGCTGCCAGCCGCGATTGCTGCGACGCCATTCGCTCCTACGCGCCGGGCTTCATCTTCACGACGTCCTTGGCGCCGGTGGTTGCGGCCGGTGCGCTCGCCAGCGTCCGGCATTTGAAGGAAAGCAACGCCGAGCGCGAGCGACATCAGGAGCGCGCCGGCAGCCTCAAGCGCCGCCTGACGGAGGCGAAACTGCCCTTCATGGATAATCCGAGCCACATCGTGCCGGTGCTGGTCGGCGATCCGGTGCACTGCAAGGCGGTGACCGACGTGCTGCTCGACCGCTACAAAATCTATGTGCAGCCCATCAACTACCCGACGGTGCCGCGCGGTACGGAGCGCATGCGGCTGACGCCTTCGCCGCTCCACGATGACGAGCAGATGGCCTATCTGGTGGACGCGCTGAGCGAGCTGTGGGCGCGCTGCCCGATCGCGGAAGGCAAATACGTCAAGCTGACCGCGGCGTAGTCTGACGCTCTAAGCGATATGAACGAGGCGGGCGCCCGGAAACATATCCAGCGCCGCCGCGATCTCGGCATCGCTCATCATGCAGAAGGCGGTGGAGAGCGCATCCGCCAGTGCAGCACGCGGCGCTTCGACGCTAACGCTCTGCCGCCGCGCATCAGGCTTGCCGCTCCGCGGATCAAGGATGTGCCCGATGGTTCCGGCATTGTCGAACGTGGTGCCGAGCGGCTCCGATGTCGCGAGCGCTGAGTCGCTGAGCGTGATGGTGCGCGCGGTGCCGCCCGCTTGTCCCGGCGCCCTGATGCCGACCGGCCAACCTCTTCCGTCATCGCGTGGCCCGACGGCCCGGAACTCACCGACATACACAAGCACATGGCGGAGCCCTTCTGTGCGTAGCAGCGCGGCAATGCGGTCGGTGATGTAACCCTGGGCGATGCCGTTCAGGGTGATCGCCATACTGGGCCGCTCGAAGCTGATCTGCCCGGCGGTCACGTGGACGCGACCGAACCCCGCGGCGGGCGAATGCAGCGCGGCAAGGTCGCCGTTTGCAATATCCTTAGCCGATCCGGCGTGGCGTTCCGCCAGCGCCGCCCATTGCGGCTGCACGGTCGGGTCAAAGGCCCCGCCCGTGGCGTCGTGAACGGCGCGCGCCATCGACATGAGCGCCAGGAAGTCCGGGTCGGGATTGTCGAGCGCGCCGGTCCGGTTGAGGCGCGCAATCGCGCTGTCCGATCGGTAAAGGCTGAAGAGCCCCTCCAGCCTGTCGATCTCATCACGGCAGCGCGCGGCAATTGCTTCGCCGAGCGTGGGGTCGATCCCGTCAATGCGTAACGAGGCTTCCGCACCAAGCGCCACGCCCTTCCAGTGAAAGGTCCGCAACTGCTGTGTCGCGGCGGTCCCGCCGAAAAGGGTGGAGCCAGCCGCTGCCGCCGATATTGCGACGAAGCGCCGGCGTGTGACGCCGCTCATTCGGCGGTCTCCTCCACGGCATGCGTCGAGTGATGCTGATGCACGGCTTCACCGTTGAGCAGCGAAAGCGGATCGACATCCACCGGCTCCAGCACCATCGCGTCGGTGATCTCCGCGTAGCTGATGATCGTGCCGCCGAAATCCTGCGTGAAGGCGCGCGCTGCATCCTCCGTCGCAAAGGGCACGAATTCCGGCGCGCCCATGCCGCCACGCCGGCTGCTGTCGATGACATAGAGGGCCTGGTCGGCGGCGATCCAATTGTCCGCGCCGGGCTCCTCCCAGCTTCCCGCCGCGCCCATGTCGTTGACGTAGATCGCCGCGACCTCCGCGGTCTCCTCCGGTAGACGGTCGAACACGAAGGCATCCCTGATCTGGCTGAACCACAGCGGCGCATCCATCCCGGCGAGATGCACTTGTGCTTTTGGGCCGTCGTGCTCCAGCACGATCATCTGACAATAATGCCCGACCGCCTCCTCGCTCATAATGATGGGCTGAGGAACCGACGCGATTTCCTGCTCGGAGCATCCGGCAAGGAGGGCGACCGCCAGGAGCGGCGCGACAAGACGGGTCATGCTTCGCACCTCCGAAAGATGAAAGCCGCGAAAAGGACAAGCACGCACGGCCACAGTGCCATGGAGACGAGCGGCGCCCAGCCTGGGACGCCGAGCGATACGGCCGATCCACCGAGGCCGCCGGTTTCAAGCTCCACGCTCAGGCCGCTGAGATTGAAGAGTCTGAACGCATCGGTGGGCCCGGCGACGAGGAGCCACGGGAAGATTTGCGTGGTGAAAAGGCCGCCATCGTCGACGACCACGGCCCCCAGCAAGGCCACGTCGAACAGAACGACCGCCACGATCCAGATCGCGATCGCCAGGCTCGCCGCCGCCGCGCTCTGGCGTGTAAGGGCGCTCAGGCAGAAACCGGCCGCGAGGAACGTTCCACCTAGAAGCACGGCGCTGGCATAGAGCCGCGTCAGGTCGCGCAGACCGCTGAGTGACGCGCCGCCCGCTGCCCAGACCGCCGCGGCCGTGATGCCGAAGCCGATCAGCACGGCGAGCGCCACGACAGTGAGCTGCGCGACGAGCTTGCCGGCGAGCACGTCGCGGCGCGACACCGGATAGGTGAGGAGCAAAGGCAGCGTGCCGCGCTCCACTTCGCCGGCAATGGCATCGTAGGATAGAAGCAGAGCAATCAACGGCACCAGATAGACGCTGAGCGTCGCCAAGCTGGCGACCGTCACCGTCAACCGGTCGGCGCCGACGGTTCCCGCAGGCGCCGAGCCGGCGAGTGCCAGCACCAGCCCGAAAGCGGTCATCATGAAGGTCGCCGTCAGGATCCAGCGGTTGCGCAGCGCGATCTTCAGCTCCGCAGCAGCCACAGCGGCAATGCGTCCGGTCATGGCGCTTTCTCTAACGTGGCATCCGGACCGCAATAATGGCGGTAGACGTCCTCCAGGCTCGGCGGAATGACGTCGATGTCGCGAACTGACTCGCCGAGCGATGTCACCTGCGCCAGGCGCGCGATCTTCTCGCCGGGCTGACAGATCAGCTCCACGGCCTGGCCGTTGATGCGCGCGCCGCCGAGGCGTTCCGCGATGCTGTCGGCGCTCTCCAGGCCCGCCTGCACGCGAAGGCGGATCGGCAGATTGGCATTGATCTGAAGCTGCGCCAGTTGATCATCGGCGACCAGCTTGCCGTTGCGCAGAATAGCGATGCGGTCTGTGCGCGCCTCAAGCTCCGTCAGCGCATGCGAGGAATGAATGACCGCGGCACCCGCTTCCGCCAGCTCCACGACGATGGAATAGAACATCTCGCGCGAGATCGGATCGAGCCCGCTGGTCGGCTCGTCCAGGATCACGATCTGCGGCTGACCGATGATGAGCTGAGCAAGGCCAAGGCGCTGACGCATGCCCTTTGAGTACGTTCCGATGCGCCGGTCCATGGCGTCGCCGAGCCCGACGCGCTCCAGGCTTTCTGCCGCGCGCTGAGCGCTTTCGCCCTTCAGCCGCGCCAGCATGGCAATCTGCTCGCGACCGGTGAGGAGCTTGTGGAAGGCGACGTTCTCCGGAAGGTAGGCATAAGCGCGCCGTGCCGCCGCGCTGCCGGGCGGCGCGCCAAGCACCGTAATCTCGCCGGCATCGGAGGGGGTGAGACCGAGCACCAGCTTAAGCAGCGTCGTCTTGCCGGCGCCATTGTGGCCAAGCAGTGCCACGCGTTCGCCCGGCGCCACCTCAAGCGACACGCCGTCCAGCGCGACCTGCTTGCGATAGCGCTTGGAGACATTGTTGATGGAAATGGCGGGGCCGCTCATGTCGCGTCCTCCTCCGCGTCCGCCCCGGGATTGACCGCTCGCATCAGGGGCTTCCGATCGACGATCCCGCCTGGCAGCAAGGCCGGAAAACGCGACAGCGTCCAGCGGACAAGCTGCACCGCCGGACTGCCGAGCAGGAGCCGCGCGGCCGGCTGCGTCCACAATATCTGATCCATCATGTCGTTCGGCCGGTAGGGCATGTCGGCGAAGCCGTCGCCATCGACATCGAAGGCGGTGTGGTCGCTCCAGAAATTGCCGCGCCCGTCCGCGCTCCAATCGAGCCAGCGTGAGCCGACATATTTGACCTGCGTGCGGTTGCCGATGAAGGCGTTGCCGGTAATGGCGTTGCGTTCCGACCCGGCGGTGAAATGGATGCCGATCTGGCAACCCTCAAAGCGGTTGTCGGCGATGCGGTTCTTGTTGGCGTTGTACATGAACAGGCACTTCTCGCCGCCATTGCGCACCAGGTTGCCTGCAATCTCCGCCTGGTTGGCGTAGTTCAGCATGATCCCGTGATCGCGGTCACCGAGCGACCGATTGCCGGTCACCACCAGGTCGCGCGAATACATCAAGACAAAGCCGGCGTGGTTGTTCGTCGAATAATTGTCCGTCAGCACGCCACCATTGGTGTACATGTAATGGACGGCGAAGCGCAGCTCCTCGAAGCGATTGTTGCTGAAGACGTTGTCGCTGCTCGTGTTGACGAAGATTCCGTCGCGCCCGTAGCGGATCGTGTTTCCGTCGATCACCGTGCCCGGCGCGTTCCAGATATAGACGCCGTTGCCGCGGGCGTTCATGCGATGGTCGCGCCGGCCGATGATAATGTTGTCTTTGACCAGCGTGTCGCGCGCGCCGTGAACGTCGACGCCGACGAGATTGCCCTCAATGTAATTGTTCATGACCCGACCGTTCGTGGCGGTCTTGGTCAGCTTGATGCCGGAATCGAGCGTTTCGGCCGATGAGCCGGAGCCGATGATGGTGAGGCCGCTGACCGTCGCCGCGTCGCCGGTGATGGTGACGACCGTGCCTTCGCCCGGGCCCTCGATGATTGCGCCCGCATCGCCGGTCAGCGTCAGCGGGCCGTCGAGCACGACGGGACCCAGATGCCGGCCGGGGCCGAGCCGGACAACGTCGCCCGGCTCGGCATTGTTGATGATGACCTGAAGCGCGCCCGCGCCGCCGACACCGCCGGCCGCGACCATCCGCTCGCCTCCCCAGGTAAAGCCGGGGAGGGCTGCGGATGCCGCGATCGCCAGGACGGCAACGATGTAGGCGCGCCAGGCCATCAGCCGACCCGCGGCTCCACGAACATGCGACCGCGCATCTCCATATGGAGCGCGTGGCAGAACCATTGGCAATAATACCAATGGACGCCAGGCCGCTCGGCGATGAACGTCACCGACGCGGTCGCCTGCGGGCCAACCTCAAACGCGATGCCGTGATTGGCGAGCGTCAGGCCGTGAGTGAGGTCGTCCACGTCGTCCAGATTGGTGACGTAGATGGTGACCTCGTCGCCTTGCTTCACCGTGAAGCTCTCCAGCGAGAAGGTCGGCGCTGCGGACCACATATAGACGCGCACCTTGTTGCCGTCGCGGATCGGCTCCGGTGCGCCGTCCTCCAGCGTGACGCCGTCGGCTTCGGCCTGCGCGCGCGCCTCTTCCCACATCGGGTCGTTACGCTCCCACACGGAAGCCGGGCTGACCTTTGAGCGATGCACGATGATGCAATCATGCGGCTCCGCGAAGGTCGGTCCGTCATGCACGACCGCTGGCTCATCGGTCGAGATGTCGATCAGCTGCTCGTTCTCCGGCTTCAACGGACCGACATTCAAGAAGCGGTCCTTGGAGAACTTGTTGAGCGACACGAGCCACTTGCCGTCGGCCTCGTTGGTCTCGCCCATGGACGAGTGGTTGTGGCCGGGCTGGTAGTGCACATCCGTCTTGGCCAGGATCGGGTCGACGTCCTCGCCGGCATATTGGCGAATGGCGAGGTCCATGTTCCACTTGGCCATCTGGCTGTCGAGGAAGAGCGTGGTGTAGCAATTGCCCTTGCCGTCGAAGGCCGTGTGGAGCGGACCGAGACCCAGTTCCGGCTCCGCCACCACGCAGGAGCGCGGATCCGCACCCTCAAACACCGCGTCGATCTTGGTGACGTCAAGAACCGTCACAGTCGGCGACAGCTTGCCGTTGATGACGATGTGCTTGCCGTCGGGCGCCGTGTTGCAGCCATGCGGGCTGTTGGGGATGGGTACGTAGGCGGTGTAACGCGAGCCCTTGCGGCCGTCGAGCACAGGAACGCCCTGGTACTCCTTGTAATCACCATTCGCCACGCCGTCCTCGATACGCGCGATGTTGAAGATCACCGCCCAGTCGGTCTCGCTCGCCGTCATGTCGGCAAGGTTCATGCCCATCTCCGAATTGTAGCAGGTGGAGACGGCATACTTGCCCTGATAGTCGGCGTCGCAATTGTCGAGGTTGCCGTCGACTATGACCTGCCACGCCACCTTCATCGTGTCGCCGTCAATGGCGGAGAAGATGGTGATGTATTGCGACGGATCGTCGAGGATCATCCCGTCATTGGGCAGCGGAATCTCGTGCTCGCCATTTGCAAACACGTAGCCCGTCCGCGGGAATTTCTGCGGGCGCAGGCCATGGATGTCGCTGGTGTTGGGGATCTCGATGATTTTGTCGCACTTCATGACGTCGCAGCGCACCCGCGCAACGCGCGTGTTCGCCTTGTCGTTCATGAAGAGATAGCGCCCGTCATACGTGCCGTCGGTGAACGACATATGCGGATGGTGCAGGTCGCCATTGTGGTAGGTCTGCATGCCGTGCGCGGCCAGGTACTCCTTGGACTCCGGCAAGAGGCCCTCGGTCAGTACCTTGAGGCTCTCATTGGTCGAGCCCCAGCCTGTGGCGCTGCACCTGTTGAAGACCGGCACGCGCATCAGCTCGCGCATGGACGGAATGCCGAGAATCCTGAGCTCGCCGCTCTGGCCGCTTGACCAGAAGCCGTAATATTCGTCGAGCTCGCCCGGTTCGAGATGCGACTTCTGCCCGGCTTGCGCGCGGGCAGGGGTGACGGCGCCGCCGCCGACCAACGCCGCCGTTCCGCCGGCCAGCGCACCGCCGCCGGCGGCAAGCGCCGTGACCGCCGTTCCGCCCAACATTGTACGGCGGGAGACGGCAAGCTTATCGTCCTTCTGGACCGTCTTGTCTTCGTCTTTCATGTCCCTCTCCTTTGCTATCGTTTGATCATCAGGCGGCGGCCGGAAGCTTGGCCACCTTGGCTTTGTCCGCCTGCTGTTTGAGGAACGGCGCACGCCGTTGCTTCCGCTTGATGCAGACGGGGCACTTCTCATCGTCCTGGTAGAGAACCTGGCAGTGCATGCAGTAGAGACACTCATTGGTGTCGATGCGGCCGTCGGGGTGGATCGCCTGCACCATGCATTCGTTGGCGCAGCGCTGGCACGGCGCGCCGCATTCGCGGTAGCGCTTCATCCATTCGAAGATGCGCAGCTTGGCGGGAATCGCGAGCGCTGCGCCGAGCGGACACAGATAGCGGCAATAGAAGCGCTCCACGAAGAGCCCGGCGCCGAGCAGCAATCCGGCGAACAGAACGAACGGCCAGTCGCGCTGGAATTTCAGGATGATCGCCGTCTTGAACGGCTCCACTTCGGCGTAGCGCTCCGCTAGCGGCAGCGAGTAGAGCGACAGGCCGAAGAGCGCCAGGAACATCACGTATTTGATCGGCCACAGGCGCTCATGCAGCCACCATGGGAGCTGCCATTGCGGGATGCGCACCAGCTTGGCGAGACGGTTCAGGAGTTCCTGCAACGCGCCGAACGGGCACAGCCATCCGCAATAGGCGCCGCGCGCCCAGAAGAGCAGCGAGGCGGCCACCGCAAACCATAGAATGAAGATCAGCGGGTCGATGAGGAAAGCGTCCCAACTGAAATCGGTGGCGAGTGCATTCCCCAGCGCCAGCACGTTGACGACGGAGAGCTGCGCGTTGGCGATCCAGCCGACCCACACCAGTGTGAAGGTGAGGAACGCGATGCGGAACCAGTAGACGGCGTTCTCGCTTCGCGTCAGCGGCAGCTGGAAGAAGAAGAACGCAGTCAGCACCGACAGCGCGCCGATCAGGACGCCGATCTCGATCCGCCGCTCACGCCATATCCGCTGCCAGAGTGCGGCCTTGGCGGCAGCCTCCTCGTCCCCGGCCGCTTGCGCAACGATCGGCACAACATCTGCGCCGGCCACCGGACGCAGATAGCTCTCAGGCAGGGCGTAGGGGACATCGAAGGTGAGAAACGATTTCTCCACCGGGCCGATGGCGCGCTGCGCCAAAAGCTGCAGCCGCCACGGGCGGGTGGGGTCGAAGCCGACATCGGCGGGGATGGTGAAGAGGTCGATCTCCGTGAAGGTCGGGGCCCCACCGGCCTCCACTGCACCGAGGCGCCGATGCTGCCGGTCGCGGAAACGGACGCTGACATCACCTTGAATGAGCTGAATGCGGTCGAACACGCCGCCGCGCACATAGCCCGACCCTTTGAACGAATAGGCGCCGCGCCCGGCGATGAGGATGGCATGTTCGCCCGCATCGAGCGCGCGCGTGAGATTGCCGTATTCGGCTTCGCCAAGCAGGCTCTGCCCAAGCGTCGGCACGCTGATGAGCGCGGTGTTGAGGTCGATGAAGGTGTCGGATTCCGTGTCGCTTTCTGGCCGCGATGCCGCTTCCGCTTCACCGCGCTCGGCAAAGGCGCGGGTGACCTGCCCGACATCGAGCGTCAGCCCGGCGATCGCGCCTTCACGCTCAAGCGTTGCCCAGTTGCGCACCTCACTCAGTGAAGGATCGATCTCGTAGGCGATCGTCGGCTGCTCAATGTTCGGCGCTAATCCCCCGAGCCCGAGCCGGCGCGCCACCTTCAAGCCGGCGCGCACGATCGCGTCGTCGATCACGATGATCGTGACGGTGGCGCCGGAGATGATCTCAAGCTCATGGCCGGAGCCGGATGCCGCCGCTTCGACCTTGAGGTCGAGGCCGGCATAGCCTTCCGTCAGCGCCCGGATGCGCGATTCCGGGATGCCGATCAGGACGATCGGCTCCGCGTGCTCCACCAGCCTGACGCCGGTGACGAGTGCGTCGAGGTCGAGGCCGACCACGACGTGGATCGGCTTGCCCGAATAGCCGGTGGTCGACACATAGTCGGAGGCGAGGAAGGCCCAGCCGACGACATCGCCGCCCTTCATGAGCGGCACCGCCGGCAGGTCCGCTTCCGGCGGCCCATAGCGCTCCGCCTCAGGATGGAGCTCTGACGCCTCAAGCTCCGCCAGATAGCCGAGCAGGCGCGAGGCATCTGCTGCGGCAAGCGCAGGCGAGCCCGCCAACATCGCCAGCAGCGTGAGAATTGAAAGTACAGCTGACAAGGATCGCCTCAACTGCCGTTTGCGGTCAGAAGATCGACTAGGGCGATTTGTCTCAAAGGCGGGCGGCCGAAGCCTTGATTTTGGTTAAGCGATTCCGGATTAAGGGCAGGGGCGGCACGGGTTTTAAGCCGGTTGGCCGCGGCGATTGGCTCGCCGCAGCGAGGCGTTGCCGATGGGCGATGCTTGGCGGCGGTCGACCGGATCGGGAGTGAGGAAGACGCTGTAGCGCGATGGCTGCCGACGCCAGTGACGATCTCAAGGACTTCCTGCGCGGCGCGCCGCTGTTCAGCGAGCTGAGCGACGCGGAGTTCGTGCAGGTGACCGATGGCGCGCGTGCCGTCAGCTTGGCGCGCGGTGACGCCGTGTTCGCACAGGGCGATCCGGCGCGGCTCTTCTACATCGTCGCCGAAGGCTGGGTGAAGGTCTTCCGCACCACCGCCGCTGGCGAGGAGGCGGTGATCGGCATCTTCACACGCCGCCAGAGCTTCGCCGAGATCGCCGCACTGGCGCGCGACGTCTACCCCGCCAATGCCGAGGCGGTGACCGACGCGCGCCTCGTCGCCATCCCGACGGAGCGCATCGTCTCCGCCATCTCCAACGACCCGAACCTGGCCTTGACCATGCTCGCCTCCGTATGCCGCCATGTGCGTTCGCTGGTCGACGAGATCGAGCAGGTGAAGGGGCTCTCCGGCATCCAGCGCGTGGCGGAATTCCTGATCGCGCAAAGCCCGGTTCAAAGCGGCGCGTGCACCGTGCGTCTCCCCTACGAGAAGACGCTGATCGCCTCCAAGCTCGGCATGAAGGCGGAGAGCCTGTCACGCGTCTTTCAGCGCCTCAGGAGCTTCGGTGTTGTGATCAAGCGCGACATGGCGGTCATCGATTCGGTGGAGGCCCTGCAAGGCGTGATCGATCAGGACCGGCTGAGCGGGCTCGCCGCGCGTGGCCACTAGCGAGCTTGGCGTGACGTGTTGATGCTCTCCACGACGATGTCGAGAAACGCCCGCACATTTGCCGAGAGCTGACGGCTGCTTGGATAGACAGCGTAGAGGCCCAGCTCCGGCCCGGCATATTGATCGAGCACGCGGACCAGGCGCTTGGCCTTGATGTCGCTGTGCGCGACCGCATCTGGAATGAGCGCCACACCCAGCCCGGCCAAGGCCGCGCTGATGACGACACGCATATTGTGCCCGGCGACGCGCCCGTTGACGGGTATGGAGACCTCGCCCTCCGGTCCGTGCAGCCGCCACACGGCACCTGCGACGCTGTCGCCATGCACGATGCCGTCATGGGTGCTGAGGTCGTCCAGGCTTGTCGGTACGCCATTGCGTTTGAGGTAGCCCGGGCTGGCGCACAGCACCCGCCGGTTCGTCATGAGCCGGCGCGCAACGAACGAGGAATCCTTGAGCCGGCCGGCGCGGAACGCGAGGTCAATGCGCTCAGCGATGAGATCGACATATCGGTCGGAGAGCACCAGCTCGATTTTCGCCTGGTCGTATCGCCTCAGATAGGTCTCGATCCAGCCGGTCAGCCCGCCTGTGCCGGTATCGGCCGGCGCCGAGATGCGCAACACGCCCGTCGGTACGGATTGCGTTTCGTCGATGAGGCGGTGCGCCGCCTCCAGCTCGCCGAGGCCTTTGCGGCATTGTTCGTAGTACGCGCGGCCGACATCGGTGAGCGACAGCTTGCGGGTCGTGCGGTTGATGAGACGCACGCCAAGCGCCGCCTCTAGCCCGCTGATCTTGCGACTGACGCTGCCCTTAGGCAGGCCGAGGGCTGCTGCGCCGCCGGTGAAGCTGCCGGCCTCCACCACGCTGACAAAGATTGCGAGCGCGTTGAGGTCATGCATGCGGATGGTCCGATTTATACGTCAGAGAAACAATGAAACGTATTTCTGACGATTATTGCAACAGTCTTGCCGCCCTAAATCATCTCCATCAGAGGCTTTGACTGAGGAAGGACCGAGCCATGTCAGAGAAACGAATCGTCTTCGTCACCGGCGCCACGGGCCAGCAGGGAGGCGCCGCGGTCGATGCGCTCTTGCAGCGTGGCCATCGCGTCATCGCACTCACGCGCAATCCCGATTCAGACCGCGCAAAGGCGCTCGCCGGGCGCGGCGTGAAGATCGTCACCGGTGATTTCACCGATCCAAGCTCGCTGGCGAGCGCTGCACGCGGTGCTGACACCGCCTACGCGATGTCGACGCCCTTTGAGGCGGGAACGGCTGACGAGACAAAGCAGGGCATCGCGCTGGTGGACGCGCTCAAAGCAGCCGGAATCGGCCATATCGTCTTCGGCTCTGTCGCCAGCGCCGACAAGGCGACAGGCATCCCGCATTTCGACAGTAAGTTCGAAGTGGAGAAACACCTGGCATCGCTCGGCGTGCCCTACAGCATCGTCGCACCGGTCTATTTCATGGACAATCTCCTTTCGCCCTGGGGCCTGCCGGCTCTGAAGGAGGGCAAGGTTGCCGCCGCGATGCCCGCAGAGCGGCCGCTACAGCAGATCGCCGTCAGCGATATCGGCGCCTTCGCCGCCGCGCTGATTGAGCGCCGCGAGGCAATGTTCGGTAAGCGCTACGACATCGCCGGCGACGAGCTGACCGGTCACCAAGCGGCAGCCATTGTCGCCAAGGCGTCGGGTCGTGAGATTCGTTACGAGGGCTTCCCGCCCGATACGCTGCGCGCACAGAGCGAGGACTTCGCTGTGATGTTCGAGTGGTTCGACCGGGTGGGATATTCCGCCGACATCGCTGCGCTGCGTCGGGATTTCCCCGAAGTGCCCTGGCTCACCTACGAGGCCTGGGCCTCCGCGCAGGACTGGAGCGTGCTGCAGGATAAGGCGGCTTAGGTGTCAAGCCAGCTCACGCGGTGCGTTAAGAACGGCGCCCCTTTTACAGTCGTCATGCCCGGACTTGATCCGGGCATCCATTCCTGAGCGGTTTGGCCATATTTGGCGCCCGGCGCCGGATTGCCGGGTCAAGCCCGGCAATGACGACAAATACGCGGAGCGGCCAACGCGCTATCCGGCGTCGCTTTCCAGCGCAGCGATAATGCGCGGCACGATGTCGGCCGGCGTGTCGGTGACATCCACTCCGATCGCGTGCCGCGGCTCTTCCAACGCTTCGAGCTGGCTCTCCAGCAGGCTGGCCGGCATGAAATGGTCGTGCCGGTCATCCAGCCGGTGGCGGATCAGCGCCGCGTCACCTTTGAGGTAGACGAACTGCACGCCGTGATGCCCGTTGCGGAGAATGTCGCGATAGCGCCGCTTCAGGGCCGAGCAGGCGAGCACCACTGTCCGCTCATCGTCGAGCCATTCGCCGATGGCGCGGCTGAGCGCGTTGAGCCAGGGCAGGCGGTCGTCGTCATTGAGCGGCGTGCCGCTCTTCATCTTCGCGACGTTCTCCGGCGGGTGATAGGCGTCGCCCTCGGCGAAGTCGGCGTGAAGCGCTTCGGCGAGCGCACGGCCGATCGTGGTCTTGCCGGCACCGCTCACGCCCATGACCACGATGACCATGGCTCAAAGCTTCGCCCAGTCGGTGTGGAACGTGCCGGGCTTGTCGACGCGTTCGTAGGTGTGTGCGCCGAAATAGTCGCGCTGCGCCTGGAGCAGATTGGCCGGCAGTCGCGCGGAGCGATAGCTATCGAAATAGGCAAGTGCTGAGCTGAGCGCCGGCACCGGCACGCCGCGCATGGCCGCCGCCGCGACGACCGCACGCCAGCCGGGCTGCGCCTTGGCGAGAAGGTCGACGAAATAGGGATCGACGAGCAGATTGGGGAGTTTCGGATCGGCCGCGTAGGCGTCGACGATCCGGTCGAGGAAGCGCGCGCGGATGATGCAGCCGCCGCGCCAGATCGCTGCGATGGTGCCGAAATCGAGGTCCCAATGATGCGCCTCGGAGGCAGCTGCCATTGCAGCAAAGCCCTGCGCGTAGGCGCAGACCTTCGCCGCCAGCAATGCGTCGCGCAAAGCCTCCAGCGAGACGCCATGATCGCGCCCGACGCCGCCGGCGGGAAGCTTCGCCGCCGCGTGTTCGCGCTCCGCCTTCAGCGCGGAGAGCCCGCGCGCCGCAACTGCCTCGGCAATCGTCGCCGCCGGCGCGCCGTATTCGATCGCCGCCTGCACGGCCCAGCCGCCGGTCCCCTTCTGCCCGGCGCGGTCGAGGATCACCTCCACCATGGGCAGGCCGGTCTCTGCGTCGGTCTTGCCCAGAATGTCGGCCGTGATCTCAATCAGATAGGAATCGAGATCGCCGCGATGCCATTCGGCGAATGCCGCCTGCATGGCGGGATAATCGAGGCCGAGCACGTGTTGCATGAGCGCGTAGGTTTCCGCGATCAGCTGCATGTCGGCATATTCGATGCCGTTATGCATCATCTTGACGAAATGGCCGGCGCCATCCGGGCCGAGATGAGCCGCGCAGGGCCGGCTGTCGACTTGAGCAGCGATCGCCTTGAAGATGGGATCGACACGCTGAGCAGCGTCGGCCGCACCACCGATCATGATGGAGGGGCCGTTGCGGGCGCCTTCCTCGCCGCCGGAGACGCCCGTCCCGAGAAAACGCAGGCCCTTGGCGCTGAGCGCGGCATCGCGCCGGATCGTGTCGTAATAATGCGCGTTGCCGCCGTCGATAATGAGGTCGTCGGCCTCAAGTAGAGGAACGAGCGCGTCGATCTGCTGGTCGGTGGCCTCGCCCGCCTTCACCATGAGGATCATCGCCCGCGGCCGGCTGAGACCCGCGATGAACGAGCCGAGTTCGGCGTGGCCGGTAACCGGTAAGCCCCGCGCCTCCTCGCTCCCGGCAAATGCGTCCGTCCTGGCCGGAGTCCGATTGTAGACGGCGATCGGGAAGCCGTGATCGGCGATGTTAAGGGCGAGGTTCTGCCCCATGACGCCGAGGCCAATGAGGCCGATTTCCGCTGCAGGTTCACTCATGCGGGCGCCCGCTCCCTCGCCGATCCATCATCGACGACGGTTCTTGCATGCCCGCGATCGATCGACAATCGACGCCGCGCCTTGGCGTCGCCGGACTTCGCCACCATGTAGAAACGGCGTGAAGCCGGGCTAATGTCTGCCGGCCGGCGGCGCGCCAGCCTTGATTGAGAGAACCAGTCGAAAGCGCAAAGGTCCATGCTTGATAGGATGACACAGGCCCTCAGCGGGGCCTTCGGAGCTGTGCGTCGGGGGATCGGCCGCGCCGTCCAGTTCCTTTTGCGGCCGTTCGCCTGGCTCGGGCGCTGGTATGTGCGCCGCGGATGGATCTTGAAGGCCGTGTTCGGCGCCATCGTTCTCGGCATTGTCGGGCTTTACGGCTACTTCTTCTGGAGCACCCAGCGCTGGGCGGGTTTCGACATCACCTACGCCACCGCCTATGTCCGTGATGCCGGGAGCGATCAGCGGAGCACGCCCGGGGCGCCGGAGACCGCTGCTGAGGATGGCGCGGCGCCGAGCGAGGCGCCCGCCGCCTCGCGCTGTGAGCGGTCGCTTGTCGTCGACGCCACCGCCGACCTCGTCGACTTCAACGTCAACCGCAACGCCTGGATCTCCTCCATGCTCCTCTACAAGCTCGGCCTGTTCGGGCTTGATTGGGACAACACGCCGTTCTTCGACAACAAGGCGTCGTTCCAGCGCGGCGTGAACCAGGCCGTGCGCCGCACCGCCATTGAGCTTGTCGACATGCTTGGCCGGGTGCGCGGCACGTCACAGGTCGACAGCAATCTGCAGAACGCGCGCGGCAACCTGCAATTCGACGAATATGCCTGGTATTTTGGGCTGAGCCCCTTCGGCCCGAAAACGCCCACGCCGAGCTTCTATCGTTCCGCGATCAAGGACCTCCAGGCCTTCAACGAGCGGCTCGTGGCGTGTGAGGCCGTCTTTGACGCGCGCGCCGATAATCTGCTGCAATTCCTCGACCGCATCGCCAACGATATTGGCGCCACGACCGCGATCCTGCGCGACCGCTCCGAGGAATATAACAGCGGCTGGTTCGACACCCGCGCCGATGATCGTTTCTGGTTCGCCTACGGGCAGCTCTATGGCTATTACGGCATTCTGACCGCCGCCGGCGCCGATTTCAGCGACGTCATTGCCCAGCGCAGGCTCGAACCTTTGTGGGCGACCCTGTCGGAGCAACTCAGCGCGGCGCTCAACATACAGCCCTTCATCATCTCCAATGGAGCCGAATCCGGCTGGCTGATGCCGTCCCATCTCGCCATCATGGGCTTCTATATTCTGCGTGTCCGCTCCAATCTGGTTGAGATACGGCTGGTGCTGGACCGTTAGGGCGGAGTCCAAGCAAGCGGAGCGACTGGTGACGTCATCCACGATCGAAGCCGTCGACGCGCGGTTCTTCCGGGTCCCGCTGCCGGAAGTGATGCGCGACGCCAAGCATGGCGACCACACGCATTTCGAGCTGATCGTCGTGGAGATAACACTCCGCGGTGGCAACAGGGGCGTCGGCTACACCTATACCGGCGGACGCGGCGGGCGCGCCGTTCTGGCGATGGTCGAGAACGACCTGGCGCCCTTCGTGGCAGGGCAGGGTGCGACGGATATCGAAGCGCTTTACGACGCGATGCTCTGGCACGTGCACTATGTCGGCCGCGGCGGTATCGCATCCTTTGCCATCTCAGCGATCGACATCGCGCTGTGGGATCTGCGCGGCAAGGCACTGGACAAGCCGCTTTGTAAGCTGGCGGGCGGCGTGTCCGACCGGTGCCGTGCTTATCGCGGCGGCATCGATCTGAATGACCCGCTCGACAAGCTGCTTCGGTCGATACGCTCCTATCTCGATGCCGGCTTCAACGCGGTCAAGATCAAGGTGGGTCAGCCGACGCTTCAGGAAGACGTAGAGCGGGTCAAGGCGGTGCGCGAGCTGATCGGCCCCGATGTGAGGCTCATGGTGGACGCCAATTATTCCATGAGCGTTCCGGAGGCCATTCAGGCGGCCGAGGCCTTCAAGCCGTTCGACCTGACCTGGTTTGAAGAGCCCACCATTCCCGATGATTATGACGGCTACGCCAGGATCGCCGATGCCACGAACGTGCCGCTGGCGATGGGTGAGAACCTTCACACCATCCATGAGTTCGAATACGCGTTCGCGCGCTCCAAACTCTCATACATCCAGCCCGACGCGTCCAATTGCGGCGGCGTGACAGGCTGGCTGCAGGTCGCCGAACGCGCACGCCAGGCTGGCGTCCCGGTCTGCAGCCACGGCATGCAGGAGCTTCACGTGAGCCTCGTTTCCGGCCAGGCCAATGCCGGCTGGCTGGAGGTCCATTCCTTTCCGATCGACCAGTACACGACCCGGCCGCTGGTGATGGAGGATCATCTCGCAGTGGCGCCCGATATTCCCGGCACCGGCGTGGTCTTCGATATGGAGAAGCTCGCCGCCGCCCACGACGGACCGGATTGAACGCTGCGCCGGCTGTGCGCCGGCTCTATTGCCCCAAAATGGAATCCGCGCCGAGGTCAGCAAAGACGGCGCGTTGTGCTTCGCGATTGAGCAAGTGCCGCCTGACCGGGATTTGTGCCTTAAGACCGAGCAGCTCCCGATCCGCCGGATCGGTGATTGAGCCTTCAAGAATATCGCGAAGCACGATTGCGAACTGTCGGTCCCTCTTGGCGAATTTCAGGACGGCCTCGCCTGCCACTTCCGCTCGCCGCTGTTCTCTTTCTCGGTCCGGCATCCCCGTTTCCGCAAAAAAAAGGCGACTAGTTGCTTTTGACGGCCTGGCGAACCCCAACGAGGATCTCACGCCTGATCGGCGTCGGCTCCGGCGGCTGGTCTTCAAGCTCGAAGAGATCGCGATCGCGCTTCTGCACCACCGACGTGTCCAGGATTCCGCGCAGGATTGCTGAGAACTGGGGATTGTCCTGCGCGTATCGGAGCACCGCCTTGCCGGCCAGTTCCGCACGGCGCCGGTCATCGCGCCGCCTCAGCTCTGCGACCTGCTTGTCGAGCTCTGCGATTTGCTCGACCAGTCGCTTCTTCCGCTCCAAGAGCTTCTGTTGCGCGTCGCTCATCTTCGGTGAGACCTCCACTCCGTACTAAACAGGCCAGCCTCACGAGTCCGCGCTCGTAGCCCACATAGGAAGGTAACCCACACACGACGCGCTGACCACCGTTCAAACGAAGATCGGCGTTCTCTGGTTAATGTGGCTGAGGATAAAGAGCGGGCGCGGAGCGTTAGAGCATGATCCCGAAAAGTGGGAACCGGTTTTCGGACAAGATCATGCTCCAGCAAAGACTCATGATCCCGAAAAGTGGCCACCGGTCTTTCGGATAAGATCATGCTCCGGCAAAGACATAGAGCCTCCATTCTGATTGGGTCAGAACGGAAAAGGCTCTAATCGTCGAGCAGCATCTCACGGCAGTGCTGCAATGCCTGCCGCCGCTCATCGCTGACATTGGGGTAGTGCAGGTTCAGCCTGCCCAGGCGCTCCAGGACGATCTGCGAAACGATCAGCCGCATGTTCCTTTTGTCGTCGGCAGGAATGACGAACCACGGCGCGTGCGGCGCGGCCGTGGCGTTGATCGCATCCTCATAGGCACGCTGATAATCGTCCCAGAAGCCACGCTCCTTGACGTCGTCCTCGGAGAACTTCCAATTCTTCTCCGGCTCATCGATGCGCGATATGAAACGGTTGCGCTGTTCGTCACGACTGAGATTCAGGAAAAACTTCAACACCATGGTGCCGTTGCGCGCCAGATGCCGCTCAAGATCGCGTATGGATTCGTAGCGCTCCGCCCACACCGCATCGAGGTCGATCAGCTCCGGCGGCACCTTCTGATATTGGGTGAGGATGTCCGGATGCACGCGCACGACCAGAACCTCCTCATAATAGGAGCGGTTGAAAATGCCGATCCGGCCGCGCTGGGGAAGCGCCTTGGTCGTCCGCCACAGGAAGTCGTGATCGAGCTCCTCCGAGCTGGGACGCTTGAAGGGATGGACGGTGACGCCGTGCACGTTCACGCCTGACATGATGTGGCGGATCGTGCTGTCCTTGCCCGCCGCATCCATGGCCTGGAACACCAGGAGCACGCTGTGACGGTCATGCGCGTACATCATGCGCTGGAGGTCGTTGATCTCCTCCTGGAACTCCTCCAGCAGCGCCTTGTAGTCGTCCTTGTCGGTATAGAACGAGTCGACCTTATGGGGCGCGTCGGAGAGCCTCACTGGGCGCTCGCCGGTCACTGTGAAGGGCGCGGTGTCGATCGTGCAATGCATGCGGCAAGCATAGTGACCCGGCGGCCGGCGGTGAACCACTTGTTGGTCGGCGGATGCATCCGCGGCGGGGCCATGATCGCGGGCCGTAATGGCCCGGCCGTCAATCCGCCGCGTTTGTCCGCTTCCACGGCATCATGTTGAAGGCACACGCCATCGCCGGCCTGCTGGCCTTCGCGCTTGTCGCCACCCAGGCGGCGTCCGCGGCGGAAGAGGGCACCGCCGCCCTGGGTAGGGCGCTCTTTGAGCGCGATTGGGTCACCGCGCCGGGCTCTGCCGATGCCTCAGGCGGGCTGGGGCCGCTCTATGCGGCGCGAAGCTGTGCCGGCTGCCACGCGGGGCCGGCGCTTTCGGGACGCTTCACCGAAGCGCCGGAGCGCCGCATCGCCAGCCGCGGCCTGGTGCTGCGCTTTGCAGACGGGGCAGGGAACCCCGACCCGTTCTACGGGCACGCGCTGCAGAGCCAGGCCGCTGCCGGGCTGACGCCTGAAGGACGCGCGGTGCTCACCGCATCGGCCGATGCGCTGCGCGGCTATGTACTATCGCTTCATCTGGCTCACGGCGCACTTGGCGACGAGACGCGCCAATCGCCGCGCCTGGCACCGGCCCTGCTCGGCCGCGCGGCGCTGGAGCGAATCGACACGGCCGCCGTGATGGCGCGCGCCGATCCTGACGACCGCGATGGCGACGGCATCTCCGGTCGGGCGGCGATGATTGTTACCGATTCCGGCGAGGTTCTTGGCCGCTACGGATGGAAGGCGGAGATCGCCACGCTCAAAGAGCAGATCGCCGATGCTTTCGCATTGGATATGGGGCTCTCAAGCACTCGGCGGCCGCGCCTGCAGGGCGATTGCACGCCACGCCAGACGGCCTGTCTCGCCTCGGCGCAATCGGCCTCAAGCCCCGGCGACCATGAGATCACCGAAGCGGCGATCGTATCCGTCGCCGCTTATCTTGAAAGCCTCCCGCTGCGTGAACCGCCATCCGATGAAACAGCGGGCGCGCGGCTCTTCACCGAAATCGGCTGCGCCGCTTGCCACGTGCCGCGCCTTAGGACGCAAGACGGCCAGACCGTCGCTTCGTTCACCGATCTGCTGCTCCACGACATGGGGCCGGATCTGGACGACGGCGTCGGCGCCCCCGGTGTCGCATCGTCGGAATGGCGAACGGCACCCCTTGTAGCGATGCAGCCCATAGGCGGGCGACGCTACCTGCATGACGGCCGCGCTGCGACGATTGACGCGGCGATCCGCGCGCATGCAGGCGAAGCGGCGGCCGCGCGGGCGCGCTATGGGGCGCTCAGTGAAGCGGAGCGCGACAGCCTTGCGGCTTTCGTCAGCGCATTATGACAGAGGCCGGCGCGGCTCCAGGCACGGCCTGACTCTCCCCTTGAGGGAGGCTCGAAATCGGTGAGCCTTGCGAGCCGACTTCGGGGTGGATTGGTGCAGTGCAAGCTCGCCCATCATCGCCGCCTGTCTACTGTCGTCATTGCCGGGCTTGACCCGGCAATCCATGCCGTCACCATCGACGCTACGGAATGGATGCCCGGATCATATCCGGGCATGACGACGGGCATGGGGAACGCGTGGTGCGGCGTTGTTGGCCTTAGCCTCCCCTCAAGGGGGAGGTTAAGCGCTGTGCCGTGTCGCCAACCTCTACGCGACGTTGTCGAACGTGTTGAGCGACGTCACGTTCACGTCGACATCCATGCCGATGAAATCCTCCGCGTCGCCGGAGAACGTGCCGGAGATCGGAACGGCCTGCGCCGGCTCCCGCGCCACCGCGATGGGCACCAGATTGTGTCCGCCGGCGCCGCCATTGGTCGGGTCGAACTCAATCCATCCGGCGCCCGGCAGATAGACCTGCACCCAGGCATGCGTCGCTCCGGCGCCTGAGACCTGCGCCTCGACCCCGTCGACCGCCGGGTCGTACAGATAGCCGCTGACAAACCGCGATGCGAGGCCGACACTGCGCACTGCCTCCATCATGAAGGCCGCATAGTCGCGGCACGTTCCGCTGCCGAGTTGCAGCGTTTCCACCGGCGACTGAACGCCCGGCTCATGGCGGGTGACGTAGGTGAAGCTGTCCTTGATGCGCCGCGACATGGCGACCAGGAACGCTTCCGTCTGCCCCTGGACCTCCGGCTCTTCGAGCAGCGCCCGGGTCCATTCCGTGATCAGGCGGTCGGGGTCGGAGAAGTGGCGTTCGATGGTTCGTCCGAGATCCGGTATCTCCCGGGCCGGATAGCTGAACGGAATCTTCTTCGCATAAGTCTCCACGCCGAATTCGATCGCCGACGCGGGGTAGCGATCGATGACGATCTCCGAAGAGACGCGCAGAACATCCGACGGTTCGGTGAAGGCGGCGACGGCCACGGAATTGCTGAAGACGTCGTGAAGCCAGCGAACATCTGCCGCGGGTTCAATCGACAAGGTCGCGTTCAGGAGACGCAGATCGTGGCTGTCGCGCGGCCTGAGCATCAGCCTGTGATCGCCGAACTGGACGCTCTTCCGGTAGGCGTAGCTTGTCGTATGTGTGACCCGCAATCTTTGCACGTCCGTGCCTCCTAACGAGCGATCCTGGACTTACTCGCCGGCGAAATAGCACGCGCCGATGGCGTCGGAAACGCGCGCCAGATGCTGCTGGACGTTGTCCAGATAGCGATGAAGCCGTCTGGGCGTGAGCGTTCTGCCGGGTCCCGTCCCGACCAGGAACTCAAGCCGGCGGCGCTCCGTCTCAAGGGCGGCCGACAGCTCGCTTCCGTGCCGGTGTTCCAGGTCGCGCAACCGCATGGTGATGTGACCCACGCAGAGCTTGACCGCCCGCGGGAACTCGTCGTCATAAAGCAGGAAGGCGGCAATGTCCTGCGGCCGTGACGCGCCGGGGTGCCGGCTGCGATAGGCGTGGTAGCCGGAGACGGAGCGCAGCAGCACGTTCCAATGCACCCAGGCGACGGCGTCGTCGCCGGCGGGCGTCAGCCGGTCGTAGCCCATGTCGAGGATGCGCGTGGTCTGGTCGGCTCGCTCGATATATTTGCCGAGCTGGTAGAAGCACCATGGCTCCGCCCTGAGGAACGTGCCCTCCGCGACGCCTTCGAAATCCTGGCAACCCGTCACAACGCTATGGGCGATTTTCGACAGCGTGTTGACCGTCACGTCGCGCTTCTGAAGCGCCGAAAGGCCCGTATAGAAGACATTCAGATGCGTCCACATTTCCGTGCTGATGAGGTGGCGCACGGAGCGGGCGTTTTCCCGCGCCGACCGGGCGCAGCAGACGATCGACGAGGGATTGTCGCGATCGATCAGATAGAACGCCAGCACCGTTTCCGGCGTGGGCTCGCCGTGAAGCTCTAGGAAACGCTTCGAATCGGCATGGAGATCGAGGACACGCTGCCAGCTCGGTCCGCCCGGATTGTCGCGCGCATAGGTCTCGTTGATCGCGAGGATGCGGGCGACATTCTCCGCGCGCTCAAGATAGCGCCCGAGCCAATAGATGTTCGCTGCGAAGCGGGCGACGAGGCTAGCCAAGGACCCAAGTATCCTTTGAGCCGCCGCCCTGCGATGAATTGACGATCAGCGACCCGCGCTTGAGCGCCACGCGCGTCAGCCCGCCCGGCAGCACCCAGCTCGACTTGCCGGTCAGCGTGAACGGTCGCAGGTCGACGTGACGCGGCTCGATGGCGCGGCCGACCAGGGTCGGTGAGACCGACAGGCGCACCATGGGCTGCGCGATGAAGTTCTTCGGGTTCCTCTTCAGTTTGGCTCGCAGGTCGCGGAGCTCGCGCTTGGTCGCCCGCGGACCGATGACGACACCATAGCCGCCGGACTCCCCCACCGGCTTGACGACAAGGCTCTCCAGATTGTCGAGCGTATATTGCAGCCCGTCCGCCTCGCGACAGATATAGGTGGGCACGTTCTCCAGGATCGGGTCTTCGCCGAGATAGTATTTTATGATCCGCGGCATATAGGCGTAGACCGCCTTGTCGTCGGCGACCCCGGTGCCGACCGCATTCGCCAAGGTCACGTTGCCCCTGCGGTAGGCATCGAAGAGCCCGGGAACGCCAAGCAGGCTGTCAGGCCGGAAGACTTTCGGGTCGAGAAAATCGTCGTCGATCCGGCGATAGATCACATGCAGCCGCTCGCGCCCGGATGTCGTGCGCATGAAGACCTTGTCGTTCTCCACGATAAGGTCGCGCCCTTCCACCAATTGCGCGCCCATCTCGCGCGCCAGGAAGACGTGCTCGAAATAGGCTGAGTTGAAGACGCCCGGCGACAGGAGCACGACGGTGGGGTCGGTGACGCCGGCGGGAGAAACGTCCTGCATGGTGCGCATCAGATGCGAGCCGTATTCGTCGACGTCGGCGATCGGTATGCCGTCGGCGAGGTCCGGGAACGCGCGCATCATCAAATGGCGGTTCTCGATCACGTAGGAGACGCCCGACGGCGTGCGCGCATTGTCCTCAAGCACGCGAAAGCGTCCCTTCTCGTCGCGCACGAGGTCGGTTCCGCACACATGAACATACGTACCCTGAGGAACACGAAAACCCTTCATCGCTTCGCGATAATTGGCGTTCGTCTTCACCAAATCCTCCGGCACGATTCCGTCCTTGAGGATCTTTTCGTCGTGATAGATGTCGTGGAGGAACTGATTGAGCGCCGCCACGCGTTGCTTCGTGCCGCTTTCAATCTGTTGCCAATCGTTCGGCGTCAGAATCCGCGGGATCACGTCGAAGGGCAGGATGCGGTCGATGGCTTCGCGCTCGGAATAGACCGTGAAGGTGATGCCGAGGTTGAAGAGCTCTTTCGCCGCGTCCCTGGCGCGTTTGCGCAGCGCCGCGCGGTCAAGCGCGCCGAGGCGCTTTTGAATGTCGCGCGTATGAGCGGCGCGCCCGCGCCCGCGCAACTCGCAGAACCACTCGCCCGGATCGTAATCCGCAAAAAGATGCGTGGTCTCTGTGTCGCTTCGCGCGGGCATCGGTTTAGCGATCAACTCACCTTCGAACGGGCGTCGCCATCGGACGCGCAACGCCGATGACCGAGCCTGGAGCCCGAAGCGGCCTTTTGTCCAGGCCTATCTGCCGGCGAGCCCGCCGAGCCCTTCGACCGAGGCGAATCGAGCAGGCGGGGACCTGCGCGGCCAAATGTCCACGAAGCCTCGTGGCCCCTGTTGTCTGGCTGTCATGGTCGCCGCGCTATTGCCACGCAGACCGGCGTTTCCTAGGCTCCCCGCAAAGGATTCCGATGAAACGGGGTCGTCGTCAGAGGAGGATCGTAATGTTGAAGAAGCTATCAGCCGCCGCCCTAGCCAGCACTGTATTGGTAGGAACGGCCCAGGCCACGACTGAGATCGAATGGTGGCACGCTTTTACCGGGCGACTTGGCGAATTGGTCGCCGAGCAGGTGGAAAAGTTCAACGCCTCCCAGAGTGATTACAAAGTCGTCGCCTCGCACAAGGGCAACTATTCGGAGACGTTGAACGCCGGCATCGCCGCCTTCCGCGCCGGTGAGCAGCCTCACATCCTGATGGTGTTCGAAGTCGGCACCGCAACGATGATGGCCGCCGAGGGCGCGGTCACGCCGGTCTACCAGCTCATGGCCGATTCCGGCGCTGATTTCGATCCGGATGCGTTCATCGGCTCGGTCAAGGGCTACTACACCACCACCGGCGGCGAAATGCTGTCGATGCCCTACAATTCGTCGACGCCGGTCCTTTGGGTGAACCGCGATGCGCTGGAGGGAGCCGGTATCGATCCCGATACGGACCTGTCGACCTGGCAGAAAGTCGGCGACGTGCTCGACGCGCTTAAGGCAGCCGGCCATGAGTGCCCGCTGACCACGGCGTGGCAGAGTTGGGTCCATCTGGAAAACTTCTCCGCCTACCACAACGTGCCGTTCGCGACGAAGGACAACGGCTTTGCCGGCCTCGACACGGAACTGGCCTTCAACGGCGCAACGCAGGTCAAGCACATCCAGACCATGGGTGACTGGGCCAAGGACGGAAAGTTCTTCTATGCCGGCCGTCGCAACGAGGGCGGTGCCAACTTCCGCGGCGGCGAATGCGCGCTCTTCACCGAAAGCTCCGCGGGCTATGCCGGCATCAATGCCGAGGCGGAGTTCGATTTCGAAGTGCGTCCGCTGCCCTACTGGGATGGCGTCGACGGCGCGCCGCAGAACACGATCATCGGCGGCGCCTCCTTGTGGGTGATGGCCGGTCATGAGGCGGAGGAATATGCCGGCGCGGCGGCGTTCATGAATTTCATTTCCTCATCGGAAATTCAGGCCAAATGGCATCAGGACACGGGCTATCTGCCGATCACGGCGGCTGCCGGCGACCTGACCCGCGAGCAGGGCTTCTATGAAGCCAATCCCGGCACCGACATCGCCGTGATCCAGATGACAGCAAAGCAGCCGACGGCCAATTCCAAGGGCCTCAGGCTCGGCAGCTTCGACCAGATTCGCGGCATCATCGACGAAGAGCTAGAGGCGGTCTGGTCAGGCGACAAGAGCGCCCAGGAGGCGCTCGACAGCGCTGTTGAGCGCGGCAATCAATTGCTGCGTCGCTTCGAGCAAGCCAATCGCTAGGATCTGATGAACGGTCCGGGGGCCTCGGCCCCCGGACATTTCGCGGCGGATGGATAAGCGGGTCACGTTCGGCGGCTGGACGCTGCCTTATCTCTTGCTTCTGCCGCAGGTCGCGGTCACGGCCGTCTTCTTCTTCTGGCCGGCCGCCCAGGCGATCTATCAATCAGCCTTCATTCCTGATCCGTTCGGCCTGAAAGCGCTGTTTGTCGGGTTCGGCAATTTCAGCTTTTTGCTGACCGACCCGTTCTATCTCGCGTCGTTCAAGACGACGGCCGTGTTCTCCGGATTGGTGACGATCGTCTCCATGGCGCTGGCTTTGTGGCTCGCAATCATGGCCGACCGGATCATCAAAGGGTCCGGCGCCTATCGCACGCTCCTGATCTGGCCCTATGCCGTGGCGCCGGCCGTTGCCGGTGTGCTGTGGCTCTTCATGTTCAGCCCGAATGTCGGGCTGGTGAGCTGGTATCTCGGCGTTCTGGGCTATGACTGGAACCACGTGCTCAATCCGAACGAAGCGATGGGCCTGGTGGTCGTTGCCTCATCGTGGAGCCGCATCAGTTACAACTTTCTGTTCTTCCTCGCCGGCCTTCAGGCCATCCCGAAAAGCGTGATTGAAGCCGCCGCGATCGACGGCGCGCATTTCTGGCGGCGGTTCTGGACGATCGTCTTTCCGCTCCTGTCGCCAGTGACGTTCTTCCTGCTCGTCGTGAACGTCGTCTATGCCTTCTTCGAGACGTTCGGCGTCATCCACACCATCACATCAGGCGGCCCGCAGCAGGCGACGACGATCCTCGTCTACAAGGTCTATTCCGATGGCTTCGTCGGACAGGACCTTGGCTCGTCCGCCGCCCAATCCGTCATCCTTCTCCTGGTCGTCGGCGCGCTCACCGTCATCCAGTTCCGCTACATTGAGCGCCGGGTGCATTATTGATGTCGGGGATGGTGGAAAAGCGCGCCGCCGGCCTGTGGCTCACGCATGCCGGCCTGATCCTTGGGGTCGCCGTGATCGGCTTCCCGATCTATCTCGCCTTCGTTGCCTCAACCGTCACGCAGGGCGACATCATCCGCCCGCCCATGCCGGTCCTTCCCGGCGGGCATTTCATCGAGAACTATCGCGAGGCGCTCGTCTCCGGCATCAACGCGCCGGTCTGGCGCATGCTGGTCAATTCGATGATCATGGCGATGGGCATTGCGCTCGGCAAGATCGTGATCTCGATCCTCTCCGCCTTCGCCATTGTCTATTTCCGCTTCCCGCTGCGTCACGTCTTCTTCTGGCTGATCTTCCTGACCCTGATGCTGCCGGTGGAGGTGCGCATCGTGCCGACCTACGAGGTGGCGGCGAATTTCGGCCTCCTGAACTCGTACTCAGGACTGATCCTGCCGCTGATTGCTTCAGCCACCGCAACCTTCCTGTTCCGCCAGTTCTTCCTCACTGTGCCCGACGAATTGGCGGAGGCCGCGCGCGTCGATGGCGCGAGACCCATGCGGTTCTTCATCGATATCCTTCTGCCGATGTCGCGCACCAACATTGCCGCGCTCTTCGTCATCCTCTTCATCTATGGCTGGAACCAATATCTGTGGCCGCTTCTCATCACCACCGATCCTGAGATGAACACGATCGTGATGGGCATCAAGCAGATGTTCCCCAGCGGCGACGACTTCGCCAACTGGCCGGTGATCATGGCGACCGCGATCCTGGCGACGCTGCCGCCGGTCCTGGTGGTGATCGCCATGCAGAGGCTCTTCGTGAAGGGCCTGATTGAAAGCGAGAAGTGACGTGAGCAGAACGTGACAGGGACATAAATGGCCACGATCAGCTTGAAATCGGTGCGCAAATCCTTCGCCAGGACGGAGGTCATCCACGGCGTCGATATCGACATCGAAGACCGCGAGTTCATCGTGATCGTCGGCCCGTCCGGCTGTGGCAAGTCCACCTTGCTCAGAATGGTCGCCGGCCTGGAAACGGTGACCAGCGGCGATGTCCATATTGACGGAAAGCGCGTCAACGACATGGAGCCCATGGACCGCAATATTGCGATGGTGTTCCAGAACTACGCGCTTTATCCGCACATGTCGGTCTTCGACAACATGGCCTACGGCTTGAAGATCGCGCGCACGCCGAAGCCGGAAATTGAGGAACGCGTCAGAGCGACGGCGAAGCTTCTGGAGCTTGAGCCGTTCCTTGCGCGCAAGCCGCGGCAGCTTTCCGGCGGCCAGCGGCAGCGCGTGGCCATGGGCCGGGCGATCGTCCGGCGTCCGGCAGTCTTTCTCTTCGACGAGCCGCTGTCGAATCTCGACGCCAAGCTGCGCGTGCAAATGCGCCTGGAGATCAAGGCGCTGCAGCGGCAGCTGGGCGTCACGTCGCTTTACGTCACGCATGATCAGGTGGAGGCCATGACGCTGGCCGACCGTATGATCGTGATGAATGCCGGGGAGGCCGATCAGGTCGGCACGCCGATGGAGGTCTACAAGGACCCGCGAACGGCATTCGTCGCCGGGTTCATCGGCTCGCCGCCGATGAATTTTCTGCCCGCCACGACTTTCGCGCCCGGCGGTGGGAACGATGGCCTCTTAAAAGGGCTGACGGCGAATCCGGCCGCCGCGGGCAACAATAGGCCGACTATCGGCATCCGCCCGGAGCATCTCAGGCTGTGCGACGGCGCCGACGGACGGTTGAGCGGCACTTTGCAATATTCGGAGATTCTTGGGGCGGAATCGCTGATCCATCTTGTGCTCGGCGATGGCGTGATGCTGACAGTGCGCCAAAGCGGCAACGCCGCCGTGCCGGAGGTCGGAGAAAAATGCCACGTCACCTTCGACGATGCCGACGTCTGCTTCTTCGATAGCGACGGTAAGCGTATCGCCGGCTGAGGGCCGAGAGGCTCCACGCATCACCTGTGTGGCCATCAGGCGTTCGAGCTTCGTGAGCACGAAGGTACGCGAATGAAACCACGCCTATCCATGCCGAACGGCCGGCTGCGGCCGGCGGTCGCGAATGATCTCGACGACCTCGTGCAACTACTCCACGACAAAGATGTGCGCCGCTATCTGTGCGACGACACAGAGCTTCCGCGCAAAACCGTGGCTGAAATGCTGACAAGCAACGAGCAGCTGGACGCCCAGGGGCTCGGATTATGGGTGATCGAACATGGCCACGCGCGCTTCGCCGGCATTGGCGGATTGCAGCCGGTCTCGGAGGAAGTCGCTGCGGCGCCCGCAATGGCCGGCGGGATTGAAGCCCTCATCGCTCTCAAGCCTGAATACTGGGGACGCGGCCTGGCTGTCGGAGCGCTCAATACGCTTATCCGCTATGCGCGCGTTTCACTTCGATTGCCGCGCCTTGTTGCCGCTGTCGACGAGCCGAACGCGCGCTCGCACCAGCTTATGCAGAAATGTGGCTTTGAGGACGTTGGTAGGACAGCTGGGCCTGTCAACGAACTGGTTTTGTATGAATTGCCGCTTGAGAAAGGCGAAGCGCCGAGTTGAGAGCGCGGGGGCGTCGTGTCGATCCCGTAACAAGCGACTGGCGGAGGGAGAGGGACTGGAACAACGTAGCGGCGATAGTGACTTAGCCTGTCAAACCTACACAAAATCCCCCATTGAACCCAATAAGGAATTCTCCGGCGCGTCAAACCGAGCGTTGACCGCCGAGCGTGCCCGCGAGGCTCTGAGCTACTGCCCTGAGTGTGGCACGATCCGATGGCGGATCAAGACAAACCGACGGATCGTGCCCGGCGCAATCGCGGGCGTCCTCAGTCGTGGCAAGCGGCTGATCCGAATTGACGGCGGCTCATACCATGCCGGCGCTATTGCCTGGTTGATCAAGACCGGCCGGTGGCCGCACGAGCGTATCGACTTCAAGAACGGCGACCGCACGGACCTGCGATGGTCGAACCTCCGCGAGGCGACCGCCTCTCAGGCGGCGGCCAATAAGCCTATACGTCGGGATAATGCGTCTGGCTTCAAGGGTGTCTCCTGGAGCCGCATTCACCGAAAGTGGGTCGCCGAAATCCAGGTCGAAGGCGAGCGCCATAGTCTCGGCTATTTCGACGATCCCGAGGCAGCACATACGGCGTATTGGCGGGCTGCACAGAAGTATTTCGGGGAGTTTGCACGGACTGTCTAATTGCAATCTCTATGCAAATACTATTTGGCAAGTAGTGCTTCAGAACAACTCTCTTGGGAAATCAGTCGAAATGCACTATCTTCGTAAAAGAAAGCCGCCCCGGCCAAGGATTGAACCGGAGCGGCTGGAGTTATGTCGGGGATGGAGAGAGCCCGAAGATCACCAGAGTTGAAGGAGTACCCGATGACCGAGCCCCAATCTAATGCCGCAGAAGCGGCAGTACAAGGCCTTTCTGCGAACGACAACGCCCACCCGTATGTTCGGGCCCTGATGCGTATGCGGGCAGAGGCAGAGACTGAGACAGCGGAGCGCGACACACTTGGCGCCCGACGCGAGGAGCTTCAGGACCTGGAAAAAGACGCGCGGCTCCTGGCACGCACGATCTACGTCCTTGAACGCGGCTGTGAAGCCGAGTTCTTTGCCGAAGTTCACGAAGACCGGCGGCTTTCGGGTTGGGCTCAGGTCGTCGGCCCGACGAAGGTCATCGAGCTTTGGGGCGCAATGAAACGAGCCGTTGAGTTCGAAGACAGGCGTCGCGCGGCCAGGATGGAGCGGGCGCACCAGAAGGGGACGCTCCGCTTTCTACACACCGACCAGCTTGAGGCGCTCGGCGAGGCGTCCGACTTTGTTGAGAACGTCCTTTTCGATGACCAACTTTCGACGATCGTCGGACGGTGGGGAAGCGGCAAGAGCTTCTTTGCACTCGATCTTGCGATGCACGTGGCTCTGGGGCGCCGGTGGCGCGGTCGCGGCGTGAGACAGGGCGGCGTGATCTTCATCGCGCTGGAAGGCGTCGGAGGGATCAGGCGACGCTTTGAAGCGTGGTGCCGCCACCACAACGTCGATCCGGCTACGATCCCGATTGCGTTCGCCGATGGTGCTTTTGATCTTCGCAAGGACGAAGGGACGAAGCGCGCCCTGGTCGCCTTTGCGAAGGAGGCAGAACGCAAATGGAGTGTCTCCGTGCGGTGGATCGTCATCGATACTTTGGCTCGTGCGATGTCCGGCGGCGACGAAAACTCCGCCAAAGACATGAGCGGATTTCGCGATGGGATGGACTACGTCCGCCGCGAAACCGGAGCGAACGTCTGCGCCATTCATCACGTGGGCAAGGATGAGAGCCGGGGCGGTCGCGGATCGAACCTTCTGATTTCTGACGTGGACACAGAAATCACCATCCGCCGAAACGACGATGGCCACGTTGCGCGTCTCACCAAACAGAAGGAAGGCGAGGACGGCCTTGGGTGGGGCTTCGGCCTTGAGGTCGTGGACCTTGGGCTGACCAGCCACTGGGGCAAGCCCATCACTTCATGCGTGGTGATCCCGGCCGATGCTCCGACCGAAGCCCCAAAGCTGCCACGAAGCGAGCAGGCCGCTTACGACGCGTTGTGCGAGATGATGCGCGACGAGCTTCGCGGCGTCGCCGAAGAAGAATGGCGGGCGCGCTGTCGAGAAAAAGGGCGGGTGTCGGACGCGGACAAAGAGGCGGATCGTCGCCGCGCCACCAACCGCGCCATCCGTGCTCTCCGGGACAAAGAGGTTATCGACGTGCACGACGGCCGTGTGTTTAAGCACGATCCGAGGCGAGAGGAATTCGAGGATTTAAGCGAGGGGCGGGACAATGACGACTTCGACCTTATCTAATTGTTTCCGAACGTATTTTCGTTTGGCGGGACAGCCGGGACAGACCGGGACAAACGCCTTTGTCCCGACCGCGGCATACCGAGGACGGGGCGGGACGGACAGGACAGCCCCTTATAGGCTGTCCCCTGTCCCCCCTGTCCGATGCCCACAACTCGGAAGAAGATCGGAAAGCGCGCTCGAAAAGGAAGTCGGAGCAAAAAGCCCCCTCGAAAGAAGCCGGTGCAACCTTATCGAAGAAGCTGCGGCTCCCTATCGGGCCGGTGGCCCTTGCGGGGGCGGCAGAGCCCTCATTTGAAGGCGGCGAAGGAGTGTGGATCATGAATAACCACGACGAACAGTCGAAGCCTGAAACCGTCAACGCGGAAGCTCTCGCGGACCTTTTGGGCATCTCGAAATCGAAGGTTGGCGAGCTAGCGCGCGAAGGTCTTCTGAAGCGCGTTTCTCCCGGTCGCTTCAATCGCCGCGACGCGGTTCGGGCCTACTGCGAACGCCTTCGGCAAATGAGCCGCCGCGGCACGACCGACCCTGAGCTTGCGGAGGAGAAGAAACGCCTCGCCCGCGAACAGGCCGACAAGGTTGCCCTGCAAAACGCCGCCTCGCGTCGCGAGCTTCTGCCGGCGAAGGGCGTTGAAGCGGAATGGGCATCGATCCTTCGCGATGTGCGCGCCGGGGTGCTCGCCGCACCGAGCCGTATCGGGGCGCGCCTGCCGCACCTTTCGCCGCACGACGCGTCAGTGATCGATGACGAGTTGCGGTCAGCGCTGACAGAACTCACAGAATTAAGCGCCGACGCTAACGGCTCCACATCCGCTTGAACTCCTGATCGAACCAAAGCTCGACAAGGTAGTCATTAGACACGCGGCTTCTGAACGTCAGATAGCGGGGATAATGATCTTCGAGCCAAGACATGAAGTCGATGAAGCTCAGATCGTCGGTCGGGATGCCGGAATACCCCTTCACTTTGCGCCATTCATGGCAGAGCCACCTAATTGCCGTTTCGGCTTCAGCCTTCTTCATCTCCATCACCATTTGAGCAAGCCCCAGCCACGAATCAGAGCTGGGCCTTTTCCACCTTACGCTCAGCGCAGGCTTGTACTGAAACCTGATGCAGACTATGTTGCCGGATAGCTGGTCGGGGCGGCACCGCGGGGTTTGTTCCGTGCTCAGGCCTTAAGAGCGCGGTTGTCTTGACCGCACGCCGCCCCCGCTAGCGCAATTCGACACAGGAGCCCGCGGGCAGCCGTTGCAATGTGGAGTTCTTGGTATGCCCGCCCATGTTCAAACCGTCTCCACGGCCGCCCCTGAGTCAGCGAACGCCATCGCCGCGGTTCGACAGCAGGCGATGCTGGCGTTGGTCCCGCCGCCGCGCCTCGCCCTATCGGATTGGATAGAGCAAGAGCTTCGTCTTCCGCAGGACGTGTCGGCGCTTCCGGGTCGCGTTCGCCTCTGGCCCTATCAACGTGAAATCGCCGACGCCATTTCCGAACCAACGATTGAGCGCGTCACGCTGGTCAAGCCCGTTCGCGTCGGCTTCACCACACTACTGACCGGCGCGCTTGCAAGCTTCGTTGCAAACGAGCCGTCGCCGATCTTGGCACTTCTGCCGACCGAAGCGGACGCCCGCGATTACGCCGTGTCCGACCTTGAGCCGATCTTCGCAGCAACGCCGGCTTTGAAGGGCTTGCTCTCGGCGGAAGCCGATGAAACAGGACGCAACACGCTCCTGAGCCGTCGCTTTGCTGGCGGATCGCTGAAGATCGTCGCCGCGAAGAGCCCGCGCAACCTTCGTCGTCACAACGTCCGCATTTTGCTTATCGACGAAGCCGACGCGATGGAGCCTGGGCCGGAGGGCTCTCCAGTTGCGCTTGCCGAGCGCCGAACCCTCAGCTTCGGCAACCGCAAGATCATCATGGGAAGCACGCCGATCTTCGAAGAAACCAGTAACGTGCTCCGCGCCTATGCGCAGTCCGATCAGCGTGTCTTTGAAGTCCCTTGTCCCGAGTGCGGAAGCTTCACGGAAATCCAGTGGTCGCACATCGAATGGGAGCCTGATCGACCGGACACGGCCGCCTTCCGTTGCCCGCACTGCGAAGAGTTGATCCAGGAGCGTCACAAGCCGGCGATGGTCGAAGCAGGTGAATGGCGCGCGACAGCACCGCACGTTCAGGGGCATGCCGGTTTCCGGTTGAACGCGCTCGTCAGCGTCCTGCCGAACGCGTCGTGGACCAAGATCGCAGCCGAATTTTTGACCGCCAAGCGGGACCCCGACACGCTCCAGGTTTGGACCAACACGCTCTTGGCCCAAGGCTGGCGCGAGGCGGCGCAAGAGCTAGACGAGGCCGAGCTTGCGGCGCGGGCGGAGCCGTTCGGGCTGCCCGATGCCATCCCGGAGGAGGTTTTAATCATCACGACAGGCGTGGACGTGCAGCACGACCGACTGGAGCTTGTTTATCTCGGGCACGGTCGGTCCGAGACCTTCGCGCTCGCCAATTCCGTGATCTGGGGAAGCCCGGACGAGGACACGACGTGGCAGGAGCTTGACGACGCCCTAAAGACGGTCTGGAAGCATCCGAACGGTGGCGTCATGCGTGTGGACGCGGCCGCTGTTGACGCCGGCGACGGCGAGACGATGGACGCCGTCATGAGCTTCTGCCGCCCACGCTTCGGCCGACGCGTTGTGGCCATCAAGGGCGTCTCAGGCAATCGTCCTGCCATCGTCGCCAGTAAATCGAAGGGCAGCCGATTGTTCATTGTCGGCGTCGATGGCCTGAAGTCGCAACTCACCAATCGTCTGTCGCGCGGACGCACGATCCGCTTTAGCGAGAACTTGGAGGCGCGCTTCTACGAGGAACTTGCGTCCGAGCGGCTCGTGATCCGCTATGTGCGCGGCGCTCCGGTGCGGCAATGGGAGCGCATACCGGGCCGCCGCGCCGAAGGTCTCGACGCGATGGTTTACGGGCTGGCGGTGCGTAACCTGGTCGGCGTCAATCTGGACCGCCGAGCGGCGGAGATTCAGTCCGATCGGATGCCACCACCAATCCCGACTGTGATACGATCTCGATGGCTACATCACTGAACGCAGGTCCAATGACGATGCTCACCATTCAGATGGCACTATCCCGAGCTAAGGTGACTCAATGGGCAGCCACAAAGCTCGGAGTAGTAAAGCTCAGCGTCCCCGGAGACGAGGCCGCATGCAATGCCGTCGCCGACTTCCTCTCCGACAATCGTATTAAAGGAGAATACGTCGTAGCCCTCAGCACTAATACCAACGAACCACGCGCCTACATCATAACTCTTTCTGGCGATGGCGAAGAGTTTGGTCGTGCATGCCGGCTAATCGAAGAAAACTTCGCATACGAAAATCCGAAGGGCTAATCCCCTTCCTCACATGAACTTGCGCTTCTTGAAAGCACGTACGTCCGCAGCAGTGAGGCGAAACCAGTCGCCGTTCAAGCGCTTATCGCCGAAGCGATTGTGCCAATAGGCTTCGATCCCGCTTGGGTCGTCCGTCCTTATCGCGTGCACCCGCTCATACTTCTCAGGAAGCTGAACACCAACCTCGTATTGGCGGCGGTCAAGGTTGTTGGTCCTCCCAATGCGGAACGACTTCCCTGATTTCATAAGGTAGACATACCCCTGATCGGTCGCCTTGTGGATCGACTGAGTATGATCGCGATCAGCTTTCTCGGCAGGGATGCTTTCGCGGACTAAGGTAATGATGTCTTCGCTTGCCCCCGACTGCTCGGCATAAGAGAGAACGGCGATCAGTGCATCGCGTTTGCGGCCGAGCACACGTAGGATCGTCGAGTGCGCAGGAAAGCCGGGTGTCCGGCGTGCCTTCATCTTCAGGTCCGCATTTGTGGGAGTTCGCCCTAACTCTTCCACTAGTGCGAGATATTCGGCTGCCACCTTGTCTCTATCTAATGGTATCTGAAATTCATTCGGCGAGAATCCGGCCTCCTTCAGAGCCTCTCCCCACGAAGTCCAATAGCGTCCGATCAACCCACTCGTCTTGATACCAGTGAGCCGCTCAAACACCTGGCGGCCAGGCGGGCTGCCGTGCAACTCAGCTGCCTGCCGTATCGCCTCGATGATTTCGGCTTTTTCGTCCATCTCGCGATTTTTTGCCAAGTCTATACCGGCAGTTCAAGAAGTCGGCCCGCGATCCGCTAGCGCGGACGGCGGGCCGGCCTCTCTCGAAGGATAGTGGTTCGGCCGGGCGGGAAATCGGCGGAAAACCCGCCCAGCCTCGACCATGCCGCGCGGCCAAAGATGGGCCGCGCACTGCTCTTCTCTCATAAAATGAGTTGCGGCGCAACTCATTTTGGATTATATGAAGCTCCATCGGCCCAAACGCGGGAGAAAACCGATGGAAATGAAGACGCGCGAGATGACGGATTTGTTCTGCGACCTGGACGGCATCACCGATCCGGAGGCGCGAGATCGTCGTTACAACAGAGGGCGTGCCCTCGCGCTGAAGGGCCTCATCAAACCGACGGCCGATGATATCGGGCGAGGCAAAGTCGCCCGCTTCGACATCGAGGAAGTCGCGGTCGCGCGGCTGCTGCTTCAACTCACGGAGTTGGGCATCGGTGCTCGCCCGCTACGGGGTTTTGAGCACGGCTTCCGCCCGCCGCAGCCCGAAGAGGCAGAGCGTCACATCAGGAACGTGCTTCCGGAGATTGCGGCGGGCGAGCATTGGGAGTTTCGCGTGACCGTGAAACTCGACGACCGCGGTGAGGTGCTTTTGGCCGGCGGCTTCTATCGAGAGGGCGCGCCCTCACCTTGGCAGCAGCATCGCGAGGCGCTTGTCGCGTTCGACAAGTCTCAGGGACACTCCCGGCATTCTGTGATCACCCTCGACGCAACCGGTTTGCTTCAGCCGCTGCTGGAAGGTTGATGAATGGCCGGCCTCGTCGCACGCACACGGCAACGTCTCGCCGATCTCATCCGCCCTGCGGCTCCCCAGTTGCGGCAGCGGCGCATGGACGGTGCGACCGGTGGTCGCCGCGCTTTTGGCTTCGGCACCTTTGGTGCGATCAACAGCGAGGTCGGCGCGGCTGCTCATACGCTGGCATCGCGCTCCGCGTATCTCGCGGCGAACAATCCTTTCATTTCGAATGGAGTTGCCAACATCGTCGGGTCGCTTGTCGGTCCCGGCATCATCGCTACGCCAACACACCCGGACGCCGCCGTTCGCCAGGACCTGAGCACGCGTTTCGACGCCTGGTGCGAGATGGCCGATGCAGATGGCCGAACCGACTTCGCCGGCTTGCAGGCGCTTGTTGCGAACGAGCTTGTAGTGCGCGGCGAGGCATTCGCACTGCTACTTCAGACCGACGACGGTCTTCGTTTGCGTGCTCTCGGCGCTGAGCAGGTGGACCGCAGCATGACACGCAACCTCGGCGGCGGGCGCAGTATCGTCCAGGGCGTCGAATTCGACGCCGACGGCCGCCGGGTCGCCTACTGGATTTTCCCCACGCGAGAGACCGACGTATTTGCCGCAATGGCGACGCCCGTTCGCGTGGACGCCAGCGACGTGCTTCACGTCATGCGACCGGTCGCGCCGGGGCAAGTCCGCGGCATACCGTGGACCGCTTCCATCATTCTCCAGGCGTCCGAATTCGACAAACTCACCGACGCGCTGCTCATGGCCGCGTCCGTCAGCGCGATGTTCGCCGGGTTCGTCACCGACGAGAACAACCTTGGCGACGGCACCGACCCGTTTGGCGACGAAGCACAGCCGAGCTTGGAGCCTGGAACCATGGTTCGCCTGAAAGGCGGACAGAAGGTTGTCTTCGCCAATCCGCAGCAAGCCAATGAGACGGCCGAGTTTGTAAAGCACAACCTTCGGGCCTTGAGCGCCGGCCTCGGCGTGCCGACACACCTGTTGGACAACGATCTGTCCGGCGCGAACTACAGTTCACTTAGGGCGGGCCTGCTGCCGTTCCGACAGCGCATCGAACAAGTCCAGTACGGCGTTTTAGTGCCGCAACTCTTCCGCCCGATCTGGCATCGCTTCATTCTCTCTGAAGTCCTGAGCGGTTCCTTGACCGCCGACGATTTAGAGGCGTCGCGCCCGGCTTACGAGGCCGTCGATTGGATCATGCCGCGTCCGATGCAGGTCGATCCGCAAAAGGACGTGGAAGCGACTACCGCCGAAATCGACGCCGGCCTTACGTCGCGCCGCAAGGCGGTCGCCGAGCGCGGCTGGAACGTAGAAGACCTGGACGAAGAACGCGCCGCAGATCGCACGCGTGAAACGGCACTCGGTCTTGCCGCGGAGCCTGAGCAAAGGGAGGCCGCCAATGCTGCATGAGAACACGACGCTGCTCCGCCATCGCGCGGAGCCGCGCATCACACCGCCTGAGCCTGAGGAGCCTGAAGCGCTGACACGAAGCGCCCTGCTTCGTCCGGGCTCATACGATGCTGAGACACAGAGTTTCACCGCCGTCGTCGCCACGGATTATCCCGTTCGGCGCCGCGATCGCCGTGGCGTGTATGGCGAGGTTCTCGATATCGCGAACCACGACACGTCGGGCTATGCCGGCCTGCCGCTCATCGATGGGCACGCGCAGGCCAGCGTCCGCAACGTGGTGGGCCACGTCGAAAGGATGTGGACAGAAGGAAGCTTCCTTGTGGCGCGTCTTCGCCTTTCGTCCGCACCCGACGTGGAAGCCATCGCCGCACGCATCGCTGACGGCACGATCCGAAACGTGAGCGTCGGCTATGCGGTGGAGCGATGGGACGACACCGACAGCGGTGACGCCCGCAGCGGACGCATCCGCCGTGCCCGCAAGTTCACAATCCGGGAAGTCAGCCTCGTGCCGATCCCGGCCGATCCAAACGCAGTAATCAGGAGTGATACAATGCCAGAAGAAACCACCGAAGCGGTCGAAGAGACCGCGCCCGTTGAGACGGCCAACCGTGCCGAGACCAACGCCGCAATCCGCACCATCGCTCAGACCGCGGGCCTCACCCGCGATTGGATAAACGAGCAAATCGATGCCGAAGTCACGCTGGACGAAGTGCGCCAGCGGGCCTTTGACGCCATGCGTAGCCGCTCAGCGAACAACATCCGCGTTCAGCAAGTTGGACCATCGAACGACGATCCGGCGGTCATCCGTGACCGCATGGCGGAGGCGCTGGCCTGTCGCATGTCCGGTGAAGAGCCGAGCGACGCCGCTCGTCCTTTCATGGCCAACTCGCTCGTGGACAATGCGCGGGCGTTGCTCGCTGCACGCGGTGAGAGCACGCGCGGCATGAATGCTGAACAGGTGCTCACCCGTGCTGCGCAGCACACCACGTCGGACTTTCCGATCCTCACGACGGAGGCCGGCAATCGCGTTCTCGCAGGTGCGTATCAGCGGGCGCAATCGCCCGTCGTGACGGCGCTCACGCGCAGGCGCACGGCCACCGACTTCCGGCCGATCTCCGTTGTGAAGACCGGCGAGTTCTCGGGCCTTCAGAAGGTCACCGAAAGCGGCGAGATCAAAGCCATGACCACGGGCGAGGCCAAGGAAGGCTTCGCACTGGAAACCGCGGGCGGCATCTTCAACCTGTCGCGCAAGGCACTGGTCAATGATGACCTGAACGCCTTCGGGCGCTGGAATGAGATGATGGGCCGGTCGGCTGCCGAGTATGAGGCCGCACAGGTCATCGCCCTGCTGACCGCCAACAGCGGTGCTGGTCCGACGATGACGGAGGACGGCAAGGCGTTGTTCCATGCTGACCACGGCAACCTTGCCGGCACAGGCAGTGACATCATCGGAGCCTCCGGCGAACTGGCTGCGCTCTCCGTGGCCCGCAAAGCGCTCCGCGATATGACGGGGCTGGACGGCGCAACGCCGATCAACGCCACGCCGAAGTATCTTCTCGTGGGCACCGACCGCGAGACGGAAGCGGAGCAAGCGCTGGCGACGATCAATGCTGCCACTGTCGGCGACGTGAATCCCTTCGGGGGCAAGCTCTCGCTGCTGGTGGAGCCGCGCATCGCGACAGCCTGGTATGTGTTCGCCGATCCCGGCGTGCTGCCGGTTCTGGAATGCGCCTACCTCTCCGGTGCCGAAGGCCCGCAGCTTGCCAGTCGCGACGGCTGGGATGTGCTCGGCCGCGAGTTCCGTGTCGTGCTCGACTTTGGTTGCGGTGCGGTCGATTTCCGCGGCGCTTACCGCAACGCCGGGGCCTAAGCCATGGCGACCCTGACTGAGCTTCAGACGTGGCGTGACGCGCTCTTTCAAGCGCGTCTCCGTGGCGTGCGATCGGTGCGCGATCAGAACGGCGAGGAGATCGCCTACTCGTCTGATCGCGAGATGGCCGCAGCCCTTGCGGCGGCGGATCGCGCCATCGCCGAAGCACAGTCGGGCCAGCCGCCATCCACGATCATCTTCAAAACGAGCAAAGGACTGTAACCATGAAGAACTTCATCCAAGCAGGCGTGAACCTCACGCTGCCGGCTCCATACGCCGTCGTAAGCGGCGGTGGGGCTCTCATCGGCAAGGTCTTCGGTATCGCCGCTGGCGACGCCGACAACGGCGCGGACGTGGACCTTGTGACCACAGGCGTCTTCGAGTTGCCGAAAGTCTCAACCGACGAGTTCGCCGTCGGTGCGGCCGCATATTGGGACGATGCCACGAAGCTCGTCACTGCCGACGACGCCATGGGCGCCAATTCGCGCATCGGCGTTGCCGTCACTGCGGCGGCCAATCCGAGTGCGTCCGTGCAAGTGCGCCTGGACGGCCACGTGGTCTGATAGGCAATGGCGCGCACGCCCGCCACGTTCAAGCATGCCGACGTTGTGCGGGCGGTGAAGGCCGCCCGCGCCGCCGGCCTTAACGTGCGCCGAACCGAAATCACTTCGGGCGGAGCCATCGTGCTACACCACGAAAACGACAACAGCCCATCGCCGGGTGAGAGTGACGAGTTGAACGAGTGGGACAGCGTCCATGATGAGGAAGCCTCCGAAGTGGTGCCAAGGGTTCGTCGATAGGCACGGCAAGCCGCGCTGGTACTACCGCCGCGCCGGTCACAAACGCGCTCCGCTACCCGGCCTTCCGTGGTCGCCCGAATTCATGAGGGCCTATGAAGCGGCGCTGTCCGGCAAGATCGAAGTCGGCGCGGCCCGCTCAAAGCCCGGCAGTATCGGTGCACTCATCAAGACCTATTATGCTTCACCGGAGTTTCGGAACCTGTCGGCGAGCACGCAGGCGACCTACCGGGGCATCCTCGAACGCTTCGGCGCCGAACACGGCGACAAGCGCGTGGTGAAGCTCCGGCGCGAGGATGTGAAGGCGCTGGTAGCGAAGAAAGCGGACACGCCAGCCGCAGCAAACAATCTCTTGCGGATGCTTCGCATGCTCATGCGGGTCGCCTTGGAAGCTGGCTGGCGCGACGACGATCCGACCGCAGGGGTGAAGGAAATCCGCTCCCGCTCAGAGGGCTTCAGGACGTGGAGCGAGGAGGACATTGCCCAGTATGAGGCGAAGTTCCCGCTCGGCACGCGGGCGCATCTTGCGCTCGCCTTGCTTCTCTATACGGGGCAGCGCCGGTCCGACGTGGTGAGGATGGGGCGGCAGCATATCCGCAACGGTGTCCTCAAGGTCACCCAACAGAAGACAGGAGCGGAAGTCAGCATCCCGGTGCACGCAAGTCTGAAGGCAGCCATCGACGCGCTTCCGAAGGATCAATTGACCTTCCTCATGACAGCGCAAGGCAAGCCCTTCACACCGGCCGGCTTCACCAATTGGTTCCGAGATCGGGTGCACGAAGCCGGCCTTCATGGGCTCTCTCCGCATGGGCTCCGCAAGGCCGTCTGCCGGCGGCTGGCGGAGGCGCACTGCACGCCGAGCGAGATCATGGCCATAAGCGGCCACAAGACCTTGAAGGAAGTGACGCGCTACACGGAAGCGGTGAACCGAGCGCGTCTTGCAGAGAAAGCGATTGCCGCAATTGGCGAGATCAATAGCGGAACAAAAACTGTCAAACCGGCGGCCAAGGTTTGACACTTTGGCCTGTAACCCATTGGAACATCGGGAGCGAAATATGCAGGTGGCGGAGGGAGAGGGATTCGAACCCCCGGAACGCTTGCGCGCTCAACGGTTTTCGAGACCGCCCCGTTCAACCACTCCGGCATCCCTCCGCAGGTTGAGGCGCTGGTCGATCAGGCAGCCGCTATCTAGTCGGTCGGCGGGCTTCAGACAAGGTCGCGCGGTCAGCCAAGACCGTCCCGCGCCGCCGCCTCATCGCCGGATTTGCGCCGAAAACCTTGACTTCCGACGCTGCTTGCACTTTATCCGGCCTTTCGGCGCTGGACCGGACCGGTCGGCGCCCTCATTGTTTGTCCGACGGCTGTCTCAAGCGAGGAAGCCGCCCGGCGAACAAAACCGGCCTGACTGAAAGAAGCCCGCCCGAAACGCCGCCGATGCGGCGCGAGAGGTGTGGCGCCGAACGCGAGGACAAAATGTTCGCAGTCATCAAGACCGGCGGGAAGCAATATCGCGTTGCCGCCGGCGAGACATTGGAAGTTGAGAGGCTGCCGGGCGAGCCTGGCGAGACGGTCACCTTTCCCGACGTGCTGATGCTCGGCGGCGAGGCGCCGCATGTCGGCGCACCGCTGGTGGCCGGCGCCTCGGTCGCCGCGGAGATCGTCGAGCAGCGCCGCGGCGACAAGGTCATCGTCTTCAAGAAGCGCCGCCGCAAGAACTCCCGCCGCAAGAACGGCCATCGCCAGCTCTTCACGCTGGTGCGGGTGACGGAGATTCTGACCGACGGCAAGTCGCCGTCTCCGACGAAGGCAAAGGCGAAGCCGAAAGCGGCGCCCAAGGCCGATGCGGAGCCGAGGGCCGCTGCTGCCGAAGTAGCGCCGGAGAAGACGCCACCGGCGTCCGAAGGCGCGCCGCTGTTCCAGGCGCCCGAAGGTCAGGCCGACGATCTGAAGAAGATCACCGGTGTTGGGCCGGCGCTTGAGAAGAAGCTGAACGGGCTCGGCGTCACACGCTTTGCGCAAATCGCCGCCTTTACGGCGGAGGACATCAAACGCGTCGACGATGCGCTGAGCTTCAAGGGCCGCATCGAGCGCGACGATTGGGTCAGCCAGGCCAAGGCGTTGGCCGAGGCCGCGAAGGAGGACTGAGATGGCACATAAGAAAGCGGGCGGCTCCTCACGCAACGGACGCGATACCGCCGGCCGGCGTCTCGGCATCAAGAAATATGGCGGCGAGGTCGTCGTGCCGGGCAACATCATCGTGCGCCAGCGCGGCACCAAGTGGCGGCCCGGCGACAATGTCGGCCTCGGCAAGGATCACACGATCTACGCGCTGACGGCGGGCCGCGTGTCGTTTTCGCGCAAGGCGGGCGGACGCTCTTATGTGTCCGTGGAGCCGAGCGAGCCCGCCGAATAGCCGGACGGATTGCGCCGGCGTCCTGCCGACCCGGTGTCGACGAGAAAAAGGGGAAGCGGGACGCCGCTTCCCCTTTTTGCTTGGGATGGGCCCGTTAACGCATGAGCATCGCCACCACCGCAACCGCGCCGGCATCGATCACGACCGGCCGCCTTGTGCTGCGCCCGTTGCGGCCCGATGATGCGCCGGCGATCTGCACGGCGCTCTCGTCATGGGATGTGGTGAAGAATCTTGCCCGCGTGCCGTGGCCCTATGAGCGTGCCGACGCGGAGACGTTCATCGCCAAGGCCGGTGAACGCGCCGCCGCCGGCGAGGAGCACACCTTCGCCATCGATAACGGGTCGCTGGTCGGCGCCATCTCCGTGCGCGGCATTGAAGATGGCGACGCCGCGATCGGCTATTGGCTGGCCGAGCCCGTATGGGGCCGAGGCTACGCCACCGAAGCGCTTCAAGCGCTCGTCGACCATGTCTTCAAGACATTGCCGGTCGTCTCGCTCACTGCCGGCGTCATCACCGACAATCCCGCCTCCATGCGGGTCCTTGAAAAGGCCGGCTTTGTTCGCAGCGGGCCGACGCAATGCGCGACGCTTGCGCGCGGCGAACAGGCGGCAATCGACCATTGTCTCACCCGCGCCGCATGGGAGCGATCGTGAAGTTCCTCGACCAGGCCAAGGTCTATATCCGCTCCGGTGACGGCGGCGCCGGCGCGGTGTCGTTTCGGCGCGAAAAGTTCGTGGAGTTCGGCGGCCCGGACGGCGGCGACGGCGGGCGCGGCGGTGACGTTTGGGCGGAGGCCGTGGAAGGCCTCAACACACTCATCGACTATCGCTACCGCCAGCATTTCAAGGCTAAGACCGGCGGTCACGGCATGGGCCGCGACCGCCACGGCGCCAAAGGGGCCGATGCGATTCTAAAGCTTCCCGTCGGCACGGAAGTCCTGGCAGAGGACAACAAAACCGTGCTCGCCGACCTGACGGAGGTGGGACAGCGCGTGCGTCTCGCCGTCGGCGGCAATGGCGGCTTCGGCAATGCCCATTTCAAGTCCTCCACGAACCGCGCACCGCGTCATGCCAATCCCGGTCAGCCGGGCGTGGAGAAGTGGATCTGGCTGCGGCTCAAGCTGATTGCCGATATCGGCATTGTCGGCCTTCCCAATGCCGGCAAATCGACGCTGCTCGCCCGCGTCTCCGCGGCGAAGCCGAAGATCGCCGATTACCCGTTCACCACGCTGACACCGGGACTCGGCGTCGTGCGCCACAAGGGCAGGGAGTTCGTGCTTGCCGATATTCCCGGATTGATCGAAGGCGCGCATGGAGGCGTGGGAATCGGCGATCGGTTTCTCGGCCATATCGAGCGCTGCAGTGCGCTTATTCATCTCGTCGATGCAAATGGCGAGGAGCCACTCAAGGCCTACCAGACGGTGCGCGCGGAACTCGCCGCTTACGGGCACGGGCTGGCGGAGAAGCCGGAGATCGTTGCGCTGTCGCGCATCGACATAGCCGATGGCAGTAAGGTTGAAGACGCGGCGGACGCGCTGGAGCGATGTCGCGGCAGCAGAGGGCTCGTCATTTCAGCAGCGACAGGGCAGGGGATTGAGGCCCTGCTTGACGGCTGCCTCATGCTTCTGGATCGGACGGGAGCGCAGGACGAGGCGCCCGATCCAAGATGGAGGAAGGAATGAAACGGAAAGAAAAGCGGGGCGAAAACAAAGCGATGACACCGTCCCAGCGCGCGACGTACGAGGCGCTCACTGCATTGTCCCGCAAGGCCGCAAAGGACAAGAAGCCGGGCGCGACGTCTGAGCATTCCGATCTCTACGACGAGGGCGGCCTGCCGCTTTGATCGGAAAGCTACGGCCGACCTGTTAGCACACGCCTCATCACGACCATCGGCGGCTCGGCGCCATCAGGCACCAGCCGAAAGCCGTTCTTCTCCAAGACGCGGATGGACGCCACATTGTCCTCCTCCACGCCGCCGATAAGCGTACGGATGTCGCCGGCCGTGACGCACCAATCAACCAGGCCCGCGATCAACTCGCTGGCAAAGCCATGCCCCCAGGCCTCGCGCGCGAAGAGATAGCCGATGCGCAGATCAAGCAGCGCGGGATCGGACTCCGCCGTCTCGGCATAGGCGACCAGGCACCCGACGATGCAGTCGTTGTCCTTGGTCTTGACTGTAAAGCAATCGCCCTCGGCGGCGCGCGCTTCGAGCCATTCAAGCGCCTCATCAAAAGACGCAAGCGGCTGCCATTTCGGCGGCAATGCCTGCGCCACCTCCGGCGTCATGATCTCGACCATCCGCTCAGCAAGCGCAGCGCGGCGATCCGCATCAGACAGTGCCTCCGTCCAGCTTTCGACGGAGAGCCGCGCGGTGTGGAACCGGCACCGCGCCGCGATTGAAGCCGTCTTTGTCATATGTGTCGTCGTGATGCCCCCGACCATTGGCAGGCACCCGCCTGCGAGTCGTCTCGGTTAAGCAGTAAAGCCGGCGATAGGCAAAGGGCACCGCGGCTGTGCTAGTGCATGCTCCCGAAAAGTGGGTACTGGTTACCCGCCTTCGCGAAGCCCGCTTCGGCAGGCGAAGCAAGGTCGGATAAGATCATGCTCAAACGAAAGAGATAGAGCCTCCATTCTGATTCCATCAGAATGGAAAAGGCCCTAGAGAACCCGGCGCCCGCACGAAGGCCTGCTTGGACCATGAAACGCTCACTCGCTGCCCATTGCCGCATCGTCGTTAAGGTCGGCTCGTCATTGCTTGTCGACGACGCGACCGGGCGGCTCGACCGCGACTGGCTCGCGGCCCTTACTGAGGACGTTGCTATGCTGATGGGCGACGGCCGGCGGGTGATTATCGTTTCCTCAGGCGCGATTGCGCTTGGCCGGCGCGCGCTCGAATTGGGGCGCGACGTGCTGAAGCTTGAGGAGGCGCAGGCCGCCGCCGCGGCGGGCCAGATCGCGTTGGCGGGCGCTTGGGCGGAGAGCCTCGCCGCGCACGGCCTGCACGCGGCGCAGATCCTTCTGACGCTCGGCGACACGGAGGAGCGGCGCCGCTACCTCAACGCTCGCGCCACCTTCGCCACGCTAATGAAGATGCGCGCCGTCCCCGTCATCAACGAGAACGACACGGTGGCCACGACGGAGATCCGCTACGGCGACAACGACCGGCTGGCGGCGCGGGTCGCAGCGATGGTCGGTGCCGACTGCCTGGTGCTCCTCTCCGACGTGGATGGGCTTTATTCCGCGCCGCCTGCGAGCGATCCGAGCGCCACGCATATCGACTTCGTCCCGGCGGTCACGCCGGCAATTGAGGCGATGGCCGGCTCCGCCGGCTCCGATCTGTCGCGCGGCGGCATGAAGACGAAGGTGGAGGCAGCGCGCATCGCCACGTCTGCCGGCGCCGCGATGGTGATTGCGTCCGGTCATGTGAAGAACCCGCTGAAGGCGATCGATGCCGGCGCGCGCGCCACTTGGTTCGCTCCCCAGGCGACGCCGGCCAGCGCCCGCAAGGCGTGGATCGCCAGCCATCTTGAGCCGCGCGGCTCCATCTCAGTCGATCCCGGCGCTGCCTCGGCATTGAGGGCAGGCAAGAGCCTGCTCCCCGCCGGGGTGACCGGCGTTGACGGCCGCTTCGCCCGCGGCGACGCGGTCTTTATCCGCGCCGAAGACGGCGCGGAAATCGGCCGTGGGCTCGTCGCCTTCGATGTGGAGGACGCCACGCGCATCGTCGGCAAGCGCTCCGGCGAGATCGAAGCGATCCTCGGCTATCGCGGCCGCGCGGAGATGATCCACCGCGATGACATGGTGCTACGCGACGCTTAGGGGGCGACGCGACGCTGCTGCCGGCCTAAATTGCCGGCTCGTCAAGCTGCGTCTCTAAACCATCTTGCGAAGTGCCGGCGCGCGTCGAAGAATGCCGCCAGCAACCAACGCGACGGATCGGGATGGCCACCTATGATCTTCCGCCAATTGTTCGACACGACCTCGTCGACCTACACTTATCTGATCGCCAGCCGCAAAGGCGGCGAGGCGCTCATCATCGACCCCGTCCTGGAGCGCGTCGACCGCTACATCAAGCTGCTCGATGAGCTGGACCTCCGGCTCATCAAGGCAATCGACACCCACGTGCATGCCGACCATGTGACCGGGCTGGCGGAGCTCCGCGACCGCACACGCTGCATCACGGTGATGGGCGAGATGAGCGGCGTCGATGTCGTGTCCATGCGCGTGGCGGACGGCGAGAAGGTGGAGATCGAAGGCGTCGGCCTCGACACCATCTACACGCCCGGCCACACCAGCGATTCCTACAGCTTTATGATGAACGACCGCGTGTTCACTGGCGATACGCTGCTCATCCGCGGCACCGGTCGCACCGATTTTCAAAACGGCAATCCGGTCGACCAATATCACTCGCTGTTCGACAGGCTCCTGAAATTGCCGGAGGAGACGCTCGTCTATCCGGCGCATGATTACAAAGGCGACACCGTCAGCACGATCGGTGAGGAGAAGGCGTTCAATCCGCGCCTGCAGGTCGGCTCGGTCGACGAATATGTCGACATCATGAACAGCCTCAACCTGCCCAACCCCAAGATGATGGACGTCGCGGTCCCCGCCAACCTGCATGTCGGACTGAAGCAGGATCGTGCCGAACTGAAAGCGCGCTCGCTCGGTTGCGACGATGCTCTCACGCTGCTCCAAGGTGGCGATTGCGTGCTCGTCGACTTGCGCGACAAATCCGAACGCGAGCGCCACGGGCAGATACCGGGCGCCGTCCACGCGCCCTACGGCAGCCTGCCGGACCATCTGTCGCCGGGCGGGCTCCTCTATGAGCTCGCTAATTCCACCGGCAAACAGCTCGTCTTTTATTGTGCTTTTGGTGAGCGCTCGGCGATGGCGGTGGAGGCGGCCGACGAAGCTGGCCTTTCGTCCGCCTGCCATATCAAAGGCGGGCTCGATGCCTGGAAGAGGGCGAGCGGCCCGATTGCATAGAGCCTTTTCCATTCTGATGGAATCAGAATGGAGGCTCTATGTCTTTGCTGGAGCATGATCTTATCCGAAAAGATGGTGTCCACTTTTCGGGATCATGCTCTAGGCTTTCGCAGGTAGACGGGTGCACGCGGCGAGCACTGCTCAACCTTCCCTCTGTAGACCGGATGGAGCGAAGCGCAATTCGAGCGCGCCAACACGATCAACTTACCGGTCTGTCATCCCGGTTCGGCCGCAAGGCCGAGACCGGGAGCCATAGCCACTGAAGCTGAGAAGAGCACGGGCGGTGAGGACAAAGGGCCTCGCGGCCATGCGTCCTCGACGCGATTGGTGTCCATAGGTCCCGGACCGGCGCTTGCGCGCCATCCGGGATGACAATCGATACGATTGTGCGCGAGGGCAACACGGCCTGTTTCCGAAAACGGCGCGCGGAGCTCGCCCGATTTCGACCCACCCTCAAGGGGAGGGTTCGTTGTTGATCAACCGTCGTCGGACGGCGGGAGGCCGGGGATTTCCACAACCGTGCCGCAGCTCAAGCAGCGATGCAGGTCGAAATCCGGCTGCTCAGGCTCCGTCTTCTCGCCGATCATGGCGATGCCGCAGAGCGGGCATGACAGCGGATAATGCGGTTTGGGATCCTGTTCCACGTCGCATTCCTGCTTGTCCGTCCGGCGATGGTGGAGAGCTTGAGTGCCGGCGCGTTGATCTTGATCAAATGATAGCCGTGAAGGGTCCGCCACGCGAGCATCGGCGCGGCGTTGCGTGACCCTTTAGCTACAATCCTTTAAGGGCTGGCGAATGGGCACGATGATCGATGGCGTCTATTTTGCGGAGGAACCGCCCCAGGAGAGCCGCGACGGTGCCTTCCGGCGTGCGCCAAGCGTGGTGCGCAACTGGTTGACGCCGGACGGCGGCGCCGGCCCGACAGGCGAGGGTGGCTTTGCCGCTGTGCCCGGTCGGTATCACCTTTATGCAGCGTGGAACTGCCCGTGGGCGCACCGCGCCTTGCTGGCACGCCGGCTCAAGGGGCTGGACGACATTATCGACGCGTCGTTCGCGCGGCCGCAGCGCACCGACCAGGGATGGGTCTTCGACGCCGAAGGCGCGTTCGCCGACAAGCTTCACGGCGCCGCAGCACTTCACGAAGTCTATGCGCGGAGCGCCGAGAACTATACCGGGCGCGTGACCGTACCGCTCGTCGTCGACACGAAGACGGGGCGTGCCGTCTCAAACGAATCCGCCGACATCGTACGTATCTTCAACAGTGCCTTCGCCGGGGCGGGCGCGAGCGGGCCGGACCTCTATCCGGCAAGTCGCGCCGAGGCGATTGAGGGTTGGAATGCGCGCATCTATCAGAGCGTCAATAACGGCGTCTACCGCGCCGGCTTCGCGCGCACGCAAGACGCCTACGATGCGGCGGTGCGTGACGTCTTCGAAACGCTCGATGCCATCGACGCGCATCTCGGCACGTCGCGCTACCTTGCCGGCGAGCACTTTACTGAGGCGGACCTGCGTCTCTTCCCGACATTGGCACGCTTTGACGTCGCCTATCATTCCGCCTTCAAGTGCAACATCCGCCGGCTGATCGACTATGCGCATCTGTGGCCTTATGCGCGCGCGATCTACCAGATGCCTGGCGTCAGGGAGACGGTGAAGTTCGACGTCTACAGACACGGCTATCATTCGCGAAGCGCGCTGCGCAATCCGCTCGGCATCGTGCCGGCCGGGCCGGTGGGAATCGACTGGGACGCGCCGCACGGGCGCGGCTGATCTGCGCCGCCTACGCCATCAACTGCCCGCCATTCACGTGGATGGTCTGGCCCGTCACGTAGCCGCTCATCTGGTCGGAGGCGAGGAAGAGGAACGTGCCGGCGCAATCCTCTGCCACGCCCAGCCGGCCCATCGGTATGGTTGCGCGCATCGCTTCCTTCATCTCCGGCGCGGTCGCGGCGTGGAACGGCGTGTCGATCACGCCCGGGGCCACTGCGTTCACGCGGATGCCCTTCTCCGCATAGAGGCGGGCGAGGTGCCGGGTGAGATTATGGATAAAGCCCTTGGACGCGCCGTAGACGGCAGCCCCCGGTCCGCCACCGCCGATTCCGGCGATTGAGCCGACATTGATGATGGAGCCGTGCGCCATCTCCAGATAAGGCAGCGCCGCCTGGATCGCCTTGATCACGGCGCGCACGTTGAGGTCGAAGACCTTGTCGACGAGATCGTCCTGCAAGTCCTCAAACGGCGTGCGCTTGATCAGCGAGCCGGCATTGTTGATGAGGACATCGATTCCACCGAGCGCCTCAGCAGCCTCCTTTACGATGCGCGGCGCCTCATCGCGTTGCAGAAGATCACCGCGAACGAGGTGGCACGTGCCGCCGGCCTCGCCGATCGCCGCCGCAACATCGGCTGCATCGCGCTCGCTGGCATTGTAGTGGAGCGCGATCGCCGCACCCGATGCCGCCAGCGCCTTGGCCGCCGCCGCGCCGATACCGGTGCTTCCCCCCGTGATGACGACGCGCCTACCCGCCAGATCGTTGAGCATTCCCACTTCTCCTTTGTTTCCGAGCGTCGCCTGACCGCTGAATTCCGCTTGTCGCGAAGCCGCTTGCTTTCAGCGCCACCGGCCACCGAACAGAGCCCGCTTGACGGCTGCCGCGACGCTGCGCGTGATCGCACCGCCTGAATCCGTGTTGATTGCAGGTTCTGAGGGCTCCCCGCCACCGCTTGAAGGCACGCCATGCCCGTCCGCGGCGACATCCTCAGGGACGGGCGCGACCGCGTCGGGGAGCAACTGGACCTGCGGCATCGCAACCTCGTCGCCGAGCGCCTTCGGGGCGTCCGCCTCCGCCTCGATCTCAGCGGCGCCGTCCTGACGCATCATGCCCACCATTCCCGCCGCACTATCGATAGCCTGAGCGACCATCACGCCGGACATCCCGGCATCGGGGAATTGCCGCGCCAGCTTATCTGCCTCCGCCTGTCGATCGATCGTATCGCCGGCAAGCACGCGCGCTACTAAGCGAGAGATCTCGATCGACAGCGCTGCCCGCGCTTCAGGCCCCGCCTTCCGCGCCGGAGCCAACCCCGCATCGTTCACGCGATCGCCGCGATCGTCTTCAGCGTCCTGCACTGCGCGTCCTAAAGTTCCGATATCGAGAAGCCGGCCGGGCTATCCCGCCCGACGCTCCGACCGGCCCGGCACATTGGCGTGGCCCGCCTCCCTGCTCAAGCCGTCGGCAGGCATTTTGTCCCATTGTCGCCCTTCCGCCGCCTCGAACGCCTAGTCCGAGGCCGTTCCGCGCAGCGTTGTGTCACGGAAAAGAACACGCGCGCCGCGAAAACTGGTGCTGGTGAGCGTGAGGGTCTCAGCCCCGATCTTCGCCTCAAAAAGCTCCGCCCCGATGGCGAAGATGACGGCATCGCCCTGGATATCCTTGATGATGAAGCGCTCCCACTCGAACGGGCGATCGGCTGCCAGGCTCGCCTGCGCGCGCTCCGCATCGATCCTCAGGACAAACGCGTCGCCATGCCACGCCCCGTCGAGCAGGCGGGCTGCGTCGGCAAAGGTGGCGGCCGCGCAAGCGCCGACTCCCGCCGAAAAAGCGAGCACCAGAAGCGCGGTGCGGATGAACATGCGGCCTCCAGAGGCGTGTCATCTTATCGACTTCTTTCACCCGTAGCCAACCTGTCTGGCAGGATTAGGATGCCGATGCGGGCAGGCTGGCCGCGCGGCGTGCTTTCACCAACAAATGGCTCTTGTGTGGAACCGCCGCTCGGTGGATGATCATTGGTGACATGTGAATAGCGCAACGGGTCGGCGAGTAGCAGGGGAGTGGCGAATATGAGCAACCTCAATCTCGGGATTGAGATCCGGGACTTCGATCTCGAACGGATGGGTTTTTCGCTCTCCGTGCTGGATGAGAGCAAGAAGCGCCAAGCGTCGGAAGCCTATCTGCGGATGACGTTGATGGAGCTTGACATTTTTCTTCGCGCATTGCGGGCAGCGGAGGGCGATCTGGAGATCACGACCTACGATTCCAGCGGTGTGAACAAGCTCCCGCCCCTCAAGGGCCTTGGCGGACGCGAAATCGAGGCGCCCGACAAGCGCAAAAAGGGCGAGAGCGACAGCGAAGCGGCCGAATAAAGGCTCAGCCTGGCCGCTGCGGGCGGCCGACGGGTCGTCCCGTCAGCGCTTCCTGCCATGATGGTAAAGGGCCGGACGCAGTGCGGCCTTCTTCCGGAGCCGGCCGTCAGCCTTGATTGCCGGGCCCGCGCACGACGCCGGCGGAGAGCGCGATCGCCACGCAGGCAAGCACGATCAGCCCCAGCGCGCGGCTAAGCCCGGCCGCGTCGGCCACGAACCCGATGACGGGGGGGCCGAGCAGAAATCCCGTATAGCCAAGCGTCGCGACTGCAGCGATGGCGCCCCCGGCCTGCTGAGATGTGATCCGCCCCGCCACGCCGAAGAAGACCGGAACGAGGTTCGCCAATCCAAGGCCGACCAGCGCAAAGCCCGCGACCGCGATCGCCGGCGCCGGCACGGTCAGCACCACGACCATCCCCGCCGCCGCCAGAAACCCGCTTCCGCGCACCAGCGCCACCGCGCCAAACACGCCGCGCATGCGGTCGCCGGCAAAACGGGCGGCCGCCATGGCGGCGGAGAACACGGCAAATCCGGTCGCCGCAAATCCGGCGCCGTGCTGAAAGCTGCTCGCCAGATGCAGCGCTCCCCAATCAAGTACCGCGCCCTCGCTGCTCATGCACAAGAAGCACAAGATGCCGAGCCCGAGCGTGGCGCGGCTCGGCAAAGCGAACGTCACCCCACCGGCCTGGCCGTCATCGCTTGAGGGAAGCAGGAAGGCGAGCGCCACCAGAGCTGCAGTCGCCGCCAGGGCCAGCATTGCGAAGACCTGCATGAGCGGCGCAACCACCGGCAAAAGGATGGCCGCCAATCCCGCGCCTGCCAGGCCGCCCAAGCTCCACATGCCGTGCAGCGACGACATGACGGCGCGGCCAAGCCGCCGTTCCACCATCACGCCATGTGCGTTCATTGAGACGTCCAGCACGCCGTTGGCCGCCCCCAGCAGGAACAGCGCCGCCATCAGGAGCGCCGGATGGGGGGCGATGAGAGGGAAGGGAAGGGCGACCAAAAGCACGATGGTGGCGGCGCGGATTATTGCCGCGCTGCCAAATCGGGCGATGCCGCCGCCCGTCAGCGGCATGGCGATCAGCGCGCCTGCCGCCATGAACAGGAGCGCGATCCCCAGCGTGGCGTGCGAGATGCCGAGCCGCGCCTCCACCAGGGGGATATGCGCCGCCCAGGTGCCGAGGACCGCTCCGTTGATCAGGAAGATAGTGGCCGTGGCCCAGCGGGCGCGCCGCACGACGTCTGAGGCGTGATCCTGAGAAGGAGGCACCGGTTCTCCGGCAAGGCCGTGCTCCATCAGAGAGTGCACGTGTTGGGAGATTCAACGAACACGACACACTCTCGCATCTTTAGGGTCTGGAGCTGACGGAAGTTAACGCGGCGCGCGGCATTTCTTGCGATTATTTGCGGTTCCAATCAACCGCTGGCTAACCGGTCGGCATCGAACCACGCCGTCCGGAGGCGCGCCGGCCGCGGGGGCTGGGGCGTTGCTCTGCGTTTGCCGTAGGCGCGCAGAAAGCTGTGCCTAGGTCCTGCGTTTAAGGAAATCTTTATCCTTCGGCCCGTTAACCATATTCGTAAGGGGTATTACTGATCTTTTTCTCTATTTCGTTGTGCAAAGTGAACCCATTTGCCGGGAAGATCGAGATGCTACGCCAGCTGATCAAAGCCATTGCCCATCTGGGACGCGACCAACGCGGCAACGTCTTCATTCTGTTCGCGGCGTCGGCGCTTCCGCTGCTTCTCGTCATGGGAGGCGCCATCGATATCACGCGCTACGCGCGCTACAAGGCCGAGCTTGCCAACGCCGTTGATGCGGCCGCACTGGCGCTGGCCAGGCAGGGCGAGGGCTACAACGAGGAGCAGGCGACGACCTTCGTTCGGAACTACGTGACGTCGTTCCCGGTCGGTGACAACGAATTCACGGTTCAGGATTTCGATGTCGAACTCACTACCCGGGGCTACATCGTCTCCGCCGACGGCGCCATGAAGACGATCTTCCTGCCGCTGGGCTATTTCGCCCCGACGGGCGAGGGCATCATGTCGATGGACATGGACATCGTGTCGGAGGTGGTTCGCGGCTCTAATCAGGTTGAGTTGGCGCTGGTCTTCGACAACACCGGCTCTATGGCTTGGTCGGCCGGCTCCAATCCCTGTGGAACCGGCAGCACCCGCATGGCGGGACTGAAATGCGCCGCCAAGACGCTTGTCGAAGATCTCATGGACGAGATGAACGAAAGCGGCGGCGATGACAAGCTCAAGGTCGCGCTGGTGCCCTTTGAGGGATCGGTCAACGTCAATGTGAGCTCAACCAATCCGCCGTCGTGGATCGAATGGTCCGATGAATCGACCACCGACGATTCCACGCAGCCTTATTATACCGGCATCAACTTCAACAAGAAGAAGTTCAGCGGCGTCAAGCGGCGCCTTGGCCCGCGCTGGTTCTATGAGAAACTCGGCGTTTCGTGGGCCGGCTGCGTAGAGATGCGTGCTGAGCCCTACGATGTTCTCGACACCGCGCCGACGGCGAGCATTCCCAACACCCTCTTCGTCCCAATGTTCTGGCCGGACGAGCCGGATTATTATGACGCCTGGAACAACTATCTCGAAGATGAGAAGTCGGGGAATTGGGACCAGCGGCAGCGGAACCTCAAGAAGTACAGCAAGTCGAGCCCGAGCCAGGTCAACTGGCACAGCGGCAAGAAGGATACGACCTATCCGTATTCCTACGGCCCGAACCGCGGCTGCCCGCGCCCGCTGACACCGTTGACTACCAATGAGACGACGATTCTCAACGCCATCAACGCCATGCAGTCGCAGGGCGCCACCGGCACCTTCATTCCTGTTGGCCTGGCCTGGGGTTGGCACGTCCTGTCGCCCAACGCGCCCTATACGGAAGGCATCGGCCCGGAGGACGAGGATTACGCGAAGACCGTCAAGGCCATCGTGCTTTTGACGGACGGCGAGAACTCCCCGTCGATCTCGATCACCGATTCCGACAACTGGAACAAAGGCACCTTCTCCGCCTACAATTATCCGGGCACGGCCGTGAACTTGAACATTGGTAGCGGCAACAAGGTCCGCCGGCGGCTGCAGAATTTGAACGTCAACTCCGATCCGTCGGAATCGATCGCCAAGACGAACCTTGACGGCAAGACGTCGACGCTCTGCACCAACGCCAAGGACGGAGGCATCCGCCTTTACACCATCACCTTCGGCTCCATCGGCGAGTCCACGAAGACCTTGATGCGCAATTGCGCCAGCAAGGACACTGACGGCAATCCGCTCTACTTCGACGCGCCGAACAGCCAGGAGCTTGACGACATCTTCCAGACGATCGGCGAGGACCTCTCCGAGATCCACCTCGCGATGTGATCGGTGCGGGCCGTGTTGCTGCTGCGCACCTTCATATCGTTTGTCATCCCGCAAGCGGCGCGCAGCGACGCTGTGCGGGACCCATAGCCACCAAGTCACCGTGGGTGTTCATGGGTCCCGGTCTCGGCCTGTCGGCCGAACCGGGATGACAAACGCGAGGCTTGACCGAAGCGGGGGCTCACCGGCCGGCGAGGCTCCCCGTATTGCGCTTAGCTCCATCTGGCTGAAAGAGAACGAGGCTAAACAGAGCGCACCGCTAGGCAAGAATAGGACAAGGTCTCGTTCAGCCTTTGCGGCGGCTTTGTGTCACGATCCCGACAATGTGATGGCCGCCAGGTTCTTCTCCAGCATTTGGGGATTGTCCGACAGGTGCTTGACAGGTAGCCTCGCCTCAATCTGAGGGGGTAGTGTCATGCGTCTGTTTGCGTTGATTGTGCTGGTCTTTGCGTTTGCAGCCGGAAGTGCGTCTGCGGGTGTTGTTGCCCGCATCGATATCTCCAAGCAGACCATGACGGTCTCGCAGAACGGCAACGTCCTTTATTCCTGGAGGGTTTCGACCGGTCGCAAGCCGTACCGGACACCACGCGGCACGTTTCGGCCGACCCGCATGCACAAGATGTGGTACTCGCGAAAATACGATATGGCGCCGATGCCGCATTCCATCTTCTTCCACGGCGGCTACGCCATCCACGGCACGCCGCACATCAAGAATCTCGGCCGTCCCGCCTCGCATGGCTGCGTCCGCCTGCATCCGAAGAACGCCAGGACGCTCTACAATCTGGTGCGGCGCAACGGGCCACGGAACACACGCATCATCCTGCAGAACTGAGTGGCTTCGCACACCGAATGACGTGGGCCGCCTAAGGTGGTAAGCCCCGGTTGATAAAGCGACCGATGGACGACGCGCCGGGCGGTGGGGGATTGACGGACGAGCCTGAGTTGTTCGCCGCGGAGCGCGGCGCCGGCGATGTGCCGCTCGTGCTCCTGCATGGCTTCGGCGGGACGCATGCCGCCTGGGACGCGATTATCGAGCGGCTCGGCGCGCAGCGCATCTTGGCGTTCGACCTGCCGGGTCACGGCGGGTCGCTTGGCTGCCGGCCGGGCGGCGCCGGTGTCGCAGCCCGAGCGGTTCTGGCCGCGCTTGCCCGACGCGGCATTTCCTATGCGCATCTGGTCGGCCATTCCATGGGCGGTGCGGCGGCCGCGCTAGCGGCGCTGCGTGACCCGGCGCGCACGGCCTCCCTCACATTGCTGGCGCCCGGCGGATTTGGCAGTGAGATCAATCACCGCCTGCTCCGCCGCTATGCGGCTGCGCGCGACGAAGCCGACCTCGCGTTGCTCTTGGAGCAATTCTTTGGGTGGAACCGCCCAGTGCCGGAAACGCTCGCCGCCGAGATGGCGCGCACACGCCAGGCCGACGGGGCGACGGCCGCACTTCTGGAGATCGTCGAGACGTTCTTTGAGGACGGGTCGCAGAAGCTGATCCCCCGCGAGGAGCTGAAGCGGCTGACCATGCCGACCAAGGTCATCTGGGGCACGCAGGATCGCGTGCTGCCGACGCGCCAGGCGCATCGGCTGCCGGGCCATATCGGCGTGCATATTTTCGAGGATGTCGGCCACATGCTGCCGTATGAAATCCCTGACGCCGCGGCCCGTCTTATTCTGGAGAACGCGCGTTAGACAGGTCCGATCAGCCGACGGACACGATCTGCGCCCCGGTCGCTTCCGCCAACAACTTGGGGCTCACTTCAAACACGGCGTTCGGCGCGCCGGCCGCCGCCCAGACCGTGTCGAAGGCCATGAGATCGTTGTCCATGAACGTCGCAAGCGGTGTCAGCGAGCCAAGCGGCGCCACGCCGCCAATGGCAAAGCCGGTCAGCGCGCGCACGTCATTGGCGTCCATGCGCGCCAGCTTCTCGCCGATGACGGCCTTCATGGCCTCCTGGTCGACCCGGTTTACGCCTGAGACCAGGATAAGCACGGGATTGCCGCTTTCCGCCTTGCGGAAGATCAGCGACTTGACGATCTGCGCCACGGATGTACTGCAGGCGGCCGCCGCATCCTCCGCCGTGCGGGTACTTTGCGGCATTTCGCGAACCTGCAGCGTCAGCCCGGCCGCCTCGGCGGCGGCGCGGACCCTATCGGTGCTTCTCATGCACTGGCTCATGCCTGTTCACCACGAAAAAGCAAGGGCCTGAAGTCACATGTGCGGCGGTTCGGAACCTGCTAGAGCATGATCCCGAAAAGTGGGCACCGGTTTTTCGGATAAGATCATGCTCCGGCAAAGACATAGAGCCTCCATTCTGATTCAATCAGAATGGAAAAGGCTCTAGACTTCGCTGCCGAGGCGAAAAACACCAAATAGGTGAAGGGACTGGCGCGTCATGGTAGAGAGTGGGCGCAGGCGGGTGGTTGATCTCAAGCACGCAATTCGCGAGGTCAGGATTGCGCAGTCTGAGCGTGCCGACGTGGTCGTGGATTTGCGCGAAGCCGAACAGGCGCGGCTTGAGCTTCTGGCCGAGGCGCTGGAAAGCGTCGCCAATGATCTGCCGCCCGACCATGACCAATTGCTCCTCGGCATCCTGCCCGGCCAGTCGCCCCGCTATTGGGTGGACGCTACCAGCTTTGTGGCGATGGGGCGCGACAAGCGGCAATACCAATTCTTCAAGGACACCAGGCTGGGCCGCACCAGCCTGGCGGAAAGCACCAGCCTTGAAGTGATCGCCGATGCGGTGACGCGCTATGTGGCAGAGCGCATTGTTGAGCGCGAGCAGGCGGTCGAAGGCGATTGGCTGAACAAGACGGTCAGCGCTCGCGGCGGCTTGTTCGCCGACAAGGCGCATGGGTCGGACAAATATGCGCTGATCTGGGGGCTTTGCGGCTTTGGACTCGGCATGATCGCCGGCATGTTCCTGCTTCTCGCTTATGCCTGGTTCGTCGTCGGCTGACGCTGGAACCTGCTTGAAAAATCAGCCGCGCGGCGCGCGGCCAGCGTTCTCAAAAGGGGCTCTTGGAGCCTGTTATGAAAAATCGCTTCACGGCACGCGGCCGGATCATCAGACGTTCGCGCGCGCCAACAGGGTCGGCCCCGGCTCCAAAAGTCAAGAAACAAGAGCCTGGAACCGGCCTTTCGTGGCAGGCGGCCGTCTGATCAGCTATCGGCACGGCGCGCGGCCAGCGTTCTCAAAAGGGGCTCTTGTAAGTGCTGCGCGCCATCTCGCCGATTTCGCCGGATCGGCCGATCGCCCGGTGAATGACGGTCAACGTATAGCCGCCGTCCTCTTCAACGATCTCGTGGAGCGCATAGCCTGCCGCCCGTGTGCCGCCGCGCATCGTGGCGCTGCCGGACGGCACGCCGATTGCCGGCAGTGGTCCGTTGCGCCCCTTGATCGCCGTCGTCATGCGCACGTGCTCGTGGCCGTGCAGAACGAGCTCCGCGCCGTGCTGTTGCACTGCGCGGCGGAAGCGTCGTCCGTCGGTGAGCTTGCGCCAGGCGCTTGTCGGGTCGATGAGCTTCGGCGGGTGGTGGATGAGAATGACGCGAAAAAGGCCGGCCGCGCCGGCTTCATCGAGCAGGGTACAGAGGCGCTTGGTCTGGCTTGCGCCCACGCGTCCGGTCGCCATGAATGGCGCCGTGGCGACTGCAGAGGAGACGCCGATCAGCGCCACATGCCCCTTGCGGCGCATGAAGGGAAAAAGCGCCGGACCGACAAAGGCTGCATCGTCATCGCTCGCCATCCATGGCGCCCACAGGCGGCGGAAGCGTTCGTGCGCACCGGGCACATAAGCGTCGTGATTGCCCGGAATTGCCGTGACATGCTCCGGCGGTCCGAGTGCCTCAAGCCAGGTGCGGGCGTTCTCAAACTCCTTGCGGGTCGCCATGTTGGTGAGGTCGCCGGTCACAGCGATGTGGTCGGGCCGGTGGGCGCGCAGGTCTGAGACCACTTTCTCCAGCGCATCGGAGCCCAGCGAATAGGACCGCGTGCGCCGCCAATTGGCGTAGCCGACAACACGCTTGGTCACCAGATCGCTGGGACGCAGGCTCGGAACCGGCCCAAGATGCACATCGGAAAGATGGCCGAGGCGGAACATCGGCTAGCTCTGCTCTGCGGCTGGTGAGGAACCGGCCGGTCGCCATCCGCCGCCCGCGCCGTTTCGGCGGACGATCCACCATGCTAGGGGGCGTGCGCTATGCCGCTCAAGCGTCATCATCGTCTCATGCTGCGAGCCTATCTCGCCTATTCGCGTATCACGCGCGGCATGACGCTTGGTGTGCGTGCTGTGCTTTTGAAGGACGAGACATTGGTCCTGGTGAAGCATTCCTACGTGCCCGGCTGGTACCTGCCAGGCGGCGGCGTGGAGGCTGGCGAGAGCCTTAAGGACGCGCTTCAGCGCGAGATCCATGAGGAGGCCGGCGCGGTCCTGACCGGCGAACCGCTTCTGTTCGGAATCTACCGCAACGGCAGGGCGCGTCCCGGTGACCATGTTGCCCTCTACGTCTGTCGCGATTGGGAGCGCACGCCGCCTGAGCCGAGCGCGGAAATCGTCGCCTGCGAGGCCTTCGTGCTGAACGATCTGCCGGCCGACATCACGCCAAGCACGCTGGCGCGTATTCGCGAGGTGCTGGAGAGCCGGCCGCCCGCCACGGATTGGTAGGCTGAAGGCTGAGATCAGCTCAGCCCGCCGGGATGCCGATTCCACGCAGGCGGTCGCGGTCGTGGGGGGCATCGATGATGATCAGCGGACCGAGCGGCACGATGCGCGTCGGGTTGATGCTCTCGTGGCTGTAATAATAGTGCCGCTTGGTGTGCTCCAGATCGACCGTCTCCTTGACGCCCGGCATCTGGTACAGGTCGCGCAGATAGCCGTAGAGGTTGGGATAGTCGCTGATCCGACGCCGGTTGCACTTGAAGTGGCTGTAATAGACCGCATCGAAGCGGATGAGCGTCGTGAAGAGCCGCCAATCGGCTTCCGTCAACCGATCGCCGACGAGGAAGCGCTGCTCGTCGAGCCGGGTCTCCAGTTCGTCGAGCGTTGCAAAGAGCGCGCGGAAAGCCTCTTCATAAGCTTCCTGTGTCCGCGCGAACCCGGAACGGTACACGCCATTGTTGACGGTGCGGTAGACCACCTGGTTGATCTCGTCGATCTCCGTGCGCAGCTCCTGCGGATAAAAATCCAACTCCGCGTCGCCGAAGGCGTTGAACGCGCTGTTGAACATGCGGATGATCTCTGAGGATTCGTTGGAGACGATGACCTCGCGGCTCTTGTCCCAAAGGACCGGCACGGTCACGCGGCTCGTGCACTTGGGTTCCGATTTCACGTAGACTTGGTGGAGATGGCTCAGCCCATAAAGGTCGTCGGGCCAGTCGTCGTCGAACACCCAGCCCTCGTCGCGCACCAGCGGATTGACGATCGACACGCCGATGATGTCGGTGAGCTTCTTCAGCTTGCGGAAGATGAGCGTGCGATGCGCCCAGGGGCAGGCCAGCGAGACGTAAAGGTGGTAGCGGTCCGGCTCGGCCTTGAAGCCGCCTTCGCCGGAGGGGCCGGGCGAACCATCGGCCGTAATCCAGTTGCGGAAGACGGAATCGCTGCGCACGAAGCGCCCGTCCTTTTGCATGCTCAGGCCCTGCGGCGGGTCCTGTTCCCAGACGCCCTCAACGAGCATACCCATACGAACCGTCCTCACTCCCGACTGTGTGGCGCGTGCCTCATGCCCGTTCAGGCCCGGAAGGGCAAGCTGGCCTTGAGTATCCGATGATACCCGCGTCTTGCCCCTGGCGACCTCCGATGATAGGGGCACGCCGCATGAATGGAACCGTCATTCTCCGCCGCCGGCGACGATTGCTCAAAGCCGCGCGCGTCCCCCGACGCGCAGCGCCGCCGCGCTGACGCCTCCATTCCCGGGCGATCCGCGGCATGACAATGAAGCTCCCGCGGGTCCGCCATGACATCCGACAACAATGTAACACGGTCCGAGCACGCCTCAGACCAGCCCCATATCGAAGCCCTGCACCACGCCGCCTTCGGCCCCGGCGCCCGCGCGCGCGCCGCTTTCCGCGTGCGTGAGCAGGCGCCGCACGATCTCAGCCTGTCCTTTCTGACCGAGCTCGATGGCGTAATCGTCGCCTCCGTGCGGATGACGCCGATCCGTGTCGGCGCAGCAAGGGGGCTGTTCCTCGGTCCACTCGTCGTCGATCCGCCCCGCAAGGGGTGCGGTTACGGCAAAGCATTGATGCGTCGCGCTGTGGCGGCGGCCGCGCAGCGTGGGTCATCATTTGTCATCCTGGTCGGCGACGAACCCTATTACGCGCCGTTCGGCTTCAAGCGCCTGCGGCCGGGACAGGTGGTGTTGCCGGGCCCTGTCGATCCCGCGCGACTCCTCTGCGCGGAACTGGCGCCGGGCGCGGCGCTGGCGCTCGCAGGCATGGTCCGCGGCGTTTCCATCGTCCGTAGCCCGCATGAAGTGTGAGCGGAATGCGGGGCCACGACTGCACCCCTTTCGTTTGTCATCCCGCAAGCAGCGCGGCTTGTCCGCCGAAGCCCGAAGGGCGAAGGCGGGAGCGGCGCTGTGCGGGATCCATACCCACCGGGGCAAGCGAGTAGAACTCGCGTACCAACCCGACCCGTCTCCCGGATTGCGCTTCGCTCCATCCGGGCTACACGGCACCGCGATCGTCCGTCGGGGCCGATCAAACACTGAAATCGGAGCCTATTCCCAAAAGGCCGAGCACGAAGACCGCCGCCCACAAGATCGCCGCCAGGCCGGCCGCCCAGCGTGCGAACCAGAGATACGCCTCGCGCAGCGCCGTAATGATCACCATGCCGGCGAAACGTTCGTCCGGGCGGTCACGCTTGTCGAGGATCAGCCAGGTTTCCGTGTTGCGGTAATCGGTGAAGGGGAGGCGATACGCCTTGTAAAGCAGCGCGAAGAGCAGGATGAGGAGAGCCACGCCGCCGGCCTTGAGCGCCACGACCGGGCGGATGGAAAGCCCGATCATGAACGTGAAGATCGCCAGGCCGCTGAATCCAACAGCGCGCCCGACGCTCAAGAACGCCGCTTCGCGTAGCTTTTCCATCGATCTCTCGGCAATTCTCAAGCCGCGACAGCACGCGCGCAAGCGCATGGCGCACCACACGGCTTCAGCTTGTCGTGATCGCCTGCGCTCGGCAGCGTCGGCCGGTTATGCCTCCGGTCTGGCCGCACCGGCGCTGAGCGCCCGCCAATCGTTCAGGACGCAGTCGGAATCGATGCGCTTGCGCAATTGCTCGCGGATGTCTCGCCAGCGAAACCGGATGGAGTTTGTGACGATCTCCTCGTCGAGCGTCTTGAATTCCTCCACGACCGGCGCAAAGCGGATGATGTCCTTTTGGCTGCCGGCAAAAGCTGCCGCGCCTTGCGCCGCGTTGGCCCAATGTGTCTCAGCGCAGCGCGCGGCAAAGTCATCGATCGCATCGCCGGGCACCATGTCCGGCGGGACCTCCGCAAGCGCGCGCTCCAATCCGTGCCGAAAGCAATGCACAGCCAGAGCGGCGGCCTCCTCGGGCGCTGAAGGCGCATCGCGACCGGCGACGGCAGCAGCGTAAACCGACAGATCGCCGTGGCATGACACGAACAGCTTTGCCGCGGCGACGCGGATTGAGACGGAGAAGACCTCGTCCTCGAAGAACTCGCGATAACGCGTCCCCATGCGCGTCTTCAGGTAGCCGTAAAGCGATGTCTGCGCCACGTAGGAGGCGCGTGTGCGCGTGAACTCCGTCAGCGATTCCACGTTGTCGATGGGGCTCTTGTCGAAGCGGATGGCCAGCGCCTTAAGCGGTCGCGGGATGCTGTCCACAAGCGCGGCGAGCTTGCCGCGGCGCGTTGCCGGCGCATTCGGCTGATTAGACATTCGTCTAAATTGACCCGTTCATACACGCATTTGTAGCATTGATTCTGGGCGAGAACCTACTTCGACGTTCGCGCCCAAAGAAGATGATTGAAGCATTTGGGGGGAGCTATGGCTTCTGAAGGGCAACGCCGTCACTGGGAGAAGACGCGCTCTCTTACCTACATTGTCTTGGTGATATGGGCGCTTTTCGGGATCGTGATTCCGTGGTTCGCCAAAGAGCTCGATGCCTTCTCCTTCCTCGGATTTGAGCTTGGCTACTACATGCTCGTTCAAGGCTCGCTGATCGTTTTCGTTGCGCTGATCTGGCTGCAAAACCTGCGGCAAGACGCAATCGACGACGAATTCGGTTCAGGTCAGTAGGGAGGATTGATCATGGCAGTCTCAGGCGGCACGAAAAGCTCCTCCTTTATTGACAATCTCGGCAAGGTCTACGGTCTCTACACCCTAGGCTTTCTGGTCTTCTTCGCGTTGATGGCGATCCTGGAACAGGTCGGCGTTGGCGCGCGCGCCATCGGCATCGGCTTCCTCCTCTTCACCATCGTCATCTACGCGGTCATCGGCTGGCTGTCGCGCACCATGCAGGTGGAAGCGTATTACGTGGCAGGACGTGAGGTCCCCGCGCTTTACAACGGCATGGCGACAGCCGCGGACTGGATGTCGGGCGCGTCGTTTGTGGCGCTCGCCGGCGGCATCTATTTCGGTGGCTATCCCTATCTCGGCTTCGTCATCGGCTGGACCGGCGGCTACGTGCTCGTCAACGCGCTGATGGCGCCTTATCTGCGCAAGTTTGGCTGCTACACGGTGCCCGACTTCATCGGCACGCGCTATGGCGGCAATCTGGCGCGCTTCGTCGCCGTTGTCGTGCTTGTTGTCGCGTCGTTCACCTATGTGACGGCGCAGATCAACGCCACCGGCACCATCGCCGCGCGGGCGCTGGGTATTCCCTTCACCCTCGGTGTCTGGTTCGGCCTGTTGGGCATCCTGCTCTGCTCCATGCTCGGCGGCATGCGCGGCGTGACCTGGACGCAGGTGGCGCAATATATCGTGCTGATCATCGCCTACCTGGTGCCAGTGATCTGGATGTCGAACGCTCAGGGTTTCGGCATCATCCCACACTTCTCCTATGGCGGGGCTGCGCAGCGCATCGCCGAGCTTGAGGGGCAGTATGGGCTGCAGGCGGCGCAGGAGGCGATTGCCGGGGTCAGAGTGCTGACAACGCCCCACTTCGACCCGCAAGGCGGGCTCGATTCGTGGAAGTTCGTCACACTGGCGATCTGCATGATGGCGGGCACCGCGTCCTTGCCGCACATCCTGATGCGCTACTTCACGACGCCGTCGGTGCGGGCCGCGCGCAAGTCGGTCGGCTGGTCGCTGTTCTTCATCTTTCTGCTCTACTTCACGGCGCCGGCTCTTGCCACGCTCACCAAGTTGCAGCTTCTGGATCCGACTCTGGCGACCTCCATCATCGGCAAGTCGATCGAGGAGGTGACGAATCTGGATTGGATCCAGAATTGGTCGCAGGTGGGGATGTTGGCGATCGCCGACCAGAACGGCGACAGCATCCTGCAGCTCAACGAGTTCTTCATGCGACCGGACATCGTCGTGCTGGCGACGCCGGAGATTGCCGGTCTGCCCTATGTGATCTCCGGTCTTGTGGCGGCCGGCGGCATGGCGGCGGCGATGTCGACCGCCGACGGGCTGCTGCTCGCCATCGCCAACGCGCTCAGCCACGATCTTTACTACAAGATCATCGACCCGAGCGCCGACACGCGGATCCGGCTGATCGTGGCACGAGTGCTGCTGATCGTGATCGGCGCTTCCGCGGCGTTGATCGCCTCTCTACAGCTCACCGGCATCCTCGGCGCTGTCGCCTGGGCGTTCTGCTTCGCCAATTCGGGGCTGTTCTTCCCTCTTGTGCTCGGCATCTGGTGGAAACGTGCCAATCGACAGGGCGCGATCGCCGGTATGGCGCTCGGCTTCCTTGCCGGCTCGCTGTATCTCTACCTCGTCAATGATTGGGATAAGGCAGGCGATGTCTATCCGCTCATGGCACCCTGGCTCGGCATCGATCATCTGCGCTTCGGCATGGTCGGCATGGCGGTCAGCCTCGTCGCCACGGTGGTCGTCAGCCTGATGACGGCGGAGCCGGATGAGGAGACGCAGGCCATGGTCGACGAGGTGCGTATCCCCACCGGCGAGACGATTATCGGCAAGTCGCACTGACAATCCGACACCAAAGAGAATAAACAGGGGCGGAACGCATCGTTCTGCCCCTGTTTTCATGAGGTGCGATCGGCAGCCATGCTAGAGACGACCGCCGCCTTCCCGTTATGGGTCATCGTCCTCGACTACGTTCTCGGCATGGTCATGTGGACCTTGATCGGCCGCTCGGCGATGAACGTTTTCTTGCCGGTGAACTCCGACTTCTTCTTCATGAAGGCGTTCGTGCGCCTGACCGATCCGGTCTTGAAGGTCTTCAAGCCGATCACGCCGGGCTTCCTGCTTGATCCGATCGTGCCGCTTTACGTCGCCTGGTTTTTCTTCATCTTCCGTTTCTACATCATGCCCTGGCTGCTCGGTTATTCGGTCATGGGGATGCTGTCGTTCCCGCTAGAGAGCGATATCTCCAGGGGGCTTTATGATCTGATCAATTGATGCGGGCCGCGGGCGCAATCGCTGCAGGCGAAGCGGAGGGAAGATAGGGCGCAAGAATTATGGCAAGGCATGGTCCCACACCGCTCCTGGCCGTCGACGCGGTCGCGCTCGATCTTGAGACGACCGGCCTTAATGTGCGCAATGCGCGGATTGTTCAGATCGGCGCCGTCGCGCTGACGCTCGGCCGGCCCGATGGCGGCGAAGCGTTTTCGATGCTGGTCAATCCGGGTGTGCCGATCCCGGCCGCGGCGACCGCCATTCACGGCCTGTCCAACGCCGATGTGCTGGGTGCCAAGAACGTAAGCGACGCGCTTCCCGAGCTCAGGAGCTTCGTTGGGGAGCGTCCGGTGATCGGCCATTCCGTCGGCTTTGACCTGGCCGTCCTCAATGCGGAGGCGGAGCGCGTTGGGCAGAAGCCTTTCAAATGGCCGTTCCTCGACACGCGCATGCTTGCCGAAATGGTCAATTCGACGCTGCCGGAATTCACGCTTGAAGCGCTCGGCGCGTGGCTTGGTGTGGAGCCCGAGGGCCGCCACACGGCGATCGGCGATGCCCGCACGGCGGCCATGATCCTGGCCGCCCTTATCCCGCATTTGCGCGCCCGCGGCATCCGCACCTGGGCGGAGGCGGAGCGCGCCTGTCGTGAAGCACCGCGCGAGCGCGCCGCCGGACACGAAATCGGATGGGCTGAGTCATCGCGCGACACGGCTCCGCCGGTGCTGGCGGGCATCGATTCCTACCCCTATCGGCATCGCGTGCGCGAGATCATGACCAGCCCGCCACGCTTTCTGGAGCCCGGACGGACACTTGCCGGTGCGGTGGCGGAGATGGCGGAAGAAAAGATCAGCTCCGTCTTCGTGAAGGACGCACGCGGCGTCGGCATTTTGACGGAGCGCGATATCCTGCGGGCTATTGCAGCCGATGGACGCGTGGCGCTCAAGAAGCCGGCGGCGGAGGTCGCCACTTTCCCGCTTGTCTGTGTCAACGCGGACGCCTTCATCTATCGCGCGATCGGCCGCATGAGCCGGCTCAAGGTGCGCCATCTCGGCGTGACCACAGCAAAGGGGGCGCTGGTTGGCGCGCTCTCTGCGCGCGACCTTCTGCGGCTGCGCGCCAGCGAAGCGATTCTGCTCGGCGATGCTGTCAGAACGGCGGAGGACGCTACCGCGCTGGCTGCCGCGTGGGCGCCAATGCCGGGGGTCGCGGAAGCCCTGTTGGCGGAGGACGTGGAGGCGGTCTCCGTCGCCACCGTGATCAGTCGCGAGCTGGGCGACGCCACGCGTCGCGCCGCGGAGCTCGCCGAGGAAGCGCTGCGCGCTGAAGGCGAGGAGCCGCCGGTTCCCTATGCGGTTCTCGTGCTGGGCTCAGCCGGCCGCGGCGAGAGCCTGCTGGCGCTCGATCAGGACAATGCGATCGTCTTTCGCTCCGGCGCGCCGGGTGGCCCGGAGGACAGCTACTTCGCCAAGCTTGGCGCGGGCATTGCCGATACGCTCGACGCCATCGGCGTTCCCTATTGCACCGGCGGCGTCATGGCGCGCGAACCGGACTGGCGCGGCAGCGTTGAGACCTGGCGCGAGCGCATCGGTCACTGGCTGGCGCGGCCAAGCCCCGAGGACCTCATGTCCGTCGACATCTTCTTCGATGCCAAGCCGGTGCACGGTGACGTGAAGCTGGCGCGAAGCGTGATTGCGGAAGCCCATTCTCACGCCAGTCGCGCGCCGCAATTCGTCAAGCTCCTGGCCGAAGCCGGGCCCAGGCCGCCCGATGCGCTAAAGCTCTTCAGGGGCTTCCGCACCGACGACAAGGGTCGCCTTGACCTGAAGCTTTGCGCTCTGTTGCCGATCGTCGCGTCGGCCCGCGTGCTTGCCATGCGCCACGGCATCGCTGAGCGATCCACGCAAGAGCGCCTTGAGCGGCTTGAGGAGCGCAAGAAGGGCGCATCCGACCTTGCCGCCATGCGCAAAGGCCACAAGGTCGTCGTGGCTGCCATCCTGGCGCAGCAGATCCGCGACATTCACGCCGGCCTGAAGCCCGGCAACCGCGTGGAGACCGACAAGCTTTCCCGCAGCGATCAAGCCACTCTCAAGGAGGTGCTGAGCCTCGTGCCACGGATCGGCGATCTTGTGCGGGATGTGTTGTTTTAGGCTGATCGCGTAACGACAGGCAGCTCTGTCAACTTGCGCCGGCCGTCCGATTCTATATGTAGTGAATATAACTACATCGAGATTGCAATGGATGAGTTCGTCTCCGCCGCCGAGGCCAATCGGAGCTTCTCACGTCTCCTCCGCAACGTGCGGGAGGGCCACTCCTATACGGTGACGAGCCATGGCCGGCCGGTGGCACGTCTGGTGCCTGTCAATGAGGAACAAGACGCCCAAATCCGAGCCCGCAAGGCGCTTCTGAAACGTCTATCTCAGCAGCCGGCCTTGAACGCAGGAAAATGGACTCGCGAGGAGCTCTACGAGCGCGACGAATGAAAGTCGCGATCGACACCAATGTTCTCGTCTACGCGGCGGGCATACATACTGATTTGCGTCAGGACACGGCTGTTGAGCTGTTAGGGCAACTCCCCGATGAATCGCCCATCATACCAGTGCAGGTTCTCGGGGAGCTCTTCAATGTCCTCATACGTAAAGGCAGCTGGTCACGAAAAGACGCGGGTGTCGCGGTGCGGTCGCTCGTTAGCTCTTTCCCGTTGATAGATACGACACCCACAGTGCTTTTGCAGGCCACAGAGCTGAGCCAGCGCCACCGCCTCCCCATCTGGGATGCCATCATCGTGTCGGCCGCGGCCGAGGCGGGGTGTCGATTGCTTCTGTCGGAAGACATGCACGAGGGTTTCGCCTGGGGCGGCGTGACAGTCACCAATCCGTTCGCATCTGAACGGCATGCGCTTTTTGAAGAGCTCCTGGAGCGCGGGCGCGCACGTTAAGAAACGGGGCGGTGAGGTCGGTGGTGTGCTCGTCTTTCGGTAGTCATCCCGGTTTGGGCGAAGCCCAAGACCGGGACCCATGGACACCAGCGCTGGAGATGAAGCAGAGCGCGCTCGTCACGTCGCCTGCCACTCCCGTGGCTATGGGCCCCGGCCTTGGCCTCACGGCTAAGCCGGGGTGACAAAAGAGAGGGCGTGCCGGGGCCCTCATGCCGCCGCCCGATGGCCAATCCCTCTACCGCGCTTCGCGATACCACAGCGCCGCAAAGCCGCCGACCAAAAGCGCGAGCCCGAGCAATCCGCCAAGCAGCGGCAATTGGTCGATGCTCTTCAGAACGGTCGCTTCCGATCGACGCAGCCCGATCCAGTTGCGCCCGGCGGCCGGAGCCCGTGCCGACACGGCCGCGATGCGCGGCAGCGAAATGCCGCCGCCATCGGCGATCCGCTGCACCGATCCGCCGCTCGCCTCCGCGATCGGTTGAAGCCGCTCCGTCGTTGAGATCACGTCCTGGAACTCCGCAGGGTTGGCCGGGCCGATATGGGCAAGTGCCGTGAGCTCTCCGTCGTCCGCGCGATGCAGGCCAAGCGGCGAATCCTCCATCATGCCGCGCCACAGGCCCGGCTCAGCCTCACTCAGCGTCAGCTCCTCAATCACGCCGCCCGGCCGCGTCACCACGATCTGCGGCGGTGCGGCGGAGAGCGTCTGCCGTTCCACGATGAGTGTGCGTCCCTCCGAGTGCGCGGTCAGCGCCTCCTCCTCAAGCTCCGGTTCGCGCATCAGCCAGTGCAGCACGCGGCGAAGCAGCGCCGCATGCGGCCCGCCGCCGTCATAGCCGCGCGCCCACAGCCAAGCGTGGTCGGACAAAAGCATGGCGACGCGGCCGTCGCCCTCATGCGCCAGCACCAGAAGCGGCAGGTTCTGAGGGCCGGTCATGGTCACGTCGCCGGCAATGGCATCCGTGTCGACGATACGGAACCACTCGCTCCAGGCCGGCGGCTCGCTCGCCGCGCCGGGCAGGTCGCGGGTGACCGGGTGGCGCAATCCGACCGGGCTGATCTCGGCCCGATAGGGCTGTTCCACCACCTCGCCGGTGGGAATGGCGGGAAGCACCGGGCCAAGCGGCGTGCGATAGAGACTTCCGCCGGCGGCATAATCGGGGCCGGCGGCGACAAGCACCGCGCCGCCCTCGCGCACATAGCGCGCCAGATTGTCGTAATAGACGATCGGCAGCACGCCGCGGCTTTGATAGCGGTCGAAGATGATCAGATCGAAGCCGTCGATCTTCTCCTCAAACAGCTCACGCGTGGGAAAGGCGATCAGCGACAATTCGTTGATCGGCGTGCCGTCCTGTTTCTCCGGTGGCCGCAGAATCGTGAAATGGACGAGATCGACCGCCGCGTCCGACTTCAAAACGTTGCGCCAGGTGCGCTCGCCGGCATGCGGTTCGCCGGAGACCAGAAGCACGCGCAGATGCTCGCGCACGACGTCCATCTCCGCCACCGCGACATTGTTCTCCAGCGCCAGTTCGTCTTCGGCGGCGTCGACCTCAAGCTCCACGATGGTGCGCCCGGCATGGTCGAGCGGCAGGTCGATGACGTGCGACAAGCCGATTCCGACAGTGTCGGCGGTCACCTCCGTGCCGTCGATCCTGAGCCGCACTGTCACCGATGTGCCCGGTGCCAGCGCCGGGTCGAGCACGCGAAACTCCATCGTCTGCGGCTCGTCGAGAATGGCGAAACGCGGCGCGCGGTCGAGCACGATACGGCGGTCGCGCTCATCCGGTTCGCCGGTGATGAGCGCGTGCACCGGCGCATTGAAGCCGAGTGCCGCCGGGTTCTGCGGTACATCTTCAACGATGCCGTCGGTGACAAGCAACGCACCGGCAATCTGTTCCGGTGGCACGTCGTCGATCAGCTTGGTGAGTTCTGAGAAGAGCGCAGTGCCGTCGCCATCGGGCTTATCGGCGGCGCGCACTTCACGGAGTTCAAAATCCCCCAGCGCGTCAATCCGCTCCTTTAAGGCAGCGACCGTTGCTTCGGTCTGCTCCGCGCGGACGCCGATATTCTGGCTGGCGCTCTCGTCGATCACCAGAGCCACAATGCCGGGCAGGCCTTCGCGCTCCTCCCGTTGCAGGACCGGATTGGTCATCGCCAAGACAATCAGCGCAGAGGCAAGCGCACGCACCGGCGCGCCACGTACGCGCTGCCATAGAAGCACCACGACAAGCAGCACCAGCAATCCCCCGAGCGCGGCGATGAGCGGCCACGGCAGGAGGGGGTCGAAAGAGATTGCGAACCGCGTCATTGCCCAAGCCGCTCCAGGAGGGCGGGCACATGCACCTGGTCGGCCTTGTAATTGCCGGTCAGCGAATACATCACGACATTGACGCCGGAGCGGAACGCCATCTCGCGCTGGCGTGGATCCGACGGCACGGTCGGATAAAGCCAAAGACCGTTATCGTCGATCGCCCAGGCGGCGGCGAGGTCGTTGCCGGTGATGATGATGGGCGACACGCCATCACCCCCGCGCGCCGGACGGTCGCGCAGGAGCGGCTCGTCGGAGATGCTCTCCACCCACATCTCCGAATTCGCCCAACGGCCGGGAAACTCCGACAAGAGGTAGAACGCCTTGGTCAGCACATGGTCGGGCGGCACGGGCTCCAAAGGCGGCACGTCGACAAAGGCGAGGATCTCTCGGAGCTTCCGCGCCTCCGGCGTCGTCCCGCCGCTATTACGGTCAAAGATTGTGAAGCCTCCGGCGTCGCGCGTGTCGAAAAGGATCGTGCCGCCGTTCTTCATGAACGTATCGACCCGCGCCATGGTCTCCGGGCTCGGCGTCTCCTGGTCGGGGTCGATGGGCCAGTAGATCAGCGCGTAGAACACGAGCTCGTCGCGCGCCACGTCGATTGCGGCTGGGTCGCCGGGCTCCAGCGCCGTGCGGTCCGCCAGATAGATAGAGAGACCGGTGAGGCCCGCGCGACTGGTCTCGTCGATCGCATCGTTTCCGGTCACCACGTAGGCCAGCTGTGTGACGTTCGTCGCCTCCAGCGCGCGCGCCACATCCGCGTCCTGCGCGATGGCGCTGTCGCTGAGGGCCCCCAGACCGACCGCCATGACGGCGAACGACGCCGCTGCCGTCGCAAAGCGCCGCGTCAGGCGTCCCGACAGCGCCAGCACAGCCAGGCCGTCGAGCGCCGCCAACAAGGCGGCCGCAACGAGCAGCCACGGCCAGATCGGCGTATTAGGGCGCGGCTCCAAAGATGCCGTGCGGCCCTGCCAGCCGATCGCCGAGGGGACAAGCGGCTCCAGCGGCGTCGCGTCGCTGACGGCGTTCAGCGCGAACAGTCCCCCGTCGCGGTCGTAGATGCCCGGCGGCGTCTCAGCGCTCGGCTGGGCGTTGCGGATATCGGCAACCAGCACGGCGTCGGGGTCGGGCGCTCCGAGGTCGCCATAGCCGTCGAGCACCTCCACCGGCTGCCACGGCGTCGCCGCGTCCCGCGCCTCGGTTGGCGCGTCGTTGTTGTTCCCGCGCCGCTCAACGGCGCCCCCCGTCTCTACGATCGCGTTCAGCATGTCCACGAACGCCCCGGAGAGCGGCAGGTTGGACCAGCGCGGGTCAGCGGTGACGTGAAACAGAACGATGCGCCCGGAGCCGCGTGATGCCGCCGTCACCAGGGGCGTGCCGTCGCGAAGCTCCGCCCACACCTCAGCGGAGCGCAGCGCTTCAGGCTCCGCCAGCACTTGGCGGCTGACCACCACGTCGGCCGGTACCTCGATTGACGCGAACGGGCCGCTGTCCGGAAAGTCGCCGATCGCCTGCGGCTCCTCCCACGAAAGCGACCCGCCAAGTGCTCGCTCACCCTGGCGCAGCCGCACCGGCAGGAGCGCGTCCACCGTGGTCGCCGCGAGGTTGGGGCTAGCGAAGCGCAACAACGTGCCGCCGGCATCGATCCATGCACTCAAGGCCTCCGTTGTGTCCGGCGGCAAGGTGCCCGTCTCCGTCAGCGCGATGATCGACGCGTCGCGCTCCACCAGCGCCATGACCGCTTCGCTGACGCTCGGCGCATCGGATGTGAGGAGGTCGGAGGTGGGCCCCAGAGCCCGCTGGACATAGGTGAGCGGCTCCAGCAGGGGCTGCGAACCTCCGGCGCTTTCGCCTGCCACAAGCCCGACGGCGCGCCGCTGCCAGCGCCCGTCAAGAAGCTGCACGGCGCCGGCGCTGGACTCGCCGATAATGGCGAGACGAGCCAAGGCATTGCGGATCTCCGCCGGCAGCTCGATCGCCGCGACACCCGCACCGTCGGCATTGAGCGTGGCGCTTCCGGCCAGGATGCGTCGGCCTTCCTGATCGAAGCCGGCGACGTCAATTGTGCCGCCACCGCCCGTGCGGACGATCGGCAAATGCACGCCGCCGGCGCGGTTCTCCGCCGGCTGCATCACGGCAAGCGGCCGTTCCGATTGCAGCACCACGCCGTTGGCGGCAATGGCATTCAGCGCGTCGGCGAAGACAGCGCCGTCGCCGCCGTCGAGCGCGCCGCCGATCCAGAAGACTTCCACGCTGTCGGCATCAAACGCGTCCCGCAGGCGCTCGGCAAGCGCAGCGCGATCCGGCAGGTAAGGGCGCGGCTCAATCGCCGCAAGCCGCCGCTCCGCCGCTGCCGCAACCTCCGGCCCAAGGCTCTCTGCAATCGGCTCAGCGGTCGCGGCAAAGGCGACCGGTCGTCCTGTGCGCCCTGCCTCTGCAAGCGTCGCCTCCGCGGCTGCAACGCGCGCCGCAAAATCGGGGGCCGCATCCCAGCCATTGTCGATCACCACCAAGAGCGGCCCGTCCCCGGTGGTGAGCTTGGTGTCCGGCCGCATCACCGGCTCCGCCAGAGCCAGGATGAGAAACGCGACGAGCGCAAGACGGATCAGCGTCAGCCACCACGGCGTGCGCGACGGCGTCCGGTCCTTGTCTTCCAGGTCGATCAGGAGCCGCGTCGGGGGAAACGCGATTTGCCGCGGGCGTGGCGGGGTCAGCCGCAGGATCATCCAGATGAGCGGCAATGCGGCAAGCGCCAGGAGGAGCCACGGCGAGAGAAAGGTCAGCGAGCCGATCATGCCGCATTTGGCTCCGCGTCGGCGACGTGTCCGGCATGCACGGTTCCTGCGACAATTCCCGAAAGCCAGCCCTGCAGGAAGAGCAGTCCCTCCGACGCCGGCCGGTCGGTGTGGTGCACGGCAAAGGAAAAACCGGCTTGGCGCGCGTAGGTCTCAACGGACGCACGATGCGCCGCAAGCCGCTCGTGATAATCGCCACGGAGACCACCGGCGCGCTCTGTCAGCCAGATCATGTCGGTCTCCGGGTCGCGGAACTCGACCCGCCCCTCATAGGGAAAGGCCTCTTCGGCCGGATCAAAGACCTGCATGAGATGGACGTTCGCGCCGCGCCCGGCAAGTTGGCGCAGGCGGCCGCGTATTGTCTCTGCGTCGCTCAAGAAATCGCTCAGCACCACCAATTCGGTGAAGCGTCCGATCCGGTCGACCTCCGGCCATTCGCCGGTCATGGCGCTCTGTGCCAGCACCGCCGCGAGCCGGTCCGCCGCGTCACGGCCGATCTTGGGCACGGCCAGGCCGGGCATGCCGACGCGCTCGCCACCGCGGCCCAGCATCTCTGCCAGCGCCAGCATCAGAACCACCGCGCGGTCGAGCTTGGAGACGCTGGCTTGCCGTGAGCGGAAGTCCATCGAGGTCGACAAATCGACCCACAGCCACACCGTCTGCGACGCCTCCCATTCGCGCTCACGCACGAACAGGTGGCGATCGTCGCGCGCGGAGCGCCGCCAATCGATCTGACGTGCCGGCTCGCCGGGCACGTAGGGACGGAACTGCCAGAATGTCTCGCCCGGGCCCGGGTGGCGCCGGCCGTGCACGCCGAGGAGCACGTTGGCGGCGATGCGTTTGGCTGCGACCAGAAGATCGGGCAGGCGCGCCGCCAGCTCCCGCGCCGTCTCGACACGGTTGCGCGCATCCACCGGGAGCGGCCGCATCGCCATCGCGCCTAGAGGACCGCCTTCATGGCGCCGGCAATCAGATCACGCACGCTGACGCCGTCGGCCCGTGCGGCAAAAGTCACCGCCATGCGGTGCTGCAGCACGGCGACCGCGAGCGCTTCGACATCGTCAAGCGACGGCGCAAAGCGGCCATCGAGCAACGCCCGCGCGCGCACCGTCAGCATCAGCGCCTGGCTGGCGCGCGGCCCGGGCCCCCAGGCGATCTGTTCGGCTGTGGCGGCATCGGCCTGGCCGGGTCTCAGCGACCGCACGAGCTTGAGGATCGCCTCAACGACGGAATCCCCCACCGGCATGCGGCGCACCAATTTCTGCGCCGTGATCAATTCGTCGACGCTCATCACCGCGCGCGCCTTGTGCTCCTCCGCGCCGGTCGTGTCGAAGAGCATCCGCCGCTCCGCTTCCAGGTCCGGATAGAGCACGTCGATCTGCATGACGAAGCGGTCAAGCTGCGCCTCCGGCAGCGGGTAGGTGCCTTCCTGCTCGATCGGGTTCTGCGTCGCCAAAACGTGGAACGGATGCGGCAGATCGTGGCGGTGCCCGGCGACGGTGACGAAGTTTTCCTGCATGGATTGCAGAAGGGCTGACTGCGTGCGCGGGCTGGCGCGGTTGATCTCGTCGGCAAGCAGGAGCTGCGCAAAGACCGGACCGCGGATGAAGCGGAAGCTTCGCGTGTGGTCCGGCCCTTCTTCAAGGATCTCCGATCCCAGAATGTCGGAGGGCATCAGGTCCGGCGTGAACTGGATGCGGTTGGCGGTCAGGCCGAGCACGGCGCCCATCGCGTCGACGAGCTTCGTCTTGGCGAGGCCCGGCACGCCGACGAGCAGCCCGTGACCGCCGGCAAGCACCGTTGTCAGCGCGCGCTCAACCACCACATCCTGTCCGAAGATCACTTCCGCAACCGCTTTGCGGGCATCTTGCAGCTTGGCGGCAGCGCTGCTTGCCTCCTCAACGATCGGATCGGCGGCAGCGGCGGGGTCGATTGCACTCATGGGGTGTTATCCATAGGTCGATATGCGACGCATATGTGGGAACTGATTCCTTCATTGACGATTGTGTCACCCAGCAGGCACGCCGAAAACCCAAAACCGCGTCATTTGCGGAACGAGATATTGACGAAAACCGCCGCCAAAGACCTTCAGCCGGGCGCATTGCCGAGCGGGCTCGCCGCTTTGGTGGCGGAGGCCGGCCAGACCGCGAAAGCGCGCCCCGTAGAGCGCTGGAATCCGCCTTATTGCGGCGAGATCGACATGCGCATCGCCGCCGACGGCACCTGGCATTACCGCGGCAGCGCGATCACCCGCGAGGCGCTGGTGAGGCTTTTTGCCTCCATTCTGCGCCGCGAGCCCGATGGACGTCACGTCCTTGTGACGCCGGTTGAGTTCATCGGCATTAAGGTGGAGGACGCGCCGTTTCTCGCCGTTGAGGTCGCGGCGGAGGGGGAGGGTCGCAACCGCAGGCTGACATTTCGCACCAATGTCGGCGACATCGTTACCGCCGATGCTGAGCATCCGCTGCGGTTTGAGACGGAGGCGTCGACGGACGGCCTCAAGCCCTATGTGAGGGTGCGCGGCGGCCTTGAGGCGCTTGCCACGCGCGCCTTGGCGCTGGAGCTCGTCGACTTGGCGGATGAGCATGAGGGAGCGATCGGCCTGTGGTCGGGCGGCGTCTTCTTCGCTTTGTCGCGAGATCGGCATTGACCGAGCCGCACCCCTTCTCCGCGGATGACGTTCGCCGGCGTGCCGCCGAACGGCTGGCGAGCCGCGTCGGCGAGGCGATGGGCGATCACGTGTTCAACCCCGACATCGCCTCCATGCTACTCAGCATGGAGCGGCAGGAGGCGGCCGTGCTGGTCCCGGTGATTCACCGCGAGCCGGAGGCGACGCTCCTGTTCACCCAACGCACCGGTGCGCTGAGGTCGCATGCCGGCCAGATCGCGTTTCCAGGTGGCCGTATCGATCCGCACGATGAAAGCCCGGAGGCAGCCGCGCTCCGCGAGGCGGAGGAGGAGATCGGGCTTCGCCCGCAATTCGTCGAGATGCTGTGCCGCGCCCCGGACTATCTCACCGGCTCCGGCTACCATGTGACGCCGGTCGTCGCGATCGTGCGCCCCGGTTTTGAGCTTCGTCTCAACCCGCACGAGGTCGCCGACACCTTTGAGGTGCCGCTGGCGTTCTTGATGAACCCGGCCAACCACCGGACCGGCAGCCGCCTCTGGAACGGCGCCAAGCGCAATTTCTTCGAGATGCCATACGAAGACCGCCACATCTGGGGGATCACCGCCGGCATCGTGCGCGTGCTCTACGAGCGTCTCTATGGTGACGGGGCGGAGCCCGGCGCTGAGGGTAGGGCGTCATGAAGGCGGTGCTCGCCGATTGGCCGCTTCTGCGTGAACCCAACGTGCAGGCCGTGTTCGCCGCGCTCGGCGGCGCGGACGACGCGACCCGCATCGTCGGCGGTGCGGTGCGCGACGCGCTTCTCGGCAAGCCGGGGGGCGACGCCGATTTCGCCACCATCTTTCCGCCGGCCGAAATCATCGCGCGCTGCGAGGCGGCGGGCTTCAAGACCGTGCCAACCGGCATTGAGCACGGCACGGTGACCATCATCACCGGCGGCCAGCCCTTTGAGGTGACGACACTGCGGCGCGACGTAGAGACTGATGGACGGCACGCGACCGTTGCCTTCACTCACGATTGGGAGGCCGACGCAGCGCGCCGCGACCTGACGATCAACGCGCTCTATAGTGATGCGAACGGCCGCGTCTTCGATCCGGTCGGTGGACTGGCCGATCTGGAGGCCGGGCGTGTGCGCTTCATAGGCGATGCGGAGAGCCGCATTCGCGAGGACTATCTGAGGATCCTCCGCTTCTTCCGCTTCTTTGCGTGGTACGGGAAAGGCCGCCCCGATGCCGACGGCATCAAGGCCTGCGCCAAGCTGAAATCCGGCATCGCCGTTTTGTCGGCGGAGCGCGTATGGGCGGAGCTCAAGCAACTTCTCCGATCCCCTGATCCGGCACGCGCGCTCTTGTGGATGCGCACAAGCGAGGTGCTCAAGGCCGTGCTGCCCGAATGCTGGGGCATCGACGCCATCCATCGGCTTGTCGTGGCCGAAAAGGCCGAAGACTGGCAGCCCGATCCCTTGCTGCGGCTGCAGGCGATCCTGCCACCGCGCCGCGAACGCCTTGCGCAACTGGCCGAACGGCTGCGCCTGTCCAAGGCCGAGGAGCGACGGCTGACGGATTGGGCGGACGCGCCGGAGCCCGATCCCGCGATGTCGGAAGCGGCGCTCGCCCGGATTCTGTACGGCTCGGACAAGAGCGGCTTGGTGGATCGTCTCCGCCATGCGCTCGCCCGTGAGGCGGATAAGGGCAACGCGGAAGCGGCAGCACTGCTTAAGCATCTCATCGGCTTCGCGGAACGCTGGCAGCGGCCGACCTTCCCCGTCAGCGGCGACGACCTCATCTCCGCGGGACTTGCGCCGGGGCCGGCGGTGGGCGAGCAGCTTCGCGCGCTCGAGCAGCGCTGGATCGACAGCGATTTTGCGCTCAGCCGAGAGGACCTGCTCAGGGGGTAGAGCCTGTTTGAAGAATCATGCTCACGGCGCGCGGCTGGATAATCAGACGTTCGCTCGCGCCAGCATGGTCGGTCCCGGCTCTTAGATCAAAAGACAAGAGCCCTGAACCGGCCTTTTCCTGGCAGCAGTCGTCTAATCAGCTATCGATAAGGCGCACGGCCAGCATTCTCAAACGGGCTCTTGGCGCGGCCCGTCACTTCTTCTCTTGTGTCTCCACGTCTTTGACGCGGCTGCGGGCCCGCTCCAGGAATTGCGGCGTGACCTCAAGACCATGCGCATGGCGCACATGGTCCGATTCCATGTGCAGCACGTCCGCCTCGGTCTCCGCTTGAGCCTTGAAGGTGCAGCCCGGCACCAGGTCGCCGCATTCGATGCGTTTCATGGCTCCCTCCAACGTTCGGGAGAGGGACGATAGCGTCGCTTTCGCGACTTGGCGTTGAGAAAGATCAAGCCCAATCGGGTGGCTTGTTACGTGATCACCGGATTGACAGTCCGAAGGCCGGGAAAGCGGCTGAAATCGCGATCCGCGGTCCACAGCTCGCGCACGCCATGTTGCAGGCAAATAGCAGCTATTCGTGCGTCATGAATCCTAGCGCCGATGATCTGTCCAGCCGATGTGATGGTCTGCAGTTCCGACCAGTGGCGGTCGGTTTCGGCCAACAAGACTAAGCTTGGCGATTCAAGCCAGTGCTCGATTTGCGTGGTCGCTTCTTTGAGCGTCGAGGCGGGAACATAGATTCGTGGATTCGTGACGATCGAAAAGAACTCGTGAAGGCACGACCACGGTATCGCCCAAGCAGCCGATCCTTCCGTGATCTCTCGTACGACCCTCGCTGCTGCGTCGTGGTGCGGCGAGTCATGCCGGTGCGCGTAGATAAGGATGTTCGTATCGATGGCGATCAACCGCCACGATCTCCATAGGCGGCGCGTCGAATCTCATCCCACCCGGCATCGGCAAATTCCGGGCTGAGGCCTTTCCCCTTCACGCTCCCGTCGCGGAGCTTGAACGGCTTTTTGGACCTGCGTCGCTCGGCCAGCACCTGCCGTAATCCCTGTTCCACGAGCGCCCGCAACGTCGTCCGGTCGCGCGCGGCGAGCTTGCGCGCGTCGTCAAGCAGTGCGTCGGAAATATCGATCGTCGTCTTCATGGCCGCCTCGATATGGGTAGCAATATCCACGCTACCATATATGTGGGTGTTATTAAAGGCTTGAAATCAGGGCCATTTCACCACCGGCGGCATGGAGGAGAGGATCGATTCCACGTTCCCGCCTGTCCTCAGGCCGAACACCGTGCCGCGGTCGTAGAGGAGGTTGAACTCCACATAGCGCCCGCGCCGCACAAGTTGCTCCTCGCGGTCGGCTTCGCTCCACGGCACGTCGAAGTTGCGGCGTACCAGCTCTGGATAGATGTCGCGAAAGGCACGCCCCACATCCTGTGTGAAGGCGAAGTTCGCATCCCAGTCCGCCGCCTCCGGCGGCGTCCCGGCTTCCAGATTGTCGAAGAAGATGCCGCCGATGCCGCGCGGCTCGCCGCGATGCTTCAGCCAGAAATATTCGTCACACCACGCCTTGTAGCGTTCGTAATCGACATGCGGATGTGCGTCGCAGGCCGCCTTCATGGCGGCATGAAAGGCGACGCTGTCGGGATCGGTCTGCGTGCGCCGGCGGTCAAGCACCGGCGTCAGGTCGGCCCCGCCGCCGAACCAGGTCTTTGTTGTCACCACCATGCGCGTGTTCATGTGAACGGCCGGCACGTTGGGGTTCTGCAGATGCGCGATCAGCGAGATGCCGGAAGCCCAAAAGCGCGGATCGTCCGCCGCACCGGGAATCTGCGCCCGGAACTCCGGCGCGAATTCGCCGTGCACGGCGGACACGTGCACGCCTACTTTCTCAAAGACGCGGCCATGCATCAGCGCCATCGTCCCGCCGCCGCCCGGCGCACCGGTATGATCTGTGCGCTGCCATGGCTTGCGCACGAAGCGGCCGGGCGCCCGATCCGCCAACGGAGCCGCCGCCGGCAAATGGTCCTCCAGCGCCTCAAAGGCCGCGCAAATGTCGTCGCGGAGCGACTTAAACCAGCCATGCGCGGCCGCTCTGCGGGCTTCAGTGACGGCGCTGGCGGCCGCCGAACCGTCGTGCTGCGGACCGGATTGTGCACTCATCCCCTGGCCATAGCTGATCGCCGAATGGCAGCAAAGGGCGCAGTGCGCGGCATGGGTCGCAAGCGTTTGTCATTTGTGAAAGGCGCCAGCCTCGAAAAAGGCCCGACCAGCCGTTAGATTGCCGATTCCTCTGTCCGCACGCCCGCTCCGACCAATTGCGGGAATCAGCCAGGAGCGGTTTTGCTTACACGAATTCTTCAGGCGTTCCGGTATGAACGGTTCGAGCAATGGCTCGATCCGCTGGCGCGCGCGCCTGTCGAGCAGCCGCCGGTGTCGCTCCCGGAATTCTTCCGCTACTTCCTGCAGCCGCTGCGTGGGCTGATTGCGGTCACGCTCGTCGTGTCCTTCCTCGCATCTGTGACGGAGCTGGCGCTCTTTGCCTTCCTCGGATCGATCGTCGACCTGATGGCGACGTCGACGCCGGAGCACTTCCTCGCGGATCATTGGTGGCTCCTGGCCTTGATGGCGTTCGTCGTTCTCGTCCTGCGGCCCGTCTTCAATCTCGCGTCGCGGGCGCTGGTCAACCTTTCCATCGTGCCGAGCCTGACGACGCTCGTGCGATGGCGGTCCTATCGCTACGTGGTCCGCCAAAGCTTGGGCTACTTTCAGAACGATTTTGCCGGCCGCATCAGCCAGAAGGTCATGCAGACAGGCATGGCGATGCGTGAGAGCGTGGTGAACGTGATCGACGGCGTATGGTATCTCGCCGTCTATCTGATCGGGACGCTGGTGATGCTGGCCGGCTTCGATTGGCGGCTGCTCATCCCTGTCGCCATTTGGACGTTGGCCTATGGGGTGGTGATCGTAAAGCTGGTGCCGCCGGTGCGCGATCGCGCGGCGGCCTTGTCGGAAGCCAATTCCGGTCTGTCGGGCCGGGTGGTGGATGGCTTCACCAACATCATGTCGGTGAAACTGTTCGCGCATGCGGAGCGCGAGGAGATGTTCGGCCGCGAGGCGTTTCAGCGCCAGCTCGACGCGGCCCGCAATCTCATGCGCTCCGTCGTCACCATGACCGGCGTGCTCGTGGTCATCAACTCGCTGTGCATCTGCGCCGTCGCCGCGCTCTCTGTGTGGCTATGGACGCTCGGCGAGATCACGCTCGGCGCCATCGCCGCAGCCAACGCGGTTGTGCTGCGGCTGAACCACATGTCGGGGTGGATCCTGCGCACCATCACCTCGCTGTTTGAGAACATCGGCACCGTGGAGAACGGCATTGCGACGATCGCCAAGCCCAACGAGGCCGCCGATCGGGCAGGCGCAGCGCCGCTGAGTGTCAAAGAGGGTCGAATCCGGTTTGAGCAGATCACGTTCCGTTATGGCGACGGCGATCGCGTCGTGCGCGACCTGTCGCTCGACATTGCCCCCGGCGAGAAGGTCGGGCTTGTCGGCCCGTCAGGCGCGGGGAAGTCGACGCTCGTCAACCTGCTCATGCGCTTCTACGTCCTGGAGCATGGCCGCATCCTGATTGATGGACAGGACATCGCCGGGGTCACGCAGGATTCGCTCCGCTCCGAGATCGGCATGGTGACGCAGGACACCTCGCTACTGCATCGCTCTGTGGCGGAGAACATCCGCTACGGCCGGCCGCACGCCGACGAGATGGCGATCCGCGAAGCCGCCGCGACCGCTCGCGCCGACGGCTTCATCGACGGGCTGAAGGACCCAGGCGGACGCTCCGGCTATGCCGCCTTCGTCGGCGAGCGCGGGGTCAAGCTTTCGGGCGGCCAGCGCCAGCGCATCGCCATCGCACGCGTCATCCTGAAGGACGCGCCGATCCTGGTTCTCGACGAGGCGACCGCGTCTTTGGATTCGGAGGTCGAGGCGGCCATCCAGGAAAGCCTCAACGATCTGATGCGCGACAAGACGGTGATCGCCATCGCCCACAGGCTCTCTACGATCGCCGCGTTGGACCGCCTCATCGTGATGGATGACGGCCAGATCGTGGAGGAGGGGACGCACAAGGAGCTCTTGGCGCGCCGCGGCCTCTATGCCCGGCTTTGGGAGCGTCAGTCCGGCGGGTTCCTTGCCGCCGACGACCTTGCCCTGAAGATCGCCTGACCGGCCAGGCCCCGTCGCGGAGGCCGTCGTTGTCGCGCATCGATCCGGGCAGTGCCAAAAAGGCCCGAAATCAGGGAAACGCGGGCGTTGCGACAAGTTGCCGTGGCCCGGCCGCTCGGCTAGACACTCTGACGCGACGGTGACAAAAGGCGGGCGACGAAGTCGCCCACGGGATGATCATGTGTTCCGCGCTCGCGGCTTCGGCTGTCTTGCGCAGCATGCCGTTCCAACCAGGGGCAGCAATTGGCCGAAATGACACAAAGCACGACAGCGGACCTTGGGGCCGACGCCCCGGACGCTGAGACAGAAGCCACGCGACGCGACTTCCTGCTGATTGCGACCGGCGCCTTCGCCGCAGTCGGCGCCGCCGCCGCCGTCTGGCCGTTTATTCACCAGATGAACCCGGACGCCTCCGCCCTGGCGTTGAGCTCCATTGAGGTCGACATCTCCTCCATCGAGGAGGGCCAGGCGATCACCGTGATGTGGCAGGGAAAGCCGGTAGCGATCCGCTACCGTACCGCCGCGGAGATGGAGGAGGCGCGCGCCACGCCGGTTGACGATCTCGCCGATCCGGTGGCGCGCAACGACAATCTCGACCCCGCCGCGCCGGCCAGTGACGAGAACCGCTCCGTGCCGGGCCGCGAGCAATGGCTGATCATGCTGAAGGTATGCACGCATCTCGGCTGCATTCCGCTCGACGAGGCGGGTGATTATGGCGGGTGGTTCTGCCCCTGCCACGGATCGCATTACGACACGGCCGGGCGCATCCGCATCGGGCCCGCGCCGGAGAACATGGCAATCCCGCCGTTTGAGTTCCTCGACGAAACGTTTGTCCGCATCGGCTGAGGAATCGAGAGCCCGCAATGCAGCACGACTATTTCCCACGCTACGAGCCGAAGACGGCGGTCGGACGGTGGTTCGATTCACGCCTGCCGCTGACGCGGCTGATGTACGACAGCTTCGTCGCCTATCCGGTGCCTCGCAACCTCAACTACTTCTACACGTTCGGCGGCATCTTGAGCGTCATGCTGGTCGTGCAGATCGTCACCGGCGTCGTGCTCGCAATGCACTATGTGCCGCATGAGGATTTCGCCTTCGATTCCATCGAGCACATCATGCGCGACGTCAATTACGGATGGCTGCTGCGCTATATCCATTCCAACGGCGCCTCCATGTTCTTCCTCGCCGCCTACATCCACATCTTCCGCGGGCTCTATTTCGGCTCCTACAAGGAACCCCGCGAGATTCTCTGGATCCTCGGCGTCGTCATCTTCCTGCTCATGATTGCCACCGCCTTCTTTGGCTACGTGCTGCCGTGGGGGCAGATGAGCTTCTGGGCCGCCACGGTGATCACCAACCTCTTCTCCGCCATCCCGCTGGTCGGCGAGAACATCGTGACGTGGCTGCTGGGCGGCTTTGCCGTCGGCCAGCCGACGCTCAACCGCTTCTACTCGCTGCACTACCTGCTGCCCTTCATGATCGCCGGCGTGGTGGCCTTGCATGTTTGGGCGCTGCACGTGACCGGCCAGACCAATCCAACGGGGATTGAGGTGAAGTCGAAGCAGGACGTCGTGCCGTTCACGCCGCATGCCACGATCAAGGACGCCTTTGCGATGACGGTGTTCCTGATCCTGTTCGCGTGGTTCGTCTTCTATCTGCCGAACTATCTCGGCCACGCGGACAACTACCAGAAGGCCGATCCGCTGGTGACGCCCGCGCATATCGTGCCGGAATGGTATTTGCTGCCATTCTATGCAGTCTTGCGCGCCGTCCCGAGCAAGTTGCTCGGCGTGGTCTTGATGTTCGGCTCTATCGCTGTGCTCTTCATTCTGCCGTGGCTCGACACGTCACGGGTCCGCTCTGCGAATTACCGGCCGCTCTACCGCCAGTTCTTCTGGATCTTTGTGGCGGTCTGCATCGGGCTTGGCTATCTCGGCGCAAAGCCGGCGGAAGGCGGCTATGTGATCGCCGCTCGTATTCTGACGACCTACTACTTCGCCCATTTCTTCCTCATCCTGCCGCTGCTTGGCTTGTTTGAGAATCCGCGCCCACGTCCTGCCTCGATCGCCGATTCGGTGTTGAAGCCGGCTGACGAAGTAAGCGGCGCGCCTGCCGCGGCCGGCGGTGTCGCCGCGCCAGAGACGCGGGGCTGAGGGAGACAGGTCATGCACAACGCGATCATCCGCCTCCTCGCCGCCATCCTCTTGGCGATGCCGCTTGCGTCGCTGTCTTATGCGGCCGACGACGAATCCGGCACGCCGCATTATCCAAAGAACAAGCCGCGCCATGTGTCCTGGTCGTTTGCCGGGCCGTTCGGCACGTTCGATCCGCAGCAATTGCAGCGCGGGCTGCAAGTCTATCGCGAAGCCTGCGCCGCCTGCCATTCGCTGGGATATGTGGCGTTTCGCACGCTGGGGTCGGAATCCGGACCGCATCTCTCTGCGGACGCCGTGCGTGCGTTGGCGAGTGAATACATAATCGAGGACCCCGACGCGCCCGACGGCGAGCGCCCCGGCCGCGCCTCCGACGTCTTCCCCGACGCGCCGCCCTATCCCGACTCCAACCCGCCCGACCTGTCGGTGATCACCAAGGCGCGGGCCGTGGAGCGCGGCTTCCCGACCTTCATCTTCGATATCTTCACCCAATATCAGGAGACCGGGCCGGACTATGTCTATTCGCTTTTGACCGGCTATCAGGATCCACCGGACGGCGTCGAAGTGCCGGACGGCAATTACTACAATCCGTATTTCGTCTCCGGCACGACGCTCGCCATGCCCACGCCCTTGTTCGAAGAGGCGATCGCATACGCGCAGAACGCCGACGACAATCCCGACAACGACGTGCCGGAGACGGTCGATCAATACGCCAAGGACGTCACCGCATTTCTGATGTGGACGGCGGAGCCGCATATGACGGACCGCAAATCGCTTGGGCTGGCCGTGATGATCTTCCTCATCGTGCTCGCCGGGCTCGTCTACTACACCAAGAAGAAGGTCTGGGCAGAGGTCCACTAGGGAGGGCCTGATTCGGGGCATGAGGCCGCTGGCAACCGGCGGACTCTGATGCAACCTTAGGGGGCAGTGCCACAACTTGCTCTGATCTGACTACTACTTTGCCGGGCCGCATTTCGAACTGGATGACCGACGAAAGATGCGTACCACGCGCGTCTTTGAACGGCGCTATTTCGTTTTGATCACGGACAGTTAGCCGGCATCTCAAATGCGGCCGCAACACCGTAAGGACGAGGAGATGATCGCTTTGTCACCGCCAAGCACCATGCAGCCCGACGGTTGCTTGGCACTGATTCATCGGACCGCTAGCATCGACCGGCTGTTTGGAGGTGCGCAATGCGCGCTGTGCTAGGCATCATAGGCGGCTCGGGGCTCTACGACCTGCCCGGGCTGGAGAAAGCCGAGTGGCAGTGTGTCGAAAGCCCGTGGGGCAAGCCGTCCGACAGCATGCTGTTCGCAGAGCTTAACGGACTGCCGCTGCGCTTCTTGCCGCGTCACGGGCGCGGCCATCGGTTCTCGCCAAGCCACATCAACTACCGCGCCAACATCGACGCCATGAAGCGCGCCGGCGTTACCGACATCATCTCCGTTTCCGCCGTCGGGTCGCTGCGCGAAGATTTCGAGCCCGGGCGATTCGTCATTGTCGACCAGTTCATCGACCGCACCTTCGCTCGCGACAAGAGCTTCTTCGGCGACGGCGTCACGGCGCATGTCTCAATGGCCGATCCTGTTAGCCCTTTGCTGGCGGAGCGCATCGCGCGCGCCTGCGAGGCGGAGGGCGTCAATTGCCAGCGCGGCGGCACCTACATCGTCATGGAGGGCCCGCAATTCTCCACCCTGGCGGAGAGTCGACTTTACCGCTCCTGGGGCTGCGACGTGATCGGCATGACCAACATGCCGGAGGCGAAGCTCGCGCGCGAGGCGGAGATATCCTACGCCACGATCGCCATGGTCACCGACTACGATTGCTGGCACCACGAGCACGAAAGCGTCGACGTGCAGGAGGTGCTGCGTGTCATGCACGACAATCGCGAGCGCGTGCAGCGGCTTCTGCTGCGCATCGTCCAGGACTTCCCGCCGGAGCATCAGGCCTGCCCGATCGGCTCCGACCGCGCCTTGGAGCACGCCGTCATGACGGCTCCGGAGAGCCGCGACCCGGCGCTTGTCAAGAAGCTTGACGCGGTGGCCGGGCGCGTGCTGGGGGCGGGCGGCTAGCGCGCAGCCGGGAAAGAGGCCCATGCGCATGGCCGGTCGACGCTTTCCTCGTCCCTTTTCAGCTTGTAGTAACAATCAGGTAGCGGTCTAAGACACGCGGAGGGAGACCCGGCGATGGCGTCGATGACGTTTGATCTGGAAGCGGCGATTCGGACCATCGAGGATTACCCGAAGGACGGGATCCAGTTCCGCGACATCACCACGCTGCTCGGCAATCCGAGCGCGTTTCGCCGCGCCGTCGATGAATTGGTGCATCCCTGGGCCGGCTCCAAGATCGACAAGGTCGCCGGCATCGAGGCGCGCGGCTTCATCATCGGCGGCGCCGTGGCCCATCAGCTTTCCGCCGGCTTCGTCCCGATCCGCAAGCGCGGCAAGCTGCCCCACGAGACCGTGCGCGTCGCCTATTCCCTGGAATACGGCCTCGACGAGATGGAGATGCATCGCGACGGTATCAGCCCGGGCGAGAAGGCAATCCTGGTCGACGATCTGATCGCCACGGGGGGCACCGCCGAAGCGGCGGTGAAGCTTATGAAGGAGATCGGCGCGGAAGTCGTGGCGGCTGTGTTCGTCATCGATCTGCCCGAACTCGGCGGCGCCAAGAAGATCGAAGACCTCGGCGTGCCCGTGCGCACGCTTGTGGAGTTTGCCGGCCACTGAAGCGCGCCGTCCCTATCGTCATGCCCGGATTTGATCAGACTTGATCCGGGCATCCATTCCTGAACCGGTCTGCTTGGCGAAGCACGGCAGGAGTGGATTGCCGGGTCAAGCTCGGCAATGACGACAGATAAAACGGCCAGCCGCAGTCTATGGGGCCGTGCCGTCAGCCGGTATCTTATCCCGCCGCTCCACAAAGACGGCCGCGGTGAAGCGGATGACTTCGTCGCCCGATTGGTTGTGGCCGACATTGCGCATGGTGATGAGCCCCCAGCCGGGCCGTGAGCGGCTCGGTCGCTTATCGAGGACCGTCGTTTCAAAAGAGATGGTGTCGCCGGCATAGACCGGCTTCAGCCATTTCAAATCCTCAAAGCCGGGGGAGGGGCCGATCTTGGCAACGGGAGCGCCGGCAGCGCTTAGCTTTCTCACCTCCTCGCCCATGCTGTGCACGTTAAGCCGCATCCACACCGCAAGCGTGTGCCAGCCCGACGCACACAGCGCGCCGAAATGGCTCTTCGCCGCCGCCGCCTCGTCGGTGTGGAAGGCCTGCGGGTCGAACGCGGTGGCGAAGCGCTTGATCTCTTCCGCACTGAACGTATGCGCGCCGGTCTCAGCGCGTGCGCCGACCGGTATATCCTCAAAAAACCTCATGGCCGCCGCTTAAACATGATTGGGTTCATAGTGACCATGACAGGCTCGCCGCGCGCATTGGCCACTTCGTGGCGGAACATCACAAAGCCCCTATCAGGGCGGCTCCTGGAGGCGCGGCTCTCCATCACGATCGAGCGGCCGGAAAGGACGTCGCCGGGCCTGACCGGCTTCAGCCATTTCAGGCTGTCGACACCGGGCGAGCCGATGCAGGCGCTCTCAGCGATCCAGCCGTCATACATCATGCGCATGAACATCGCGCAGGTGTGCCATCCCGACGCCGCCAGCCCGCCAAGCAGCGTGTCGGCTGCCGCCGCCTCGTCGAGATGCATCGGCTGCGGATCGAACTCCGCAGCGAACGCTATGATCTCTTCCCGCGTGACAATGTGCGGTCCGAACGGCAGTTCCTGACCGGGCTCAAAATCTTCAAAGTAACGCATCGGCATGGGCACGCATTGACAAAACGGCTGGAGGAATAGGCACGGCCGGCGCGGCTTGGCAAGCCGGCGAGCCCGGTTCCGGGGTCGCAGAACAGATTGGCTATTTCTGTGGGTCTCGTTCGATACGCACAGATGCCGGTCCGGCATCTCGATCAAGATTGACGGCAAATGCCGTCGCCAATCCAGATTGCTTGCGATCGTTAATCAGGATGCGCTCGCCGGTCGGCAGCCCGAACAGGGCATGGTCGAAGCGCAGGCCGTTCCGCGTGAAGAAAGCAAGCGTTTCTTCGGCGCGTGTTTCGTCTCGTGCCGATGTCAGAACGACGACGTCGTCGGGGGCGATCTGGCCCCATAATCTGTCCACGCCCGGCAAGATTGTGTCGCCGCCGTCGCGATATCCGTTGTGCACGACAGTGACGCCGTCAATGTCGATGAACCACGTCTTCGGCAATCGCGACAAGGTCAGCTTCGGCACGAGGCAAGCCTCCATTCTGATTCAATCGGGATGAAGGCTCCATCCCTTCGCTGGAGCATGATTTTGTCCGCCCGGGGCGTCGCCCGCCGAAGCGGGCTTCGCGAAGGCGGGAAAACGGGGGCCGCTTCTCCGGCTCATGCCTCGTGTCCCGAATCTGAAGTTCGCATCATGATTCAGCCCGATCCGAACGAACTTCGGATTCGATAGGAACACGAGTCAAGATATTGAATCTCGTGTGGTTCTTGGGTTCGAAGGTCCACTGATGAACCCGCCGGAATAAGGATAGGAACGTCAAACCCACCACACTAGTGGTCCGATCGGAACGTTTGCATCCCGTGCAGCGGCGCCGAGGGCAAACAATCCACTAGCTTTCCGTCTCTTCAAGCAACGCGGCGCCGATATAGAAGGCGGCCAGCATGGAATCATAGTCGTCCTTGACGTATCCGGAGAGTGAAAGCCAAATCAGCGCATGCATAATTTTGACGTCATCTAGATCGTCTCCCAGGCGCTCGCGAAGCAGATCGGTCGTTGCTTCCCATCCGCCGGATTGGACGCTCACATCAACAATCGCGTCCGCAATGCTCAGCTTGAACCGCTTTCTGTTGAACTGATCGTAGTTTCCCTGCAGGGAGTAATAAAGCTTGCCCCAATCATATTTTGGATCTCCAAAGTTGCGTTCGTTTCCAAAATACCCTCTGGGATCGATCAGCCAGACTTTTTCGTCTCCGCCAATGATGATGTTCGAGAACGTCGGGTCTCCATGGATGATGGAGAACCTGTCGACCGAGATCGAACGCGCCTTGTCCACGAACCAGTCCCGATGCTCCGGGTGGATCGGGTTCCTGCAATGGCGGCCGTTTACCTTGAGGAAGGCGCAATCGATGTTGGGGACCAGCGGCGCGACCGAAGCAACGCGGTCGACGGGCTTGGCGCAATAGACCTCGTTGGCGGATTGCGGATCGGCCGCCTTTGAGGCCAGATCGTGCAGCGCATCTACGGCAGCGATGATCCGGGACAAGATCCTGTTCTTGTCGGCAGCGTCGCAATCCAGTTCGAATGGATGCCCGCCGGCGATCCGCTCAATCGTGAAAGGCTTGCGGCGGATGAGCTTCGGCGCGTGCTGATATCCCTTGCGGGCAACCGTTTCGTACCAATCCGCTTCGATCTCCAGGAGCTTGTCGAAAGCGCTGTCACGTGCCCGCTTGACCACGGCATCACGCCCGACCTCAACCTTGTTGAAGAAACGCGAGACCGGTCGCCGGCTTTGATAGTCCTCCAGTGCTTCGATCGTACCGAGCTCATAAGTGTGTGCCAGAGTGAACGGCTTAAGCGCGATCTTTGATGAAGACAGATAGCGGACGAACTCGCCATCTCCCGGCAGCTCTTTCAGGTCGCCTTTGTTCGGAAAGTAGAAGAACCCGGCAACGCCGCGCGTCTCCGAAGGCGCCTCGACAAGCCGGCCTTGCTCGTTCATGTGCCATCGGCACCTGAACGTGTCGCTGAGGCCGATCAGCGGCTCCTTGCCGGCCTGAACATCCGGTGGACGCTCGAACAACAGGTCACTCCATATGATCGTGATCGGCGCACAATCATTGGGAACGGCGTTGACGGCCTGCCGCAAACCGGCGAGCGTTCCCTTGCCTTCCGCCCTGATCAGGGTGACCTCGTTGCGGGGCGGGATCGTGTGAAGAAATCGCTCCAGGACGTCATATTTGTAGTCGCCGACAATGACGAAGCTTGAGTGCGGAAATGTCTCAAACAGCCGGTAGAGAAGCGGTGTCCCGGAAACGGACAGGAGGCATTTGGGCTTGTTTGCGGTGTGGTGGCGAAGACGTGTACCAGCGCCTCCCGCCTGAACAATAACGAAGGGGCGCTCAAGCTTTGCCATGTGCCCGTTCATCCCCCCACGCCGTCTGGCTACACATTGAACTTGAACAGCATCACATCGCCGTCCTTCACCACATAATCCTTGCCCTCGTCGCGCGCCCTGCCGGCGTCGCGCGCGCCGACTTCGCCGCCGAAGTCGACAAAGTCGTCATAGGCAATGGTCTGCGCGCGAATGAAGCCGCGCTCAAAGTCGGTGTGGATAGCGCCGGCCGCCTGCGGCGCATGGGTGCCGCGCGTCACGGTCCAGGCATGCGCCTCCTTGGGACCCACGGTGAAGAAGGTGACAAGGTCGAGAAGGTCGTAGCCAGCCCGGATCAGGCGGTCGAGGCCCGGCTCCGCAAGACCCATCGCATCGAGATACTCGCGCTGCTCGGCTTCGGGAAGCTGCGCGATCTCCGCCTCGATCGCGGCGGAGATGACCACTACGCCGGGCGGCTTCGGCCAGGCGCCGGCCTTGCCGGTGGCGTGCTCCGGCGGCGGGCCGTGATCTTTCGCCTGCTCCGCCACCATCGCCTCGACCTTCTCAGAATAGGAATTGCCGGTGGCGGCCGACGCTTCGTCGACATTGCAGACATAGAGCATGCGCTTTGAGGTCAAGAGATTGAGCGCCTTGAAAGCGGGCTTGTCGCTGTCGGCGATCCACGCAAGCCGCGCCGGCTTGCCCTCGCGGAGAAGGTCGAGCGCCGTCTCCATGACGGGAAGCTGCGCCATCGCCTCCTTGTCCTTGCCGGTCGCTTTCTTGCGTAAGGGCTCAATGCGCCGCTCCAGGCTCTGCAGATCGGCAAGCATGAGCTCTGTTTCGATCGTCTCAATGTCGGCGACCGGGTCGACCACGCCTTCCACATGCGTCACATCAGGATCGTCGAAGCAGCGCAGGACATGGGCAATCGCGTCCACTTCGCGGATATTGGCGAGGAACTGGTTGCCCAGGCCCTCGCCCTTGGAGGCGCCGCGCACAAGTCCGGCAATGTCGACGAAGGTGAGGCGCGTCGGCACCACTGACGCCGGCTTGGCGATCGCCGCAAGCTTTGCGAGCCGTTCATCCGGCACTGCCACCTCGCCGGTATTGGGCTCAATCGTGCAGAACGGATAGTTCGCGGCCTGTGCGGCCGCAGTGCGCGTCAGCGCATTGAAGAGCGTGGACTTGCCGACATTCGGCAGGCCGACAATGCCGCAGCGAAAACCCATCTGGTGTCTTTCTCGGAGGTCTCAGAGCCTTATCTATTCTGGTTAGATCAGAATGGATAAGGCTCTGTGCTTTTGTTGGAGCATGATCTTATCCGAAAACCGGTCTCCACTTTTCGGGATCATGCCTAGAGAGCGGAGCGGATGTCCGTCTTGGCGAAATCCTCGCCTTTGTAAAGCAGAGGCATGTTGGATGTCTTGGCCAATGCGTAGGAGAAGCAGTCGCCATAATTCAGCTGCGCCGGATGACGCGTGCATTTGCCGAATCGGCCATAGGCGTCGATGGCGACGCGCGCCTGCGCCTCCGACACCGGCACGATCTCGATCTGCGCGGTGGCAATGAGCTCGAACATGTCGGCAATCTTCTCGGTCCCACGCTTGTGCAGCACGACCGTGCCGATCTCGATCAACGTGCCCGCCGACATGAACAGAGGCCCAGTCTGCTCCAGCGCATCCGCGAAGCGATCTGCGTCCGGCTCGGACCGGAGCACGGCCACGAAGGCCGAGCTATCAACCACTGTCACTTCAACAGCCCGTGCTCGTCGTAAAGGATGTCGTCCGGGTCACGCGGATCGAGCTCCGGCGCGTCGCGCCAGCGCCGGCCGATCTCCAAGAGCTTCTCCGCCACACCCTCCTTGCTGCGCGCCTTGTTGTGCCGCTCAAGCCGCTCGCGCAACGCCTGCGTCACCGCCTCCGTCACGCTCTCGCCGGTCAGGCTGGAAAGCTCGTCGGCGAGCCGCCGGGTCTCCGGATTCTTGATATTAAGCTGTGTGGTAGAAGCCATGGCGATTATTCTACCTCAGCGACGCAAGCAACGCAAATCGCTCAGGATTTTTGCCCGAGAAGCCGCTTGAGGCCGGCAAAAGCGCCGCCGATGCCGCCCTCTTTACGCTCCGCCGAACGAGCCGGCTTGGCCGCCGGCGGTGCGTCGGGCAGGTCGTTGGCGCCGTCATCATCGGCGGTCGCCAGATGCACGCGGTTCATGAAGGAGGATTCCTCGCCGCTCGCCAAGAGTGGCACATGCTCCGCCACCGCATCCAGCAGCGGCTCAAGCCATTCGGCATCCGCCTTGGCGAAATCATGCAGGACGTAGCGGTTGACCAAATCGCGGCGGCCGGGATGTCCGATCCCCAGCCGCAGACGCCGAAAGCCCTTGCCGATATGCGCCTCAATCGAGCGGATGCCACGATGACTGGTCGAGCTGCCGCCGGTCTTCACCCGCGCCTTGCCCGGCGGCAGGTCGAGCTCGTCATAGATGACGACGACGTCGGCCGGCGCCAGCTTGAAATAGCGCATCGCCTCGCCGACCGAACGGCCAGATTCGTTCATGTACGTGGCGGGCTTCAGGAGGAGCGCCTTCTCGCCGTTCAGCATGCCGTCGGATGTCTCGCCCTGGAAGCGGGCACGCCATGGCGAGAAGCGATGCCGGCGGTGGATGGCATCCGCTGCCATGAAGCCGATATTGTGCCGGTGGCCGGCATAGCGCCGGCCGGGATTGCCCAGGCCCGCGATGAGGAGCATACGACGATCCTCCTCTAGTGTCCCGAATCTGAAGTTCGCATGATTTTCTGCGGGATCCGAACGAACTTCAGATTCGATAAGGACACGAGGTAAGAATTTGATTCGTGTGGTTCTTTGGTTTGAAGTTCCTATGAGGAACGTGCCGCTACAACGGTAGGAACTTCAAACTACCACACGAGAGCGGCCTAGCCGTCCTCGCTCTTGCCTTCGTCTTCGCCCTTGTCGTCCTTGGCTTCCGCGTCGGCGCCTTCGGCAGCTTCGCCTTCCGCCTCCTCGCCCTCGGCTGCTTCTTCGTCTTCCTCAGGCAGCATGGCCGCCGCGCCGGCGATCGTCGCGATAGTGAAGTCGCGGTCAGTGATGGTGGGCGTTGTGCCGTCGGGAAGGGTCACGGCGGAGATATGGACGGAGTCGCCGATATCGAGGCCCGTTAGATCGATCTCGATCGATTCGGGAATGGCATCGGCCGGCACCACAAGCTCGATGGCGTGCCGCACGACGTTGAGCACGCCGCCGCGTTTGAGGCCCGGCGATTCCGGATGGTTTTCAAAGCGCACCGGCACTTCCAGCGTCAGTTGTGCGCCCTCGCCAACGCGCAGGAAGTCCACGTGCAAAATGAAGTCGCGCACCGGATGGAGCTGGTAATCCTTGGGGATCACCCGGATCTGCTCGCCGCCAACCTCAATGTGCATCAAACGCGTGAGGAAACCGCCGGCATGCAGCCGCTGTGTAACGTCGCGCTGTGGCAAAACGATCGGGATCGGCGGCTTCTTGTCGCCGTAGATGACGGCCGGGATACGGTCCTGGCGGCGCACTGCGCGGGCGGCCCCCTTGCCGACCCGGTCGCGCACCTCGGCCTTCAGAACGTCTGTCTGAGCCATGGGGCACTCCTGATATGAAAAGCGAAATGGCCGCGTAAGCGGCCAAGCCTCGCGCCGCCTCCAAGGGTGTCAGCGCGTGCGCCGGCTTATAGGGGAGGCGAGGGCAAAACGCAAACAGGCCGCCCCGTTCGCCACGAGGTCGTCTGGCTGTCACACGGACGTGCTTGCGGCTGCTGGAGCGTTATCCATTCGGATTGAAGCGGAACGGCGGCTCGAGCAGACGGGCTAGAGCATTTGCTGCTCGCCGAGGGTGCTCCGCGGAGTGCTGCCTCGAGCCAAGTTCAGCTTAACCCTCCCCTTGAGGGAGGGTCGAAATCGGCGAGCGTCGCAAGCCGATTTCGGGGAGGGGTGAGCGATGGAGCTGCAGTGGAATGGCTGCTTCCCCCCTCCCGGAACTCGCGTCCCGCGAACTCCGACCTCCCCTCCAGGGGGAGGTTGAGCCGTGCTTGCCGTTCAAGCCCGTCTGTTAGAAACGGTTTGCCGAAAGGCCGCATTGACCGGCCGCCGCCAGCCCGGCAGAGGCTCAGAATAGAGGGCGCGGGCAGACGTCTCACGGGTGAGGGGCGATGACGGCGGAAAGCGAAAGACAGGCACAAAAAGCGCCCGGCACGCCTGGCGAGGTGTTCGCCGCCTTCCTGAAGCTCGGCCTGACCTCCTTCGGCGGACCGATCGCACATATCGGCTATTTCCGCGAGGAGTTCGTCGTGCGCCGGCGCTGGATCGACGAGGCAGGCTACGCCGATCTCGTGGCGCTCTGCCAGTTCCTGCCGGGGCCGGCGAGCAGCCAGGTCGGCTTCGCGCTCGGTCTAATGCGCGGCGGCGTATGGGGAGCCGCCGCGGCGTGGTGCGCCTTCACCCTGCCATCGGCATTTCTCCTTATCGTGTTCGCCGAGATTCAGGCGTCGCTGACCCATCCGCTGGCAATCGGCGCCATCGACGGGTTGAAGCTCGTCGCCGTCGCCATTGTCGCCCAGGCCGTCTGGGGGATGGCCCACAATCTCTGCCCCGATCGGACGCGCGCATCGATCGCGGTCGGTGCGGTGCTGGTGGTGACCTTTGTCGGCGGCGGCGTCGGGCAGATCACGGCCATTGTCCTTGGCGGCCTGCTCGGGCTTTGGCTGTGCCGCGGCGAAAGCGCAACAAGCGCCACGGCACTTGCCGTGCCAGTCTCGCGCACAGCCGGCATATCGTTGCTTGCCGCGTTTGCACTTCTCCTGGTCGGCACGCCGATCGTCTCGGCGGCGCTGAGCGCGCAGGGCTTGGCGCTCTTCGACACGTTCTATCGCGCCGGCGCGCTGGTCTTTGGCGGCGGCCATGTCGTGCTGCCACTGCTAGAAGCAGGCGTCGTTCCGCCCGGCTGGGTCAGCGAAGACGATTTTCTCGCCGGCTATGGCGCCGCTCAGGCCGTGCCGGGGCCGCTCTTCACTTTCAGCGCCTATCTCGGCGCGTCGATGGGACCGGAGCCGAACGGCCTCATCGGAGCCGCCATCGCGCTGGTGGCGATCTTTCTGCCGGGGCTTCTGCTCGTCGCCGGCGCGCTGCCGTTCTGGAGCCTTCTGCGCGCACAGCCGCAGGCGCAGGCCGCAATGCGCGGCACCAACGCCGCCGTGGTCGGCGTGCTGGGGGCGGCGCTCTACGATCCGGTGTGGGTGAGCGCGGTCATCGGGCCGTTCGATTTTGCGCTGGCGTTTGTTGGCTTCATTCTGCTGACGGTATGGAAAACGCCGGCTCTGGCGGTCGTCGCGCTCATAGTGGCGGCAAGCGCGGCACTCGCGCTCGGCAATTAACCGCCTGCGGCGACCCATGGATTGACGACGGGAACGCCGGCGGCCTCAAACGGCGCTGCATCCCGCGTTGCAATCGTGAGGCGATGCACAGTCGCGATCGCTGCAATCTGCCCGTCGGCCACACTGATGGCGCGGCCAGCGCGGCGAGCCTTGCTCATGATCCCCGCATAAGCCTGAGCTGACGCAACGTCGAAGGAAAGAAACCGATCAGCGAAGTGGGGCGCAGCATTCTCCACCATCGTCCTCTCAAGCGTGGTTCTTTTGCGGCCGGACGGCAGCGCCGCGATCCCGAAGAGCAGCTCAGCGAGGCTTATCGTGGTGAGAAACAGCGTTTCGACAGCCTGGGAATCCAGCCACGCCACAACCGCCGGCTCCGGGGCCTTGCGCATCGTCTCAGAGACGACGTTCGTGTCCAGCAGGATCATTCAAATCGCAGCGGTTCAGCCGGAGATCGGTCGCGTGTGATCTTGAGGTCAGCCCCGCCGGCCGACTGGAACGCCTTCACCAATGCGGAGCCGATTTTCACGCGCCCTTCCGGTCGCGCGGCCTCGTCGAGGATCGCGCGCACCTCCGCCTCGGTGCTGCGCCCATGCCGGGCCGCGCGGACGCGCAGCGCCCGATGCGTTTCGTCTGACAGGTTCCGGATTGTGATCGCAGCCATTGATACCATAGTGATCGATTCGATATCATTGATATCGGAAGATCTGAACTGATGTCAATGCTGCGATTAATCGAACAGGCTCGACACCGATTTCTCCAGCGCCGTGCGGTTCACCGCCTCGCCTAAAAGTCGCGCGATGGAGACGATGCGGATATTGTGCGCCGTCTTCACGGCGCTGGTCGCCTCGATGGAATCGGTGATTACCAGCTCCTTCAGCTTGGAGGCGGTGACGCGCGCCACTGCGCCGCCGGAGAGCACGCCGTGGGTGATGTAGGCGGCGACGGAGGTCGCGCCGCGCTCCAGCAGCACTTCTGCGGCGTTGCACAAAGTGCCGCCGGAATCGACGATATCGTCGACCAGGAGACAGGCGCGCCCCTCTACGTCGCCGATAATGTTCATCACCTCAGACTCGCCCGGCCGCTCGCGGCGCTTGTCGACGATGGCGAGCGGTGCGTCGATGCGCTTGGCGATGGCGCGGGCACGCACCACGCCGCCGACATCGGGCGAGACGACCATCAGATGATTGTTGTCGTAGCGCTCCGAAATATCGCTGGTGAAGACGGGTGCGGCGAACAGATGGTCGGTAGGGATGTCGAAGAAGCCTTGGATCTGACCCGCATGCAAATCGACCGTCAGCGCCCGGTCCGTCCCGGCCGTGACGATCATGTTGGCGACCAGCTTGGCGGAGATCGGTGTCCGGCCGAGCGATTTCCGGTCCTGCCGGGCGTAGCCGTAATAGGGGAGCACGGCCGTGATGCGGCGCGCGGAGGCGCGGCGCAGCGCATCGATGATGATCAGGAGCTCCATGAGGTTGTCGTTGGCCGGGAAGCTCGTCGACTGCACGACGAACACATCCTCTCCGCGGACGTTCTCCTGGATCTCGACGTAGATTTCCTGGTCGGCGAAGCGCCGCACCGCGCATCGCGCCAGCGGCGTCTCAAGATAGTCGGCAATCGCCTGGGCGAGCGTGTGGTTGGAGTTCCCCGCGACGATCTTCATGTCTTCAGGCGGCCCCCAAGCCGGCTGCAGCCCACATAAAACGCCCTGAAACGGGGCGGGACGCGGGCCTTGTAGCAACCGTGCGACGGGCCGACAACAGCGGCGAAGGGGCTTTCCGGCCGCACCCCGTGCGCGTCGCCAAAGAGCAACAGATGTGCTGCCCCAAGCGATGCTCCTCCATTTCTGTTTACCCGCTTAGCTTGCGCATATGCTCATCGACATGGTAGAACAAAAAAAGAACATAAGGTTTAGAGATGTCAGACGAAGAGTTGCCTTCTTCAGACGTTGTGACCCTGCCCCTTAAGTGTCCCCATTTATAGGGAGAGTCTGTTCAGGTTCTGGTCCATCTGGGACTGGTTGGCAAACTCGTTTGGGGTGAGGCCGCT
>JANQKG010000046.1 GCA_028281235.1 Afifellaceae bacterium | reverse complement strand
CTCCTGCACGCCCTCGCCGAAATCATACATGAGGCCGAGATTATATTGCGCCACGGCAAGGCCCTGCTCGGCCGCCAGGCGGTAGAGGCGGGCGGCCTCTGCGTCGTTGAGTTCCACGCCTTCGCCGGCATCGTATTTGAGGCCGAGGGCGTTCTGGGCATCCGCCACGCCGAGATCGGCGGCCTTGCGATACCAGTCCACCGCCTCGCCGAACTGCTCCGCCGCGTTCAGCGCATCACCCAGAAGATACATCGTAAACGCATCACCCGGCACACGCGACGTCGCCAGACGACACGCCGATATCGCAGAAGTAATGTCGGCATCGCTCGACATGGCGGAGGCCAGGCGCTTGCACTCCGCGAGCAGCTCGTCGTCACTCGCGGTCGGCGTGGAGTCGCCGCTTTCGGAGCCGTCTGTCAGAACTGCGACCTGCTCCTCCGGGGCGTCCTGCAGGCTTTCGATCAGCATGCCGGCGAGTGCTGCGAACTCACACGTGCCGAAGCGTTCGATGTGATCCTGTAGTGCTTCAACGCGACCCAGATCGCGCGCTGCCTCGAAATGGAGCTGAGCCGCGCCGCATGGGTCGGAGCTTGATTTCGACACGCGCTGGCGGTCGTCGGTGACAGCCTGCTCAACTGGCGTCTCGGGTTCTTCGGGCTCGCCCGCCAGATAGACGTCGCGGCCGCGTGCCTGGTCATAGTAGGCCGGGTGCTGGTCGTGCCCGATGTCGCGGGCAAGGCGCGCCACTTCGCCGTTCACCTGGTAGGCCACGTCGATCAGGCTCAGGCCAGGCTTCCTGAGCGCCGGTACCAGAACACGCGTGAACACGGAATTCGGGTTGGGATCATTGTCGCTCAGCCGGTCGAGGGCGCGTTCCCCGAAGCCTGCGGAGTAGAGGCCGAAGACGCCGCGCATCTCAAATGTCGGCGGCCGAGACAGGCCGCGTGTGCCATCGCCGAAGGCGCGCGTTCCGCCTTGGGAGAACGGATTGTTTCGGCACGCGTCGATGACCACCATGGCGACGCGTGCGCCGCGCGCCTTAAAGGTCTGGATGATCGTCGCCTCTGAAATCGCGCTGAGCTTGATCAGGTTCTCCGCGCCGGATTCAGCGGAAGGGATATCGGAGGGCAGAAGGTAGTTGGCGCCGTCGATCGACACGCCATGGCCGGCATAGAAGAAGAATGCGATGTCGCCGGCATCAAGCTTGTCTGCAGTCGAGACGAGGCTCGCAAGCATGTTGGCGCGGGAGGCGTTTTCCGTGCGCACGACCTCAAAGCCCAGCTCTTCAAGCGTATCGCCGACGGAATTGGCGTCGTTCACCGCCTTGAGGAGCTGCTCCTCATTGCCGAGCTGCGGGTAATCGTTGTTGCCAATCACCAGCGCCACGCGCTTGGCGGCGGTGACGGGAGCGGTGGCCGCCACAAGCACGGCAAGCGCCAAAAGCCAGCGAATTGCGATCGTCATGCGTTCCCCCGTTATTCGGCTGTGCTCTGCCGTTTTGTCTTTAAATCTCAGCGCCTTGCGTGCCTATCCCTCAAGCATTTCCCAGCGGCGAAGGCAGACAAAAATCACGCAAGGCCGATGATTGCCAAGCGACCGGCTATTTTTACATCGCAGCGGCCGAATGGAGGAAGGCCTGGCGGCCAATTTTTGGTTCAATTCACGTCGAGCGTTGACGCGCGGCCTTGGCTTCATCGCGCTTGGCCCGGTAATAGGCCCACAGCAGCCGCGCAGCCACGCCGCGCCATGGCGCCCATTTCTTCGCGACATTACGCAGCCGCTTCTCGTCGGGCCGCTTGCGCAAGTTGAGCGCCTTATGCGCCGCCGATTGCAGCGCGAGATCGCCGGCAGGAAAGATGTCGGGGTGGCCGACGCAGAAGAGCAGATAGATCTCTGCCGTCCACGGTCCGATGCCCTTCAATGCGGTCATCTGTGCGATCGCTTCCTCGGCCGGAAGATCGTGAAGCGCGGCGAGGTCGAAGCCGTCGCACATGGCCGCTGCAACGCCGTTCAGCGTGCGTATCTTGGGGCGCGAGAGGCCCGCCGCTCGGAGCGCATCTTCCGGTGTGTCTAGATAGCATTCGTGGGTGAACGGCTCGACCGCGCTCTTGAAGCGCGCCCAGATGGAATCGGCGGCGGCATCGGATATCTGCTGTGCGGTGATGATGGAGGCGAGGCCTTCAAAGCCGCCGTCGCGTCGGCGCAATGGCAGCGGGCCGACATAGTCGAAGACTGGCGCAAGCCGCTCGTCGGCGGCGATCAATGCCTTGGTCGCGCGCTGGATATCGCCCCTGGTTTCGATCGGCTTCCGCGTCATCTTGGCATAGCTGGGGCGGGAGCACCGCCAGGCTGATGGTTGCGACCGATCTTTGCATGACAATGCAGGTGGGCGATACCGTCCGGATTGCTCCTATGTTTGGCAGCGAAGTAGATGAACGGCCGATCAGGCAGCGCATCGGTGGCTCGGGGGAGGAAGCATTGTGACAATCGATCAGACAAAGGTGACCAAGACTACTGAAGCCTACACGGCTGCGTGGAACTCCGGGTCGGCGGAGGCTGTCGCAGCCTTCTACGCGCCGAATGGGCAGATCGCCATCAATCGCGGTGAGCCTTTTGAGGGTCAAGCGCGTGTCGCTGAAATGGCCGCCGGCTTCTTCGCGGATGTGCCCGACTTGACGCTATCTTGCGACGGCGTGCGCTGCGCAGGCGATCATGTTGTTTATCTTTGGACTTTCACCGGCACGCATTCGAAGACAAACAACCCATTGAAGGTGAGCGGTTGGGAGGAATGGGATATCGGCGAGGATTGCAAGGTCATCGCTTCGCGCGGATGGTTTGATGCGGAGGATTATGCCCGGCAGGTCGCCGGCACTTAGAGCGTTGTCGCGTTTGGCCCAAATCGCTCCAACGCTCTGGGGCGGCTATTCCGCGGCGTCGGCGGGGCGGTCGCCGTAGCGCTTCTCGATATAGTCCTCGACCATAGCGCGGAACTCGTCGGCGATACCGGGGCCGCGCAACGTCACGGCCTTCTTGCCGTCGATGAAGACGGGTGCGGCCGGCTGTTCGCCCGTGCCGGGGAGCGATATGCCGATATCGGCGTGCTTGGATTCGCCCGGGCCGTTGACGATGCAGCCCATGACCGCGACCTTCAGCTCCTCCACGCCGGGATAGGTCTCGCGCCACACCGGCATGCGCTCGTTGAGATGCGCCTGGATGTCCTTGGCGAGTTCCTGGAAGACCGTGGAGGTCGTGCGGCCGCAGCCGGGGCAGGCTGCCACCACCGGCACGAAGGCGCGGAAGCCCATGGTCTGAAGAATTTCCTGCGCGACCTTCACTTCAAGTGTGCGGTCGCCACCGGGCTCGGGCGTCAGCGAGATGCGGATCGTGTCGCCGATCCCTTCCTGCAGGAGCACGCCAAGTGCTGCGGAGGAGGCGACGATGCCCTTCGACCCCATGCCGGCTTCTGTCAGGCCGAGATGCAAAGCGTAGTCGCAGCGGCGCGCCAGCATGCGGTAGCAGGCGATCAGATCCTGCACCTGGCTCACCTTGGCGGAAAGGAGAATGCGGTCGCGACCGAGGCCGATCTCTTCGGCGCGCGCGGCAGAGAGGAGGGCGGACTGCACCATGGCTTCGCGCATGACGGCGCTCGCCGACATCGGCTCAGCACTTTCGGCGTTCACATCCATCAGGCTGGTCAACAAAGCCTGATCGAGCGAACCCCAATTGACGCCGATCCTGACCGGCTTGTCGTTCTTGATCGCCATCTCGATGATGGCGCCGAACTGCTTGTCCTTCTTTTCCTTGAAGCCGACATTGCCTGGATTGATGCGGTATTTGGCGAGCGCCTCCGCGCAAGCCGGGTGGTCAGCCAGGAGCTTGTGGCCGATATAGTGAAAGTCGCCGACCAGCGGCACGGAGACCTTCATCTTGGCCAGGCGGTCGCGGATATGCGGCACGGCCGCCGCCGCTTCGTCGCGGTCGACGGTAATCCGCACGACCTCCGAGCCGGCATGCGCCAGCGCAGCCACCTGGGCTGTGGTGGCGTCGACATCCGCCGTGTCGGTGTTGGTCATGGACTGCACGACAACCGGCGCGCCGCCGCCGACCATGACGCCGCCGACATCCACGCCGACGGATGTGCGGCGGGGCTCGGGTGCGGCGGAAATCGCCTCAGGCAGGCATTGCAGCGTCATTTCTCGTCTCGCTCGGATCACGGGAACAGGTGGCGAAAACAGCGCATGAAGTCAACGCGGCGGTTTGTTTCGTCGGATGCGGCAAGCCATGGCAAGAGCCGGGGCTTTCAGTGGTTTTCCTGCACTTCTTGCCGTACGGGTGTTGCGGGCCCGTGACACTGGGTTTGACCCAGCCGATTGGCCCACAGGTCGGCTTGCGATAAACAGAGGCGAATTGGAGGTTGTGATGCTTGCTTTGCGCCTGTCGCCGGAGGTGGAGAAGCGCCTTGAGGCCCTAGCTGTGAAGAGCGGGCGCTCTACGGCGTCTCACGCCGAGGAAGCGATATTGGCCTATTTGGAGGATGTGGAGGATGCCGCTCTGGTGCGTCAGAGGCTTGAAGCGGGCGAGGAGCGCGTTTCTCTTGAGCGGCTCATGAAGGAGCTTGAGGCGGAGCCGGATGCCTGATGCCGGTATGGCACGTGGAGTTTGTTTCGTCCGCGGCGCGGGAACTGAAGAAGCTCCCAACGAACGATCGGCGCCGAATCCTGCATTATCTAAACGATCGAATTGCCAAGGATGAAGACCCACGCCGATACGGTCACGCGCTTTCTGGGCCGCTGTCCGGCTTGTGGAGCTACCGCATCGGGGACTATCGGCTCGTCGTGAAGATAGAGGATAAGACTGTGACGGTCGTCGTCTTGCGTGTCGGCAATCGTCGTGAGGTCTATCGCTAGCGCTACGAGGCGAGTGGCTAATGCTTAAGGGAAAATCCGCTGTCATCACCGGCTCCAATTCCGGCATCGGGCTTGGTGTCGCCGAGGCCCTGGCAAAGGAGGGCTGCAATGTCGCGCTCAATTCGTTCACCGACAGCGCCGACGATCACGCGCTGGCGGAGCGCATCGCCAACGAGCACGGCATCAGCGCGAAATATATCTCCGCAGACATGTCCGACCCGGCCGCTTGCCGCCGTCTCGTGACGGACGCGGCGGGAGCGCTCGGGCCGATCAGCATCCTGGTCAACAATGCCGGCATTCAGCATGTCGCGCGCATTGAGGAATTCCCGCAGGAGAAGTGGGACGCGATCATCGCAATCAATCTCTCCTCCGCCTTTCACACCTCAGCGGCGGCTGTTCCGGCCATGCGCGAGGCAGGGTGGGGGCGGATCGTCAATATCGCCTCAGCGCACGGGCTGACCGCGTCGCCCTTCAAGTCGGCCTATATCTCCGCCAAGCACGGTGTCGTCGGCTTGACCAAGACAGTGGCGCTTGAGCTGGCGGAGGAAGGCATCACCTGCAATGCGATCTGTCCGGGCTACGTGCTGACGCCGCTGGTTGAAAACCAGATCGCTGACCAGATGAAGGTGCATGGCCTGCCGCGCGAGCAAGTGGTCAAGGAGGTCATGCTGCAGCGCCAGCCGACGCGCGCGTTCGCGCAAATCTCCGATATCGGTGGGACGACCGTCTTCCTGTGTTCGGATGCCGCGGCACAGATAACCGGCACCACCATTTCCGTCGACGGTGGCTGGACGGCGCTTTAGCGCACCCCATCCATGTCACAAATGTCGGCGCATGGGATATTGTTCCGCCTATGCTCAAGGTCGTCGTCGCCGACATCACCACGCTCTCAGTTGATGTTATCGTTAATGCCGCCAACGAACGGCTGCTTGGCGGCGGGGGCGTAGACGGGGCCATCCACCACGCCGCCGGCCCTGAGCTGCTTGAGGCGTGTCGGACGCTCGGCGGCTGCCCGACCGGCGAAGCGCGGATAACAGGTGGTTACCGGTTGCCGGCAAAGCACGTTATCCACACTGTCGGCCCGGTCTGGCGGGGCGGGGACGCCGGCGAACGGGCACTTCTAGCGGCGGCCTACAAGGCCTCGCTTGAGCTTGCCCGCACGCATGGGCTGCGGCGTGTTGCTTTTCCCGCTATCTCCACCGGGGTCTACGGCTTTCCGCCGGACGAAGCGGCTCGGATCGCCGTTGCCGCAGTTGCTGATATGGTCGAGCGACACAGCGATGCTTTCGATGAGATTGTGTTTTGCTGTTTTTCAGAAGAGTCGGCCGCGCATCACCGGCAAGCTCTTGCGACCTCAAAGCGCGCCTGATCTTCGCCGGAAAATTGCGGCCTGGGCTTCACATAAAGGCCTCATTTTCTCTAAATTGTTAGCCACGCGGTGGGGCACAAGCCGATTGTTGGGTGGGCGAATAAGTATGCGTTTGCAAATGGCGCAAACCGACCTGGATCCGATCCGGGCTTTGCGGGTTCGGTGCGCCGAGGCTGTGGCCTTGCTTCGTCCTTGTAGTCGCGCGTTGGCGGCCGGACTGTTGTCGGGTGGGCTTATCCTTGGCGCTTCCGCGCAGGCGCAATCGCCATCGCAGATTCAGAAGCGGATCGAGGCCACGTTCGACCTTGTGCTCAGCAATCGCGTCGAGCTGGCCGTGCCGTTGACCCGTCGCGCCCTGGCGCGTCGATCGGCAGAGAACGACAGCACCGTCGAGCCGCTTTCCTATAGCTCCGTGGAAGACACGCAGCAGCCGTTGGTCGCGGCGGCCGGGCCGGCGACCACGCAAGAAGCGGTGCTGGATGAATCGGAGATCGCGCGGCTGCCACGGCCGCGGCCGGTCATCACCTCGCAGGCGACCGGCAGCTCCGACCTGATCGGGCAGCCGCTGGACCTTGTCGCCGGCGCAGCGGCCTTTGCCGCAGAGGAAGAGGTCGTGCTTGCCGTGGCACCGGCGGATGGTGTCGGCGGTCCGCTTCTGTCGTCGGCGACCGCGACGGAGGAGCCAGAGGCAGAGATGGCGGAGTTGCAGGCGGCCGGCGCGTGCCTGTCCGTCGGTGATGTCACGGACGAGGACGGCGATTTCAAGCGCAACGCGGAAGCGCTGTCGGCAGACGGGCTGTGCATAGAGGAAGAGACGTTCACAGAGCGCAAGCGCTCCTGGATTGTCCAGACGGTGAAGGGTAAGCAGCCGGGCCCGCTTTGGGCCGTCATGCATGACGACGAAGATTTGTCTTTCGACAATGCGGTGGAAGGCCTGAAGCGCTACGGCGGCACGTTGATTGCCGTGGAGACCGGCGGCGAACGCAATCTCAGTGGCATTGATCCCAACCGCAATTTCTCCGCCGACGGAATCGGTTGCCGGAAGGTCGGCAAGAACGCCTCACCGCGGTTCACGGGAATCTTCGCCAAGCTGATGGACCCGGAGCAACCGATCTTCGCGCTGCACAACAATACCGGCAAACGCAAATCGAACCGCGGACTGGGTCACGTCTCCATGGAGACGGTGCCAAAAGACATGGATATCGTTCGTCCGCAGAATCCTGCCGGGCCGCTTGCGGGTCCGCGCGCGCTTGTGCTTCTGACCGACACGATCCCCGTCAGCACCACCTCAAAGCAGCTGGCTGAGGACCTGGCGGATAAGGGGATCAACGCCATCATCGAGAAGGTGCGCAAGGACCGCGGCGATTGCTCGCTATCCAACTATGCGGTCCTGTCCGACCACAAGAAGTATCTCAATGTGACCGTCGATCATGACGAGCGCGAGAAGCAGATGCGTATCGTCGACGTGCTGATGGGCCGCGAGGAGGCCGTCGCCTCGCAATAGCGCTGCTGCGCCTTCGAAAGAAAATACTCTCAGCGCTTGGCGCTTGAGCGCGCCCACAGATTGATGCCGACATCCTCCGCGTGGCGGTCGATCTGTTTCAGCTCCTTGTCGCTGAAGTCAGTGTTCTGCAGCGCGCCGACGATCTCGGTGATCTGCTCGGGCCGGCTGGCGCCGATCAGCGCGGATGTCATGCGTGGGTCGCGCAGCGCCCAAGCGATCGCCATTTGAGCAAGCGATTGTCCGCGCTTCTTGGCGATATTGTTAAGAGAGCGAACGCGCTTGATCGTCTCCGCCTTCAGAAAATCCTTCTTGAAGGAAGGGCCGCTGACGGCGCGGCTGTCGGCGGGAACGCCCTTCAGATATTTGCTCGACAGCATGCCCTGCGCCAGCGGCGAGAAGGCGATGCAGCCGATGCCTTCGGCGTCCAGCGTGTCGAGCAGACGGTCGCGCTCGATCCATCTGTTCAGGAGGGAATAGCTCGGCTGGTGGATGAGGCAGGGCGTGCCCAGCTGACGCAGGATCGCCGCCGCCTCGGTCGTCTTCTGCGCATTGTAGGACGAGATGCCGACATAGAGCGCCTTGCCCTGCCGCACGATGGCGTCGAGCGCGCCCATGGTCTCCTCCAGCGGCGTGTCGGGGTCGAAGCGATGCGAGTAGAAGATGTCGACATAGTCCAGGCCCATGCGTTTCAGGCTCTGGTCGAGACTGGAGATCAAATATTTGCGGCTGCCCCATTCGCCGTACGGCCCAGGCCACATCAGATAGCCGGCCTTGGTGGAGATGATCAGCTCGTCGCGATGGCTCGCGAAGTCGCCGCGCAGCATCTTTCCGAATGTCTCTTCGGCGGCGCCGGGCGGCGGGCCGTAATTGTTGCCGAGATCGAAATGCGTGATGCCGAGATCGAAGGCGGTGCGAAGCAGTTCCTGGCTAAGCGCGAAGTGTGTGCTTTCGCCGAAGCTGTACCATAGCCCCAGCGAGATCGCCGGGAGCTTCAGCCCGCTGTGCCCCGTGTAATTGTAGGTCATCGTGTCGTAGCGCGCAGGCGCGGCAACGTAGCTCATGCGATGTCTCCAATGGTGCCGGGTGGGACGGAATGGCCGGGATTGATTAGCGGGCCCTGGCTGGAAACGGAAGGCTTGGCGTGCGCCTTGCCGGCCGCCGAGAGAGGACCGAATGAAGTAATCATCCGCGGTTTGCGACTTTCCCCTTCCGTCCGCCGGCCGGACGCCATAAGCACATGCTTAAATCCATAAGGGGGGAGCGGATGCCGCGGCCGGGAATCGACCAGAACCTGATCGGGCAGTTGAACGAGGCCGGGCTTGCCGCGCTCAAAGCCGATTACGCGGCTTTGGGCGAGACGCTGCAACGGCGCGGCGTTGAGATCGACGCGCTTAAGGCAAAGGCGTCCGCCTTTGAGGTGGCGGTGCCCTCCTGGGGCGTCGGCACGGGCGGCACGCGGTTTGCGCGCTTTCCAATGCCGGGCGAGCCGCGGAACATTCTCGACAAGCTCGACGATTGCGCCGTGATCCACCAGCTCACCGGGGCGACGCCGCGCGTGTCGCTGCATATTCCCTGGGACAAGCACGATGATCCCGCGGAGCTTAAATCCTACGCCACGGCGCGCGGGCTTGGCTTCGACGCGATGAACTCCAATACGTTTCAGGATGCGCCCGGGCAGGCGCTCTCCTACAAATTCGGCTCATTGTCGCACACCGACAAGGCGGTGCGGCGTCAGGCGATCGAGCACAATGTGGAGTGCATCGAGATCGGCCAGCAGCTCGGTTCCAAGGCGCTGACGATCTGGATCGCCGACGGATCGAACTTCCCCGGACAGAGCCATCTGACGCGCGCCTTTGAGCGTTATCTGGACTCCGCCAAGAAGATCTACGCGGTGTTGCCCAGCGACTGGCGCCTGTTCACCGAGCACAAGCTTTACGAGCCGGCCTTCTATTCCACGATCGTGCAGGATTGGGGCACCAACTACCTGATTGCCGACGCGCTCGGAGACCGGGCGTTCTGCCTCGTCGATCTCGGACACCACGCCCCCAACACCAATATCGAGATGATCGTGGCCCGGCTTATTCAGTTTCAGAAGCTGGGCGGGTTCCACTTCAACGATTCCAAATATGGCGACGACGATCTCGATTCCGGCGCCATCAATCCGTATCAGCTCTTTTTGGTGTTCAACGAGCTTGTGGACGCGGAGCTTTCTGAAGCGCCGGGCTTCGATCCGGCGCACATGATCGACCAGTCGCACAACGTGACCGATCCGATCGAGAGCCTGATGGTGTCGGCCATGGAAATCGAGCGCGCTTATGTGCAGGCGCTGCTGGTCGATCGGCCGGCACTTGCCAGTCACCAGGATGCCAACGACGCGCTGATGGCGAGCGAGACGCTGAAGAAGGCCTTCCGCACCAACGTGGAGCCGATCTTGGCGATGGCGCGCTATGAGAAAGGCGCCGCAATGGACCCGGTCGCGGTCTATCGCGCGTTCGGATATCGTCGAAAGGTCGGCGACGCGCGGCCGAAGGTCCTTGGCGGCGGTGGCGGCATCGTGTGATGCAGGTCTCTGGAAAGGTGCGTGAGATGACGACGAGGCCCATGGCACCCAAGCGGCGCGTGGTGGTCGCAGCTCTTTCGGCCATCGCCTTGCTTTCGGTCGTCGGCACGGCCAGCGCGCAGAGCTATCGCGACATGAGCTGCGATGAGCTTTGGTATGAGCGCAACCTGTTCTACGCGCAGAAGGGCTATTGCTTTAAGACGGCGCGGGCCCGCGCGATCTTCAAGGATGCGTGCTTCCCGCCTTATGGCGAGCTCGACGGCTGGGAACAGGAGCAGGTTGAGCTGATCCGCGGCTGGGAGCGGCGCAAGGGCTGTTGAGGCTGGAGCGCGATCCGAAAAGTGGGAACCGATTTTCGGACAGATCGTGCGTCAACAACAAGATAGAGCGTTGAACGTCGCAACGCTCTAACGAGGGAGTGCGGGGAATGGGCAAGGTTGCGATCGTGACGGGAGCGGGGAGCGGTGTTGGCCGCGCCGTGACGAGAACGCTGCTTGAAGCAGGCTACAGCGTTGCGCTGGCCGGACGGCGGCGCGAAGCGCTTGAGGAGACCGCAGAAGGTGCGGGCGAGGCAGCGCTCGTCGTGCCGACCGACGTCAGCGATCCCGATGCCGTTGACGCGCTGTTCGGCAGGACGATTGAAAAGTTCGGCCGGCTTGACCTGCTTTTCAACAATGCCGGCATTGGCGCGCCTGGCGTGCCGATTGAGGACTTGACCAACGCCCAATGGCGGGCCGTCGTGGACGTCAATCTCAGCGGCATGTTCTACTGCGCGCGCGAAGCCATACGGCAGATGAAGGCGCAGACACCGCGCGGCGGCCGCATCATCAACAATGGCTCGATCTCGGCGCAGACGCCGCGCCCCAATTCTGCTCCCTACACATCCACCAAGCACGCGGTCACCGGCCTTACCAAATCGATCTCGCTCGACTGCCGCGCTTTCGATATTGCCTGCGGTCAGATCGATATAGGCAATGCGCTGACGGAGCTTGCAGCGCGCATGGCAGAAGGCGTTCCGCAAGCGAACGGGTCGATCGCCAAGGAGCCGCTGATGGATGTGCAGCAGGTGGCCGATACAGTGCTCCACATGGATTCGCTGCCGCTCGACACCAACATGCTCTTCGTCACGATCATGGCCAACCAGATGCCGTTTGTCGGACGTGGCTAGCTGGTGGGGTAGGGGCCAGGTTTCTGCCTTGGCGGGCAAGCTGCTGCCTCAGCCGAATATCGCTTTGAACGTCCCGACGCATTGGCGGAAGCCGGCCTCAAAGTCGCCGTTGCCGGGGTGGTAGACGCTCTCAAATGAGATGACTCCGTCATAGCCGTCGCGGCGCAGCGCCTCAGCGATCGGCTGGAATTGGTCGGCGAGCTGACCCTCGCCCATCCGGCGCACCTCCAGCGTGGCGCGTGGCGTGTCGACCAGAACGTCCTTGATGTGGACGTGGCCGAGATAGCCGTCACGGACCTCTTCGTAGCCGTCCGGATATGCGCGCTCGTGGCACCAGCAATTGTTGGCCGGGTCCCAAAGGACCTTGAGCGCATCCTTGGCGCCCAGATCATCGATCAGCCGGCGCGCTGTGTAGTTGGAGTTCACCATCGTGCCGTTGCCGGTCTCCACGACCAGCGTGACGCCCTCCGCCCGTGCCAAGTCGACCGCCGGCGCGATGAGCGGCGGGACGGCGTCCCACGCGCCTTTGGCGACATTCCAAAGTTCCGCGCCGTTGCGGCCCCACAGAATCTGCTCCTTCTTTGGCGTCATGATCCGCACCAGCGGCGAGGCGACCACGTGGGCCATCTCGATCACGCGCTTCAGCGCGTCCATGTGCGTTGTGTGGAGATCGTCGCCGGGGCGGTTGGCGGCATTCATGCCGGCGAAGACGTGCCGTGAGAGGCACGCAACCGACTTGCCCCGATCGTCGAGCAGCGTCTTGATGGCAGCGATCTCCGCGGGGCTGTGGTCGCCGACCTCCTTGTCGCCGACGAATTGCAACTCGGCGTAGTCGAGGCCGAACTCGTCCATGACATCGACGGTATGCGCCAGATCGCGGCTGATGCCGTCGCAGATCACGCCAAGCTTCATGGTCCCACCTCCGCGGTCCAACGCTCGCCTAGCTTTCCACGATCTCCGTCTCGGCAATCTCGATGCCGAAGCCGGCAAGGCCGACATATTGGCGGTGCTGGGTGGCGACCAACCGGATCGATGACACGCCGAGATCGCGCAGAATCTGTGCGCCGAGGCCGATCTCGCGCCAGCGCTCGCGGCGGCTGCGCGACGTAGGGTGGCCGTCGCCCTCATTGCCCTCGTCGGCTCCTGTTACGGCTGGCGGCAGGCTCTGCAGGGCGGTGATCCGAGGATCGCGGACATAGATCAGAACGCCGGTGCCGTTTGCCTTGAAGCGCGCCAGCGCGACGTCAAGCCAGCGCTGCGCGGCCGGCGCTTCGAAGAGATCGCGCAGGGGCTGCTCGTGATGGATGCGGCAGGGCACGCCGCTCTCTCCGGAAACCTCGCCGAAGGTGACGGCCAGGTGCTGCGTATCGTCGAAGGCAGTCGTGTAGATATGCAGGTTCGCCGGTCCGATCGGCGTGGTGATCTCGCTGCTCTCGATCCGCTTGACCAGGGACTCGGTGCGGATGCGATGCTCGATCAGGTCGGCGATCGACACGATCTTGAGATCGTGCTGGCGCGCAAACGCGATCAGCTCCGGCAGGCGCTTGACGCTGCCGCTGTCGTTGACGATCTCCGCCAGCACGCCAACCTCCGGCAGGTTGGCGAGCCGGGTGAGGTCGGTCGCGGCCTCCGTGTGACCGGAGCGGATCAGCACGCCGCCGGTCTTGCTGATCAGCGGAAAGACATGGCCCGGTCGCAGAAAGTCGCTTGCGATGCAATTGTCGTTGGCGAGCGCGCGCAGCGTGTTGGTGCGCTCCTCCGCGGAGATGCCGGTGGTCAGCCCTTCGCGATAATCGACGGAGACGGTGAAGGCGGTGCGCATGGGGTCGCGGTTTGAAGCGACCATAGGGGTGAGCTGCAGCCTGTCGGCAAGCTCCTGCGACATGGGTGCGCAGATGATGCCGCTGGTATGGCGGATCATGAAGGCGATCTGCTCGGGCGTCGCCTTGGACGCCGCCAGGATGAGGTCGCCTTCGTTCTCGCGGTCGTCGTCGTCGACGACCACGACAAGCTCGCCTGCGGCGAATGCGGCGAGCGCTTCCGATACGCTGTTCAAGCTCATGTCCATTCCTCGGCGCAGATGACTAGCGACCCAGGCGGTCCGGCGCAATGCAGCGCGGGCAATGGGTCTAGGCGACCCAGCCGGCCATCGCGTATGGAGGGCGCGTGACCAGGCGAGATGACATGGCTGAACGAACGGGCGGGCGCATCCTCATCGACAATCTGATCGGCCACGGTGCGGATATGGCGTTTTGCGTGCCGGGGGAGAGCTTTTTGGGCGCCATCGCCGCGTTCCGCGACGTCCAGGATCGCGTGCGGCTGATCGTCTGCCGGCAGGAAGGCGGTGCTGCCAACATGGCGGAGGCCTATGGCAAGCTCACCGGTCGGCCGGGCATCGCATTCGTCACCCGCGCCCCCGGCGTGACCAATGCCTCCATCGGTCTGCACACGGCGCGCCAGGATTCCACGCCGATGCTGCTCCTGGTCGGGCAGGTGGGCCGTGACATGGCCGGCCGCGAGGCGTTTCAGGAGGTGGATTACCGCCGCATGCTGAGCGAGCTCACCAAGTGGGTGGACCAGGTGGAGGACCCGGCGCGCATTCCCGAATATGTCGCGCGCGCCTATGCGATCGCCATGTCGGGCCGGCGCGGGCCGGTGGCGCTGATCTTTCCGGAAGACGTGCTGACGGCGACAGCCGAAACGGGCGATGTCGTGCCAACGCCGATCGCCGAGCCGGCGCCGACTGAGGCGCAGATGGCGGCGCTGAACAATCTACTGGCGGATGCTGAGCGCCCGCTCGCCATTGTCGGCGGCAGCGGCTGGTCAGAGGCGGCGCGTGCCGATCTCGTCAGCTTCGCCGAGGCGTTCCGCCTGCCTGTCGCGGCGGGCTTTCGCTGTCAGGATCGCCTGGACAATACGCACCCGCTCTATATCGGCGAGCTTGGCACATCGGTGTCGCCGGAACTCGCAAAGCGCGTGCGCGACGCCGATCTTGTCGTCGCGATCGGCGATCGCCTCGGCGAGATGACCACGTCGGGGTATACGCTGATCCGCTCGCCTCAGCCTGAGCAGAAACTTGTGCATGTTCATCCCGGCGCGGAGGAGCTTGGCCGCGTCTTTTCAGCCGCGCTTGCGATCAACGCCGGGGTCGGGCCCTTCCTGGCGGCCGCCGCCGTGCTCAGGCCGGCGGCCGAGCCGCGTTGGCAGGACTGGACCGCGGCGGCGCGGCGCGACTTCGACGTGCAGCTCATTGCGCGCGATTTTCCCGGATCGATCGACTTCGGCGCAATCATGGCGCATCTGCGTCAGCGGCTTGGACCCGACGCCATCATCACCAACGGTGCCGGCAATTACACCGGCTGGTGCATGCGCCATTACCTTTACCGTGGCTTCCCGACCCAGCTCGGTCCGGTCAGCGGGGCGATGGGCTACGGCTTTCCCGCCGCGATCGCCGCCAAGGCGGTGCACCCGGAGCGCGACGTGGTGTGCTTCGCCGGCGACGGGTGCTTTTTGATGACCGGCCAGGAGCTGGCGACGGCCGTGCAGCATGGTCTGAATGTCGTGACGCTGGTTCTCGACAACGGCATGTACGGCACGATCCGCATGCACCAGGAGCGGAGCTACCCGGGTGAAGACTACGCGACAACGCTGACCAATCCGGACTTTGCGGCCTATTCGCGATCATTCGGCGCGCATGGCGAGACGGTGACGACGACGCAAGAATTTGCGCCGGCGTTTGAGCGCGCGCTGAAATGTGGTCGGCCAGCGCTCGTGCACATCCTGATGGAGCCGGAGATCATCTCCACGCGCGCGACGCTGAGCGAGGTTCGCCAGCGCGCCGCCGAAAGGTCGTAGCGCAGCCGGCGGACGGCTTGACCAGGATCAAGGACAATTGTCGCTCGGTCCGCAAACGCTTCGGCGAAAGTCGGACGTGAATCCGGTCGCCTACCGGCAGGGCGCCATGCCGGGGAGGGATTTCATCATGGCCATCAAAGATATCCTGACGATCGTCGATCTGCTTGGAGAGCGGGAGGCGGCCACGGTCGCCGCGGAGCTTGCGCGCGGGCTTGATGCGCATCTGGCGGGGCTATCGGTGGCGTTCGATCCTCTGATTACGCCCGCCGATATCGGCGTGCCGTCGGAAAGCCTCAGGGTCAGCGCGCGGGAGGCGGCGCTTGGTCTGGCGACGGCCGCCAACAATGCGTTTGAGGAGATCGCCACACGCGCCGGCATCCGGTTTGAGAACATGATCGTGGAGGTGCCGGCGGATGGCAGCTTTGCCGCCACGCTCGGGCGCAGCCGTCTCACCGATTTGGTGGTCATCGGCCAGGAGAGTCCCGACCGGCCGGAGCCCATGCGCGGGGCCATGATTGAATCGCTGCTGTTTGACGGCGGCGCGCCGACGCTGCTCGTTCCTTATATCGGTGTCCAGAAACTGAAGCTTGAGCGCGCGCTGATCGCCTGGGACGGCAGTGCGACGGCGGCGCGGGCGGTCCGCGCCGGCCTGCCGCTTCTGGAAAAGACGGGGAACGTCACCGTCCTGATGGTTGGCAGGCATGCCGACGACGCGTTGGAGCTTGCCGCCTATCTCGATCGGCATGGGCTCAATGTGGAGATCAAGGACGTTCCGGCGGGAAGCGTGCCGGTCGCCGATGTCCTGTTGAACGCCGCCATGGACGATAATTACGACTGGGTCGTCATGGGTGCCTATGGCCATAGCCGCGTGCGCGAATATTTCTTCGGCGGCGCGACCCGCGACATCCTGCGTGAGATGACCGTGCCGGTACTGATGACGCACTGAAGGATTACGCTTCGCTCCATCCGGGCCACTTCCTCTCTTTTGTCATCCCGGAACGCGCGGCAGCGCGTGTCCGGGACCCATAACCACCAGAGCAGTATGGGTGTTCATGGGTCCCGGTCTCGGCCTGGCGGCCGAACCGGGATGACGGATCGAGAGGTTGATCGCGTTGGCGATTGTGTCCCGGATTGCGCTGCGCTCCATCCGGGCTACGAAGCCATGAAGCGTGAGCGGAATGCGGGTCGTCACCACCTGACGCTATCGCCTCCGCGGCGGCGGCGTGCCTCACCTCTCCCCATTGGGGAGAGGAGGACGCCGTGCCGGCGGCTCAGCCAGGCGCAAGCATGGTCCACGAACAGCTTAGGACGTCTTCTTGAGTATGTCCGACCTTGCTCGGCCCGGCACTAGCCCGGCTTGTAGTCGCGCGTTGCTTCCGGGTCGTCGGTGGCGAAGGGGAGGGCGGCAAGCTCTTCCCACACCGCATCGGGGATATCCCAGTTGGCCCAGGCCAACGTCTGCTCCACGCGTTCCGGTTTGCTAACGCCGCAGATCGTTGATGCCACCCGCGGGTCGCGCATGGAGAATTGCAGCGCCGCAGCACCTGGCGGCACGTTGTGGCGGAGACAGATCGCCTCGATCTTGCGCAGCGGATCGAGCATGTCGTCAGACGCTTCCTGATAGACATAGCGCGGATAGGCCTCCACGCCCTTGGCCAGCGCACCGCCGCAATAGGGCGCGGCGTTCAGCACCGCCATGCCCTTGGAGACGGCATAATCCATCATCGGCTCGGCGTTGCGGTTGGCCAGCGTGAAGCGGTTATGCGTGATCAGCGCGTCGAAATCGAAATCCTTGAGGAACGGCATCATCACGTCAACATTGCCGGCCGCCAGCCCAACGGCCTCAGCCAGGCCTTCCTCCTTCATCCGGAAGAGCTCGCGCGCCGCGCCGCTTGGACCTGCGACCTCGGCGACGGAGGCGGTGTGCTCGGGGTCATGCAGATGCAGGATCGGCACGCTGTCGAGCCCGAGCGCCGTCAGGCTTTCCTCAAGCGAGCGGCGGGCACGATCGGCGTCGAAGCGCCCGGTCTCCATGTCGCGGTCGAGCTTGGTGGACAGAACCACATTATCGGGCAGCCCGCCGCGCTCGCGGATCACGACGCCGATCCGCTCCTCACTGCGGCCGAAACCGTAATTGCGTGAGCTGTCGATGAAGGCGGCCTCTGAATCGAAGATGGCCCGCACGGTTGCATAGGCGCGCTCCTCGTCAACACCGTAGCCGTAGGTGTCGGGCATATTGCCAAACGATGACGAGCCGAAGCAGATCTGCGGCACGGACATGTCCGTGCGACCGAGCTTGATTTTCTTGATTTCAGGCAACGCTCCGTCCCTCCAGCTCGTGCTTCTATTATTGGCTTCCGCCCCGCGCGCTTGCGCTTCGGCTGAAATATCCGGGGAGGAGGTGGTGGAGCCGAGGGGAATCGAACCCCTGACCTCCGCATTGCGAACGCGGCGCTCTCCCGTCTGAGCTACGGCCCCATGCCGTCCCGGTCGCCCGGCAGGCCGGCGCATTTAGAGATTGCCCCTTAAGGGTGTCAAGCCGGCGTGTGCCGGGCCGGTTCGGCTCGATCCGCGGTGCGGCCGGCAGTCCGCGGGGCGCCCCTATTGCTTGTAACGGCGGCGTGACGCGGCTACATGGGCGGCGTGTCTTAAAAGCCGCGATTCACGGGGACAAAATGCGCGCGATTCTCGATGTCATCCTCCTGGCACTGCAGCTTTATTGGTGGGTGATCATCGCCGCGGCGATTTTCTCCTGGCTCTACGCGTTCAATATCGTCAATCCGAACAACCAATTCGTGGGGACGATCGGGCGGATGCTATACCAGTTGACGGAGCCTGCGCTCAGGCCGATCCGCCGCTTCGTGCCGCCGTTCGGCGGGCTCGACATCACGCCGATCATTCTCCTTTTGATCATCTTCCTCATTCAGCGGGTGATCTGGCTCTACATCTACCCCAACGTCTTCTGAGGCAGCGCCTGACTCTCTGTTGTCATCCCGGTTCGGCCGAAGGCCGAGACCGGGACCCATACGCACCGGCGGGACCGGTCAGCGTTGGTGTTCGTCGGCTGCTTTCTGTGGTTATAGGTCCCGGACAAGCGCTCACGCGCTTTCCGGGATGACAGAGGAGAGGGCGTGCCGGGCCAGAAGCCCTTTACGGACGGAACTCCTACCAGAGGCACGGCGGCGCCCGCCCGCTCAACGCCTCGTCGGTGCGGGCGACCAGGCGGCTGCCTTTTGGCGAACGCCCGGCGTCGGTCGCTTTACTCAGGCCAGAGCGCGGTGCCTGGATGAAACTGCGACCAGGCGAACCAGAACGCCTGATGGCTCCCCAGATCGGAGCCGTCCGCATCCACGGCTCGTATGCCGCCGGCATCAAGTTCTAGACGGACGTTCTCGTAACCGATCTCGTCGCCTTCGCTCAAAGTCACAAAGGCCTTGCTTCGTTGAAACGCGACCGGCTGGCCGGACGCCGTCACGACGCCGATGATGTCTTCGTGAACCGGCAAGCGAGGATCGACGTCGCCAACCGGAAAGATCGGCCCATTCGCATCGCGGCCATTGCGGAAGTCAAAATCTCGACCGAGCGCCAGCGCTTCGACGAGCACCGTAGTCTCCGGATGCTCTCTCTTCCACGTTCCCCAGTCGGTGGTGACGACGGTGGCTTGCTCCAGCTCAAGGCCCTTCTTCGCAAGTGGCCCCGTCACCGCCTTTCCAAGAAAGGTGTCGAACACTGAGTACGTCTTGACGTCGTACATCACCTTGTTCGACCGGATGAGCAGGCCGGACGTGCGCAGGATTGGCCGCTCGATCCCCTCTGGCAGTTGATCGGTGAAATACGCCTGCGCGGCGCCGCACAAGGTGCAGTACGGGATCCCCAGATCGCGTCCGCCGAGCGTGTCGTTGACCATTTCGCGGACTTCCATGATGCGGCGCGGATAGGCGCGATATTCGCCGTTGACCTCAATGCCGAACACGACATCCTCGTCCTTGAGCCACGTGGCGTCTTCGGCGTTGCTGACCTGGGGATTGTCGGCCGCGGGAATGCAATTGCAGGGTTCATCGGTCGTATCGTACGCGCGATCATCGATGAGCACGCCGCCCCAGGACACCAGCCGCCAGTCGATATCGCCTTCGACAAAGATCGGCTCCCATCCGGGAACAAGGCCGGTGAAGATTGCCCGCTTCGCTCGGAGGTAATCGGGGGGCGCTGGAATATCCCATGCTATCAGATGGTCCGTGACGATTCCCCAATGATTTTGATTTGGAGCCTCGATCTCCAGGAGTGTGGACGCCGCGCTGGCAAGCCGTGCACTCAATTGCGGCCCAGGGACAAAGCGCATGAGGTCGCTGATGATCCAGGCGATCCGCGGGTCTTTCGACGCGACGATTTCGCCAAGCGCGATCGTCTGATCGTCGCCCCAGCGCGACTGGGCCACACTGTCGATGAAGGCCACCTCTACGGCGGACTGCAACGTTTCGGACAGTGGACCGTCCGGTACGGACGGGGGGGTGCCGAACTGCTCGATCACATAGGCAGGCAGCTCCACCGTGTCCTGGGCCTTCGACTCATCAGCCCCGAACAGGAAAAGCGCCGCCATCAGCGACATCATGAAAGCGATGCGGAACCGAGATCCAATTCTCAATGTCATCAGGGGACCTTTCGCGCGGAGCGCCAAGTGCGCCCTAGTTTGGCCACTACGCACGCCGTCGCAAATCAAGCCGACATCAGCATTCGGTGAACGTTTGTGGGTAGGGCGCCTCGAAGAGGTTTCGGCGTGTTTCGCGGAGATGCCCGGTCTGCCGGAATGAGCAAGGCGCGGCGCATGCTCCGCCGAGTCTGCAGTTCAACGCCCTGCCAGTCGGCTCCCTTCTTCACGCAGCCTTCTCTCGGAGCGCGCGCTGGGGCGAAGATCAGGGCCGGAATTCGTACCACAGGCAGGGCAGCATGCGCCCGCCCAGCGATTCATCGGTGCGGGCCACCAGGCGGCCGCCATGGCGCACATAGAAGTTGTTGGCGCGGTCGTTCTCCGCCAGCGCCCGCACCAGTACCTTGGCGTAGCCGCGGCCCTTGATGCGGCGAAGCGTTGCTGAGAAGAGCCGCACGCCGAGCCCGACGCCTTGATATTCCGGCCGGAGATAAAGCTCCTGAATCTCCGCCGTCCCCGGATGGGCGTGGCCGCGCGCCGGCGCGAAGCTGGCATAGCCGGCGACAATCGCGTCGACATCGAGCACCAAGACGGCGCGGCGGGCGAGCACCTCGCGCCACCAGCGGGCGCCGCGGCGGACGATCATGCGCTCCAGCGTCAGCGCCGGGATGATGCCGGCATAGGCCTCGCGCCATGATGTGGCGTAGGCGTCGGCGAGCTGCCCCGCATCGGACGTGCGAGCCGGGCGTACGTCTATGACGAGCGAGGTCATGGACGAACCGTAGCGGCTCCGCCGAAGCGAGAAAAGGTGGAAGCGGGCGGCGGACGTTGTTCGCCGGCGCAGAACGGGTGCGAACACGCTGCGCCGCAAGGGGAGACGTGGGCCGTGCAGTGTCGCACGGCTTAGTCCTCTCCCCATTGGGGAGAGTCGACGCGCCGCCAGGCGAGCAGGGAACGCCAGCTTCTCCCCCTCTCCCGACCCTTCGCTGACGCGAAGGGCCACCCTCTCCACCAGGGGAGAGGGGCCGGGCGTGCCGGGCAGATACCCCTTACTTCGCGGCGAACACGGCGACGGGCTCCGTCACGCCGCGCAGCGGAAAGGCGCGGAGTTCCTCAACCGGTTCGTCGAGCAGCTTCGCCACCGCTTCAGTGACAAGCAGCCGCCGGCCAGTTTCCTTGGTGAGCGGCTCCACGCGTGCCGCCAGGTTCACCGTCGGCCCCGTCACCGTGAAGTCGAGCCGGTCTCGCGCGCCGGTATTGCCGTAGAAGACCGAACCGTGATGCAGCGCGATGCCCGTTCCGATCGGCCGCCACTCTGTTTCAATGGCCAGCGCATCGCCGTCGCCGCCGTTCATGGCGTCAACGGCCGCAAGGGCCGAGTGCGCTGCGGTGAGCGCCGCCTTGGCGGCGTCGGCGGCGGGGCGGGCATCGGTCACCGGAAAGATGGCAAGCATGCCGTCGCCCATGAACTTCAGCACCTCGCCACCGTTGGCGTGCACGGCCTCCACGAGCCGCTCGAAATAGGCGTTGAGAAGCCGCACCATGTCGGGGCCGGAGAGGCGATCTGACAGCGCAGTGAAGCCGCGCATGTCGGAGAACCAGACGATGGCGTCGATGGTCTCGCCGGAGCCGCGGTGTATCTCTCCGGACAGCACGCGCGCGCCGCTGCGTTCGCCGAGATAGGCGGCCATCACGTTGCCGGCGATGCGTGTCAAAGCGGCGATCTGCAGGTTGAGCGCGAAGGCGGGAAGCACGGCCTTGAACGCGGCCACGTGCTCCTCGGAGAAGCCGCCGGGCGTGCGCGTGGAGATCGTCACCACGTTGAAGAGCTCGTCGCGGTCATGCAGCGGGACGGCGATATAGTCGGTGAAATTCTCCGCCGCCAGCGCCTTCATCATGGGGAAGCGCTCCCTTGCTTCGTCGGTTTGGGGGCGAATCCGCACCGCTTTGCCTTCGTCAATCGCTGCCTTCAGCGGGCTCTTCTGGTAGGCCTCGGTCTCGCGCACATGCGCGTCGACGCGCAGTTCGTCGCAGACGCCGCGGTCACGCGCCCACACTGCGCCGAGCCCGACGAGCTGCGGATGCAGCGTGCCCATGTGCAGTGTGCTCCGGTGTGCCGGCACGCCGGCGGCGACGATGCGGGCCATCATGCCGTCAAGCAGCTCCGCCAGGCCGCCGGACTTGCCGGCGCCGGACATCAGCCAGTCAAGTGCCGAGCCGAGGTCCTTTGATTGCGTGATCGGGATCTGCCGGACGACCTCAACGTCGGGCGGGTAGGGGCTTGCATCTTTGGCGTCCTGCGCGGACGCTTGGGCTGGAGAGGGTCGCATGGCCTTGATCCTCTCCTCATATGGTTCGGCCGGGCGTGGTGTCCAGCGGTGCCTTAAGCAGCGCTGGCGCGGGCCCGTTCCGCGCGTTTCCTCTCATGCGGGTCGAGGATCGCCTTTCTGAGGCGGATCGATTGCGGCGTCACCTCCACCAGCTCGTCGTCGGCGATATAGGACAGCGCCCGCTCCAGGCTCATCTTCATTGGCGGCGTCAGGAGCACGGCGTCGTCCTTGCCGGCGGCGCGGACATTGGAGAGTTGCTTGCCCTTCAGGACATTCACCTCCAGATCATTGCCGCGCGTGTGTTCGCCGACGATCATGCCGGGATAGACGCGCGTTCCCGGCGCAATCATCATCGGCCCGCGCTCCTGGAGATTGAAGAGCGCGTAGGCGACCGCGTCGCCCTGGCCGTTGGAGATTAGGACGCCGGTGCGGCGGCCGGGAATGTCGCCGCGGAACGGCTCCCAAGCGTGGAAGATGCGGTTCATCACCGCCGTGCCGCGCGTGTCGGAGAGAAGCTGCGGCTGATAGCCGATCAGCCCGCGGGTGGGGACGTGGAACCGCAGCCGCGTGCGCCCGGCGCCGGAGGGGCGCATCTCCACCATGTCGCCGCGACGGCTCGCCAGCGTCTCGATGATCGTGCCGGAATGCGCATCGTCGACATCGATGATGACTTCTTCGATGGGCTCCAGCTTCCTGCCATCCTCGCTCTCACGCAGGACAACGCGCGGCTTGCCGATGGTCAGCTCAAAGCCTTCGCGGCGCATGGTTTCGATCAGGATGCCGAGCTGCAGCTCGCCGCGCCCGGCGACATCAAAGGCGTCCTTTTCCTTCCCCTCGCCAATGCGGAGCGCGACATTGCCCTCCGCTTCGCGCAAGAGACGGTCGCGGATGACACGGCTTTGCACCTTGTCGCCCTCGGTGCCGGCGAGCGGTCCGTCATTGATGCGGAAAGTCATGGAAAGGGTCGGCGGATCGATCGGCTGCGCGGCGATCGGTGCCTCAAGGCTCGGGTCGCAAAGCGTATTGGCTACCGTTGCGTCAGACGCGCCGGCAAGCGCAACGATGTCGCCGGCCTCGCCGCGCTCAATTGGCTGCCGTTCCAACCCGCGGAAGGCCAGAACCTTGGAGACGCGGAAATCCTCCACGTGGCCGCCCTCGCGCTCGAGAGCCTTCACCCATTGACCGGCGGCGACTGAGCCGGCGCGGATGCGTCCGGTGAGAAGTCGGCCGAGGAAGGGGTCGGCCTCCAGCGTGGTGGCGAGCATGCGGAAGGCGCCGGCTTCCGTCTCAGGCGGCGCGACGTGCTCCAGCACCAGGTCCATAAGTGGTGCGACGGATTCCGTGGGGCCGTCCGGTGCTGCGGCGATCCAGCCCTGTTTGGCGGAGCCGTAGAGCACGGGGAAGTCGAGCTGTTCCTCATCGGCGTCGAGCGCGGCGAACAAATCGAAGACAGCGTTCAGAACGGCGTCCGGCTCCGCTTCCGGCTTGTCGACCTTGTTGATGACGACGATCGGCTTGAGCCCGATGGCAAGCGCCTTCATCAGGACGAACTTGGTCTGCGGCATCGGCCCTTCGGCTGCGTCGACCAGAAGAATCGCGCCATCCACCATGTTGAGGATGCGCTCTACCTCGCCGCCGAAATCGGCGTGGCCGGGCGTGTCGACGATGTTGATGCGCGTGTCCTTCCAGGTGAGCGACGTCACCTTGGCGAGGATGGTAATGCCGCGCTCGCGCTCCAGTGCGTTGGAATCCATGGCGCGCTCGGCCACCTGCTGCCCGGCGCGGAAGGCGCCGGAGGCTTTCAGAAGCACGTCGATCAGGGTCGTCTTGCCATGATCGACATGCGCGATGATAGCGACGTTGCGAAGAGCCGCGGTCATGAACCTGCCGGAATTGAGGAACCGCGGGCCTGATAGCCGATTTTCCCCGGGCGAAACAGGCCCGCGCCGTGCGTTAGCGTCGCGGGTAGTTCAGGCCTTTCGCGGCACGAAGATGCGCTTGAACACGCCGTCGCGGCGGACGATCAGGTGATAGAGAGTGCCGAGCACATGCAGCGCCAGAAGCGCCAGGAACACGCCGGTCAGAACGTCATGCGCCTCCGCCACCGGCGCGGCGACGAAGACCGCCATCAGGCCGGTGAGCGGCAGCAGGAACATGATGGCGTAGAGCGCATAATGCGCCCAGTTCGCGGCGCGTGTCATCAGCGCCGAATAGCCCTCCGGCTGCTCCGGCGCACCGATCCGCCAGCGCATGATGATCCGCACGGCCATCAGGATGAGGACAGCGCTGCCGGCGATGATGTGGACCATTGCTGGCCCGGGCTCCGGCAGGCCGCCGGTGGCATCCCGCCACCAATCTTCCATGGCCTCATGATTGAGGAACTGCACGCCGACCAGAAGGGCGATCAGCCAATGCAGGACGATCTGTGTGGTGGAGAAGCCGGCTCTCGCGCTGGCGGATGAGTCTTTTTGCATGAAACGCCGGGTAGCAGATTTCTGCTCGCGGCGCTCACACAGAATCGACGTCTTGGGTCGTGGGGATGGCGCGATGAATGTTACGGCTCATCTGCTCCGGCCGTCCAAACGGGGCGGGGTGCACTCAGCGCCACTCGGTGGGCAAGCCGAGTTCGAGATTGCGCCGCGCCGCGATAACGATCTCCGTTTCAGAGCGCAGGTCGACGCCCTCCAGCCCGACATCGCGGCGCTGCCAGTCCGACATTTCCATCATGGCGCGGCGCGACCGGTGCCAGCGATAGGTGCCGATAACCTTGGACAGCAGGACATTGAGGATATCCTGCGCGCGGATCGGCGTCTGTGCTTGGGTGGCAACATGATTCGGCTCGGCGATGGTGGACATTGTTTCTGCTCCGGTGGCGCTCTTGATTGGCGCCACAATGCCGCTGAGTCGTTCCCCCAAGCGTCAGGTGAGCGTGAAACCGGCTTGCCGCGGCGGCCCGGCGCGTGAAAAATGCGTGAAATCGACCGATTTCGGCGATTTGTTTATGCCGCAGCCGTGCTCGGTCCAAAGACAGGCCTAAAACGAAAGACATGCTGAACATCCGCCTCTTTGGCGGCTTCTTGCTTGCCGGTCCCAATGGCCCATTGGATGGCCCGCGAACGCGAAAGGCCGCGTTTCTGCTTGGATATCTGGCGCTTCTCAGCGGCCGGGCGGAGACGCGTGAGCGGCTGAGCGGATTGTTGTGGAGCAGCCGCGGCGAAGCGCAGGCGCGCGGCAGCCTGCGCCAGGCCCTGGCGGAGATCAGGCGGATCTGCGGCGACGCTTTGGAGGCCGATCAGCAGACGGTTAGGCTTGCCACAGCCGATCTCGATTGCGACGCCACTGCATTCCTTGTTGCGGCTGATGCCGATGGCGCTCAGATGCTGGCGCGCGCGGCGATGCTCTATCAGGGGCCATTGCTTGACGGGTTCGATCCGCCCGATCCGGGCGCCGCCGACTGGCTGCGCATCGAGCGGGAGCGGCTGCATCGCACGGCGTTAGGGCTATTGGCCAAGGCGGCCCAAGCCGAGGGTCTGACGGCGGATGAGCGTGGCACGGTCGCCGGCCTTGCGCGGCGTGTGCTTGCGGTCGACCCCACGGCGGAGGAAGCGCATCGTATGTTGATGGCTGCAGCGCTTGCCGAAGGCCGGACGACGGAGGCGCTGCGCCTCTACGATGTTTGTGCTGAGGCGCTGCGGCGGGAGTTCGACGCAGAACCGGAGCAGGCGACCCGGGCGCTGGCTGAGAAGGCGCGAAGCGGGGACGCTGCCTCCGCGGACGCGTCGTCCGTCTCAAAGCCTGATGGCGACGCACCGCCCTCGCATGACGGTCCGTCGATTGTGGTGATGCCGTTTGAGAACCTCTCCGGCGATCCGGGGCAGGGGGCGTTCATCGACGGCATCGTTGAGGAGGTCACCGGTGCGCTGGCGCGCATGCGCGACTTCTTCGTCATTGCCCGACAGACGGCCAATACCTTCAAGGGGGTCGCGCATGACGTGCGCGACGTTGGGCGCAGGCTTGGCGTCCGGTATGTGCTTGAAGGAGCCGTGCGCCGCTCCGGCGACCGGGTTCGCATCAGCGTCAGCCTGATCGATGCGGAGGGCGGCGCGCTGCTCTGGTCGGATCGCTTCGACGGCGAGGTCGCCGACGTCTTTGATTTTCAGGACGAGATCGCCATGCGCGTGGCGGGCGCGCTGCACCCGTCGCTCAGGGCGGCGGAGGTTGAACGCGCGCGGCGCAAACGGCCTGATAGCCTGGCGGCCTATGACCGCGTCATGCGGGCCTATCCGCATCTGTGGGCGCATACTGAAGTCGATAACGCCGATGCCATGGCCTTGTTGACGGAGGCGCTGCAGGAGAGCCCCGATTATGGGCTGGCCGCTGCGCTTCTGGCGTGGTGCCATGCGCAGAACGTGTCCTATCTCTGGTCCAATGACCCGGACATTGACCGCCGCGAGGCGGTGGCGCTGTGCAAGCGTGCGGCCGGCCTGGTGGAGGACGATGCCACGGCCCTTGCTGCCATCGGCGCCGCCTACAGCCAAGCGACGGAGGAGTTCGAGATAGCCGAGACCTATGTGCAACGTAGCCTCTCTATTGATCCGAACAACGCCTGGGGGTGGGCGCGGGGCGGCTGGGTGCGCCTCTATGACAATGATCCAGATACGGCCCTTGAGCGGTTCACGCGTGCCCGGCGGCTCAGTCCGCTCGACCCGCTCGACTTCAATCTCAGCTTCGGGACAGCGGCTGGACACGCCGCCAAGGGCGACTATGAACTGGCGACGACGCTCACGGAGGAGGGGTTGCGGTCGAAACCCAATCTCATTTGGCCGTATCGGCTTCTGGCGGTCAGTGCGGCGCTTTCCGGCCAATCGGAAAAGGCTCATGGTGCGATAGAGCGGCTCCTGGAGGCGCACCCGGACCTGACGATTGAGAAGATGAAGGCTTTGATGCCGCGCGGTATTCTGAAGCACATGCCTTATTATTGGGAGGGATTGAGGCTCGCCGGGCTGCCGGAAAAATGAGCGATAGGTCCTCTTTGGGTGTAGGCTCGGATCGATGATGTCCGCCAGGCAAACCGCGCTTCTCGCCGCCCTTGTCATCGCGATTCCGCAAGCGGCGGAGGCGCTCGACCGGCGTGTGCGGATCGTCAACGATTCACGTGTCGACATCGTCCGGTTCTATGGCGTGAATGTCGACACACGTGATTGGCGCGAAAGCCTGCTTGGCGACGACATCCTGCCGGCGGGCGGTTCCATCGTGCTCAATTTCGACGATGGCAGCGGCTATTGCCGCTATCGCTTTCGCGCCGTGTTCGACGATGGGCTGGAGCTTGAGCGTCCAAGCGTCAATATCTGCGAAGTGGGCACGTATCGTTATACGGATTGAGAGGTGAACGGCTAAGCCGGCGCGCTTGCCGTCTTCGATCGCTGGTAGAGGCCAAAATCAGGGCCAAACGCGCTGTTCAGAATGTCCTCCAGCTCTGGCTGCATAAAACTTCGCCATGCGGGAAACGCGCCGTGCTCTTCGTGAATTCGCCGGAGTTCGGATACGGGCGTCAGATGCGCGGGCTCGCGCGCATCGAAATAGCTTAGACCATGCCCGCCAACCTTGTGCGTCAGGTCTCCGTACAGGCCTTTCAGGCGAGGGTGCTTTGCGAATGATTCCATCGGTATGAAGTCGTAGTCGATACCCTCGATGATATGCCGATGCTGAGGCATCCAGTGCTCGTTGAGCTCTTCCACTTTCGCTCGGGCGATGCAGTGGACGAAATCCGTGAACGTCCACAGTGCCGGATCATCGCCGCAGCCGCCGTTGACCATGAATTGCCGCGCATATGAGGGCAAAGTCGGCTTATGAACAAACTTGTCGAGAAACGCGCTGCAAATACGAGCGCTGGGATGGCGCACGATAAAGAAGACATAGTAATCCTTAAACAGATCGTCTGGAACTTCGGTGATTGCGTGCTGCTTGTGGAGGCCATGTTTCTGGCGGTCGATTTCCACGTCCGACATGGGCACGCCGGCGGCGCTGAGCTTCTTCCTCAAAAAATGAAACTTGAATGACGAGCAGGCGTTCTTTGCGACGTAGCAGTAAATCACCTTGTGGTATGGATCGATCAGGTGGTGCGACTTCTGGAACTGCGTGGGAGGCACCAACGCCTTGGGACCGACGCTCAAATGACCCGGCTTTTCGGCACCTCTCCAAACGTGGCGAATGCGTCGCCACGACCGGCGCGTTCGGCTCATCGAGGGTCCTATGTTGTTGAAGTCCGGCGGCTCATCCGGCACAGGCGCCAGAACGCGCCAAACCGTTAGGCATCTGGGCTCTATCTGGCAAGGCTGCGGCTTGCGCCGGCATTTTCCACCATCATCAGTTCGCCGACATTCTCCGGCGTGATGTAGCCGATGAGCTGGCCGTCCCAGTCGGTGACGCCGACGGCGGGCGTGCTGCGCCCCTGGAGATGCTTCAGCGCCTCGTCGAGGCGGGCCGAACTTGAAACGGTCGGAACGCTGCTGGCCATCACGTCGATGACTGGGGTCGCGGGCCCGCTGTCCGACAGCGCCTGGACCATGGCGGTGCGCGTCAGAAAGCCCCACAACTTGCCGGTGCCATCGACGACGGGGAATTCATGCTGCGTGGTCCTGAGGAGCAGCTCGGCTGCGTCGCCGATGGTCGATTGCGGGCCCAGCGCTTCAAAGCGCGTGATCATGCCGTCGCGGACGCCGAGGCTGCGGGAGATGTCCTGCATACCGACGCTCTGCGCCTCGGCGGTGGCGGCGAGATAGACAAAGATGGCGATGAAGATCAGCAGGGGATTGCCGCTCATCAATCCCAGGAAGCCGAAGCCGAAGGCCAGCGCCTGGCCGATCCGCGCAGCGATATTGGTGGCCCGCGCGCGTGGGTAACGGGTCGCCAGAAGCGCGCGCAGCACGCGTCCGCCGTCCATCGGGAAGGCGGGGATGAGATTGAAGAGGACGAGGAAGACATTCACCGAGGCAAGCCGCACGATGAAGGAGAGCGCCGGATTGTCGAGACTCTGCAGCGCCTCCATGTCGAAGCGTGCCTGCATGAAGACGATCAGGACAATAGCAATAACGACGTTCACCGCCGGCCCGGCGAGCGCCACGACGATCTCCTGGCCGGGCTTCTCCGGCATGCGCTCCAGCCGCGCCAGTCCGCCGATCGGGAGGAGTGTGATGTCGGGCGTCTTGATGCCGTAGCGCCGCGCGGCGAGCGCGTGGCCGAATTCGTGTGCCACGACGCAGGCGAAGATGGCGATGATGAAGAGCACCCCGTCGATGGCTGCGGCCGTGCCGCCCTGCTGGTAATGCGCAATCGCGATCCAGGCGAGCAGCAGAAAGAACGTGACGTGGACGCGAATCTCGCTGCCGAGCAATCGGCCGATCGGGAATGACCAGGACATCTCGCTAATCCGTAGGGTCTACGGCCTAGATGGCGTTTTCCGGCATCGGTTCAACGGCGGAGGCTCTTCAGAAACGCACGGTACGTGGGAGCATGGTCGCCGGCATGGTTCGCCATGCCCGGTTTGGTCAGCCAGCCGCGCCGCGGCGGGATGTAGGAGTAGATCGTGCGTTGCGGCGTTTCTTGCCAGCCGAGATTGAAGGCAGCGAACTTGGGGAAGAACTGCATCTGCGAATAGGGCAGGTGGTCGTGCACCCACCATGCCATCGCCTCCCAGTCGCCAGTCGCCTGATAGTGCGGGATGAGGGCGTGCACAATTACAGTCGCCATGGCGCCCATCTCGCCGTTGGCGTCGCGCCGGTCCCAGATGTGATTGCCGTAGCTCTTTTGGTTCTGCGCGCAATTGTGCCCGCGCTCATTGCCGAGCCGGTTTACCTCCGGCGAGCGGTAGGCGGAGCGGATGGAGATACGCCCGAAGTGTCCGCAGAGCGGCTCCAGCAGGTCCGTGCAGAGCCGCCGTCCGGCCGCAATCGCCAAGTCGGGATCGTCCGGCACGTTTGAGAGGCCATAGAAATTCGCGGTCTCCGAATAAAGGAAGTCGCGCATGAAGAAGTTTTCTGAGAGCCGTACGCGGCCGAGCGCTTCCAGTGCGCGGACGCTGCGGGGCTTTCGCACAGGTCACCCAGCGAACGCCCTGAGCCGCGCTAGAGCCTCGTCCGCCAGCGCTGCCGTCAGCTCGCCCGCCGGCATGGCGCGGGCGAGCGGCCCGGCCTGGCCGGACCAGAGCGGCGAGAAGTCGGCGCTGCCGGCCTTCTCTGCCTTGGCGCGGAGCGGTGCGACGGAGCCGGCGGCGAGCGGGAAAGCGGGCGCGTCGGGGCTGATCGGTCCGACCTCTTCCACAAGGCGGTTCTTCAGGCCACGCGCCGGGCGGCCGGTGAAGACGTTGGTCAAGACGCTGTCCTCGTCGCGCGAGGCGCGCAGTGCGTCCTTGTGAAGATCGGAGATACGCGCCTCAGGCGTCGCGAGATAGGCCGTGCCGATCTGCACGCCGGATGCGCCGAGCATGAACGCTGCGGCGATGCCGCGACCATCGGCGATGCCGCCGGCAGCGATCACCGGCACATCGACCGCGTCGACGATCTGCGGCACCAGCACCAGCGTGCCGACCTGACCGGCAATATCGTCGCTCAGGAACATGCCGCGATGGCCGCCGGCCTCCACGCCTTGCGCGATCACGGCGTCGACGCCCTTCTCGGCGAGGAACTTCGCCTCGCGCACGGTCGTTGCGGATGACAGAATCTTTGCGCCGGTCTGCCTGACGCGTTGAAACAGCGCATCGTCAGGGAGGCCGAAATGGAAGCTGACGACGGCTGGGCCGATTGCTTCCACCATGTCGCAGAACGCCTCGTTGAACGGCGCGCGCGCCACGCCCGGCTCACGCGGGAATTCCGCGCCGATCTCGTCGTAATAGCCGACAAGCCGATCGCGCCAGCGCGCCTCCATCTCGCCGTCGACTTGGGGTGCGCGATGGCAGAAGAAGTTCATCGCAAAGCCGCGATTGGTGGCGCCGCGCACCTGTCTTGCATGCGCAAGCGCATCGTCCGGGCTGATCATGGCGCAAGGCAGGGAGCCGAGCCCGCCTTCTGCAGAGACCGCGGCGGCCAGCTTCGGCCCCTGCGCGCCGGCCATCGGCGCCTGGATGATCGGCAGGTCGATCTCCAGGAGGTCGAGAAGGCGCGTGGTCGGCCAGTCGGCGCGGGTCATCTCATTCGCCCTTGAGCCGGTCCCGCATCGCCAGAGTCCGCAGCCGCAGCGCATTGAGCCGGATGAAGCCGGTGGCGTCGGCCTGGTCGTAAGCGCCCTTGTCGTCCTCAAAGGTCACCAGCGCATCGGAATAAAGCGACATCGGCGAGGCGCGGCCCTCAACGATGACGTTGCCCTTGTAGAGCTTCAGCCGCACCGTGCCTTCGACGTGCTCCTGGCTCTTGTCGGCCATGGCCTGTATCATCTCGCGCTCCGGCGAGAACCAGAAGCCGTTATAGACAAGCTCCGCATAGCGCGGCATCAGCTCGTCCTTCAGGTGCGCGGCGCCGCGATCGAGCGTGATCGATTCCATCGCACGATGCGCCACGGACAGAATCGTGCCGCCCGGTGTCTCGTAGATGCCGCGGTTCTTCATACCGACGAAGCGGTTCTCCACCAGGTCGAGCCGGCCGATGCCGTTGTCGCGGCCAAGATCGTTGAGCGCGGCAAGCAGCGTGGCAGGCGATAGCGCCTTGCCGTCGAGCGAGACCGCGTCGCCCTGCTTGAAGCCGATTTCAATGATCGTCGCTTTGTCGGGCGCGTCTTCCGGCGCGATCGTGCGCTGAAAGACGTGCTCGGGCGGCGCCTCGTTGGGGTCCTCCAGGATTTTGCCTTCCGATGAGGAATGCAGAAGGTTGGCGTCGACGGAGAAAGGCGCTTCGCCGCGCTTGTCCTTGGGTACGGGGATCTGGTTCTTTTCGGCGAATTCGACGAGATCGCTGCGCGACTTGAACTCCCAATCACGCCACGGCGCGATCACCTTGATGTCGGGGTTGAGCGCGTAAGCGGATAGCTCAAAGCGCACCTGGTCGTTGCCCTTGCCCGTAGCGCCATGGGCAATGGCATCGGCGCCCGTCTCCGCAGCGATCTCCACCAAATGCTTGGCGATCAGCGGGCGGGCAATGGAAGTGCCGAGCAGATAGGTGCCTTCGTAAAGCGCGTTCATGCGGAACATCGGAAAGACGAAGTCCCGCACGAATTCCTCGCGCACATCCACAATGCGGATGTCTTTCACGCCGAGGCGCTCGGCGTTGCGGCGCGCCGGCTCCAACTCCTCGCCCTGGCCGAGATCGGCGGTGAAGGTCACGACCTCGCAGCCATAGGTCGTCTTCAGCCATTTCAGGATGACGGAGGTGTCGAGCCCGCCGGAATAGGAAAGCACGACCTTCTTGATGTCTGACATAAACGCCTCGCGCCCAAATATACGGGAGATGGATCGGCGGGCTTATAGGACGGGCGGGGAGGGCCCGCCAAGCGTGGCGTTGGGCGCGCCGGCCTAGCGCGGCCGTTCCATGCGGAAATGCCTGATCCCCTCCACGACGGCTTCGCCGACGCTTTCGAACCCTTCGCGTCGATAGAAGGCAAGGCCCTTGGCGTTCTCCTCCTCCACGACGAGCCGGACGGTGGTGCATCCGCGGTAGCGTTGGACCACCTCGTCGAGCAGGCGCTTGCCGATCCCCTGGCGCTGGCGCGCCGGCAGCACATAGAGCCGGGCGATGGTGAGGACCGGCGGCTTCTGCGCATTGGCATAGACATGGCCAACGATTTCGCTGTCTGCTTCCGCTACCAGGAACGCCGTTTCCGGCAGGCTGAGCTGCTGGGTGAGGTTCTCCATCGAGTGCCAGGAATCTGTGATCTCGCGCACTTTGTCCGCACCGATCAACCGGTCGTAAGTGTCGTGCCAGGTTTCGACCAGGAGCGCGCGCACGGCCGCAAGGTCGGCCGGCTCGGCGGGGCGGATAATGATGTCAATCGTCATCGCGGCTCTTGAAGGACGCGCCGCGTGGCACACGGCGGTCGCTTCATCCCCGTTTGCGCTCAACCTATGCGGCGGATTGTCAGGCTGCAAGATTCAGGTGGCGCGTGCGCTCTGGTTTCGCCAGTCTCGGGGTCTGAGGACGCCCGCCCATGGATTTCGTTCCGACCTTGCCCGTGCTTGCCGCCTATGTGGTGGCGGTGCTGGTGATCACCTTTACACCCGGCCCGGACATGACGTTGTTCCTCGGCAAGGCCGTGCGCCAGGGCCGCCCCGCCGGCATGGCGGCGCTGGCCGGCGCGCTGACCGGCTCGTTGATCCACACCATTCTTGTGGCGCTCGGGCTTTCGGCGCTGCTTGCTGCAAGCACCACGGCGTTCTTCATCTTGAAGGTGGTGGGCGCGCTTTATCTCTTCTGGCTGGCCATCGACGCAGTGCGGAACGGCTCAGCACTGAGCCTTGAGGCGGGCAGCGGCGCGCCACGCGAGACCGTCGCCGCGGCCTGGGCCAAGGGGCTTGCCGTCAACCTCTTGAACCCGAAGATCATCATGTTCTTCGTGACCTTCCTGCCGCAATTCGTCAGCGCCAGCGATCCCCATGCCATGGGCAAGCTGATCTTTCTCGGCATCACCTTTGTGGCGATCGCCGCGCCGCTTTGCGCGCTGATGATCATCTTCGCCGCGCGGCTCTCCGACGCTTTAAAGCGCTCGCCGAAGATCATGCGGGCGATCGATTGGCTTTTCGCCGGCGTGTTCGGGGCGTTCGCCGTGCGGCTCCTGACGGCGCGGCAGTAGCGGGCGCGGCCGTGATCGAAACTAGTGCCTTTGCTGGAGCATGATCTTATCCGAAAAGATGGTGTCCACCCCGGATCGGGGTCCGGGGCATGCTTTTCGGGATCATGCTCTAAATCAGATGTGCACCGAAGTTGCGTTTCGTGTCGTGAAAGACGGCGTGCAGGTGAAGCGGCTGATTGACGAGGCTTGCAAATTCAATCAGCAGATCGGTGCCGGTGAGGCGGTAGTAGATTGAACCGTCGAGATCGGCGCCACCCCAGGCGAAGCGCATGGCCGCCATGTCCTCGCCCTGCAGGCGCGCCGTCTGCTGGCCAGCCAAAGGCGGCGGCAGGACTTCGCTCGTGTAGACCTCAATGAGGCGCTCTGCCATATCGGACTGCGCCTGCGTGAGGTCGCCGAGCGGCACGCCCGCGGCCTCCGCCGCGACCTGATCTTCCGCGCCGCGATTTGACTGGATGTTCCCCGGCGAGCGCTCCCAGACCAGCGCGTGGCGTCGGCTCGCTCCGTCAAGGTCGCTGAAAAGTTGGCGTCCGAGCACCTCCTCTTCCTTCAGCACCACGAGACCCTGATGTGGGCCCGACGGGACTGTGTTGGGCTCCGACGAAAAGGAGCTCGGCGTGGCCGATATCACCTCATCGTCGCGAAGCGTGAAGGTCAGCGACAGATGGTGGCCTTCCCAGCGCCACGACCAGGCGCCGGTGCTTACGGGCGTGCCGTAGATTTGGACGCAGAACCGCTCGCGGTTGCGATCCGGCGAGCCCTTGCCCCATTCGTCGCGCAGGATGTCCTGCTGGAGCATGATGTTCATCGCCTTCTCAAGGCCGAGTTGGCTGGTGCCGCTGGTCAGCAGGTCGAGCGCCAGGTTCTTCTGGGCCGGGTCCATCTGCTCCAAGGCGAGCCCCGGCGCGCGGCGCGCGCCGAGCATGAAGTTCCATGCCTTGCGAGCGCGACCATCGAAAGGAAAGAGCGCGGCGTCGCGCTGATCCTCATCAAGCGCGGAGAGGAGCGCATTTGCCCGCTCGCGCATGAGCGCGCCGGTGGCTTTTGCGCCGGCCGAGGTGGCCTCAGCCTGCGCTGCACCGGGGATGAGCGTGGAGAGGCCAGCTGAAAGGCCCGCGGCGGCGCCGGTGGTCAGAAGTGTGCGTCGATCGACAGGCATAGCTGGGCCTCCCGGATAACCGGATGATGCGAATCTGGGGGTTTGGCGCGCGGAGGCAATTCAAACTGTTGAGAGAGCGAGTGGCGAAAAGCGCTGGGGCCACCGAAGGCATTTCTGTGCGAATCAGGCAGATTGGGCTTGAGGTTTCGTTCTCTCTATGTTCACAATAGTTACCTATGTGGGAGTGGCATGAACATCCATCCGGTCGACACAGTTCTCGATCTCGCGCGGCTGACCGCGGGCAGGCGGTTTCACACCGTCCTGGCTGACCCGCCGTGGCGCTTCACCAATCGCACGGGCAAAGTTGCGCCGGAGCATCGGCGGCTTGCGCGCTACGAGACGATGACGACCGACGACATCTGTGCGCTGCCGGTTGCGGACCTCGTGGTGGAGCCGGCGCATCTTTATCTTTGGGTGCCGAATGCGCTTTTGCCCGACGGCCTTCGCGTGATGCAGGCGTGGGGCTTTGAATACAAGTCGAACATTGTCTGGCATAAGGTGCGCAAGGACGGCGGCTCGGACGGCCGTGGCGTCGGGTTCTATTTCCGCAACGTCACGGAGCTTCTGCTGTTCGGCATTCGCGGGAAGAATGGGCGCACGCTTGCGCCTGGCCGCAGCCAGGTGAACTACATGGCGAGCCGCAAGCGCGAGCATTCGCGCAAGCCCGACGAGCAATACGACATCATCGAAAGCTGCTCGAAAGGGCCGTATCTGGAGCTCTTCGCGCGCGGCACGCGGCCGGGATGGACATATTGGGGAAACGAGGCGGACGAGGGCTACGAGCCGACGTGGGATACCTACTCGTACAATTCTTCGGCTGTCGCAGTCGAGTGACCGCTAGTCGGCAGTTGCGTCATCGGGGTCTTCGGTTAAGGGGAATTGCTCTATGGCCTCGACCGTCTCCTGTGTCGGTGGACCATCGTCTAGGTAGAGGGCGGGCGTGATGGCGAATGTGAGCACCGGGCAACCGCCTCCGCCACCGCCATCTAGGCGCGGCCACAGCTTAGTATGATGTGTGGTGGAGGAGCCGTAGGATGCGCCTTTGCCAAGTTCGTTGAAGATTTGTTGGAGTTCAGTAGCACGCGTAACAACGATGCCGACGTCGATCGCACGGAGGTCGAATAGAAGGCGAAAGTTGTTGAGGTCGCGATCAAAGAATGGGTCCTTGTTGTTCCATTCTACCTCCAGAGCGACCCGATTCTTGAAGCAATCGACCGAATGGGTCGGGCTTTCGTACTCTTGATCGTCCAGCTTAATCGTTGTGTTGAAGCTTTTTTCGATCCAGCCACGACTGTAGAACGCGCCATCGATCTGCTGGGAAATTGGCGAACGGTTCTTGCCGGCCGCTTCGATCTCCGACCGGCGTAGTCGGAACGCTCGAAGCACTTCAATCACATCCGCCCATTCATCGGGGCAGGCGGTGTGCAGAATACCAGCAGCGTTCCGCCACTCTTTGACGTGATAGAGATCCCGCAAATCGGCAGGTACTAAGTGGACCGTGGGCATCGTAAGCGACTCCTGCTGCTCCACGATGCCCAACCGCGGCAATAGGATCTACCCCGTGCTCCGAATTGTTGCGCGAGCCGAGGTCAGTCGCCCACGATGCCGCTACCTCGTAAACGCCTTGTATTTGATCCGTCGCGGGTTCTCCACGGCGTCGGCGCCCAGCCGGCGCTTCTTGTCCTCTTCGTAGGCCTCAAAATTCCCTTCAAACCATTCCACGTGGCTGTCGCCTTCAAAGGCGAGGATGTGGGTGGCGAGGCGGTCCAAAAACATGCGGTCGTGGCTGATCACCACCGCACAACCGGCGAAATCCTCCAGCGCCTCTTCAAGGGCGGCGAGCGTTTCGGTGTCGAGGTCGTTGGTGGGCTCGTCGAGGAGCAGCACGTTGGCGCCGGACTTCAGCATCTTGGCGAGATGCACGCGGTTGCGCTCGCCGCCTGAGAGTTTTCCCACCGGCTTCTGCTGGTCGCCGCCCTTGAAGTTGAACGCACCGACATAGGCGCGTGAGTTCATCTCGCGCTTGCCGAGCGTGATCACCTCCGCACCGCCGGAAATCTCCTCCCAGACCGACTTGCCGGCCTCCAGCGTGCGGCTCTGGTCGACATAGCCGAGCGTGGCCGTGTCGCCGAGGCGGATGGCGCCGCCGTCCGGTCCCTCCTGTCCGGTCAGCATGCGGAAGAGCGTGGTCTTGCCGGCGCCGTTCGGGCCGATCACGCCGACAATGCCGCCGGGCGGCAGCTTGAAGGAGAGGTCGTCGATCAAGAGTCGATCGCCGTAGCCCTTGGCGAGCTGATCGGCCTCAATCACCACATCGCCAAGCCGCGCGCCGGGCGGGATGACGATCTGCGCCTCGCGGCTCGCCAGCCTTTCGTCGTTGGCCTTGAGCAATTCGTCATAGGCTTTGATCCGCGCCTGCGATTTCGTCCGCCGCGCCTCCGGGCTGCGGCTCATCCATTCGCGCTCGCGGGCGATGACTTTCTGGCGCGCGGCGTCCTCGCGCGCTTCCTGCACGAGCCGCTTCTGCTTCTTCTCCAGATAGGCGGTGTAGTTGCCCTCGTAGGGAATGCCGCGGCCGCGATCGAGCTCCAGAATCCAGCCCGTCACATTGTCGAGGAAGTAGCGGTCATGCGTGACGATCAGCACGGCGCCTGGAAAGCGCTCCAGGTGCTTTTCCAGCCAGGCGACGGTTTCCGCGTCGAGATGGTTGGTCGGCTCGTCGAGGAGCAGGAGATCCGGCTCCTCCAGAAGCAGCTTGCAGAGCGCCACGCGGCGCTTTTCGCCGCCTGAGAGCGTGGCGACTTCAGCCTCGCCGGCCGGGCAGCCGAGCGCTTCCATCGACAACTCCACGCGGGAGTCGAGGTCCCAGAGATTCTTGGCGTCGATCTCGTCCTGCAGCTTGGATGCCTCTTCCGCGGTCTCGTCGGAATAGTTCATCATCAGCTCGTTGTAGCGGTCGAGGATCGCCTGCTTGCCGGCCACGCCGAGCATGACGTTGCCCTTCACGTCGAGCGACGCGTCGAGCTCCGGCTCCTGCGGCAGATAGCCGACACGCGCACCTTCCGCCGCCCAGGCCTCGCCGGTGAACTCCTGGTCGAGCCCGGCCATGATCTTCAGAAGCGTCGACTTGCCAGCGCCGTTCGGCCCGAGCACGCCGATCTTGGCGTCGGGATAGAAGGAGAGGTGGATGTTCTCCAGGACCTTCTTGCCGCCGGAGAAGGCCTTGGTCAGGCCCTGCATGTGATAAATGAATTGCCGCGCCATGGCTGTCGCTTCGGGCCTCGCAACGTTTGTGGTGTGTCGTGGGAAGTTGCGCGGGATTTAGGCGAAGAATGCGGGCGCCGCAACAGGGGCGGCATGCCTCGCGTCTGTCATCCCGGTTCGGCCGTCAGGCCGAGACCGGGACCCATGAACACGGTTTTGGGTGATACGCACGGGGTTTCGTCCGTTAGCCTCGGTGGTTATGGGTCCCGCACAAGCGCTGTCGCGCCGCTTGCGGGATGACAAAGGAGGGGGGCGGACCCTCCCCGTATTTCGCTGGCGCTTCATGCGGGCTACGGACGATGGCGAGGCCTCGTAGCCTCGATGGAGCGAAGCGCAAATCCGGGAGAGCCTCACGACCGCAACCAAACCTTTCGTCTGTCATCCCGGTTCGGCCGTCAGGCCGGGACCGGGACCCATGAACACAAGACCGACGGGTTCAGCCCGTCGCCGCCGAGCACCTCCTGAGTGTCGGTGTTCATAGGTCCCGCACAAGCGCGTCCGCGCTTTCCGGGATGACAAAGGAGAGAGCGTGGTTGCGGAACGATCTCAAGCGTCCGGTTTCCCCGTCACCTCCTCAAGCAGCCAGCGTGAGATCGGCCACATCGTCTTGAAGTGGTCGACACAATGATCGACGAAGGCTGGCGTCTCGACGACCTTGCCCGTCTTCTCTTCAATGCTGGCGAAAAGGCCCTCGTGCAGAAGCAGGGCCGCGCGGGGATGCTCGGCGTCAAAGCCGCGCGGCACTTTTTTGCGCGATGCGCCGCCGAATTCATACCGGCCCGCGCCGCGTAGCTTGTCGATCGTCCTTGCCAGGGCACGCCCTGACCGGTCATCGACAATGGCCGCGCGGAAAGCATCAAGCTGCGGCTTCTCGAATTTGTGCATGCCGGCGCCGAGGATCAGCCGGTCGGGCAGCATGCGGAAGAAG
>JANQKG010000061.1 GCA_028281235.1 Afifellaceae bacterium | reverse complement strand
CTACACGGCGCTGCCGGACTGGGCGCAGACGCTTGGCATGGTCTTCTCCATCATGCTGTGGATGCCGTCCTGGGGCGGCATGATCAACGGCCTGATGACGCTGTCGGGCGCCTGGGACAAGCTCAGGACCGACCCCGTCATTCGCATGATGGTGCTGGCTATCGCCTTTTACGGCATGTCGACTTTCGAAGGGCCGATGATGTCGATCAAGGCGGTCAACTCGCTCAGCCATTACACCGACTGGACCATCGGACACGTGCATTCCGGCGCGCTCGGCTGGGTCGGCATGATCTCTTTCGGCGCGATCTACTACCTCGTGCCCAAGCTGTGGGAGCGTGAGCGGCTCTATTCGCTACGCCTGGTGAACTGGCACTTCTGGCTGGCGACGATCGGCATCGTTCTCTACGCCGCGTCGATGTGGGTCTCCGGCATCATGCAGGGCCTGATGTGGCGCGAGTACAATGCGGAGGGCTTCTTGGTCTATTCGTTCGCCGAAAGCGTCGCGGCCATGTTCCCGTATTACATCATCCGCGCTCTCGGCGGCGTGCTCTACCTCGCCGGTGCTCTGATCATGGCGTTCAACCTCTACCGGACCATCCGTGGCGACCTCCGCAAGGAAGTGCCGATGGGCGGCGTCGTGCAACCGGCCGAATAGGAGGGACCGATGGCTCAGCAAACAGGCAAGCGGTCGCTCTTCAGCCACGCGACGGTCGAACGCAACGTTTCGGTGCTCTTCGTGCTCTCGTTTCTCGTCGTCACAGTCGGCGGCATCGTAGAGATCGCACCGCTCTTCTACCTGGAGAACACGATCGAGGAGGTGGATGGGGTGCGCCCCTATTCGCCGCTGGAACTGGCCGGGCGCAACATCTATGTGCGTGAAGGCTGCTATGTCTGCCATTCGCAGATGGTGCGGCCGATGCGCGACGAGGTGGAGCGTTATGGTCACTACTCGCTCGCTGCGGAATCCATGTATGACCGGCCGTTCCAATGGGGGTCGAAACGAACCGGGCCTGACCTGGCGCGCGTCGGCAATCGCTATTCGGACATTTGGCATGTGGAGCATCTGATCGAGCCGCGCAGCGTCGTGCCGGAATCGATCATGCCGAGCTATGCGTTCCTGGCGACGACCGATCTCAAGTTCGACGACATCGCCGGTCATCTTCGCGCCAACAAGCTGCTGGGCGTTCCCTATAGTGATGAAATGGTCGCCGAGGCCCGCGCCGATCTGATTGCGCAGGCCGGCGGCAGCGACGATCCCAGCGGCGTGCAGGAGCGCTACCCGAAAGCGCAGGCGCGCGATTTCGACGGCGATCCGAGCCGCATAACGGAGATGGATGCGCTGGTGGCCTATCTCCAGATGCTCGGCACTTTGGTCGACTTCACCACCTATCAACCTCTGGCGGAAGGCAATCTGAGGTAAGGCGATGAGCACCTACGACACGCTCCGGCATTTCGCCGACAGTTGGGGACTTCTGTTCCTCATGGCGGTGTTCATCTTCGTCATCATCTGGGTCCTGAGGCCCGGCTCAGGGCGCGTTTACCGTCAGCAGTCGGAGATACCGTTCAAACACGAGGACAAGCCGGCCGCCGGGCCGGGCCGCGACAGCGCGGGTGGAGACTGAGATGGCCGAAAGCACACCTGGGGCAGCCGGCGCGCAAGACGAGCGCCGCATCGACGAGACCACCGGCGTTGAAACCACCGGGCACGTCTGGGACGGCATTGAAGAGCTGAACAAGCCCTTGCCGCGCTGGTGGCTGTGGACGTTCTACGCCACAATCATCTGGTCGCTGGGTTATGTCATCGCCTACCCGGCATGGCCGCTGATCAACACCGCGACCGAAGGGGTGTTGGGCTGGAACAGCCGGCAGGCGGTGGCGGACGATCTGGCGGCGGCGGAGAGCGACCGTCAGACCTTCATTGACCAGATTCGCGAGTTGCCGCTTGAGGAGATCCGCGCCGATGAGGCGCTGATGCAAGTGGCGTTTCGCGGCGGACAGTCGGCCTTCAAGGTGAACTGCGTCCAGTGCCACGGCTCCGGCGCGGAGGGCAGTGTCGGCTATCCCAACCTCAACGACGACGCCTGGATCTGGGGCGGTACGCTTGAGGACATCCACACGACCATCCTGCACGGCATCCGCCACGATCTCGATCCCGACACGCGGCTGTCGGACATGCTGGCCTTTGGACGCGACGAGTTTCTCGATGCGGCGCAGATCAGCGATACGACGCAATATGTGCTGTCGCTGTCGGGCGTCGACCACGATGCTGCCGCGGCTTCGGCGGGCGAGCCGATCTATGTGGAGAATTGCGCGGCCTGCCACGCAGAGGATGGTAGCGGCACGCCGGAACTCGGCGCGCCGGCGCTGAACGACGCCGTGTGGCTTTATGGCGGCTCGGCGGAGATCATCGAGGCGCAGATCTATGAGCCGCGACATGGCGTGATGCCGGGCTGGGCGGGGCGACTTGACCCAGTCGTCATCAAGCAATTGGCGTTGTATGTCCATGCTCTGGGCGGCGGCCAGATGGCGTCCGACGCGGAGACCGCCAACTAGTCGTAGCTCCGCCCGGCTGCGCCGCGGCGCGGCGCGACAGAAAGCAAATGGGCAAATTGACAGACGAGACCTTCGCAGCGGGGGGCGCTGTCGAGACACTCGACGCCGATGCGGTCAACAGCCGCAAGGAACGCTCCCTCTACGCCGCGCGCGTCAAGGTCTTCCCGCAGGCCGTCACCGGAACGTTCCGGCGGCTGAAATGGTGGATCATGGCCGTCACCCTCGGCATCTATTGGGTGACGCCATGGATCAGATGGGACCGCGGGCCGAACGCGCCTGACCAGGCGGTGCTGGTCGATCTCGCTAACCGGCGGTTCTATTTCGCCTTCATCGAGATATGGCCGCAGGAATTCTATTACGTCGCCGGGCTGTTGATCATGGCCGGGCTCGGGCTGTTTCTGGTGACGTCGGTCGTCGGCCGCGCCTGGTGCGGCTACACCTGCCCGCAGACGGTGTGGACCGACCTCTATATCGCGGTGGAAGACTTTATCGAAGGCGACCGCAACGCCCGCATGCGCTTGGATAAAGCGCCGTGGGGGCTGGATAAGATACGCAAGCGCGTCTCCGTCCACGCCTTATGGATTTTGATCGCCATCGCCACCGGTGGCGCCTGGGTCTTCTATTTCGCCGACGCGCCGTCACTGGCGGTGGATATCGCCACATTGCAAGCGCCGCCGGTCGCCTACATGACGATCGCGATCCTCACCTTCACGACCTACGTCTTCGCCGGCTTCATGCGCGAGCAAGTGTGCACCTATATGTGCCCCTGGCCGCGCATCCAGGGGGCGATGCTCGACGAAGATTCGCTCATCGTCACATATAACGACTGGCGCGGCGAGCAGCGCTCGCGTCATCAGAAGAAGGCGATGCGCGAGGGGCGCGATGTCGGCGATTGCGTCGATTGCAATGCGTGCGTCGCTGTCTGTCCGATGGGCATCGACATCCGCGATGGGCAGCAGCTGGAGTGCATCACCTGCGCGTTGTGCATCGATGCCTGCGACAACATCATGGACAAGGTCGGCAAGCCGCGCGGCCTCATCTCCTATTCCACGCTGAAGGATTACAACCTTCATCACGCGACGGCGACCACATCGGGACGCGACGCGGCGCGCGACGAGCAACGCCGCGTGTCGGTCTCCCATATCGCGCGTCCGCGCACGCTGATCTATCTGAGTCTCTGGACGCTGGTGGGCGTGGCCATGCTGGTGACGCTGCTTCTGCGCGACCGTCTCGACGTCAACGTGCTACACGAGCGCAATCCGCTCTTTGTCACGCTTGCCGACGGCTCAATCCGCAACACCTATGCGGTGAAGGTCCTCAACATGGAGCTGGAGCCGCGCACCTTTTCCGTCGAACTTCAGGACCTGCCGGGGGCGGTGATGTGGTATGCCGGTGCGGAAGACCAGCGCGGCACGGCATTCGAGGTGGCGGTTGAGCCCAATCGCTTGCGTGAATTGCGAGTGTTTGTGACCGTGCCGGCCGGTTTCCAGGGCGTTGACGACTTTGCGTTTGTCGTCACCGATCAGAAGGCGGGCGAGACCGTTCGCGCCGCCGCACAGCTTCACGGACCGCAGCCATGAGACGCGTTGCCACGCTCTTTCGGATCGACGACGAGAACCCGCTGAACGGCTGGCATGTGCTGACAATGGTCGTGCTGTTCTTCGGCGTCATCATTACCGTCAATATGGTCATGGCCGTGTTCGCGACCGGCACGTTCCCCGGTCTCGTCGTCAAAAACAGCTATGTGGCGAGCCAGAACTACAATGCGCTTCTTGCGGAGAGCCGGGCGCAGGCTGAGCGCGGCTGGACGGCCGATCTTGCGGCCGATGACGGTATTCTCACGCTGCGTCTTGCCGATTCCGGCGGTGCGCTGATCAGCGGCGTTCAGGTTGAGGCGCGTGTCGGCCGCCCGGCAAGCGCTGCGGAGGACCGCATGGTCGTTCTCCATCCCGCCGCGGACGGCTATGCGGCGCGGGAGCCTTTGGCATCGGGGCGGTGGATCGTTGAGCTGACCGTTCACTCAGATGAGGCGCTGGTCTATCGCGACACGCGCCCGATCCATGTTCTCGCGAGCGAGCAATGAGTTGCTGCGGCGGGCCGGAAACCGTCGCCGTTGAGCCAGCGAAAACCACGCCGGCGATACCGGCGCGCGTAGATCCCTCGCTCCTTGCCGATGCGGATGACGGCCTCAAGGAGCTGAGCCTTATTGTTCCCGACATGCATTGCGCCGGCTGTCTGCGCAATGTGGAAGGCGCGCTTCTTGCGCTGCCGGGCGTCCACCGGGCGCGCGCCAACCTGACCGCGCGCAAGGTGCTGGTCGGCTTCGATCCGGAGCGGGTTGAACCGGAAGCGATCGCCGCGGCGTTGAAGGGCGCGGGCTATGCGGCGCGGCCGGTCGACCCGGCCGTCGTTAATGCGGCCGCGGCCGACGCCACCGGCGCGGAGCTTCTGCGGGCGCTCGCCGTGGCGGGCTTTGCCGCGGGCAACATCATGCTCCTGTCGGTTTCGGTGTGGGCCGGGGCGGACGCTGAGACACGCGACCTGTTCCACTGGATATCGGCGCTGATCGCGATCCCGGCGATCGCCTATGCGGGGCGGCCGTTCTATCGATCCGCCTTCACGGCGCTCAGGGCGCGCCGGCCCAACATGGACGTGCCGATCTCGCTCGCCGTCGTGTTGGCGGCCGTGGTGAGCCTCTACGAGACGGCGGTCAGCGCAGAGCATGCGTGGTTCGACGCCTCCGTCATGCTGCTGTTCTTCCTGTTGATCGGCCGGTATCTCGACTATCGCATGCGAGCCGTGGCGCGCTCGGCGGCCACGCGGCTCCTGTCGCTCTCCTCCGATACGGCGAGCGTCATCGCAGCGGACGGCACCAAGCAGCTCATGGCGACGGCGGATATCGGAATTGGCGCGATCATTGAGGTCGCGGCCGGCGAGCGCGTGCCGCTCGACGGGACCGTCATGAGCGGCCTCAGCGACATCGATAAATCGATGCTGACCGGCGAGCCGGTGCCGGAGGCGGTGGCGGAGCGCGACGCCGTCTATGCCGGAACGCTCAATCTGACCGGTCCGCTCACCATCCGTGTGTGCAAGGCGAGCGGCGACACGCTGCTGGCCGACATTGCGCGGCTGATGGAGCAGGCCGAGGCGGGGCGCGGACGCTATGTCGGCCTCGCCGATCGGGCGGCGGCCATCTACGCCCCGGCGGTCCACTTGGCCGCGGCCTTGACCTTCGTCGGCTGGCTGCTTGTGGGCGCGACGATCTATGAGGCGCTGATCATCGCCATTGCCGTCTTGATCATCACCTGTCCGTGCGCGCTTGCCCTGGCGGTGCCGGCCGCGCAGGTCGTCGCCGGCGGCGTGCTTCTCAGAAACGGCATCCTGGTCAAGGATGGCGGGGCGCTGGAGCGCCTCGCCGACATCGATCGCGTGATCTTCGACAAGACTGGCACGCTGACGACGGGCGAGCCCGTCCTGGCGGAGGAGCCCAAGGCCGACACGCGCACGTGGAGCATGGCAGCGGCGCTCGCCGCAAAGAGCCGGCATCCGCTGGCGCGCGCCCTTGCCGATGCAGCTGCCGAGCGCGGCATTGCCCCCGCGCCGGTTGAAGAGATTGCCGAGCATCCGGGGCTTGGGATGTCGGGCCGGCACGAGGCGCCGCTCAGGCTTGGCCGCCGAAGCTGGGCGGGGCGCGAGGAGGATACCGGCAAGGGCGCGCATTCGGAGATCTGGTTTCGCGACGGCGACAAGCCGCCGGTGGCGTTCTGCTTCCTGGACCGGTTGCGCCCGGAAGCCGCCAGCACGGTCAAAACGCTGCGTCAGATGCGCCTTGATGTGGCGCTGCGCTCCGGCGACCGCGCCGAAGCGGTCGCCGCGATGGCGGCGGCGGCCGGCATCGAAGATTGGCGGGGCAATTGCGATCCGGCCGACAAGGCGCGGGAGCTGGCCGAGCGCGCGCGCGCCGGCGGCGTGCTGATGGTGGGCGACGGCATCAACGACGCGCCGGCGCTGGCTGCGGCTTCGGTCTCCATGGCGCCGGCCAGCGGCGCCGATATCAGCCAGAGCGCCGCCGACATGGTGTTCACGACCTCCGATCTCGGTGCCGTGCCGGCGGCGGTCAATGTGGCGCGGCGCACCAAGCGGATCATTCTGCAGAACATCGCGATCGCCATCGGCTACAATTGCATCGCCGTGCCGCTTGCGATGGCCGGGCATGTGACGCCGCTCATTGCGGCGATCGCCATGTCTTCGTCTTCCATTCTCGTCACCGCCAATGCGCTTCGGCTGGGGCTCGGTGTGGCGCCTCCCTCTGCCGTGGTCAAACGCCACGGCCAGGCGCTGCAAGGCGCGCCGGCATGAGCGTGCTGATCTATCTGATCCCGGCGGCGCTTCTGCTCGGCGCGGTCGGACTTGCCGCGTTTTTGTGGTCGCTGAAGAGCGGGCAGTTCGACGACATGGACGGGGCGGCCGCGCGGATTCTTCTCGACGACGATCCGGCCAACGACAACGGATCTCAGCCGCGCAGCGAAGACGCGGCCAAGCGCGATGACAAAAGGGATGGAGCCGGCCATGCATGAAATTCTGCGCATGGCGCATCTCATCGCGATCGCTATGGCCACCGGCATGGCCATGTCGCACTACGTCATGCTGCGCGCCAGCGCCGGCAATGACGGCGAAGGCGGTCGTGCCCTGGCATTGGCACGCCGCACGCTCGGCGACTTCACGACGATGATCATCGTGTTTGTGTGGATCACCGGGCTGACATTGCTGTGGAGCCAGTTCGGGCAATCCGACCGTGAGGTCGCCGCCTGGTTCTATGCCAAGCTTCTGTTCGTCGGCATTTTGACGGCGGCCCATATCATGCAGCGCGTCACGGCGGCGCGCGTCCCGGCCGGTCAGCGCGAAGGGCGGCAGAAGATTGAGGGCTGGGTGTCGATCGTGTGGCTCTCAGCGCTCATCGCCATCTGTCTGGCGGTCGTCTCGTTCTCAAGCTGAACGATCTTCAAGCGATGGAGCGTTTTCGCCGGCCGCCAGGTTCGGCTAGTTTGGCGTATGAGCGCCAGGCAGCCGGGTGTCGTGGCAAGTTGCGACACCGGCCGGGCGTGAATGAAGAAAGGGGAGGGCATGAGCGGCCATATCGTTGCGATCGATCAGGGGACCACATCCACGCGCGCCATCGTCTTTGACGCTGAGCAGAAGATCGCCGGATTGGCGCAGAAGGAATTTGACCAGCACTTCCCAAAATCCGGCTGGGTGGAGCACGAGCCGGAGGATCTGTGGCGCACAACGGTGGAGACCGTGCGCGAGGCGATCGCCGGCGCCGGCCTGAGCGCATCCGATATCGCTGCGATCGGCATCACCAATCAGCGTGAGACGACGCTTGTGTGGAACCGCAAGACGGGCGAGCCGGTCTATCGCGCTATTGTGTGGCAGGACCGCCGCACGGCGGATTTCTGCGCGAGCCTCAAAGCGGACGGACATGAAGCGGCGCTCACTGCCGCTACGGGCCTTCTCATCGATCCGTATTTCTCCGCCACCAAGGTCGCGTGGATCCTCGACAATGTGGACGGCGCGCGCGCCGCCGCCGAAGCCGGCGAGCTTGTCTTCGGCACGGTGGATACGTGGCTGATCTGGAAGCTGACGGGCGGGGCGCGCCATGTCACCGATGCGACCAATGCCGGGCGGACGCTGCTCTATAACATCCACGAAAACGCCTGGGACCGCGATGTTCTCGACCTTCTGCGCATTCCTGAGGCCATGCTGCCGAAGGTGTTGGATTGCGACGCGGAATTCGGTACGGCGGAGCGCGAACTCTTTGGCGCGGAGCTGCCGATCCTTGGCGTGGCGGGCGACCAGCAGGCGGCGACGCTTGGGCAGGCCTGCTTCTCCGCAGGCATGCTGAAATCCACTTATGGTACCGGCTGTTTTGCGCTGCTCAACACCGGGCCTGATCCCGTGGCGTCGAAGAACCGCCTCTTGACCACCATCGCCTACCGGCTGGGCGGCGAGACGACCTATGCGCTGGAAGGCGCGATCTTCGTCGCGGGGGCCGCCGTGCAATGGCTGCGCGACGGGTTGGGTATTCTTGACGATGCGGCGCAATCTGGGCCGATGGCGGCGGCGGCGGATGACGAGCAGGCTGTCTATCTCGTGCCGGCTTTCGTCGGGCTCGGCACGCCGCACTGGGACGCGCATGCGCGCGGCGCGATCTTCGGCCTCACGCGCGCCACCGGACCGAAGGAGCTTGCCCGCGCCACGCTGGAATCGGTCTGCTACCAGACTGCCGATCTTCTCGGCGCCATGCATGACGATTGGCCGGGCGCCGGTGATGTTGTTCTCAGGGTCGATGGCGGCATGGTGGCGAGCGACTGGACCATGCAGTGCCTCGCCGACATTTTGAACGCGCCGGTGGACCGGCCGGAAATCCTGGAGACCACGGCGCTGGGCGCGGCCTGGCTTGCCGGACAGAAGGCTGGCGTGTGGCCGGGACGTGACGAATTCGCCAAGACGTGGAAGCTCGATCGTCGCTTCGAGCCGGCCATGGACGCGGCCGTGCGCGAGACAAAGCTCACCGGCTGGCGCGACGCGGTGCAAAGGACGCTGACGAAAGGGTAGGCGATTTGCGGCAGCGCAAAGCGGGTGAGTCGCTCTGCGGGATGCTGGTCGGTCAAGCGGCCCTGCTTGGGCGGATCAGCACCTCCGCCGAGATGCCGAGTTGCTCGTGCAGGCGCCGGATCATGCTGATTGAGAGCCCGCGCTTGCGGTTCAGAACCTCAGCGACCCGCGTGCGCGTGCCGATGATCCCCTCAAGGTCCCGCCGCGTCAGGCCCTGCTGCTCCATGCGAAATTTGATGGCTTCGATGGGGTCGGGCGGGTCCATCGGGACGTGCTCCTCCTCATAGGCGTCGATAAGGGTCGCAAGCACATCTAGCCGGTCGCCCGCTCTTGTGCCGGCCTTTGCGCCCCATAGTCGCTCCACCTCCACCAGTGCCGCGTCGTAATCGGCCTCTGAGCGTATGGGCTTCAAGTCACTCATGCTGTACCGTCCTCACATCGATCTCATCATAGTCCTTGTGAGTGCCGATCCATTTGATCCACACAATGCTCTTCTCGTAGTCGACAGCGACTACCAGCCGATAGTCGTTGCCTTTGATGTTGAATACGACGCGGTCGGCGGCAACTATGCTGGCCGTTGCATAATGTCTCTTCACTTCCGTCGAGTTGCGCCATTTCGCCTTGCGCACCTCATCGAACCATGCGTCCAGTGCCGCCTTCAGCGCGCGCTGATCCTTGCTGGCCGCACGCGCCTCTAAGAACTCCCGCAACGTGCGGCGAGCGATGATGCGCATCTTTTAACTTAGCGTGTTCCCAATTTGGGAACAAGATGTATCGACCATCTGCAACTGACGTCACAATGAAGCGCTGGCTTCTATGCTGGCCTGATAGTGACCACTTTCCACAACCCGTTCCTCCATATGCTCTGAACAGGCCGACGCCGAATCGCGTAGCTTCGTTCCGATAATCCGGTCAGGAGCGGTTCCGCATGCGCTTTCATGCCGATCTCCACATCCACTCGAAATATTCGCGCGCCACGAGCCGCGATCTCGATTTGGAGCATCTGGCGTGGTGGGCGGCACGCAAAGGCGTCGCAATTGTCGCCACGGGCGATTGCGTGCATCCGCAATGGCTCGCCGAGCTGAAGGAGAAGCTGGTTCCCGCCGAGCCCGGCCTCTTTCGCCTGAAGCCGGAGATCGAAGCGGACGTTCTCGCCAAGCTGCCGCCATCATGCCGCACCGGCCCCGGCGTGCCGGCGCGCTTCATGCTCTCAACGGAAATCTCCACGATCTACAAGAAGGGCGAGAAGACCCGAAAGGTCCATCATCTGATCTACGCGCCGGATTTCGATTCCGTCGATCGCCTGGCGGCGCGGCTTGGCTCGATCGGCAATATCGCCTCAGATGGCCGCCCGATCCTCGGGCTCGATTCACGCGATCTTCTGGAGATCGCGCTGGAAAGCGGGCCGCATTCCTATCTGGTGCCGGCGCATATCTGGACGCCGTGGTTCGCCGCACTCGGCTCGCAATCAGGCTTCGATTCCATCGAGGCATGCTACGGCGATCTGGCGGACAAGATTTTCGCCGTGGAGACCGGGCTCTCCTCCGACCCGGCGATGAACTGGCGCATCTCCGGCCTGGACCGCTATCGTCTCACCTCCAATTCCGATGCGCATTCGCCCGGCAAGCTGGCGCGCGAGGCGACGTTCTTCAACTGCGAGCCGGACTATTTTTCCATCCGCCGCGCGCTGGAAACCGGCGAGGGCTATGGCGGCACAGTGGAGTTCTTCCCCGAGGAGGGAAAGTATCACGCCGACGGCCACCGCAAATGCGGCGTGCGGCTTTCGCCGAAGGAGACGCTGGCGCTGGAGGGGCGCTGTCCGGCCTGCGGCGGGCGGCTGACGGTAGGCGTTCTGCACCGCATCGAGACGCTCGCCGATCGGAGCGAAGTGGAGGCGGTCGCGCCGCCGACCGCCGGTGCGGTGAAGAGCCTCGTGCCGCTGCCGGAGATTCTGAGCGAAATCCTGCAGGTCGGTGCCGGCTCCAAACGCGTCGCCCACAGTTTCGATCAAGCGCTCGCCAAGCTCGGGCCGGAGCTTTCGATCCTGGAAGACCTGCCGGCGGAGGACGTGTCGCGGGCCGCGTCACCGCTTCTGGGGGAGGCCGTCGCTCGGCTCCGCGCCGGCAACGTCACCCGCGACGCCGGCTATGATGGCGAATATGGCGTGATCCGGCTGTTTGAGGATGGCGAGCTCGCCACGCTGCGCGGCGGCGATCTTCTCTTCGACGCGCCGGTCGCGCGGCGGAAGCGGAAAGCCGACTCAGCACCAAAGCTCGACGCTGCGATGGGGCATGACGCTGCGCCGAATGCCGAGTCCCCACCTCTCCCCACCGGGGAGAGGTCGGCCGAGCGAAGCGATGGCCGGGTGAGGGGGAACCTCTCCGCCGTCGCCCCCTCACCCGACGCCCGCTTGGCAGCGGGCGTCGACCTCTCCCCGGAGGGGAGAGGAACGACGCCGTGCCAGACGGCGTCCATCCTCGCCGCGCTCGATGCTGATCAGCGGGCGGCTACCTCACATGTTGAGGGCCCGTTGCTGGTTGTGGCCGGTCCCGGCTCCGGCAAGACGCGGATGCTCACGCATCGCATCGCGCATCTCATCGCCGATCACGGCGTGGCGTCTGAGCACTGTCTCGCCATCACCTTCACGCGCCGCGCGGCCGAGGAGATGCGGGTGCGGCTGCGAGAACTCCTGCCAAGCGGTGCCGCTGACGTTGCGGTCCATACCTTCCACTCGCTGGGCCTTTCGATCCTCTCCGCCAACCCGCGAGCGGCCGGGCTTGAACCCGGCTTCCGCATCGCCGACGAGGCGGAGCGCGTGGCGGCGTTTGCGGCGGCGATGGAGTGCTCGGAGCGCAAGGCCAAGACGCTGCTTCGCAGCATCTCGAAGCTGAAGCGGGCAGGGCCGGAAACGATCGATGAGACATTGGCACAGGCGCTCGCCGCCTATGCAACGCTGCTTGCGGCCCGCAACTGGATTGATTTCGATGATCTGATCGGGCTTGCCGTCGACGCGCTGACGCGTGACGCCGCGTTGGCTCAAGGCCTGCGGGATCGTTTCCAGTTCATCTCGGTCGATGAGTTTCAGGATGTGGACGACGCGCAATATCGCCTGATCCGTCTGCTTGCGCCGAATGCTGCCAATCTTTGCGTGATCGGCGATCCCGACCAGGCGATCTATGGATTCCGCGGGGCGGATTCGTCGCTCTTTGAGCGCTTCACGCACGATTATCCAAGCACCGTCACCGTGCCGCTGAAGCGCAATTACCGCTCCAGCGGCACGATCGTGTCGGCGGCGTCGCAGATTATCGCGCCGACGCGCGGCGATCCGTTGATTGCGGAGATCGTGCGCGAGATGCACGACAAGATCGCCATCCACGCCGCGCCGAGCGAAGCCGCGGAGGCGGAGTTCGTGGTCGCCGAGATTGAGCGGCTGATCGGCGGCCATTCCTTCTTCTCTATCGACTCAGGCCGCAGCGGCGGCGTCGGCGAGCAGGCGCTGAGCTTTGCCGATATCGCTGTGCTCTACAGGACCGAGGCGCAGTCGGGAGCGTTCGCCGACGCGCTTCGCCGCGCCGGGATGCCCTTCAAGACCAGCGCGCATGCACCGCTGGCGGAGAGCCCCGCGGTGGCGGCGCTGCTCGCGGAGCTCGCAGAAGGCCCGCCCGACACGCCGCTTGCCGAGGCCTTAAGCGATGCAGCGGAACGTGCAGCTTCGGGCGGCGGAGGCAAGGGGGCTGCAGCGCTTTCCAGCGCGCTCAATCGGCTGACGCAATTGGCGAAGCGCTGCGATGGCGATCGTGCGCGGTTCCAGGAAGCGGTGGCGCTTTCCAGCGAGCAGGATTTTTTTGATCCGCGCGCGGACCGGATCGCGCTTCTCACCATGCATGCGGCGAAGGGGCTGGAGTTTCCGGTCGTTTTCGTCGCCGGGCTGGAGGACGGGCTGACGCCGCTCCGTTTCGGCGCGCGCGACCCGGCAAAGGAGGCGGAGGAGCGGCGGCTTTTTTATGTCGCGATGACGCGCGCCAAGGATTTTTTGGTGCTGACCCGCGCCAAGGAACGCTTCTGGCGCGGCCAGAAGCGTGCGCGCGACGCCTCGCCCTTCCTCGCCGACATTGAAGCGGCACTCGTGTCTCATCGCGAGAGGGACTTGCCGCGGCCGCGACCGCAGACGGCGCAGCTGACGCTGCTTTGAACGAGGCCGACCTGTCGGAGCTGAGCCTTCCTCGGCTAGACTGAGAACCACGGAAATTGCCGGCCGGCGCGGCCGCCGGCGGGAGGCTCATCCATGCAGAAGCTTCAAGCGCAGGGCGTCCACCACATCACGCTCGTGGGCGCAGACCGGCAGACATCGATCGATTTCTGGGAAGGCGTGCTCGGCATGCCCTTCGTCTTCGAGCAGCCCAATCTCGATGCGCCAAGCGAAAGCCACCTCTATTTCGATCCCGGCGACGGGCGGCTGATCACGATCTTCACCGATGAAGCGCGCGCGCCCGACCCGACAGCAACGGCGCGCGAACCCGGCGCCGTGCATCATGTGGCGATCAACGTCTCGCGCGCGACCTTCATGCAGGCGGCCGAACGGCTCGACGAACGGCGCATCGCCCATACCGGCGTGAAGGATCGCGGCTTCATGGATTCCATCTATTTCCGCGATCCGCTTGGGCTTTTGATCGAGCTTGCCTGCTATCGCTTCGAGCCGCCGGCCGGCGCGACGCATGCCGATGTGCTGATGGAGGCGCATCGCCTCCGCATGGCGCGCGGCGATCCGGCCATTGCTGCCGTGCATGTGGCGGACGCTGTCGAGGCACTGACACACGACCGGCGGCCGAGCCTTTCAGAAAGCCGTGCTGCCAAGGATCCTTACAAGGGTCGCGCATCGGGCAAGGCGCGGCTTAAGGAAGAAGACGTGCCAGCGGCAGGCTGATGCGCTCGCGCAGCCTCGGCGATCGGATGTTCAGATGTTGCGGGAGGCGGACGCAACGACCGGATCTGCCCTTTCGTCTCGCTCCTCATGGGCCAGACGCAGTTCCGGCACCCGCGCTTCCGCCCCGGCCATTGTGAGCAACACGGGGGCGTGCGGAAGGAAGTCGAGCGGCTCCGCTTCAAACGAGACGTCTTCCAGCTCGCGCCACAATTCGATCATCTGCATCTCATCCTCGCGCCCGCCATCGTCGACAAAGACAATGGCGCGGGAGGACAGGTGCGGGGCCATGACGGGCAGCGCCGGGTAGCGGCTGAGCAATTGCATCTTGCCCGGCGGGCCGTCGACGAAGAGCAGGTCGATCTTGTCCTTCAGGTCACGCAGAAACGGATCGAGCGCATACCAGCTGAAGACGCGATCGCCGACCCGGCGTTCCGTCAGCGGCGCCGTCACCGGCTCAACCCATCGCGACAGATCGGCCTGCTCCAGAAGCTGCGCAGTGCGCTTGGCGTGCGCTTCGTCGTGCTCCACGGAAATCAGGCGGCCGGTTCCGTTGGCGCGGAGTGCTGCTGCGAAGAGCACGGTCGACGTGCCGCCGCCGAGCTCCATGATGATTTTGGGGCGATGGCGACGGATCAGCTGGAACAGAAAAACAGCCTCCTCGCCGGTGATCTCGAAGCCCGTATGCGGGAAGGGCGGCAGCACGCCATCGATGTCGAGCTGCGGCAGGATCGAGATCATGTTGAGAAGCGACGAGAAGCCGGCTCTCAGCTTCTTCTGCGCGCGGTCGTCGCGCGTGCGGACCAGCGATTTCAGCCCGGCGATGTCGGACTCAATCTTCTCCAGGCGTGCGTCGATCGCCTCCATGCGCGCGTTGGAGTCCGACACCAGGTCGCTCAGGCCAAGTGTGAGAAGGGAGCGCAGCCGCGCAGGAAGACCCAAAGCGATGTCCTGAAGCTATTGCGAGGCGAATCGATCGGCGGCGAAGTCCGCTCGCGGCACGGCATAGCCGGCAACGATGTCGGTTTTCCAACGGCGCACAGCACGCAAAGCGTGGCGCCGGCCGCTCTGGTCTACAGGGCTCTCGAAGGTCATTCCGCCGCGGGCTTTCGTGTCCTTCGTCTGTCAGCGGCAGAGAAAACCAGTTTGGCGGCCAGGATGCAATGCACGCAAAGCGGGAAGGAAACGCGGCTGCCACCGCCATCACGTCTCTTCACGGGAGGCGATACGGCCGTTACATCCGCTTGAGCGCCGCCAGAAAGCCTGGATCGGGGTAGGAATCGGCCGGCATTCCAAGCTGCATCTGCACGGCCTTGACCGCTGCGCGCGTCTTGGCGCCGATGATGCCGTCGGCGCCGCCGACATCGTGGCCGAGCTGCTCAAGGCGCTTCTGCACCTCGATGATTTGATTGCGCGTTGGCGCTTTGGCGCTGCCGGCTCGGACGCGCGGCGCTCCGGCGAGCCGCGTCGCAAAGTAAGCGGCGGTGGTGGCGTAGACGAGGGATTCGTTCCACCGCGTGTAGACGTCGAAATTGCGATAGGCGAGGAACGCAGGCCCGAGCCGACCCATCGGCAGGAGCAGCGCCGCCGGCATGCTGTCGGCGGGGAGCGCGCTCCCATCGGCGCGCGCCACACCCCAGGCGGCCCATTGCGAGCGCGGATGCTTGATCGCCAGGTCAGCCTCCGGCCACGGCATGTCGTTCGGCGCCCGCACTTCCTCCAGCCACGGCTCGCCGCCGCGCCAACCGTGCTTTTTCAGAAGAGCGGCGGAGGAGGCGAGCACATCAGGCACGGAGCGCACCAGATTGCGCTTGCCGTCGCCGTCAAAGTCCACGGCCGTGGTGAGATATTCCGTCGGAATGAACTGCATCTGGCCGATCTCGCCGGCCCAGGCGCCCTTCATGTCGGCGGCGGCAAGGTCGCCGCGATCGAGCAGCTTCAGTGCGGCAAGGAGCTCGGCGCGGAAGCGGTCGGGCCGGCGGCAGTCGCGTGCAAGCGTCGCCAGTGATTGCAGCGTGGAGAAGCCGCCGAGATTGGCGCCGAAATCCGTCTCAAGCCCCCAGAAGGCGGCGATGACGGGGCCGGGCACGCCATATTGACTTTCAACGCGCGAGAATGTGCCGGCGTGCTTCTTCAGGCGCGCGCGGCCTTGCTGCATGCGGTAGTCGGCGACCATGCGGCCGGCGAATTCCAGGAAACTCTGCGAGAAGACGCCCTGCCGCCGATCGGCGTTGATGACCTTCTGGTCGAAGCGGACGCCGTCAAGCGCTGCCAGGGCGCGCGCGGAGACTCCCGCCGCCTGAGCCTCGCCCTTGAATTGCTGAAGCCATGACCCGAAACCTTGCGCGCCGCCGCATTGGGCCGAAGCGGTGGCGGGCAGGAGAAGCATTGCGGCGATTGCGGCAACGTACGAGCGCCGCCTTACCTTCTTGGACATGTCATCGTTCCGTTACATCAAACAGACCGGACATTCTGGCGAGCAAGGTGGCGGGTTCGTGGCGCGAGCCGGCCGCCGGGGCCGGTGCGTTCCAGCGCCCGGCGGCGGACCCGGTCGAGCAATTGATCGTGGAATCGAGTGGGCTCAGCGCGCGCTTATCGGTCAGCGCGAGGCGAGATAGCCGCCAGCCGTTCCCAGCGCTCCGCCGACGATGGCGCCCCCGAGCACCGTGCCGCCCGTCGTCGCGGCGACCACGGCGCCACCACCGGCGCCGATAGCGCCGCCGCTGGCCATATATTGCTGCGTGCGCGTACAGGCGCCCGTCGCCAGCAGGCTGAGCGCGAAGACCGCCGCGAGACTGACTTTACCGATACTCTGAACCATGTCGAACTCCGCCAAAACGTGGTTGCCGGACTATGAGCGTGTGCGGTTAAGACTCCGCAAATGCCGGAAAATGATCGTTCCGGCTTTGTTTCCATCTCCGGATGGGTCATGATCAAGGCGGTGATCCCAGACAAGGTGATATCCGTATTGAGCATCCGCATCGTCACGCAAGCGAGCCTTCTCGGCCTGGAGCTGCCTGAGCCACCCAGCGACGGCCGCCAATCGGAGCGCGCCTTGGCGATTCGGCGCGGTGTCTGCCGCCGCCTGCGGGCGGAAGGCCTGGCGCTCATCCCGGAATTGACGCTCCGTTCCGGACGCCGCGCCGATCTGGTGGCGCTTGGCGGCGACGGCACCATCACGATCGTGGAGATCAAGTCATCGGTGGAGGATTTCCGCGCCGATGCGAAATGGCAGGACTATCTGGTGCATTGCGACCAGTTCTATTTCGCGACCGGGCCGCATGTGCCTGTAGAGATCTTTCCGCCAGAGGCCGGGCTGATCGTTGCTGACCCCTATGGGGCGGAGATCCTGCGCGACGTTGAAGGCGCGCGGCTGACGGCGGCCCGGCGCAAGGAGATGCTCATCCGCATCGCCCGCGTCGGGGCGTATCGGCTGCATGACCTTGAGGACCCCGACTGCCAGTGGGGGTTGGGTTAGCGCGGGGCGCGCTTGGCGAGGATGCGCTGCAGGGTGCGGCGGTGCATGTTGAGGCGGCGCGCCGTCTCCGAGACGTTGCGGTCGCACAACTCGTAGACCCGCTGAATGTGCTCCCAGCGCACGCGGTCAGCCGACATCGGGTTTTCCGGCGGCTCGGCGCGCTGATCCTTCTGCTGCATGAGGGCAGCGAAAATCTCGTCCGCATCGGCGGGCTTGGAGAGATAGTCGATGGCGCCGAGCTTCACGGCCGTGACGGCGGTGGCGATATTGCCGTAGCCGGTGAGGATGATGGCGCGTGCATCGGCGCGGCGTGCGCGCAGCAGCTCGATGACGTCAAGGCCGTTGCCGTCCTCAAGCCGCATGTCGACTACGGCATAAGTCGGATTGGTCGCCTCGACCTTAGCGCGGGCTTCGGCCACCGATTCAGCGGTTTCAGTGAGAAAGCCCCGCTTCTCCATGGCGCGCGCCAGGCGCTGGCAGAACGGCCGGTCGTCGTCGACGATGAGGAGCGTCTCGCCTTCTGCTGATTGGGTCAGCGGCGACGGCTCGGTGATGGTTTCGTCGGATTGAAGCATGTCACGCTTCTCGCAGTCTAAATCGGCTCTAAGGTAGGCATTATCCACCGGCAATCAAGCTCTTGCCGGGCTCACTTTCCGGTTTGGCTAACGATGGTTCATGCTGGGCCAGTGCGGCTTGCACACGCGCCGTCTCAAAGCGCTTGCGCGGCCACTCTACGGTCACCATGGCGCCTTTCTCCGGCGCTTTGCGGTTTTGGAGCCGAAGCGTTGCGCCGGAGCGTTCAAGCAGCGTCTTGGCAATGAAGATGCCGAGGCCGAGACCCAGGCCGCCCGGCTCCTCCGCGCCCGGTTTCTCCGGGCGGCGGGTGGTGACGTAGGGTTCGCCAAGGCGGTCGAGGACGTCGGGGCCGTAGCCGGGCCCGTCATCAGCGATGGTGATCGTGACGCTCGCGGCCGTCCATTCCGCCTTGATGTTCACCTCCGAGCGAGCGAAATCGACGGCATTGTCCAAGAGATTGCCCAAGCCGTAGGTGAGGCCGGGATTGCGCGCCGCCACCGGCTCCGGGCCTTCGCCGGCGAACGCCGCTTGAATGGCGACGCCGAAATCGCGGTGTGGCGCCACAACCTCCTCCAGCACATGAGAAAGCGGCATGGCGCCGAGATGCTCTTCAGGGGAGGCGGACAGCGAAGCGATCTTAGAGAGGATGTCGCGGCAGCGCTCCGACTGGGCGCGGATCAGGCGGATGTCCTCAGCGTGCGGGTCGTCCTCAGGCAGTTCCTTCGCCAATTCGTTGACGGCGAGCGAGATCGTCGCCAGCGGCGTGCCGAGCTCGTGCGCGGCCGCGGCAGCCAGTCCGTCGAGCGCCGACAAGTGCTGCTCGCGCTGCAGAACGAGCTCCGTTGCGGACAATGCTTCGGCAAGTTGGCGGGCCTCCTCCGCCACGCGGAACGCGTAGAAGCTCATGAAGACAAGCGCGCTGGCAAGTGCCACCCACACACCGCCGACATAGTGCAGCGGCGCATCGAAATCCTCATCGGGAAACCACGGCAGCGGGCGGTGGATGAAGACCAGCACCGTTGCCACGCCAAGCGTCAGCGCGCCGAGCAGAAACGTCTTGTCGGGCTGCAGAATCGTGGCGGAGACCATAACGGGGCCAAGCAGGAGAATGGCGAAGGGGTTCTCCAGTCCACCCGTCAGGTACAGCAGGCCCGCAAGCTGCAGGATGTCATAGGCAAGCAGCAGCGTCGCCCAGTTCGGGTCGAGGCGATGCGAGGCGGGGAAGGCGATCCGAAGCCCGAGGTTCAGCCAGGCGGAGACCGCAATCAGCGCAAAGCAGGCGCCGAACGGCAGGGGAAAGCCGAACCACAGCCCGACGATGAGAATCGCCGCCGATTGTCCGCCAATGGCAAGCCAGCGCAGCCGGATCAGCGTCGACAGCCGGAGCCGGCGCCCCGACCAGCCGCCCGGCGTCTCCAGCACGCTGCCGTTTGTGGTGTCCATGGGGCCCTCATACCCCTAACCGATGGCCAAGTCAGCGGCGGCGCGGTTTGCGGGGGCTGCGGCCATTGCTATAGGAGCGCGGACGGGACAGCGGCGGATGCCAGCAAGGGAACGATGATTTGGACGTCTTGAGGGTGCTTGTGACGGGCGCTGGCGGGCGCATGGGGCGGGCGTTGACGCGCGCCGTGCTGGCGGAGGAGAAGCTTCGCCTGGTCGCCGCGCTCGACCGGCCGGACGCGGAGGTGCAGGGCGAGGATGCGGGGCTTCTGGCCGGGGCCGGGATGTGCGGCGTCACCGTTGGCGCCGATGCCGTCGCCGGGTTCGTCGACGCCGACGTCGTGCTCGACTTCACCACGCCGGAGGCGACGGCCGCCTACTCGGAGCTGGCCGCGCAGGCTCGCGCGGTCCATGTGATCGGCACCACCGGCCTGCAAGGCGAGCACGAAGAGCGGCTTCAGGCAGCGGCCCGTCATTGCCGCATCGTCAAATCCGGCAATATGAGCCTCGGCGTCAACCTTCTGGCGTCTTTGGTGCGCCGCGCTGCGGCCGCGCTGGGGCCGGGCTACGACATTGAGGTGGTGGAGATGCATCATCGCCACAAGGTGGATGCGCCGTCCGGCACGGCCTTGCTGCTTGGGCAGGCGGCGGCGGATGGCCGGGCGGTCGACCTTGCGGAGAACGCCATCCGCGCCCGCGACGGCCATACCGGCCCACGGCCGGAGGGCGCCATCGGCTTTGCCACGCTGCGCGGCGGCTCCGTTGTGGGCGAGCACGCCGTCATCCTGGCCGGCGACGGTGAACGCATCGAGCTTGTCCATCGCGCGGAGAGCCGTGACAACTTCGCCCGCGGCGCGGTGCGTGCCGCTTTGTGGGCGTTCGACAAGAAGCCGGGACTCTACACCATGGCCGACGTGCTCGGCCTGCATTGACGCATGATCCCGAAAAGTGGAGATCGGTTCTCAGATAGGATCATGCTCCATCTGAAATGAGTGAGCGGTGGCGCGTTCGACCAAACGTGACGACGCTCTAACGCGTCAAAGGACAATCACATGGACCGTCTTCTCGTGCTCGTGCGCCACGGCCAGAGCGAATGGAACCTCAAAAACCTCTTCACCGGCTGGCATGATGTCGATCTCTCCGAGCGCGGCGTGGAGGAGGCAAGCTCGGCCGGGCGCAAGCTGAAGGCGGCCGGCCATGCCTTCGACGTGGCCTATACGAGCGCGCTGATCCGCGCGCAGCGCACGCTGAAACTGATGCTTGAAGAGCTTGGCCAGACCGGGCTTGAGGAGCATCGCGACCAGGCGCTCAATGAGCGCCATTACGGCGACCTTGTGGGGCTCAACAAGGACGATGCGCGCGAAAAATGGGGGGACGAGCAGGTGCATCTGTGGCGCCGCTCCTATGCTACCCAGCCACCGGGCGGCGAGAGCCTGCGCGACACCGGCGCGCGCGTCTGGCCTTACTACGTCACCCACATACTCCCCGATGTCATGCGTGGCCGGCGCGTGCTTGTCTCCGCCCATGGCAACTCGCTGCGCTCGCTCGCCATGGTGCTCGACAAGCTTTCGCCCGACGACGTGACCAAGCTTGAGATCGCCACAGGCGTGCCGCTTGTCTATCGCCTCAACGACGACACGACGGTGGCGGAGAAGGTGATCCTGGACGGCTGAGGCCGCCCGCGCGACGGCTCTACCCTCCCGTCCTAGAGCCTCTGTTCTGATTCAATCAGAATGGAGGCTCTATGTTTTTTGCTGGAACATGATCTTATCCGACCTTGCTTCGCCCGCCGAAGCGGGCTTCGCGAAGGCGGGAAACCGGATCCCACTTTTCGGGATCATGCTCTAAGGGCGCGATAGCGGGCGACAAGCCCACGCGTCGATGCGTCGAGCGCGCCAGTGTCCGCGCCGTCCGCCACTACCGGCAGGAGCCGCGTTGCAAGCGCCTTGCCGAGCTCCACACCCCATTGGTCGAAGGAGTTGATGTCCCAGATCGCGCCTTGCACGAAGACCTTGTGCTCATAAAGCGCGATCAGCATGCCGAGCGTCTTGGGGTCGAGCTTGCGGTAAAGAAGGGTGTTGGTCGGGCGATTGCCCGGGAATACCTTGTGCAGCGCAAGCTTCTCGATCGTCGCGGCGGACAGCCCTGCCGCCGCCAGCTCGGCGCGCGCTTCCGCCTCCGTCTTGCCGAAGGCGAGCGCCTCGGTCTGAGCGAGGCAGTTGGCGACAAGCTTGGCGTGATGGTCGCCCATCTCTTCATGCGGCTCGGCAGCGACGAGGAAATCCGCCGGCACGATCTCCGTGCCCTGGTGGAGAAGCTGAAAGAAGGCGTGCTGTCCGTTGGTGCCCGGCTCGCCCCAGACGATCGGGCCGGTGCGGTATTCCACGAGCGTTGTTTGTCGTGTCACGCGCTTGCCGTTCGATTCCATATCAAGCTGCTGGAGATGCGCAGCAAAGCGCGCCAGGCGCTGGTCGTAGGGGAGCACGGCGTGCGTGCGGAGGTCCCACACATTGCGATACCAAATGCCGAGAAGCGCCAGGATGACCGGCATGTTCTCCGTCAGGCGCGCCGTGCGGAAATGCTCGTCCATGGCATGTGCGCCGGCGAGGAACTGGCGGAAGTTGTCGGCGCCGATGGAGATCGCCAGCGGCAGGCCGATGGCGGACCACACCGAGTAGCGGCCGCCGACCCAATCCCAGAAGCCGAAGACGCGGTCGGGCCGGATGCCGAATTCGGCGACCTTCTCCAGATTGGTGGAGATGGCGGCGAAATGCTCACCGACCGCCTCATCGCCGAGCCGATAGGACAACCATTCGCGGGCCGAAGCCGCATTGGTCATCGTCTCCGATGTGGTGAAGGTCTTGGAGGCTATGAGGAAGAGTGTGCGCTCTGCATCGAGGTCGGCCAACGTATCGGCCAGATGCGCACCGTCGACATTGGAGACGAAGTGCAGCTTTGGCCCGAGTTCGCGATAGGGCGACAGCGCCTCCGTCGCCATCGCGGGGCCAAGGTCTGAGCCGCCGATGCCGATATTGACGACGTCGGAGAAGCGGTCGGCGGCGACACCGCGGATCTCGCCTGAGCGGACGGTCTCGGCGAAGGCCAGGAAACGCTCCAGCGTCTCGTGAACCTCGGCGACCGACAGGTTCTCGCCTTCAATGGCCTGGAAGCCCGGCGGCGCACGCAGGGCCGTGTGCAGGACGGCGCGGTCCTCCGTCTGGTTGATCGGCTTGCCGGCGAACATGGCGTCGCGCAGCCCCCCCACATCAGCGCGTTCCGCCAGGGCGATAAGCAGCGGCATGGTCTCCGGCTGGATGCGGTTCTTGGAATAATCCAGCGTCAGGTCGCCGAGCGTCAGCGAGAAGCGCTCGAAGCGATGCGGGTCGGCGGCAAAGAGGTCGCGCAGATGCGGATTGCCGATCTCTGCGCGATGCGCGCGCAGGTCTTCCAGCGCGGCAAAGGCGGCCGCCTTCATGGGCTCCTCCTGAGCGCTGCGGCTTCGCGGGCCAGCGCCTCGATGCGGCCCCAATCGCCGGCGGCGATCGCGTCGTCCGGCGTAACCCAGGTGCCGCCGACGCAAACGACGTTGGGCTGTGCCAGATAGGCCTCGGCGTTGTCGGGACCAATGCCGCCGGTCGGGCAGAAGCGGATACCGGCCAAAGGTGCAGCGAGCCGGTCCAGATAGGGGATGCCGCCGGCCGGCTCGGCCGGGAAGAACTTTTGGATTGTATAGCCTTCGTCGCGGAGCGCCATGGCCTCAGAGGGTGTGATCGCGCCGGGCATAAGCGGAACGTCGCTCTCGCGCGCCGCCGCCAGGAGGTTGGGGCTGGAGCCCGGAGAGACCATGAAGCGGGCGCCGGCTCTCTGCGCAGCTTGGTGTTGGTCCGGCGTCAGCACAGTGCCGGCGCCGACAAAGGCGTCGCTCACTTCGGCCGCAATGGCGGCAATGCAATCAATGGCCGCGTCGGTGCGCAGCGTGATCTCAACAACCGGCAATCCGCCGGCGGCCAGCGCGCGCGCCAGCGGTGCGGCGGAGGCGACGTTGGAGAGCGTCACGACCGGAATCATCGGCACGCGGCGGACGATCGGCTCCAGCGCGTCGCTGCGGCTCATGTGGTGACTCTAAGGACCATGCGGCCAGCTCCTGGGCGCGAACAATCGCGTGCAGGGGGTCGCGTTTCCCCCCGCCTCCATTTTCGATTATCGCAATTGGCCGCGCGATGCAGCCCCAAGGCCGTTCGTTCGATGCTCGCAGGCGTGGCGCGGAGGGTGACGTTCCGCTGGCCTAGAGCCTTATCCATTCTGATTGAATCAGAATGGAGGCTCTATCTGTTTGTTTGAGCATGATCTTACCCGAAAAACCGGTTCCCACTTTTCGGGATCATGCTCTAATGCTCGGCTTTGAGCGGTTCGCCCATGGCCTGCCCCATGTCGGCCAGCATCTCGGCAAACCACGGCTGGGAGGCGTCGAACGGCTTGCCGCCCTTGACGCGCGGCAGCTCGATCGCCCGCAGCTCGTCGCCGCGTTCCATGTCGTGACCGATCAGGCCAGGCTCGCCGGCGAGCCCGCAATCGACGGCGACATGCGCCATCTCGCGGATCAGCTTGCGGTCGGCCGCATTGGCCTTGGCGGAGCGGGCGAAATAGCCGGACTTCTGGACCAGCACACGCTCCGCGCCGAGAAGCTTGGCGAGGCGCTTGGAGAACCACTCGCCGACATTGACCTTGTCCAGCGCCACATGGCCGAAGGCGTCGCGCGACACCTCCTCGCCGCGCGCCAGCATCTCCTCAACGATGCCGGCGGCGTTGGCGCCTTCGCTGACGAATACACTGACGCAGTCGCGCTCATCCATGAGCTGGCGTAGCCGCGCGCCCTCCGCCTCGATGTCGACGCTGAGCTCCGGCACATAGACGGCATCGACCTCCTTGCGGACGCGCTTCAGATTGAACTCAGGCAGAAACGACAACGCCTCAAGCCGCTCGCGATAGGCGCGCGCGGTGGCGGCGGTCAGCCAGCCGCAATTGCGTCCCATCACCTCGTGGACCAGAAGCGTGCGCGGACTGGCGGTGCCTTCATTGGCGACGTTCTCAAAGAAGATCGCGCCTTGCTCAGCCGCCGTCATCGCGCCCAGCGACTGGCGGATCGGCACGATGTCGTTGTCGACTGTCTTGGGCATGCCGACCACAGTGAGGGCGTAGCCGTGGTCGCCCAAGAATTTGGCGAGGTCAGCGGCCGTTGTGGATGTGTCGTCGCCGCCGATCGTGTGCAGGATAGTGACGCCGTCGCGCTCCAATTGGTCGGCCGCGACTTCAAGCGGGTTCTGGCCCTCCTTCACCAGGCCGCGTTTGACCGCGTCCTTGACGTTGGTGAGCTTGACGCGGCTGTTGCCGATCGGAGAGCCGCCGTGGTCGTGCAGCACATCGGCGCGGGCGCGGACCTGCGGCGTCACGGCGACGGAATCGCCTTTCAACAGCCCGGCATAGCCGCTGCGGTAGCCGATCATCTCCGCGTCAGGCGCTAGCTCGCTATAGCGGGCGATCAACTCGCCGATAGCGGAAGAGAGGCACGGCGCAAGCCCGCCGGCGGTCAGCATGGCAACTTTGTGCTTGGGCATGGGCGCTCCAGGTCAGATCACCGCGATTGAAGATCCCGGTTCCAATAATGGCGCGGCGGTCTGAGATCAAACTGAGCCCTGACGGAGCGCACGCGGTGCGTCAGGCGAATCGGAAAGCCCGCGGCGACGCGCGGGCCGGAACAGATATCAGCGATCGGAACGGGGCGGCCGGTCGCCCGACGGAGCTGTTGGCTAGCGCCCGCCAGCTCCGGCCGGCTTGCGGCGCTTGGGACCGGGCAAGAGGCCCTCGCGCTGCGCCTGCTTGCGCGCGGCCTTGCGGGACCGGCGGATGCCCTCCGCCTTCTCGCGGGCGCGCTTTTCCGAGGGTTTCTCGTAGGCTTTGCGCCGCTTCATTTCCCGGAAGATGCCCTCGCGCTGCATCTTCTTCTTCAGGGCGCGAATGGCCTGGTCGACATTGTTGTCTCGAACAAAAACCTGCAAAGCATTCCTCTCGTCACGTTCGAAAAGCCACGATGTGTCCGCTTCCGGACATCGGGATTGAAGCCGGGCCTCGGCGGCAATCTCGTGGAAAGTGCGGCTTATAACACCTTTTGGGTGAACAAAGCGAATCCTTGTCAGGGCCACTGGCGGCGAGGCCCGTCCGCGCCGAGGCGCTGCTACTCGCCGTGCCAGGCGCGACCGTCGCGCTCAATCAGCGCAATCGCTGCCGACGGCCCCCAGCTCCCGGATATATAGGGCTTTGGCGCCATGCCGGACGTTTCCCAGGCGTCCCGGATCGGGTCGATCCAGCGCCATGCCGCCTCCACCTCGTCGCGGCGCATGAACAAGGTCTGGTCGCCGCGGATGACGTCGAGCAGGAGCCGCTCGTAGGCGTCGGGATGACGGACCTGAAACTCCTCCGCAAAACTCATGTCGAGCGGCACGTGGCGCAGGCGCATGCTGCCGGAACCCGGGTCCTTGATCATGATCCATTGCTTGACGCCTTCATCGGGCTGCACGCGGATGACCAAGCGGTTGCCGTGAATGGCGCCGGCGTTCTTGGGAAAGATGGAATGGGGAATCTGCTTGAAGGCGATGACGATCTCGGAGAAGCGCGCCGGGAGCCGTTTGCCCGTGCGCAGATAGAAGGGCACGCCGGCCCAGCGCCAATTGGCGATCTCGGCTTTCACCGCGACGAAGGTCTCCGTGTTGCTTTGCTCCAGACTGGTATCTTCCAGATAGCCGGAGACCGCGCCGCCATTCGCCGCTCCCGCGCGGTATTGCCCGCGCACCGTCAGCGTCTCCACGTCATCCTCGCCGATCGGCCGCAATGCATTGAGGACTTTCAGCTTCTCGTCGCGAATGGCATTGGCGTCGTAGCTGTCGGGCGGCTCCATCGCCACCAGACAAAGTAGCTGCAGCATGTGGTTTTGCACCATGTCGCGCAGCGCGCCGGAGGAATCGTAATAGCTGCCGCGCGACTCCGCGCCGAGTGTCTCCGCCACCGTGATCTGGACATGGTCGATGCGGCTGGAGTTCCACAGCGGTTCGTAGAGCACGTTGCCGAAGCGGAGAACCATGAGATTCTGAACGGTCTCCTTGCCGAGATAATGGTCGATGCGAAAGACCTGATCCTCGCTGAACACCGCGCCGACTGTCGCGTTCACCTCATTGGCGGATTTCAGATCACGGCCGAGTGGCTTCTCGATCACCACCCGCGTGGCCGGCGTCGCCAGACCATGCCGGCCCAGGCGGCCGCAGATCTCGCCGAAGAGGCCGGGCCCGACGGCCAGATAGAACGCGCGCGTGCGGCCATCATCGGACGGCAGCATCTTCTTCAGCTTGTCCCAGCCGGAATCGCCGGAGACGTCGACGGCGACGTAGGACAGCATCTTCACGAAGCGGTCTGCGGCATCCTGATCGTATTCCGCGACGGGGATGAAGTCGCGGAGCGCCTCGCGGGTCATGGTGCGGTAGGCTTCGCTCGACAATTTCCGCCGCGACACGCCGATGATGCGGCTGCCCTCCGCGATCTGGCCGTCGCAGCAGCGATGATAGAGCGCCGGCAAGAGCTTGCGGCGCGCGAGGTCGCCGGTGCCGCCGAACACGACGTAGTCGAACGGCGATGCGGATTTGGCAGGCGGCGTCATGACGCGGCTCCTGCATTCGGTTCAGGGCTTCGGCGTTTAGCTAGCCGCATCCCTGTTGCAGCGCAACAAAGGTGTCGCCGCCCGCACGGACAGTTGACAACAGCGCCTGGCTCCGGGTTTTTGCCGGCCTTTGCGCCTGGAGGCGCGGCGAGAGGAGCGGGAGGAGGACTTCATGGCTGACTGGCCCATCCATGCCAAGATCGACGGGCCGATCGTGATGATCGGTTTCGGCTCGATCGGGCGGGGAACGCTGCCGCTCATCCTGCGCCATTTCGCTTTCGACAAGAGCCGCATGGTGGTCCTTGCGCCGGATGACGATGATCGTCGGATCCTCGACGAGCACGGCATCCGCTTCCTGCATCTGGGGCTGACGCCTGAGAATCTTCGCGACGTCCTGGTGCCGCTTCTGACGGAGGGTAGCGGGCAGGGCTTTTGCGTGAACCTCTCCGTCGATACGTCGTCGCTCGACATCACGCGGCTCTGTCGCGAGATCGGTGCGCTCTATATCGACACGGTGGTGGAGCCCTGGCCCGGCTTCTACTTCGACAAGAGCACCGACCCGGCGAAGCGGACCAATTCCTATTTGCGGGAGACCGTGCAGGACGAGGTCAAGCGGAGCCCTGGCGGTACGACGGCGATCTCCTGCTGCGGCGCCAATCCCGGCATGGTGTCGTGGTTCGTCAAGCAGGCGCTCGTCAATCTCGCCGACGATCTCGGCATGGACTACACCGAGCCAGGCCCGGAGGACCGCCTCGGCTGGGCGCGCCTTATGCGCGATGCCGGCGTCAAGGGCATCCACATCGCAGAGCGCGACACGCAGCGCGCCCGCGATCCCAAGCCGATGGGCGTCTTCTGGAACACCTGGTCAGTTGAGGGCTTTTTGTCGGAGGGCATGCAGCCGGCGGAGCTCGGCTGGGGCACGCACGAAAAGTGGATGCCCGACAACATGCGTACGCTGTCGTTCGGCTGTCAGGCGGCGCGCTATATGCTTCAGCCCGGCGGCAACACGCGGGTGCGGACCTGGTGTCCCACGCCGGGGCCGCAATACGGTTTTCTCGTCACGCACGATGAGTCGATCTCCATCGCCAACTTCTTCACGATCGGCGCGGGTCTTGAGCCGGAATATCGCCCCACCGTCCATTACGCCTACCATCCGTGCAACGACGCGGTGCTGTCGCTGAACGAGCTCTTCGGCCGTGCCGGTGTGGCGCAGAGCGAGCATCACATTCTCGACGAGAACGAGATCGTTGATGGCGTCGACGAATTGGGCGTTCTCCTCTACGGCCACGCCAAGAACGCCTATTGGTTCGGCTCGCAGCTCTCCATTGAGGAGACGCGCGCGCTGGCGCCCTATCAAAACGCCACTGGTCTACAGGTGACCTCCGCCGTCATTGCCGGCATGGTGTGGGCGCTGGAGAATCCGGAGGCCGGGATCGTCGAGCCGGACGAGATGGACTACCGCCGCTGCCTGGAGGTTCAGCTTCCCTATCTCGGGCCGGTCAAGGGTTACTACACCGATTGGACGCCGCTCACGGATCGGCCTGGGCTTTTTCCCGAAGACCTCGACGAGAGCGACCCGTGGCAGTTCAAGAACGTGCTGGTGCGTTAGGAGCGCGGGCGCGGGCTAATCGTTGAGCCAGTCCTCGACCCGCAAATCCGGCACGCGGCGGAACTCGCCGACGTTGCCCGTCACCAGGACGAGATTGCGCGCCAAAGCCTGCCCGGCGATCAGAACATCGTAAGAGCCGATCGGTGTCCCAGCCGACCGCAAAGCGGCCCGTAACTCTCCGGAGCGCCGGGCGTCCTCGGCATCGAACGGCAGGACCTGAAGTCTCAGCGCCTCGACGGTGCCGACGTTGAACGCGCGGCGCGCACTGGCGAACGATCCGAAATAGAGCTCGTGGGCGACGATCGACGGGATTGCGAGCGCATCGGAGGGGTGGGAGCGAATGCGTTCCGCAAGCGGAGATGCACGAGCGTTCAGAAAGGCAATGACGACATTCGTGTCGAGCAGGAAGCGTATCACTTGAACAGATCGTCAAGCTCGGGCCGCTCTTGCGGAAGCGGCTCCTCGATTCCTTCCTCCAGGAATGTGCCGTCAACACGATCAACAAGCTCGTCCAGCCAGGCCCAATCCTTCGAATGGTCCTTAGCCACTGGCTCCAGGATCACCGCGTCGCCCTGGCGGCGAATGTGGACCTCCTTGCCTTCGAAGCGGAATTCCTTGGGCAGGCGAACCGCTTGCGAGCGTCCGGTCCAGAAGAGTTTTGCCGTGTCCATCGCGGAACCTCGGATGATATCTATCAATGATAGATATCATCCTGGCGGCTGGATCGCAAAGCGCCTTATCCCGCCGCCCGCCTGAGCCAGGGCCGGGTGCCGGCCGGCACTTCGGTGGGGGCCGTGGGGATCGGCTGGTAGTAGCGCCGCACCTCAGCCAGCCGGCCGTCGCGCAAGGCGGCGCGTGTGGGCCCGTGCGTCACCTCAAAGCTGGTGATGCCGCAGCGGCGCATAAGGGGGATCTGGTCGGCCAAAACGTCGCCGATTGCGCGCAGCTCGCCGTCATAACCAAGCCTCTCACGCAAGAGTCGTGCGGCAGAATAGGAGCGCCCGTCGCTGAAGGCGGGAAAGGTAAGCGCGATCAGCGAAAACTTTGCGAGATGGGGCGCGAGCGCGCGCACGTCGTCGCCTGAGGGAACCTCCACGCCGAGTTGACCCTCATGGCCGAGGAAGCGCTCTACGTCCGACAGGAAGGTTGCCAGCGGTACCAGCATTGATGTTCCAGCGGGAAGCGCCTCGGCCTCCGGGGCAAGTCGTGTCCACTCGTCCGCGTGAAAGCGGTCGTCCTTCCAGATCGGGCCACCGGTCAAGCTCATATGCCGCTCCCGTCGCCTTCAAATTCGGCCAGGCCAAGATGGATGCCGCACTCGGTCTTTTCAGCGCCGCGCCAGCGCCCATCGCGTTCGTCCTCGTCGTCGGCCACGCGCGTGGTGCAGGGCATGCAGCCAATGGAGCGAAAGCCGTCAGCGACCAGCGGATGCTCCGGCAGATCGTGCAGGCGGCGGTAGCTTTGGATGTCGTCCTTGGACCAGTCGGCCAGCGGGTTGATCTTGACGCGGTCGCCGTCGGCCTCAAACAAGGGAAGGGCTGCGCGGCTGCCGCCCTGGAAGCGTTTGCGACCGGATATCCAGGCGTCGAAACCGGAAAGCGCTCGGGCGAGCGGCGCAACCTTGCGGATGGTGCAGCATTCGTCGGGCTGGCGCAGCCACAGGCTGGCATCGGGGTCTCGCGTCAGAAGCAGAGCCGGGTCGGGCCGGGCGACGCGAATGTCGGTCAGGCCGAGGCGTTCCTGAAGTTCCTCGCGATAGCGCAGCGTGGAGCCGAACATCTTGCCGGTGTCGATGAAGATCACCGGCACGGATGGATCGACCGACGCGGCGAGATGCAGAAGCACCACGGATTCAGCGCCGAAGCTGGACACAAGCGCGATACGCCCGGCAAACTCGCCATGGATCATCTCGTCGAGAACGTCGTACGTGCGCCAGCGTTCCAGCCGCGCGTTGAGCTGCCGTGCCTGTTCGAGCGTCGGATCGGGCGGCGCATCACGCTCAGGCGCAACCGCCTCAAGCAGAGCCATAGAGCGCCTCCTTGAACGGCGCGGGCCCGACACGGCGATAGGTCTGGAGGAACGTCTCCTCCGCGCCTTCGCGGGTGGCGACATAGGTGTCGACCAGCGTCTCTACCGCGTCGACGATCTCGTCGGTGGAGAAGCCCCTGCCGACGATCTCCCCCACCGATGCGGTTTCGTCGCCGGAGCCGCCGAGTGTGATCTGGTAGAACTCCTCGCCCTTCCGGTCGACACCGAGAATGCCGATATGGCCGGCGTGATGATGGCCGCAGGCGTTGATGCAGCCGGAGATCTTGATCTTCAGATCGCCGACATCCTCTTGCCGGCTGCTCTCCGCAAAGCGCTCCGAAATGCGCTGCGCCACGGGAATGGAGCGTGCATTGGCGAGCGCGCAATAATCAAGGCCGGGGCAGGCGATGATGTCGGTGATCAGTCCCGCATTGGCGTTGGCGAGGCCTGCGGCGGCGAGCGCGTCGTAGACGTCGCGCACCTCGTCGAGCGCCACATGCGGCAGGACCAGGTTCTGTTCGTGGCTGACGCGCACTTCGCCATGTGAGAAGCGCTCGGCGATGTCAGCGATGGCGTCGAGCTGGTCGGCGGTGGCGTCACCGGGCACGCCGCCGATCGGCTTCAGCGAGATGGTGACGATGCCGTAGCCGGGCACGCGATGGTGCGCGAGGCTGCGCCGGACCCACAGGTCGAAATCGGGATCAGCGTTTCGCGATGCGTCGAGTGCGGCGCTTTCGGGCGGGCGCTTCTCATAATCCGGCGGCGCGAAGTAGGCGGTGATGCGGCGCACCTCCGCGTCGGGGAGACGCAGCACGCCGTCGCGGATCGCCTCAAACTCCGCCTCGATTTCCTCAGAGATGTTCTCCATCCCCGTCTCGTGGACGAGAATCTTGATGCGCGCCTTGTATTTGTTGTCGCGGCGACCGTGCATGTTGTAGACGCGCAGGATCGCTTCGGAATAGGCGAGCAGGTCTTCTTCGGGCAGGAAGTCGCGTATCTTCTTGCCGAGCATCGGCGTGCGCCCCATGCCGCCACCGATATAGACGGCAAAGCCGAGCGCGCCGGCCTCGTTGCGCTTCACCTCAAAGCCGATGTCGTGGAACTGGATCGCCGCGCGGTCGACCGGCGCGCCGGTCACGGCAATCTTGAATTTTCTGGGCAGGAACAGGAATTCCGGGTGTAGCGACGACCATTGCCGCAGAATCTCTGCATAGGGCCGCGGGTCGGCCAGCTCGTCGGCGGAGACGCCGGCGAAATGATCGGCAGTGACGTTGCGGATGCAGTTCCCCGAGGTCTGGATGCAGTGCATCTCCACCTCGGCCAGCTTCTCCAGAATGTCCGGCACGTCCTTCAGCTGCGGCCAGTTGAATTGCAGGTTCTGGCGGGTGGTGAAGTGTCCGTAGCCCTTGTCATAAGTGCGCGCGATATGCGCCAGCATGCGCACCTGGCCTGGGTTCAGCGTCCCGTAGGGAATGGCGATCCTGAGCATGTAGGCGTGAAGCTGCAGATAGACGCCGTTCTGCAGGCGCAGAGGCTTGAACTGGTCCTCGTCAAGCGCGCCGGAAAGCCGCCGCGCGACCTGGTCGCGAAACTGGGCGACACGTTCGTGGACAAAGGCATGATCGAATTCGTCGTAGCGATACATGTTGGTCATTAGGCCGCCTCGTCGTGCTGGGGCGCTGCTTTCTTTGAGTTGCCGGTGGTCGGGCCGGCGGCGCGGATGCGCTCGCGCAAGCGAGTAGGAACGATGCGCGCGCCGTCGCGCGCCACCGCGATGGGGTAGGGCTCGACGATGAGGTTCAGCGCGGCGTCGGCCTTGGCGCGCTCAAGCGCTGCGGCGAGCGCCGTTTTGTCGTCGAAGATGGTCGCCAGGTCGACATTCACCGTCCAGCCGTCGGCGCCGTGGAAGACGACAAGGCCGTCAGCAAGGCTGTTGGCGGTAATGATCTCCATAGCGGTCGGCTCAGGCGGCGAGTTTGCGAACCGGGCGAAGCGGTTCGGCAATCGAAGCTGCACTTTCGGCCGCCGTTCGCCCGATCAGAATAAGCGTCGGCCCGTCAACATCGACGCGCTCTCCAAAGCCGGTGAGATCGCTCAGCGTGCCGGCGAAATGCCGGCGCTCCGGCAGCGTGGCGTTCTCGATCGCGGCAACCGGCGTTGCAGGGTCAAGGCCTGCTTGCATCAGGCGGGCGGCAACCTGAGCAGCGACCGAGCGGCCCATATAGACGGCGATTGTCGCGCCTTTGAGCGCCAGGTGGGCCCAATCGGGCAGGACGTCGCCTGAAGCGTCATGGCCGGTGGCGAAGACGAGGCTTGATGCTGCGCCGCGCTGGGTGAGTGCAATTCCAGCCTCCGCCGCAGCGGCGAAGGCGGCGGTGACGCCCGGCACGACCTCAAAGGCAATGCCGGCTTCGCGGAGTGCGGCTATCTCTTCTCCGGCGCGGCCGAAGATGAGCGGATCGCCCGACTTCAGTCGCACGACGCGGCGGCCGGCTCGTGCCTTGCGCACGAGAATGGCGTTGATCTCGTCCTGCGTCGCCGAATGCCGGCCCTTGCGCTTACCGACATGAATACGCTCCGCATCGCGGCGGCCCATGGCGACAACGCCTTCCGGCACAAGGCTATCGTGCACGATGATGTCAGCCTGTTGGAGGATGCGCTGAGCGCGCAGGGTCAGAAGGTCCTCAGCGCCCGGGCCGGCGCCGACGAGCCAGACAAAGCCGTCATCTGCGGCGTCAGACCGGGTCAGGAGTTGCGAGGCGAGGCGACGCGCAGAGTCGATTTGCCCGGAGAGCGCGGCGTCCGCCACGCCGCCTTCAAAGAAGGCCGACCAGAAGCGGCGTCGCGGCTGTCCCTTCGGCAAGACCTTGTCGGCGGCGGCGCGAAAGGAATCACCGAGCCGCGCCAGCGTGCCAAGTCGCTGCGGCAGGAGCGCCTCGATGCGGGCGCGGAGTTTTTGCGCCAGCACCGGGCCGGCGCCGGCGGTGGTGATGGCAACGGCAACCGGCGCACGGTTGACGATCGCCGGGGTGTAGAAATCGCAAAGCTCCGGAATGTCGACGGCATTCGCCGGCACGCCGGACGCCCGCGCTGCCGCCACCACAGCGCCGTCGCGCTCCGCATCGCCGCTTGCTGCAAAGACCAGCACAGCGCCCTCCAGATCATCGCGGCGAAAGGCGCGCTGTACGTGCTCAAGCTTGTGGTCGGCGGTCAACGTGGCAAGCTCGGCCGTCGGCTCTGGGGTGACAACGCGGATGCTCGCGTCGGTTTCCAGAAGGAGCCGCACCTTGGCGGCGGCCTCCGTGCCGTCGCCGACGACGACCACGCGGCGTCCTGCGACTTTGTGGAACGCCGGAAACACGGAAAGCCGTTCGCTCGCCATCTCAGTTCACCCCGGAAAAACCCAAGCGAAATATGGGCATGGGGCGCTTTGCCAGACAGCAATCGATTTGCGCGAGCCGCGCCCGCGGTGAGAAAACTTTCGAGGCCAAGGGCCGATCGGGGCACAGGAATCGCGCCGACCCCTCCGCCCGTCGGCGCGCTATCCCCAGAGGTGGTCTTGCGCGGCGCTGATCGGCCGTTCATGGATGGTTCCGGCAAGCCGAAACGGCGCAAGCCTGCCCTAATATCGCCGCGCCTGTCGGCGAATGATGCAGGTCTTGTTTCTTCACGGGCGTAGGAAGTCGGCGGCGGTGGACCGGCTTCACGGCGGCCGGCGGCGTCAGTCGGGGGACGTGCAGGTTGTGAGGTTCGCGCCGGTCAGGTTTGTGCGTCGGCCGTTTCGGCGGTCGCAGGCGGTTGCCGGCGCCGCTCTTGGGCTGTTGATCCTTATTACCCAACCTGTTTCGGCATTTGAGCTTTTTGGGCTCAAGTTCTTCGAGCGCGAGGACGAGACGCTGGTCGTCCCGGACGCTCAACCCTACACGCTGGACTTTACGATCGCCGGTGGCGGCGACGAGGTTTCAGACGTCGTGCGCGGTGCCTCCGTGCTGGCGCGCGACGAAAGCCGCCCGCCGCCTGGCACGACCGGGCTCATTGCGCGGGCGCGCGGCGACTATGGCCGGATCGTGGCGGCGCTCTACACGCGGGGCTATTACGGCGGGTCGGTGGAAATCGCGATCGCCGGCACGCCCGTGGAGGCGATGCGGCCGGACGTTTCGTTGCCGGACCCTGTGGACGTCACCGTGCGGGTGGAGCCCGGTCCGATGTTCAGTTTCGGCCAGGTCCGCATTGAAGGCATGCCGCAGGATCAGCTGACGGAGGAAGACGAGCGCGCGCTCAAGCTGAACGATTGGGAGCTGACCCAGGGTGCGGTGGCCTATTCCGGCGCAGTGCTGGCGGCCGAAGGCCGGCTGGTGGAGGTGTGGCGGCAGCGTGGGCATCCGCTCGCCAAGATCGTGACGCGCGATGTGGTAGCCGACCACCGGACGCAGAAAGTGGACGTAACGCTGATCGTGGCGCCTGGGCCGCGCGCCCGCTTCGGCACGGTTGAGGTAACGGGGACGGAGCGGGTCGATCCCGCCTATGCACGCTGGATGACGGGGATTGAGCCGGGCGCTGAATATGATCCCGACGAGATCCGCCGGGCGCGCCAGCGGCTCCAGGAGATCGGCGTGTTCGCCAGCGTCTCCGTCGTGGAAGGCGAAAGCGTCGGCGATGACGGGCTCCTGCCGGTGACCTTCAATCTGACGGAGCGGAAGCGCCGGCTGATCGGCGGCGGTGTGTCTTATTCCTCCATCGATGGGGCGACGCTTGAGGGTTATTGGATGCACCGTAACCTCTTCGGTCGCGGGGAGAGCATTCGCTTCGATGCCTCCGTCAGCCGTATCGGCGCGGAAGGTTTCGACGATCTGTCCTACCGCCTGGCGACGACTTTCCGGCGGCCAGGGGTGATCACGCCCGACACGGACCTGACGCTGAAGCTTTTCGGCGAGCGGGAGTTCGTCGACACCTATGAGAGCCGCACCGTCGGCGCCATGGCGGGCCTTGAGCATCAGTTCCACGAGACGTTGGAGGCGAGTGCTGCCGTCAACGTGGAATATTCCGACATTGAGGACGCCTTCGGCAGCAATGAGTTCATGCTCGTCAGCCTGCCGACACATCTCGATTATGATCGGCGCAACGACAAGCTCGACCCGTCAAAGGGCCTGCGCGGCACACTCGACGTGGAGCCACTTGCCGACGTGCTGAACGGCAATGTGGCCATCGTCGCGCGGGGCTCGCTGTCGGGCTATCTGTCGGTGGCCGACAACGACCGGATTGTTATCGCCGGCCGTACCTCCGTCGGCAGCATCGTCGGGGGCACGCTCAGCGAGATACCGGCGACGCGGCGCTTCTTCCTGGGTGGCGGCGGCTCCGTGCGCGGCTTCGAATATCGCTCCATCGGTGCGGTGGCGAATGGCGAAGTGGTCGGCGGTCTCTCCTTCTGGGAGGCGTCGGCGGAGTTCCGCTTCCGGATGACGGAGAAGATCGGCATCGTGCCGTTCATCGATGCCGGCGCGGCCTATACGGAACCCTATTTCGACTTTGAGGAGGATGTCTTCGTCGGCGTCGGGCTCGGCCTGCGCTATTACACGCCGCTTGGCCCGCTCCGCTTCGACGTCGCATTTCCCGTCCGTCCCGAATGGGATCCGGGGGATTTCGCGTTCTATGTCGGATTGGGGCAAGCCTTCTGATCATGCGGCGATTCGTTCTAGGCGCATTGTTCGTTGTCGTTGCGGTCGGATTGGCCATCACAGCGGTTCTTGCGCAGGCGCTGGGCGAACGCTCCTCCTTCGTGGGGCTGATTGAGGACCTGATTTCTACGCCCGACCAAAAGGTCTCCATGAGCGGGCTGGAGAATGTGTTCTCGGCCAATCTGAAGCTTGAGCAGCTGACGGTCTCCGACCGCGAGGGGCCGTGGCTTCAGCTTGACGGCGTCGACGTCACATGGGAGCGGGCGGCGCTGCTTGACCGGCTGCTACACATTGAGAGCTTAAGCGCCAGACGCGTAACGCTTCTGCGTCGGCCTGTTCCCTCAGAGGAGACGGAATCTGAGGATAGCACAGCAGCGATGCCGCTCGCCGTCACGATCGATTCCATCTCGTTACCTTTGGTCACGCTCGCTGAGCCCGTCGCCGGCGTGGCGGCGGAGTTGGCGGCGACCGGCTCCGCGCGGCTGACGGAGGAGGCGCTGGCGGCAGAGCTTTCCGTCTTCCGCCAGGATCGCGCCGGAGAATTGACGGCCGATCTTCGCCTGGAGCCTGGCGCCAACGTGCTGACGGCCGACCTCACGTTGGAAGAACCGGCGGGCGGGCTTATCGCCGAGCTCCTGCAATTGCCGAACCGGCCGGCGATCTCCGCGGAGGTCTCCGGCTCTGGGCCGCTCGATTCGTGGGATGCCACGATGCGCGCTGCCGCCGGCGGCGAAACGATCCTGAGCGGCAGCCTGGCCGTCAACCGCCTTGAGGGAAGCTACCAGCTCATCGCCGACATGGACGCCGCTTTGGAAAGCGTCGTGCCGGGCGACTATGCCGCGCTTGTTGCCGGCGAAAGCCGACTGCGCCTCGACGTGTCGCGGCGTGATGATGGCGCCATCGCCATCGAAGAGGCGACGCTCCGCTCCGACGGCATCGACCTGAAGGGGGCGGGCGTGCTGGCGCCGGACCTGGTGCCGGAAAGTGCGCTTGTGTCACTGCGGCTCGGCCAGGCCGGACGCACGGCTTTGCCGTTTGCGCCAGGCGATGTGTCGCTGGCTACGCTGAGTGTCGATGCTGAGGTGGAGCCCGGCGCGCCGTCGCCCTGGCGTCTGAGCGTGGTCGCTGAAGGGTTGGAAAGCGCGCAGGGCGGGTTCGCCCGCATGGCGGTGAGCGCCGGGGGTGAGGCGGAGAACCTCATGGAGCCGGACGCGCGCAGCGTCGGCTTCCTTCTCAACGCGACGCTGGAAGACGTGGCGCCGGAAGATGCGGCGCTGCAATCGGCGTTGGGACGCGATGTGCGGCTTGTGGCGGAAGGGTCCTGGTCAGCCGGCCGACTGGTCGATGTGAGCGATCTGCAGCTTGTCTTGAACGACGCGGCCGCGAGCTTCGCCGGCACGGCGACGGCAGACGAGGTGGAAGGCGATTTCGGCGTCACGGTGAGCGACCTCTCACGCTTCGCTGCCCTGGCGGATCGCGCGCTTTCCGGCAGCGCGCAGCTTGAGGCGAAGGGGCGCGCCGGCATCGACGGGCGCTTCGACCTGCAGCTTGTTGGGAGCACGGTGGACCTGGCCTTAGGTGCGGAGCCGCTCGACCGGTTCCTCGCAGGGGCGACGGAACTTCGCGGTGGCGTTGCCCGCGGTGACGGGGCGTTTACGTTCGACGCGCTGACGCTCACCAATGAGCGTCTGAACACGGAGATCAACGGCACGTTCGCCGGTTCCGACCTCGACCTGGCGCTCATTGCAGACGTTGCGGACCTGTCGCTTGTGACGGAACGCGCCGCCGGCAAGGCGCGCATCTCGGCAAACCTCACCGGCACGGCTGAAGCGCCGCGCGTTGAGGCTGAGGCGTCCGGCGACGAAGTCTTGCTGATGGGGCGGTCGCTCGCCGGTGCATCGGCTCGTTTCGTCGGTGTGGTCGCAGGCCCGAACGTCGCGGGTGACGCGGAGATCGTCGGCACGTTTGCCGAAGCGCCGGTGCGCGGCATTGCGCGGCTATCATCCGGCGAGGGCGGTCAGCGACGCCTTGAGGGCCTCGACTTCGTCGTCGGCGAAAGCCGCCTGGAGGGCGATCTCGACATCGGTGCCGGAGGTCTCCTAGACGGGACGGTCACGATCGTGTCGCCTGATTTGTCAAAGGTCGCGCCGCTCTTCCTTGTGGAGGCAAGCGGCACGCTGAACGCGGCGATCAGCCTGACGGCGGATGGCGGCCGACAATCGGCGCAGATCTCCGCCACGGCCACCGATATCCTCTACGAAGGCTCCCGCGTCGGCGCCGCCAGTATCGAGGGGCTGGCGCGCGATCTCTATAATGGAAGGCAGATTGAGGGCGATTTCTCGCTCCGCGAGGTGGTGGCCGGTGGGCTGACCATATTGTCTGCAACCGGCACCGCCGAGCAGCGCGGTGCTGCGACTGAGGTCACGGCCGAAGCCGAGCTCGCGGATGGTCAAGTGTCGTTCGACGCGGGGCTCACGCCGCGCGACGACGGCATGGGGATCGCGCTTCAGCGGTTCTCTTTCTCGCGCGCGGGCCTCGATCTGGCGTTGGCGTCACCGACAACGATCGTTGTTTCGGAGCAAACGGCGACGCTGGAGAACACAACACTTAACGCCGGCGGCGGCAGCGCCATGATCAGCGGCCGCGCCGGGCAGGATGATCTCGACCTCACCATCAATCTCTCCGCGCTGCCGGCGTCTCTGGTCAATGGATTTGCGCCGGAGATCGGTGCACAGGGCATCATTTCCGGTCTCATTCGTGTGCGCGGGACCGCGGCGTCGCCGGCGGCGCAGTTCGACATTGCCGTGTCGGAGGCTTCGGTCGCGGCGTCGCGCAATGCCGGGCTTGGTGCGCTGAACGTCTCAAGTCGCGGCGCGTTCGCCGATGAGCAGATCACACTGACGAGCCGCATCGGCAACGTGGATGGGCTGGGGATCGATGTTTCGGGCACGGTCGGCATTGCCTCAGGCGCGCCGCTCGACCTCAAGATCACCGGCGCGGTGCCGCTGGCGCTCGGCAATCCGCAGCTTGCCGCGCGCGGGGCTGCGCTGAGCGGCGTGCTCAATGTCGATATGGCGGTCACCGGAACGCCCACAGCGCCGCAATATGCGGGCCGTGTGACGGCGGAAGGCGGCGGCCTTGTGGATCCGCAGAGCGGGATCGCGCTGAGCGATCTCACGCTCGTCGCTTCCGTCTCCAACAATCGCCTGGTCATCGATCAACTGAGCGCCCGCAGCGGCGAAGGGACGATCTCGGCGGACGGGTCTTTGGGGCTCGACCCGGCAGCCGGCCTGCCAGTCGACATGCGCCTTGTCGTCCGACAGGCACGCTATGTGGACGGTACGCTGATTGCCGCGACCTTTGACGCCGATCTGGCAATCGGCGGCCGGCTGAGCGAGAGCCCGAGCGTCAGCGGATCGGTGACGCTGGGGCGCACGGAGATCACCGTGCCGGAGCGCCTGCCCGGCGATTCCGTCGCGGTGTCGGTGGAGCATGTCGCGCCGTCGCCTGCTGTGGAGCGAACGCTGACCATTGTGCGCCAGCGCGACGGCGAAGCGGAGGATAGCGGCACCGGTGCGAGCGGCATCACACTCGATATCGCAGTGAGTGCGCCGGCGCGCATCTTCGTGCGCGGCCGCGGTCTGGACGCAGAGCTTGGCGGCGAATTGCGGCTTGTGGGTCCGCTCTCCGCATTCGCCGCTTCCGGCTCGTTTGAGATCGTGCGCGGTCGTCTCGACATTCTCACGCAGCGCATCACGCTCGACCGCGGCATCATCACCTTTGCCGGCGATCTCGATCCGATTCTCGACTTCATCGGTACGACGCAGAGCGGCACGACCACAATCAATGTGGCGATCACCGGGCGGGCCTCCGATCCGGAGATTTCGTTCACATCGAGCCCGGCGCTGCCACAGGACGAGATTCTGGCGCAGCTCATCTTCGGGAAGGGCCTCGGCGAATTGTCGCCGCTGCAGGTCGCACGGCTCGGCGTGGCGGCGGGTGAGCTCGCCGGCGGCAGTGGCGGCGGCGTACTTTCTCAATTGCGCGAGACAACCGGCCTGGACGATTTGGATGTCGTGGTCGATGAAGAGGGCGAAGCGTCGGTGGCCGCCGGCAGCTATATCAGCGAGAACGTCTATATCGGCGTGCAGCAAGGCTCGACGGCGGAATCAAGCCGCGTGACGATCGATCTCGACATCACCAAAGGCCTGAAGGCGCGCGCCGGCTATTCGGCGGAGGGCGAATCGAGCCTCGGCGTGTTCTTCGAGCGGGAATATTGAGGCGGCGGCAGCGGCGATACTTACGACCTTTCCTTTGTCATTCCGGAAGCCGAGCAACGCGAGGCTGTCCGGAACCCATAACCACCGGAGCAAGCGGACGACGGTCAGGCGCTGAGCCATCACCGGCGGGTGAGTGTTCATGGGTCCCGGTCTCGGCCTTCGGCCGAACCGGGATGACAAACGCGAGGCGGCGGCTTCTCTCACTCCAGATAGACCGTGCTCGCGGCAGATGCGCCGTTGGCGTCGATCACCAGGAGATCGGTGAAGCCGGGGCTGTCCGGCTCAAACGACAGCGCGCCGCCGAACGCGGCAGTGCCGACCGGCGCGCCGTTGACGAACCAGGTATAGGGCGGCGATCCGTTCCTGACCTTGAGCGCAAGCGGCATGGCGTCGCCGTCCTTCATGCCGAGATCGACGCGCACGTCTTTCGGCGGAAAGGCGATCTCCGGAGGTGCGGCGCCGGCCATGCGTGGCGCGTTCGGCGAATGGAACTTGCGAAGCCGCTGCGGCAACGTCGTGGCGGAGGCGTCAACGATGCCCGGCGGCGCGGCTTTGAGCCTTGTCGTCGTGCCGAGCCGCGCAAAGGCGTCGACCAGGATGGGCACGGCGGCGTCGATTCCGACGAGACCGGGCACCGGCGCGCCGTCCGGCCGCCCGACCCACACGCCGACGACGTGTCGGCCGTCAAAGCCGATCGCCCAGGCGTCGCGATAACCGTAGGACGTGCCGGTCTTGAAGGCGATGGCGCCCGGCGCGACATGGTGCGGACCTGACGCCCCGGTGAGCGTGGAGGCAACATACCAGGCGGCGCGTTCGTCGAGCACGCGCTTCGGCGTCGTCGTATCGAGCGGCCGTTCCGCGTCCACCGTCAGGCGCACGGCCTTGCCGCCATTGGCGATGGCCGCGTGGATGGCGGTGAGGTCGTGCAGCGTGACGCCAACGCCGCCAAGCCCGACGGCAAGGCCTGGCGGTGAGAGATTGGGCAGCACGGGCGCAGCACCCGCGCGGCGCATGCGCGCCACAAGCCGCGCCGGGCCCACGGCCTCCAGAAGCTGGATGGCAGGCACGTTCAAGGAAAGCTGCAGCGCGCGGCGCACGCTGATTGTGCCGTGGAACACGTGGTCGAAATTGCCCGGCGTATAGCCGGCATAGCTGACGGGCCTGTCTTCAATCAGCGTCTCCGGGTGGGCGAGGCCGAGCTCGAAAGCGAGGCCGTAGATCAGCGGCTTCAGCGTTGAGCCCGGCGAGCGGATTGCGCGCGTCATATCGACGAAGCCATCGCGGCGGGCGTCGAACAGATCGGCCGAGCCGATTGATGCAACGATCGCGCCGGTCCTGTGATCGGCGACGAGGATGGCGGCGGATACGGACGGCGCATGCGCCGCGGCACGTTCGCGCGCCAGCGCTTCAAGCCACGCCTGGATCGCGGCGTCGAGCGTCAGATGGTGCTCCGATATGTCCGGATGCTCGGCGACACGCCGCGCCGTTGTGTGGGCGGCGAGCATCGGGAAGGGCCGCCGGCGGTCGGGGACAGGCTCCGATCGAGCGGCGCGCGCATCGTCGGCAGCGAGCGGGCCAGCGGCGACGGCGCGTTTGAGCACCCGGTCGCGAGCGGCGCGAGCAGTCTCGGCATGGCGGTTGGGGCGACGTGCTTCCGGCGCTTGCGGCAGCGCGACGAGGAGTGCCGCCTCCGCAGGCGTGAGGCGCCGCGGCTCCTTGCCGAAATAGGCGAGCGTGGCGGCGCGGATGCCTTCAATGTTGCCGCCATAGGGGGCGAGCATCAGATAAAGGTTGAGGATCTCGTCCTTGGAAAGCCGCCGCTCCAGCGCCAGCGCGGTCAGCATCTGCTTCGCCTTGCCGGCGAGGCTGCGCGTCGATTCCTCTGAGAGCAAACGGGCGACCTGCATGGTGAGCGTCGAAGCGCCGGAGACCGGGCGGCCGTAGCGAACCATCTGCCAGGTGGCGCGGAGCATCGCACGCACATCGACACCGCGGTGTGCGTCGAAGCGCCGGTCCTCATAGGCCTTCAAGACATGCACGAAGAGCGGGTCGACGTCATCGATCGTCGCGGCGAGCCGCCAGCGTCCGTCAGCAACGGTGAAGGGCCTCAGAAGCACGCCGTTGCGGTCCAGGACGATTGTGCTTGTCTCCGGCTGAAGCGGCGGCAGTTCAACGCGTGCTACGGCGAGCTTCAGCACCAATGCTGCAGCCGGCGCCGCCAGGCATGCGACGAGGAGTGCGACGCGGACGGCCGGGCGGACGCCGAAGCGGTTCTTTAGGCTTGGCGCCGCCTTTTCTTTCTTCGTCGTCATTGCCGGGCCCGACCCGGCAGTCCGAACGCAGCAGGCACGGCCCGCCCCTCTCCCCATGGGGGAGAGGGTGGTTTGGAGCGAAGCGACAAACCGGGTGAGGGGGCCACGCTACGGCCTACCCCCTCACCCGACGCGCGCCTGACGGCGTGCGTCGACCTCTCCCCGGAGGGGGGAGGTGGGGCGTGTCGCAATCGGATGCTGATCATGTATCCCTGCGCCGAATGTTCTCGCGCCCTTAGCGCAGAGGGCCGGCCACCTCGACGACGCCCGACATGGTGCGGGCGCGCCGTTCCGGCCGATACATGTCCTCAACCAGCGCGGCCGGGTGGCGGAACGTGCCGGGCGAGGTGGCGCGCACGACATAGGCGAACTGGTACTGGCTCGCGTCGCCCGCCGCGATATCCCACGCCGCGATGAAGCGATCAGCGCGGAACTCCACGTGCGCAGGATTGTCGGTCAGCGTCAGCCAGTCGAGCGCCGCCACGTCGCCGCTTGCCAGGATGTGCGGGTTGTCGATCTCAAAGCCCGCGGGTAGGGGGTCGTCGACGATGAGGCGGGCGCCTTCGGTCTCGTTTGTGATCACGTCGAGCACAGCCACGAGCCGTGCGCCCTGCTCAACGGCAGAGAGGTCCACCGGCTCGCCGTTGAGCGTGTAATAGCTCCGCGCTAGGCGATAGAGATTGCCGCCGGCTGGCTCCGATGTCGCCGGGATGCCGCGGACCGTCATGCCGATCTCGACCGGCCGATCGCCGTTATTGGCGATGACGAGCGGCAGCGACGACAGGCGCTCAGCATCGAAGTTCTGGAACACCGGGCCAGTGACCGCCGCGCCATCAACGCTGAGGTTGAGTGTGGCGGCGCCCTCCATTAGTGCATGCGCGGCAAGCAGCGACCAGGCATCTTCCTGCGTGCTGGTGTGGCGCGCGGCCAACCGATCCGTCGCAATGCGGCTTGACAAGCCAGCCAGATCGATCTCGGTGCGCGTCTCCGACGCCAGCGTCAAAATCGCGGCGCTGTCCCTGAGTGGGGTGCCGAAATCGCTGCGCCAGCCGTTGCGCGCCTCCGCCAGTTCAAGGTCGCCGAGCGCCCGCCGGAAGACAGCGTTGGCGCCGAGCGTGTCGCCGTAGAGCGCAAGTGCCGCGCCGATCTGCGCCTTGGCGAGCGGCGTGGCGAAAGCGTCGATCTTGGCTTCAGCGTAGTAGCGAATGTCGCCGATGGCGGCGCGGCCATTGGCGGCCAGCACATAAAGCGCATAGGCGATGTCCTCGCCGCCCTGCTGAAAGTCACCCGCATAGGCAAGGCGGTTCTTGAGGCTGTCGAGAGCGAGACTCAAATCCTCCGCCGGCACGGCGTAGCCGTTTTCTCGGGCGCGCGTCAGGAAGTCGGCGACATAGGCGGTCAGCCACAAATCCTCGCCGCCACCCGGCGACCACAGGCCGAAGCCGCCGGACGCCGATTGGTTGGCGAGCACGCCGGCAATGGCTTTTTCCACGCGTGCGCGGATTTCGGGATCGCCGGCCAGGCCGGCGCTCACCGCCACGTCGTTCAGATAGACCAGCGGCATGGCGCGGCTGGTGATCTGCTCCGTGCAGCCATAGGGGTAGCGGTCGAGCTTGCGCAGGATCGCCGGCACATTGAGCCGCCCGGCGCCGCTTGCCGACACCTGCAGCGAAGCGGTGCCCGGGACCAGCCCGTCGAGCCGGTCGGGCGTGACCGACAATTCGCCGCCAGGCCTGAGTGTGATGAAGTCCGTGGTCGCCACCGGCGGCTCGTTCAGCCGCACGTCGATGCCGACGGCCTTTTGCAGCATTGTTCCGTCGGGCAGCGTCAGCGCTAAGTTGAGCGTGTCGGCGCCGATTGTGTTGCCGCGGATCGGCACGAGCACCTGCGTGCGTTCATCGGCGGTGAGCATCACCCGCTTCGACGCGGCGTCCACGCCGATATGATTATTGGCGCTGCGGATTGTGAGCTCGGCTTCGCCTGAGACGCCTTCAACCGATGCGAGGTCGAGCGCCAGGCGCGAGCGGTCGCCCGGCGCCAAGAGGCGGGGGTGGCTGGCCGTGACAACCACAGGATCGCGCACCAGCACTTCGCGCTCCGCATGGCCGACGCCACTTGCCGTCCATGCGAGCGCCATCAGCCGGACGGTGCCGTTGAAATCGGGAAGCGGCACGGAGAGCGTCGCCGTGCCGTCTTCGCGCACGGTCACGACACCGGAATGGAAGGCGATCAGGTTCTCCGTCGGCGCTTCGCCTTCGAAGGTGGTGAGGCTGGCATCGCCGCCGGAGCGCACCGCGCCGCGCACGCCCTGCATCCGGTCGATGAGCCGGTTGTAGATGTCGCGGATCGCCATCCCGAGGCGGCGCTGGCCGAAATAATGCGCCTCCGGGTTGGGCGTTTCGTAGCGCGTGAGGTTGAGAATGCCGACATCGACGGCGGCAAGCGTGACGAAGGCTTCCGCGCCGGCGGGGAGGTCGGCGAGCGTTATGGACACGGGCATGTCCTGGCGCGGGCGCATCTCGGCCGGCGCGTCGATGGTGACGGCGAGATCGCGGTCGGCGGGATCGACGCCCGCCCAGGCAAGCCCAAGAGCGCGCGCCGGCATGCGTTTGGCCTCAAGGTCCATCGGCCGATAAAGCACGGCCGTCACATAGGCGCCGGGGCCCCAGTCGCGCGTCACCGGAAGTGTCACGTCGGCCGCGTTGCCGGTCACCTCAACCGGCATCGTTGTGATCAGCCGGTCGTCGACCACCATCACCAGCGCGACGCCGTCAAAGCGCGTCTCGATGTGGACGCGCGCCATGTCGCCGATCGCGTAGCGTCCCTTGTCGAGCGAAACTTTCAGGGCCTCCGGCGTTTCCAGCGCCTTGGCCTCGACATACCAACCGGCTTCAAAGTCAAAGCTCGCCGGAAGGGTCGCTGCGTTTTCCGCCTCCACCTCAAGCCGGTAGCTGCCCCATTCCACCGCCGCCTCAATGCGCGAAGCGGAATCGGCGGCCGCATCGACGACGCCGTTGGCAACGCGCGTCTTGGTTTCGATCCGCTCGACATTCCAGCGGCCGTCGGCGCGATACCATTGGAAGTCAGTGCGCAGCTGATAGAGCGACCAGCGTACGCCTTGCAGCGATGTGCGACTGCCTGCGGGATTGATTGCGATCAGCTCGAAGGCGACGGGCCCGTTCTCGCCGGCTGCGCCTTCGAAGAGCGGTTTGATGCCCAGGCGGTCGGAAGGCGCGGATACGGGAAGCGTCACATTGCGTTCCACGGGCCGCCCGCCTGAATCGAGTACGCGGACGTTGGTCGTCGCTTCCAGCGGCAGGCTTGAAGCCGGCGCGCGCGGGAGCGCGACGGTGAGCGTGGCGTTCCCGCCGTCGTCAGTCGTGCCGGCGGCAAGCGGTTCGGTCATGCCGTTGAAGGTCTCGTCGGCCAGGCCGAAGACGTAGCCTGGATGGGTCTCCAGCTCGCGGGCGGCGGCGATGATTGTCTCGCCCTCCACACTCAGATCGGCGGCCGGCGCGCCGTAGAGAAAGCGCGCCGCGACACTGAGCGTGGTCGGGTCGGCCGGATCGAGTGCTTTTGCCGCCGTCTCTAGATCGAAATCGAGCCGCTCGGGCTGAAAGTCTTCGACGAGAAACGTGGTCTCCGCCAAAGGCGGCGCCTTGAGGTCGGCGTGGATTGCAACGCGCCAGGTACCGCGCATGGCCTCGGGTGTCAGCGCGAATGGCGTGACAGAGCCGCCGAGCCTCTGATCGGAAAGGGCGACGCGGTTCACCTCCTTGCCGTCGGGTCGGGTGAGGATGGCGGCCAGGGGCACGTCGGCGACAGCGTCGGCCTTGGCGTCGCGGACCAAGGATGTCGCATAGACCGTCTCGCCGGGCCGATAGATGCCGCGCTCCGTTGAGAGGAACACATCGAGCGGCTTGGGCGGCTCGCGGCCATCCACGCCGCGATCGGTCAGGTCCATCGCCGCCTTGGAAAGATCAAGGAAGCTGTAGTCGCCCGCTTCGGTCTGGGCGACCAGCACAGCCGGCGCCATCCCGCCGGTGCCACGCATCAGGCCCGGCGCAAAATGCGCATAGCCGTTGGTGTCGGTCGATGCTTCGCCGAGAATCTCGTTGTTGACGGCCACCAATCGGAGATCGACGCTGTCCACCGGTCCGGCCGTGCCGAGCGAGCGGACCATGACGTGAAGTCCGTCATTGCCGGCGAGCGTGGTGAGGCCGAGATCGGTCACCACAAACCATTGCGTGGCTTTTGCCTGCCATTCGTTGCCGGGCTCATTCACCGCGCTGGCGGAGAGCACATAAGCGCCGGGCTTGAGGTCCGCTTCCAGATCGCCCACCGCAATGGCGGTCGTCATCTCGCGGTTGAGCTCGCCGGTGATTTCGACGCTGCCCTCCCAGACTTTTAGGCCAGAGCGTTCCTCAATGGTCTCCGCCTCCCATTGGGAGAGCTGGCTCAGGAACGTGCTGTCGGCGACCATGTCGGGGAGCTGGCGATCGCCAATGCGATAGAGCGTGGCGGTCACGCGGTTGGTGTTGACGGTGACGACGGGGATTGTCGGCCCGCCGCCGGCCGGCAGCACGTAGGCGTTGGAGTGGAAGCGCACCGCCGGCGCGCGGTCGCGCACGTAGATGTCGAGCGTTGCGCTGCTAGCGAGCGCCTCGCCGTCGGCGGCGGGCAGGCCCTCCCGCGCTGTCACGCGATAGCGGCTGCCGTGCTTCACGCCATCGATACAAATCTGTTGGCCGCCTGCCTCAATGGCGAGGTCGGCACCGCCCTCAACGTTGACATAGTCCGCGAGGTTGCGGCTCTCGGCCAGACGATCGGAGAAGTTCAGGCAGATGCGCGGCGCGGCGGCATCGGCCTCCACATCATGCGAGGCGATGCGAAAGCCGTGCTCGGCGTTGATGCGCTCGTAGGAGGCGCGGGTCGTGTCCTCCTCTTCCAGCGCCAGGCTGGCCCGGTAGGCGCGGATCGCCGGCTTCCATTCGTAACGGTCGGCAAGCGACCACCCGAGGAGCCGCAACGTATAGGCGCGCTCCTCAGGCGTGACGGCGCGAAGATAGGCGTTGACGGCGCCGGCGGTGCGGATTTCGCTGAGGCGTTGCCGCACCTCCCAATCGTCGCTGGAGGCGCGGATGGCGGCGTCCGTATAAGCGGTCCACAGGTCGTAGCGGCGCGGCGAGAAGCGCAGCGCCACGGCATAAAGCTCAACAGCACCCAGATAATCGCCGTTATCCCGAGCAAATTCGGCATCGGCAATGGCCGTATCAGGGCCGATGCCGGCGGGGTCCATCTCACTTAGGAATCCGACCAGACGGCGCGCTTCGTCGATGAAGGAATGCGGCAGGAAGCGGAGCTCGCTGATGCGCTCCGCCTCAGCGTCGATCTCAGGCTTGGCGGTGGCGACAATGCGCCCGGATATCGCGCCTTCCACAGCGCGGAGCTCGCCGACATCGCTCTTCAGGAAGCACCAGCGCGCGCTGCTATTGTAGGTGAAGGCCTGGCAGGCCGGATCGCTCAGGCAGGCGGCTTCGCAGGCGCCGAGCTCGACCTCCTGAAGGATATCGTAGTCGGCGCCGAAATAGTCAGCACCTTCGGTAATGACGACCTGGCGGTCTTGAGCCAGTGCGATTTGAGCCGGTGCGACTGGGGCCAGGGCCAAGAGGACGAGCAGGCGGGAAAGGGCGCGAATGAAGCCTCGCATGGCAGTCTCCAGGGTGCCCACCCCCTCGCGGCCGATCCTATGGCGGCAGAAGGGGCCGGTAAAGCGGTATCGGAACCTTCTATCCTGGCTTCGGCCGCTCTTCACGCAGCGCTTCAGTGATGGCACAGAAAAGCGGGTGCTCCGGTAGCGCCTCCAGCGCCACGGGTAGCTTCCGCCGCCAGTTCGGATGCTCGTCGGTGGTGCCGGGGATGTTGATCTGCTCTTGCGATCCAACGAGGTCGTCGGCCTGGACGACGAAGAGCCGCGAGGGCGTCTGCGCCATCAGGTGGTGAAGCGCGACGGAAACGCTTTCCGGCAGGTCCTGCGGCGCTTCGCTGTCGGCGCGCATGACCGGCCCCATCTCGTCCGGCAAGAGCCCGCAATCATTGAGCAGGCCCAGCATGCGGCGGCGGAGATGCGCGCGCTCAGCAAGTGCCGGCTCGCCGGCCGATTTGTCGAGCATTCCAATGGCCGTGCGGACGGCAATGTCATGTGCGCCCCACCATCCGGCCAGCGTGGGCAAATCGTGCGTGGCGATGCAGGCGAGCGCCTCACGCGGATAAGCGTCGGGATGCAGGAACAGATCGTCCTTCGTCTCAAAGAAGAAGACGCGGTAGCTTTGGATTTCGGTCGCGCGCATCACGTCGCGGAAGCCTTCCGGCACGACGCCGAGGTCCTCGCCGATAACGATCGAACGGCGCGCCTGTGAGACCTCAGCAAGCGCGCGCAGCATGTCGTGAAAGGGATAGCGGACATAGGCGCCTTCGATGGGCGCGAAGGTCTCGGGTATCCAGAAGAGCCGATAAAGGCTCATGGCGTGGTCGATGCGCAGCGCGCCGGCGTGGCTGAGCACGGCGTCGATGGAATGGCGGTAGGGCTGCAGGTTGCGCGTCGCTAACGCGGCGGGGGCGAGCGGTGCCAACCCCCAATCCTGGCCGTGGGCGTTGAAGTAGTCGGGTGGCGCGCCGATCCGTGAGCCGGGCACGACAAGCGTTCGATCAGCCCAGGTCGCCGAACCGTCCGGCACGACGCCGACGGCCAGGTCGAGATAAAGCCCGATCCGCATGCCTGCATCGCGCGCCCGCGCCTTTGCGGCGCCAAGCTGCCGGTCGGCAAGCCATTGGAGCCAGGCGTGAAAGCTGATCAGCTCCGGCTGCTCCTCGGCAAAGGCGCCGACGGAATCGGAATCCGGATGCAGATATTCCTCCGGCCAGCCGTGCCAGTTGGCGCTGTGACCGTTGCGAACCATCGCCTCCGACAACGCTTCGTAGAGCGCGTGCAGATAAAGCGGCCGGCCGCGCACCGCAACGAAACGCGCAAATTCATCGCGATCAGCATCGGCGGCGCGCTCCTGGAAGATGCGGAAAAGCATCTGCAGCGCCTTGGCCTTGCGCTTCCCGACTGTGCGGTAGTCGACAAGCCCTGTATGTTCCCCGATTTCCTGCACATCGGGCGGCGGGGCAAACACATCCTCCATCCCCTCAAAGCTCGGCGCGTGATCGATGGCGATATAGAGCGGGTTGAGGAAGTCGCGGGTGGAGGGCGAGAATGGGCTGCAATGCTCAGGTGCTGCGAAGAACAGAGCGTGCAGCGGATTGACGCCGACGAAATCGGCACCGGCCTCCGCGGCAATCTCTGCAAAGCGTGCGAGATCGGCGAAGTCGCCGATTCCCCAATTGCGCTTTGAGCGGAGACCATAGAGCTGACAGGCGATGCCCCAGACGCGCTCGTCGCGGAGCCAGTCCGGCACGAAGCAGGAGACGCCCTCAGGCGGCTCCATCGCGGCAAGGGGCAGCGGCGCAATGTCGGAGAGGCTTGCCGCCACGTCGTCGGGATCGCCGGCCGCAATTCCCATCGCGCGCAAAACCGCGCGTCGCGTATCGTCGGAGACATCGACGATCTGGCCGGTGAGCGAAAGGTAGTTCGGCTCAACGCCCGCCAAGGCGGCGAGCTTGTGCAGCGCCTCGTCGCTCACGCGCGTTCTGCAGTCGTGGTCATGTCGGCTGCGATCGTGCCGGCCAGGAGAATCAGCGATCGGCCGGCAAGCTCATAGGCCGCGCCCGGCGCGTAATGCTCGCCCGGCGGATCGATGGCGCCGGCGCCGGCATCGATGCGCACGTCCCAGGCGCGCGCAAGATCGGAACCCGGAAGCGTGACCGAAATCGGCTTGTGGTAGGCGTTCACCAGAATCAGCAAACGCGTCGTCGGGTCAGAGAGGGCGAGGCCGACCACCTTGGCGCCGGGATCGGACCAGGATGGCGGGTCCATCTCGTTGCCGTCGGGGCGGAACCAGATGACGCTGCGTGTGCCGTTATCATCAACGGGATCGCCGTGTAGAAATTCTCCTGATCGCAGCAGGCGGTAGCGTTTGCGGATGCGCATGACGCCGCGCAGGAACATCATGAACGCGCGGTCACGCTCCTCAATGCCCGTCCACGCCAGCCATGTGATCTCGTTGTCCTGGCAATAAGCATTGTTGTTGCCGCGTTGCGTGCGGCCGACCTCGTCGCCCATCAGGAGCATTGGCGTGCCATGCGAGAGCAGCGTCGTCGTCAACGCGTTGCGGCGCATGCGGTCGCGCAGATCAAGGATCGTCGGATCGTCGGTCGGGCCTTCGACACCGCAATTCCAGGAGCGATTGTCATTGTGGCCGTCATTATTGTGTTCGCCGTTCGCCTCATTGTGCTTGTCGTTGTAGGCCCACAGATCGGCGAGCGTGAAGCCGTCATGCGCGGTGATGAAGTTGACGCTTGCCCATGGCCGGCGGCCGCGATGTTCAAACAGATCAGCCGATCCCAAGACGCGGCGCGAGAAGGCCGGCAGCAAACCGCCATCGCCCTTCCAGAAGCTGCGCATGTCATCGCGGTAGCTACCGTTCCATTCCGCCCAGCCGGGCGCGAAATTGCCGAGCTGGTAGCCGTTCGGGCCGAGGTCCCAGGGCTCGGCGATGCGTTTGACGCGGGAAAGAACCGGGTCCTGCCGGATGGCGTCGAAGAAGGCGGCGTTGGGATCAAAGGCGTCCCATGCCCGCCCGAGCGCACTCGTCAGATCGAAGCGGAAGCCGTCGACATGGCACACCTCGACCCAATAGCGCAGCGAATCCATCACCATCTGAAGGACGCGTGGATGGTTGAGGTTCACCGTGTTGCCGCATCCGGTGGCGTCGTAATAGAGGCTCTTGTCGTCGGCGAGCATGTAATAGCTGGCGTTGTCGATGCCGCGGAACGACAGCGTCGGGCCGAGATGGTTGCCCTCAGCCGTGTGGTTGTAGACGACGTCGAGCAGGACCTCGATGCCGGCCTCGTGCAGGCGTTTCACCAGCACCTGGAACTCGTGGATGTCGGCGCCCGGCGAGAAATAGCGCTGCGCCACGGAGAAGTAGTTGACGGTGTTGTAGCCCCAATAGTTCACCAGGTTCCGCTCAACGAGCGCGCGGTCGTCGAAGAAGGCCTGGATCGGCATCAGCTCAATTGCGGTCACGCCAAGCGACACCAGGTGCTCAATCACGCGCGGATCGGCCATGCCGCCGAACGTGCCGCGGAGCGTCTCGGGGATGTCGTCGCGTGCCGCGGTCATGCCCTTCACATGCGCTTCGTAGATGATGGTGTCGGACCAGGCGCGGCGTGGCGGTTGGTCGTTGCCCCAGGTCATGGCGGTGTCGACCACCACGCATTTCGGCATGACGAAAGCGGAGTCCCGACGGTCGGGCGTAGCGCGTGAGGAGCCGACCCGATAGCCGAAATGGGCGTCGTGCCAGCGGATGTCGCCGTGCAGCGCCTTGGCATAGGGGTCGATCAGCAGCTTGTTGGGGTTGAAGCGATGGCCGGCCGCCGGATCGTAGGGGCCGTGCACGCGGTAGCCGTAAAGCTGCCAGGGCCGAAGGTCGGGCAAATAGCCGTGCCAGACTTCGTGGGTGTATTCCGGCAGCACGATGCGATCGGTCTCGCGCCGCCCCTTAGGATCGAACAGGCAAAGCTCGACCTTGGTGGCATTGGCGGAGAACAGCGCAAAATTGACGCCGCCTCCGTCCCAGGTCGCGCCCAGCGGATGCGGAGCGCCCGGCTCAACGCGCAATCTCGGCATGAAGCAGGCGGCTCCTATTCGGCGTGCTGGAGAACGATCGTGGCGAGCGGCGGCAGGGTCAGCGATAAGGAGGCCGGCCGGCCGTGCCAGCCCTCAGGATCGGCGAACACCGTACCGGAATTTCCGACATTTGACCCGCCATAGATTGCCGCATCCGTATTGAGGCGCTCCGTCCAGCGCTCGCCGCACGGCACGCCGATCCGATAGTTCTCGCGCACGACCGGCGTGAAGTTGCACACCACCAGGACCGGCGCGTCGCCCGGTCCGCCGTGCCGCATGAAGGCGTAGACGCTGTTGTCGGAATCGGTCGCGTCGATCCATTCAAAGCCGCCGGGATCGGCGTCGCGGGCATGCAGCGCCGGTATCTCGCGGTAGAGGCGGTTGAGGTCGCGCACGAGCGCCTGCAGCGTGCGATGCGCCGGATCGTCAAGCAGATGCCAGTCGAGCGAAAAGTCGTGGTTCCATTCGCGCTCCTGGCCGAACTCGCCGCCCATGAAGAGCAGCTTCTTGCCGGGATGCGTCCACATGAACGCGTAATAAGCGCGCAGATTGGCGAATTTCTGCCAGCGGTCGCCGGGCATCTTGGCGAGCAGCGAGCCTTTGCCGTGCACGACTTCGTCATGGGAGAGCGGCAGCACGAAATTCTCGGAGAAGGCGTAGTGGATGCCGAACGTCATCTGGTGGTGATGGTATTTGCGGTGCACGGGCTCGTGCGACATATATTCCAGCGTGTCGTGCATCCAGCCCATGTTCCATTTGTAGCCGAAGCCGAGGCCGCCACCGTCGACGGGGCGCGAGACCTGCGGCCAGGCGGTCGATTCCTCTGCGATCGTGGTGGCGCCGGGATGGTCGGCGAAGAGGCGGGTATTCAGCTCGCGCAGGAAGGCGATGGCGTCGAGATTCTCGCGGCCGCCATGGACATTGGGAATCCATTCGCCGACCTCGCGGCTGTAATCGAGGTAGAGCATGGACGCTACGGCATCGACGCGCAGCGCGTCGATATGAAAGCGCTCCAACCAGTAAAGCGCGTTAGCGACGAGGAAATTGCGGACCTCGGTGCGGCCGAAATTGTAGATGAGCGTGTTCCAGTCCTGATGGAAGCCGAGTCGCGGGTCCTCGTGCTCGTAAAGCGCGGTTCCGTCGAAGCGAACGAGACCGTGGGCGTCTGAAGGAAAGTGCGCCGGCACCCAATCGATGATTACGCCGATGCCGGCCTGGTGGAAGCGGTCGACGAACCGTGCAAACGCCTCATGCGACCCGAAGCGGCTCGTCGGCGCAAAAAGGCCGATCGGCTGATAGCCCCATGACCCGGAGAAGGGATGCTCAGAGACCGGCAGGCACTCAATGTGGGTGAAACCCATGTCCTCCACATAAGCCAGCAATTGCTCCGCCAACTCGTCATAGGTGAGAAGGCTGTTGCCCTCGCCGCGCCGCCACGACCCGAGATGCACCTCATAGATGGAGATCGGGGCGGAGAGCGCCTGCTTCTCGCCGCGCGCCGCCATCCATTCCGCATCGTGCCATTCAAGCGGCGGAAGACCGACCACGCAGGAGGCGGTGGCGGGCGGCACTTCCTGCTGAAAGCCGACGGGGTCGGCCTTGAGCGACGGCGGCGTGTCGTCGCGCGTCACCAGCTCGTATTTGTAATGCGCACCCGGCATGACGCCGGGCAGAAAGATCTCCCACACACCGGCCTCGACGCGCTTGCGCATGGGGTGGCGGCGCCCGTCCCATTGGTTGAAGTCGCCGACCACGCTGACACGTTTGGCGTTGGGGGCCCACACCGCGAAGCTGACGCCCTCCACGCCGTCGATCGTTCGCGGATGTGCGCCGAGCCGCTCGTAGATGCGCCGATGGCTGCCCTCCGCCATGAGGTAGATGTCCATGTCGCCAAGCACGGAGGAGAAGCGATAGGGGTCCTCCGCCTCCCAGCTTGCGCTGCCATGGGTGAAGCGCAGGCGATAGGCGAACGCCTCGCCGTGACCGGTCACCGGCCCGGCGAAGAAGCCGTCCGGGTGCAGGGTCTCCAGCGTCGCCATCTCTTCGCCGGTCGCGGCGTCGATGATTGTCGCGGCCTCGGCGCCCGGCCAGAACGCGCGGATGGATTGCGTGCCATCGGGCGTGGTGTGCAGGCCCAAAACGGCAAAAGGGTCGCCGTGACGGCCTTCGGCGATCGCTGCGATGGCCGCGGCGTCCGGTTTCCAGCTTGGGGCGGGGGGCGGGTTGCGGCTCATGCGCCCCCGGATTGTGGTGCGATCAGGTCAAGCAGACCGCGAACCGGAATGGAGAGCCAGGTGGGCCGGTGGTTCGCTTCGTAGCTCAGCTCGTAGAGCGCCTTCTGGATGCGGAAGAGCTCCAGGTGGCCTTCGCGGACGCTTGGCTCGGCGTGGATATCGGCGTCCTCCACAATCGCCCAATAGGCGGCGAGGAAGTCGTCGATCGCCTGGTCACGCCACGCGAAAGCGCGGCTCATGATGCGTGTCTCCACAAAGCCGCTGCGTGTGCGAAGCCGATCGAGCGCCGACCAGGCGGCATAGTCGAACGAACGCAGCATGGCGGCGACGTCGCGCAGGCCGGAGCTCTTGCGCCGGCGCTCCGCCAGGTTGCGGCGCGGCTCGCCTTCAAAGTCGATGATCATGACGTCGTCTTTGACCACCAGCACCTGGCCGAGATGGTAGTCGCCGTGGATGCGCGTTTTGCGGCCGCCCGCGGCCAAGCCCTTCAGGTCGGCAATGCGATCGAGGAACGGACGTTTGGCCGCCAACAACATGGCGACGTCGGCGCGCAATTCTTCCGTCAGGCCGAGAACATTGTCGAGCTCGCGGAAGGCGTGCTTAGCGTCGCTGGCGACGGCGCTTGCCCAGCGGCGAATGTCGGCCGCCTTGATGGGCTCGGCGGCGAAGGCCTTGTTGCGCGTCGGCGTGGCGAAGGCGGCGTGCAGCTCGGCGGTTCGGCGGCCGAGCGTGGAGGCCATATCCAGCGGATGGCCGAAGGCGGGCTCCGGCACGGTGAGCGCGCCGGACTCATCATGGGGAAGCAGGGCGTATTCGTCGAGTTCGCGCTCCAGCGCGTCGACGGTGACGCCCCACGCGTCGCCCTGATTCTGCACGAAGCTGAATGCGGCTGCGAGCGCGACGGGCTCGCCCTTCTCAGGCAGATAATGGGCGCTGCCGAGGAAGGCCGGTGTGTGGGTATAGCCGGCCGCCTCCGTCAGGAAGCGCGACACTTCGATCTCCGGCTGCTCCCCTTCGCTGAGATGCTTGTAGATTTTGAGCATGGCCGTGTCGCCGATAATGGCCGATACGTTGCTTTGCTCAACGCCGACACCAGAGATGTCGCCGGCGATATCCATGCCGTCGAACGCCTCGCTTGCGTTAAAGACGATCCGGCCGCCATTGGCGGGATGCTCGACTTTCTCGCGCATGGCGCGGACGAGATCGCCGATGAAGCGCTCGTCATGCGAGCCGTCGATCAGGGCACCGAGCACAGGGCCGTACCGGGTCCGTGCCAGCGTATAAGAGAGTTTTGGCGCGCCGAAGCTGAGGTTCTGCTCGCCCCACAGAACGGTGACGGGAAGAAAGTAGAGCTGCTTCGCGTCGCCGAGATCGGCGGTGACGAGCAGAAGCTGGTTCGGCTCGCCGTCGCCAATGCCGCCGAGCGAGGCGACCTTCACGTTGCGTATCCTGGCGCCCTTAGCGGAAAACCAGCGCTGGCGCGGCAGGAATTCCGGCAGTGCCTCGCGCTCCAAGGTCTGCAGGCCACGGTCCTCCAATGCCTGCTCGATACGGCCGCCGCGCGCCGTCAGCGTCAGAAACTCAGGCAGCGGCTCAGGCGTGTGCATATGCCAAAGTGGCGCTTCCGCTTCGTCGGTCAATAGAAACCAAAAGAAGCCGTAGGCCGGCAGTGTGAGGAGATAGGGCAGCTCACCGATCGGAGGAAAAGGCGCGCCGCCGGTCAGCTCGATCGGCACTGCGCCATTGAACTCCGACAGATCGATCTCCACCGCCTGTGCCTGGCGCGACAGATTGGCGACGCAGAGGATGCGCTCATTATCGTGGCTGCGAATATAGGCGAGAATCTTGCGGTTGGTCGGGTAGAGGAACGACAGCGAACCCCGGCCGAAGCAGGGATGCTGCTTGCGCACACCGATCATCCGGCGCATCCAGTTGAGCAGCGACGAGGCTTCCTTGTTCTGCGCTTCCACGTTGACGGCCTGGAAGCCGTACACGGGATCCATGATGGGCGGCAGATAGAGCTGCTGCGGGTTGGCGCGGCTGAAGCCGCCATTGCGATCGGCCGACCATTGCATCGGTGTGCGCACGCCGTCGCGGTCGCCGAGATAATAATTGTCGCCCATGCCGAGTTCGTCGCCGTAATAAAGAACGGGCGTGCCGGGCATGGACAGGAGCAGCGCGTTCATCAGCTCGATCTTGCGCCGGTCGTTGTCCATCAGCGGCGCCAGCCGACGGCGGATGCCGAGATTGATGCGGGCGCGGGAATCGCTTGCGTAGGTGCGCCAGAGGTAATCGCGCTCTTCCGCCGTCACCATTTCCAGCGTCAGCTCGTCATGGTTCCTCAGAAAGATCGCCCATTGGCAGCTTTCAGGGATATCCGGCGTCTGGCGGACGATGTCGGTGATGGGGTGCCGGTCCTCCTGCGCCACGGCCATATACATGCGCGGCATGAGCGGGAAGTGGAACGCCATGTGGCATTCGTCGCCCTCGCCGAAATACGGGCGCGTGTCCTCCGGCCATTGATTGGCCTCCGCCAAGAGCATGCGGTCGGGGAAATGCTTGTCGAGATCGGCGCGGATGGCCTTCAGGACGTCGTGGGTTTCCGGCAGGTTCTCGTTGTTGGTGCCTTCGCGCTCTACCAGATAGGGGATGGCGTCGAGCCGCAGCCCGTCAACGCCCATCTCCAGCCAGTAGCGCATGATGCGCAGCACTTCTTCCACGACGCGCGGATTGTCGAAATTGAGGTCGGGCTGGTGGGAATAGAAGCGGTGCCAGAAGAAGGCGTGAGCTTCCGGATCCCAGGTCCAGTTGGATTTTTCCGTGTCGACGAAGATGATGCGCGTGCCGAGATAGCACTCGTCGGTGTCGCTCCACACATAGAAATTGCGTGCGGCAGAGCCGGGCTTCGCGCGCCGAGCTTTTTGAAACCACGGATGCTGGTCGGAGGTGTGGTTGATGACAAGCTCAGTGATGACCCGGATGTTCCGCCGATGCGCCTCGGCGATAAAGCGGCGGAAGGCGCGCATGTCGCCATAAGCCGGATTGATGGAACGATAGTCGGCGATGTCGTAGCCGTCATCGCGGAGCGGCGAGGGGTAGAACGGCAAGACCCAGATCACATTGACGCCGAGGCTCTCGATGTAGTCGAGCTGCTGGAGCAAGCCGGTGAAATCGCCGATGCCGTCTCCGTTGGAATCGCAAAACGCCTTGACGTGCAATTGGTAGATGATCGCGTCCTTATACCAGTCGCGCTCGGAGCGATCGATCAGGTCCGCGCGCTTGGATGCGGGTGCTGCGACGCTCTGTGCCGCCTGGTCGTTCATCAAAAGGCCCTGCCGGCCGGATTGAGCTGCCAGATGGCGTAGGGGCGGTCGTGCGGGTCAAGCCGCATGTGCTGGATCTTGCCGTGCCACTCAAACGGCGCGTCGGTGACAAGGTCATGCGCGCCGATCGTCGCCTCGTCGGGCAGGCCGAACTCCCAAAGCGGCACCTCAAAGTGCGCTTCCTGGACGGTGTGCGGGTTGAGGTTCACGGCGAAAAGCAGGAAGCTATCTTTGGCGGGCGTGGCCTTGCCGTAATAGAGAATGTTGTCGTTCCACGCGTTGTAGAAGGTGATGTTGGCGAAGGACTGAAGCGCTGCGTGCTCCTTGCGCAATTGGTTGAGCAGCCGGATGTCGGGCCGGATGTGTTCCGGCCTGTCCCAGTCCCAGGCCTTGATCTCGTATTTCTCCGAGTTGAGATATTCTTCCTTGCCGGGAACGGGCTCTGCCTCGCACAGCTCAAAGCCTGAATAGATTCCGTAATTGCCGGCAAGCGTTGCGGCGAGCATCAGGCGGACGCGGAAACCCGGGCGGCCGCTCGTCTGCAGATAGTACGGATTGATGTCAGGCGTGTTGACGAAGAAGTTCGGCCGCATGGTGTGGCGGCATTCGGTCGTGGTCAGTTCGTTCAAATAGGCCGTCAGATCCCACTTGGTGTTGCGCCAGGTGAAATAAGAATAGGATTGCGTGAAGCCGATCTTGGCGAGGTGCTTCATGCGCTTGGGGCGGGTGAAGGCCTCCGCCAGGAAGATCACGTCAGGATGGCAGTCCTGCACGTCGCGGATCATCCACTCCCAGAACGGCATTGGCTTGGTGTGCGGGTTGTCGACGCGGAAGATCGTGACGCCCTTGTCGACCCAGAACAGCACGACGTCGCGGAGCGTATACCAAAGCGCCGGCAGCGCGTCGCGGGAGAAGCCGACATTGACGATGTCCTCGTATTTCTTCGGTGGGTTTTCGGCAAATTTGATGGTGCCGTCGGGCCGCCAGTCGAACCATTCAGGATGCTCCTTGATCCACGGATGGTCCGGCGAGCATTGGATGGCGAAGTCGAGCGCAATCTCCAGATCGTGCGCGCGCGCCGCCTCTACGAGGCGAGCGAAGTCGTCGAATGTGCCGAGCTCAGGATGGATGGCGTCGTGGCCGCCATCCTCCGAGCCGATGGCATAGGGACTGCCCGGGTCGTCGGGCCCGGCTGTCAGGCTGTTGTTCTTGCCCTTGCGATGGGTGCGGCCGATCGGATGGATCGGCGGAAAGTAGAGCACGTCGAAGCCGAGGTCGCGGACATAGGGCAGCTTGGCGATCACGTCGTCAAAGGTGCCGTGCCTATGCGGATCATTCGACATGGAGCGCGGCATCAATTCGTACCATGCGCCGAACGCCGCCAGCTTGCGCTCCACGACGAGCTCCAGCTCCTTGGCGTAGCGCGACAGGTCGGCGCGTATGCCGATCCGCTTCATCAGCTCTCCGCAATCGTGGGACAGAAGCGTGGCAAGCCGTTCGCCGTCCTCCAGCGTCGTCTCAAGTTTATTGAGAAGCGACCGCAATGCTGTGCGGTCGGCGTCGCCGATATTATCACTCTCGCGAAGCGTCCGCCCGACGAGCTCAAGCCCCTCCTTCAGCTCAAGCGCGACCGGAACGCCGGCGGCATGCTTCTTGGAGACTTCGTCGCGCCAACTGGCGAAGAGGTCGCGCCAGGCGATCAGCGTATAGACGTAGCGGCCCGTCGCCTCCGCGACCGCAACACCACGCCAGCGGTCGTTGTCGACGAAGGCCATCGGGATTTCGCGCCAGGTTTTCTCGTCGCTGAGGCGAATCAACAGGGCTGCATCGATCTTGTCGTGGCCGTCGGCGAAGATGTCCGCCTCCACGACGAAGGCGTCGCCGATCGCGGCTTTGGCGGGGAAGCGGCCGCCATCGATCTCAGGCGACACCGCCTCAATCACCACCCGATTGGCGGCCAGACGCGCCATGAGCGGGTCGATTGCGGGCCGATCCGCGGTCGCCTGCGCTGCGCTTGAGCGCGGCTTGGCGGCCGGAGAGGCTGGCCTTTTGCGTCTGGCCGGCTCTTGCGTCACGCGTTTGTCCATGCTCGCCGTTCCCGTAGGCTTAGGGCGGTTCTCGGGCGGATCACGTCAACGCCGAATCCAACCCGCTACGGAAATGTGATTCGACCACAGCATGCGGCGCTGATGCAAGGTCCGCACGGCGCGCCGTAAACGGCTCTTTGCAGAGCGGTGCGCCCCAATCTCCTGCCCCAGCGGCGACACACGGCAGAAGAGTCGAAACCCCGGACTATAGTCTGCTTAATGACATTGTTTGGCCGACATTGGATTCATTGCTTGCGACAGCATTCCGTTCGGCGATCGGGCGGGCTGACCGCTGAGCGGTCATCGCCGAACGGATGCTGAAGTTTGGCGGCGGATGGGCGCAGGGCCAGGAGGGGAATTCTGCGCAACGAGGAGACATAATGGAACAAGAAAGGGTGACGTCAGCCCTATTGCATGCCGCCCGGGTTTATCGCGCCCGTTCAGCCAGGTTGCTTGCACGCATCGGATTGCATCCCGGTCAGGATGCCTTGCTCATGCTTCTTCAAGATGGGCCTATCACCATGGGCCGTGCGGCGGAGCTTCTCGCGATTCAGCCGCCAACGGTCACCAAGATGGTTAGCCGGCTCGCGGCCGCCGGACTGGTTCGCACCGAGGTGATGGACCGGGACCGACGCAAGGTCGCCGTCAGTTTGACGGAGGCTGCGCGCGAACGCATCGCGGACATCGATTCCATCTGGCGCGTCCTAGAAGAAGAGGCGCTGCGGGATGTGGAGCGGGAGCCGCTCAAAGCGAGCCTGGGCGTGGTCGTGCGTAACCTGACTGAAAACGGCAACGAGCAGGCGTCGCGGCAGCAATGATGTCGGCCTGAGGGCTGGGACGAAGGATCGACTTCACGACGCGCGGCCGAGTTCTCGGCCGGGGCGACGTACGCGACCTAAAAGCGACTTGGCAGGGCGGGCTTCGGCACGCATCATCCGGATGGCCGTTTGAGCCGCTGGAGTGCGTGTCCGTGCTTGAAAACCTCGATCCCGTCCTGCTTGCCCGCTTCCAGTTCGCCTTTACCGTCTCCTTCCACATCGTCTTTCCCGCCCTGTCGATCGGTCTCGCCAGCTTTCTCGCAGTGTTGGAGGGGCTCTGGCTCCTGACCGGGTCGGCGCGCTATTTGCGGCTCTTCCGCATCTGGGTGAAGGCGTTCGCGTTGTCCTTCGGCATGGGCGTGGTGTCGGGCATCGTGCTCTCCTACCAGTTCGGCACGAATTGGAGCGTCTTCTCCGACAAGACCGGCCCGATCATCGGGCCTTTGATGAGCTACGAGGTGCTGACCGCCTTCTTCCTGGAGGCCGGTTTCCTCGGCATCATGCTGTTCGGAATGAACCGCGTGCCGAAGTTCGTGCATTTCGGCTCGACGCTTGCGGTGGCCGTCGGGTCGCTGATCTCGGCGTTTTGGATTCTCGCAGCCAACAGCTGGATGCACACGCCGGCCGGCTATGAGATCAACGCAGCCGGCCAGTTCGTGCCAGTGGATTGGCTCGCCATCATCTTCAATCCGTCCTTTCCTTACCGGCTGGTGCATATGGTGCTTGCCGCGTATCTGGCGACCACCTTTCTGGTGGGCGCGGCTGGCGCCTATCACCTGCTGCGCGGCGCACGCGGGCTTGAGGCCCGCACCATGTTCTCCATGGCGATGTGGATGGCGGTCGCGGTCGCTCCACTGCAACTCGTCGTGGGTGACCTTCACGGGCTAAACACCTTTGAGCACCAACCAGCGAAAGTGGCCGCTATGGAGGGGCATTTTGAGGCGGAGATGGAGGGCGCGCCGCTTGTCCTGTTCGGCATACCCGACATGGAAGCCGGCGAGATGCGTTACGCCGTGGAGATACCCAAGCTTGGCAGCCTGATCCTGACGCATGAACTGAACGGGACCGTGCGTGGCCTGGAAAGCTGGCCGCGGGAGGATTGGCCGCGCGTGCCGATCGTGTTCTGGAGCTTCCGTGTGATGGTTGGCCTCGGGCTCTTGATGATTGCCACCGCCATTGTGGGATTGTGGCTGCGCCGCGGCGGCCGGCTCTACGACACGCCCTGGTTCCTGCGTTGGTGCGTCGCCATGGGCCCGTCGGGCTTTGTGGCCATCCTGGCCGGCTGGTACGTCACCGAGGTCGGCCGTCAGCCCTATACGGTCTATGGGCTGCTGCGCACGGAGGATTCCATTTCGCCGGTGGCGGCGCCGGCGGTCGCCGGTTCGCTTCTGGCCTTTGTTGCGGTCTATCTGGTCGTGTTCGGTTTTGGCGTCTGGTACCTGCTCAAGCTGATGCGCGCAGAACCAGCAGATCCGGGCGACGGGACCAGGGAACCACGGCCGGACGAGAGAGCCACGGTCAAAGGTATCCACCTGAGCGGCCGCGGAGCCGACGCCTGATGACCGACATCGTCCTTATCTGGGGCGGCATCCTGGCATTCGCCGTGTTCGCCTATGTTGTGCTCGACGGCTTCGATCTTGGTATCGGCATCCTGGTGCCGTTTGCGCATTCCGATGAGGAAGAAGAGACGATGATCGCCGCCATCGCACCGGTCTGGGATGGCAACGAGACGTGGCTGGTGCTCGGTGGCGGCGGATTGATGGCGGCTTTTCCGCTCGCTTACTCCGTCCTGCTTCCGGCTCTTTACGCACCGCTGATCGCCATGCTTCTGGCGCTCGTCTTCCGCGGCGTGGCCTTTGAGTTCCGCCACCGCGACCCGGCGCATCGGCGCGCCTGGACCTGGGCGTTCGTGCTGGGGTCGCATGTGGCGGCGTTCACGCAAGGCATTGCGCTCGGCACGTTCGTGCAGGGTGTTGAGATCGCCGACCGCGCCTATGCCGGCGGCTGGTTCGATTGGCTGACGCCGTTCAGTGTGATGACCGGCGCGGCTCTCTCCTTCGGCTATGCGCTGCTCGGCGCCTGCTTTCTCATCATGAAGACGGGCGGGCCGCTGCAGGAGCGCATGTTCGGCATGGCCTTGATCCTCTCCGTCGCGGTGCTTCTGTTCATCGCCGCTGTAAGCCTGTGGACGCCGTTCCTCAGCCCGGATCTTAGCGCCCGGTGGTTCTCATGGCCGAACATTGCGTGGCTGTCGCCGGTGCCGTTGGTCGTGGCGGCGATCGCCTTCGGGCTTTTTCGGAGCCTTGCAAAAGGCCGTGAGGGCATGCCGTTCGTCATGGCGATCCTTCTCTTCTTCAGCTGCTATGCGGGGATTGGAATCAGCGTCTATCCCTATATCGTGCCGCGCACGATCACGCTGTGGGCGGCGGCTGCACCGCATGAGAGCCTCGCCTTCATGCTGGTGGGCACGGTGATCCTGCTCCCCATCATTTTGGGCTACACGGCCTATGCCTATTGGGTGTTTCGCGGCAAAGTCGATCTCAATCAGACATATCACTGAGCTGATGAGGGTCGAACGGGTGTTGGTCGGGGCATGAGCGCGACGGATATCGTAAGCCTTGGCGCGGCTGCGCTGCGCGAGAAATTGGCGCGCGGGGACCTGACGGCCGTCGATGTGGCTGCTGCCTGTCTTCAGCGGATTAAAACGGAGGAGCCACGCGTTCAGGCCTGGGCGTTCTCCGACCGCGATCTGGTGATGCGGCAGGCGGAGGCGGCTGATCAGCGCCGCTTGGCCGGACCTCCGCTGGGCCCCTTGCACGGCCTGCCGGTGGGCGTGAAGGACATCATCGATACGGCCGACATGCCGACGGAGAACGGCACCATCATCGATGCCGGACGCCGGCCGAGCGAGGACGCCACGATCGTGGCACGGCTGCGCGCCGCCGGCGCGATCATCATGGGCAAGAGCGTGACCACCGAGCTTGCCAATTATTGGCCGGGCAAGACGCGCAATCCGCACGATGCGGAGCGGACGCCGGGCGGCTCCTCATCGGGATCGGCGGCCGCTGTCGCCGCCGGAATGGTGCCGCTCGCCATCGGCACGCAGACCTTCGGCTCCGTCATCCGCCCCGCCTCATTCTGCGGAATTGTCGGCTTCAAGCCGACGCACGGGCTGATCCCGCGCACCGGTGTTCTGAAGCTATCAGCGCCGCTCGACACGATCGGTGTGTTCGCCAATAGCGTCCACGACGCAGCGCTTTTGGTCGATGCGCTCGCCGGTCACGATGCGGGCGATCCCGATACGCGCGTCGCCGCGCCGCCGCGCCTCTCAGACATTGCGGAGTCCGATCCGCCGGTCGCGCCGAGATTCGCCTTCGTCAAGACGCCGGCGTGGGACGAGGCAGAGACGGCGACCAAGGACGGCTTCGCCGAGCTGGTCGAGGTCTTGAGCGAACGTTGCTCGGAGGTGACGTTGTCCGACCCGTTCGCCGATTGGACGACAGCCCACCGGATCCTGATGCAGGCGGAGATGGCGCGCAATCTTGAAGCCTATTACCGGCGCAAGGAGGGGCTGAGCGAGCAGATAACAGGCGCGCTGGATTCCGGCATGGCGGTCAGCGCTACCGACTATCTGGCAGCGCTGGCATGCCGCGATGCGCTCAGCCGCGAATTGGATCGTCTCCTCGGCCGCTACGACGCGATCATCACGCCGGCGGCGGCGGGCGAAGCGCCGGAGGGCCTCGGCTCCACCGGCAATCCGATCTTCAACGGCCTGTGGACGCTCTGCGGCGTGCCGGCCGTTACGCTGCCGCTGCTGACCGGTCCGAACGGCTTGCCGGTCGGCGTGCAGCTTGTCGGCCGCCGCGGCGAGGACGGGCGTCTGCTGCGCACGGCGCGCTGGCTGAGCGAGGCCTTGCGTCAGGCCGGGCAGGATGCCAGCGTGGTTTTAGGGGAGAAGCCGTAGAGGCGCCGCGGCCGTTTGCTTCTGCGGCGTGCTGCCTTACGACCAAAACCTCACTTCACATGAGACAGGACGCCCGGCATTCGCGTTGGGCTGAGCACCGACAAGGAACACAGGCATGCCGGACAGCATTCGTTGGGGTATCATTTCAACCGCAATTATCGGCACGGGCAAGGTGATCCCCGGCCTGCAGCGCTCCGCGCGCGGCACGGTCGACGCCATTGCCTCGCGCGACGAAGCGCGCGCCAAGGAGACGGCGGCCAAGCTTGGCATCCCCAAGGCCTATGGCTCCTATGAGGCGCTGCTCGCTGATCCGGATATCGACGCGATCTACAATCCGCTGCCCAACAATCTGCACATCGACTGGTCGATCGAAGCACTGAAGGCCGGCAAGCATGTCCTGTGCGAAAAACCGCTCGGCATGGATGCCGCCGACGCTCAGAGGCTTGAGGCGGTGAAGACCGATTGCTTCCTCATGGAGGCCTTCATGGTGCGCTTCCATCCGCAATGGCTGCGTGCGCAAGAACTCGTCCGCTCCGGGCGGATCGGCGAGCAGAAGGCCGTGCAGGTGGTCTTCAGCTACTTCAATCGCGACCCCAACAACATACGCAACGCACCTGAGACCGGCGGCGGCGCGTTGCTCGACATTGGCTGCTATGGGCTTGTCTCGGGACGCTTCACTTTTGAGGCGGAGCCGAAGCGCGTCGTTTCGCTGATCGACCGTGACCCCGACTTTGGCGTTGACCGTTTGACGACGGTGCTTGCCGATTTCGGCGAGGGGCGGCACCTCAGCTTCTCCTGCTCCACGCAGCTCTCCGCGCATCAGCACGTGATGCTTCTGGGCGACAAAGGACGGATTGAGATTCTGATTCCGTTCAACGCACCGGCCATGGAGTCGACCAAGATTCTCATCGACGACGGCAGTAAGCTTGGCGGTGCTTCCACGGTGGAGGAGATCCTGCCGCCTTGCGACCAGTATGCGGAGCAGGGGGATGCGTTTGCGCGCGCTGTGCTCGGCGAAACGCCGCTGCCCTACGGTCCCGATGACGGAATCAAGAACATGAAAATCCTCGATGCCATGTTCCGTTCCGAAAAGAGCGGCACCTGGGAGGCGACGGGGGTCTAGAGGCCGGCCGCGACGGCCAATCCACAATCGCCTTCGTTTGGCGGCTATTCACCTAAGGCCTTGATTGCGCTTCTAAAATGCTCGCCGCCCCGTGCCGGTCCGCAGGCAGGTCAACCACGCGTCGAGACGCCATAATTCCTTCACGTCGGTTTCGCTGGACAGGCGGGCCCGGCTTCGCCAAGGGTAGGGCGTCGAGCCTTCTCCCCTGATGGCACGACAACTGTGGCGGCGTACCGAGTTGTTTCGCCGCCACTTTTTTGGGCGGCGTCGGCGGACTCTCGGCAGTTTCCGCTATTTTGGGCCGCATTCCTCCATAGGCCCGAGTCCAGACAGGACGAAATTCCTAGCACGGTATCCGCAAGCGCTTACGGCTTGTCCACCACAACGCCGCCGGATCAAATCTGATTTGGTGAATCGCGCTAGATTCCAGCCATGATCCGCATCCTGTTGAGCGTCGTGCTCTTCCTAGGCGTGCTGATGCTCATCGATTACGTGCTGACCGGCGGTTACGCGACGCAGGAGGCGTCGCGGATGATTGGGCGCGTGCTGTCGTAAACCGACCCCGGGAGGCCGTTCCAACGTAGCCCTTCCTTGTCAGATCTCGGGGCAATCTGCGCCGGCCATCTGCCGGACGGGTCTGATGGAGATGACGAAAATGTAATACACCCGCAGCAAGGGATAGGCTCAAATACAAGCGTGAAGCCGGGACGGAATCACCGAATCGACGAACCATGTCGCCATTGAAGCAAGTTGCGCTGAGCCTTCTCCTGGTCGCCGCCGCCGGCGCGGGTTGGTACGTCTACAGCAACCCGGCGTTTGTCGGGCTGGCGCAGGGAACGGCAGCCGACACCGCTGAGCGCACCGGGCCTCCCGGCGCTGCAGCTCAACCGGGGCGTGGGGGAAATCGCATCCCCGGGCTGATCGGGCGCGGACGGGGGGTCAATGTCATCGCCGCATCGGTGGAAGTCGATGCGGGCGGCGAGACGGTAATGGCGCTCGGCACGGCCAAGGCCGTGCGCTCCGTCACCATCTATCCGCAGGTCACGGGCATCGTTTCCGATGTGCTCTTCCGCCCCGGCAGTGCGGTGGCGGCCGGCGAGCCGCTCGTGCGGCTTGAGGACGACGAGCAGCGCGTGGCCGCCGACAAGGCGCGGGTGGCGCTCCGGCAGGCGGAGGCGACGCTGGAGCGCTCGCGGGCGCTGGCGCAGTCGCGCACGATCTCCGATGCGGCTTTGCTTGAGGCGGAGACGGAGGCGCAGCTTGCCGCGATCGAGGTGCGCAGCGCGGAGATTGAGCTCCGCCGCCGCACGTTGACGGCGCCGTTTGCCGGCGTGACCGGCCTTACCGACATTTCCGTCGGCGATCTTGTCACGCCGACCACGATCATCACCAAGCTCGATGATCTGTCGACCATGCGCATCGATTTCGAAGTGCCGGAGCGCTGGGCGGAGCGGCTTGAGCGCGGACACCCGATCGTCGCCACGGCGCAGGGTCTGCCCGGCTCCGAATTCGCCGGCGAGATCACAGGCATCGACAACCGCATCGACGAAACGACGCGCACGCTTCGCCTGGAGGCGGAGTTGGCGAACGAGGATCGGACGCTCCGCGCCGGCATGGCCATTACTGTTGAACTGACATTCGAGACCGACGAAGACCTCGCTGTCCCGAGCCTCGCCGTGCAATGGGATCGCGGCGGGTCGTTCGTGTGGACAATCGTGGACGGCGCGGCGCGCCGGTCCGACATCGCCATCATCCGCCGCGAAAGCGGCGTCGTGATTGTTCGTGGCGAACTCGCCGCCGGCGATCGTGTGGTCGTTGAGGGCGTGCAGCGGCTTCGCGACGGCGCGATGGTAAACGAAGTCGACGAGACGCCGGCGATCAGCGGCGGGCGCGCAGGCGACGGAGCGGAGCGTGCGCCGGAGGTCAGCGGTTCGGAGCCGGCAGCAGGGACGCGGAGCTAAGCTCGATGGCGCGCCATCTTGAAGACGCGCGAGCGCGGTTGGCGGAGGCCACCAAAGGCGTCTCCGCGCTCTGCGTGCGCCGTCCGGTGCTCACAATCGTGTTCAACCTGCTCATCGTGCTGGCCGGGCTTGCCGCCTATAACGGCGTGGAGATCCGCGAGCTGCCGGACATCGACCGCCCGGTCATCACCATCCGCGCCTTCTATGCCGGGGCCACGCCGGAGACGCTCGACACGCAGGTGACGCGCGTCCTGGAAGGTGCGGCGTCGCGGGTTCCCGGTGTCCAGGACATCTCCTCGTCGAGCCGCTCGGGCTCAACGCGCATCGTGGTGGAGTTCGACGATTCCATCGACCTCGACGTCGCCGCCAATGATCTCCGCGACGCCGTCGGCGCCGTGGAGCGCTACCTGCCGGACGACGTCGACAATCTGGCGATCGTCAAGGCCGACGACAATTCCGACGCCATCATGCGGCTGGCGGTGATGACGCGCGACCTCGCCATCCAGGATCTGACGAAGCTGGTGGAGGATGTCGCCATCGACCGCATCGCCGCCGTGAAGGGCGTGGCCGACGTCACTATCTATGGCGACCGCGAACCTTTGGTGCGCGTGCTTGTTGACCCGAACGCGCTGGCAGCGCGCGGCCTGACCATCGCCGATCTCGACGACGCGCTGGAGACGGTGGCGCTTGATGATCCGGCCGGAAGTCTCTCCGGCAACGGCCAGTCGCTCTTGGTGCGCGCGGATGCGAGTGTCACGAGCGGCGAAGAAATCGAGGCCATCCGCATCGATCGGACGACGCGGGTCGGCGACGTGGCCGACGTCATCTTCGGCCCGGCGGAACGCTCCAGCACCATCCGCGTCAACGGACAGACCGGCCTCGGCATGGGCATCATCCGCCAGGCGCAGTCGAACACGCTCGATATCTCCGCCGGTGTGCGCGCGGTTGTGGCGGAGCTGAATGCCGGGCTTCCCGACGGCGTGGAGATCAGGGTCACATCCGACGATGCGATCTTCATCGGCGGTGCGCTGGAGAATGTGCTCTATACGCTCGCAGGGGCGACGCTCATCGTCGTGGCGGTGATCTTTCTGTTTCTGCGGTCAGCGCGCGCCACGATCATTCCGGCGGTGACGGTGCCGATCGCGCTGATCGGTACGGTGGCGGCGATCTATCTTGCCGGCTTCTCGCTCAACATCCTGACCTTGCTGGCGATCGTGCTTGCCACCGGTCTGGTCGTCGATGACGCGATCGTCGTGCTTGAGAATATTGCGCGCCATCGCGCCGAAGGTGTGCGTTCGCGCGCCGCGGCGGTTCTGGGGACGCGGCAGGTGTTTTTTGCAGTCATTGCTACGACGGTCACGCTTGCCGCCGTCTTCATTCCGATCTCGTTTCTGCCGGGCCGCGCCGGGCGGCTCTTTGCGGAGTTCGGGTTCGTGATGGCGTTCGCCGTCACCATCTCCTCAATCGTGGCGCTGACGCTTTGCCCGATGCTCGCCTCACGCATCCTCACGGACCAAAGCGTGGAGGCCGAGCCGGTCAGGAACCTTGCGCTCAGGGCGGTCAATGCGCTGGGCGCGCGGGCTGAACGTCTTTACCATCGCATCCTGTCCGCGGCGTTGGCGGCGCCCGCCGTGGTCCTTGCAATCGCGCTTCTCTTCGCGGGAGCGGCAGGGGTCATCTACGTCAGTCTGCCGGAGCAACTCACGCCGTCGGAAGATCGCGGTGTCGTGCTGGCGTCGGTGCGCAGCCCGCAGGGCGCCGATGTTGAATATCTCGACATGCGGATGCGGCAGATCGAGGCGGCTGCGATGCCGCTTCTGGAAAGCGGCGAGGCGGACGATCTTCTGATGATCGCCGGCATGTGGCATCCCAATTCCGGCTTCGTCGTCATCCGGCTCGCGCCGTGGGAGGAGCGCGCCCGCTCGCAGCAGGCGATCACGCGCGAACTGAACGGCAAGCTTGGCTCCATCCCCGGCATTCAGGTCTATGCCCGCGTCCCCAACAGCCTCGGCATTCGCGGCGGCGGTCAGGGTCTGCGCTTTGCCATCACCGGCACGGACTACGATCTCTTGGCTGAAGAGGCGGAGGCGATGAAGCTGGCGCTCGAAGACCTGTCGGTCTTTGACCGCGTCACGCTGGACTACGACACCACACAGCCGGAGCTGTCGATTTCCATCGACCGCGAGGCTGCGGCGGATCTGGGCGTGTCGGTCGATACGCTGGGCTCCACGCTTGCCACGCTCCTCGATGGCCGCGAGATGGGCGAGTACCATATTGATGGCGATGCAATTCCGGTTCGCGCCGCAGCGCCCGACGGCCTGATCGACGATCCGAGCGACCTTGAGAGCATCTTCGTTCGCGCCTCGGAGGGGCGGATGGTGCCGCTCTCCTCTTTCGTGACGATGGTGGAACGCGCCGTGGCACCGGAATTGCGGCGAGAGGGTCTGAGCCGCGCGGTGCCGATTTCCGCCACGCTGGCCGCAGATGTCGATCTGCGTCAGGCGATGAACGCGGCTGCAGCATTGGCGGCGGAGCGGCTGCCGGAAGGCATGGGCGTTCATTTCATGGGCGAGGCGGCGACCCTGGACGAGACATCCAGCGGCGTGGCGATCACCTTCATCTTCGCGTTGATCATCGTGCTTCTGGTGCTTGCCGCGCAATTTGAGAGTTTCATGAGTGCGGTCATCATCATGTTCACCGTGCCGTTCGGGCTCGGAGCGGCGGTGTTCGCGGTGGCGCTGACCGGCGGCTCGCTCAATCTCTACAGCCAGATCGGGCTCGTGATGCTGGTCGGCATCATGGCCAAGAACGGCATTCTCATCGTGGAGTTCGCCAATCAGCTTCGCGAGCACGGCTACGAGGTGCGCGATGCGATCAGCGAAGCCTGCCGCATCCGGCTGAGGCCTGTGGTCATGACCATGGTCGCCACGGTCGCCGGCGGCGTGCCGCTCGTCGCCCTGGGTGGGGCAGGCGCGGAGGCGCGCCAGGCGCTCGGCTGGATCGTCGTCGGCGGTCTTGGCTTTGCGGCGATCATCACGCTTTTCGTGACGCCGGTCGCCTTTCTGCTTTTGGCCCGTTTCTCCAAGCCACGCTCGGCGGAAGCGGAACGGCTCGCCTCAGAGCTTGCGGAGGCCGGGCACGGCGAATTGCTTGGCGTGCCGCAGCGCGACGCTCTGTCGGCGAAGTGACTTCGTCGGAGATCAGCCGTTTCCGGTCAGCCCGGTGAGCTCCAGTTCGCCCGATTGCCGCTCGCTATGAGGCGTCTGCGGGCGCGCGTCGACCAGCTCTTGCAGCGTGTGCTGCTCCAGCACTTCGATGAAGGCGCCGAGCGCCGTGTCGAGGATACGGTTGATGGGCGAGGCCGACTGGATCGCGCACGGCTCGGGAAGCTGGCCGTAGCAATCGGCGAGGATGTGGGTCTCCTCGGTGAGGCGGACCACGTCGCCGATGCGGATATCTGCGGCAGGCTGGGCAAGCCGCAAGCCACCGCGCCGCCCGCGCGTCGTCTTGACGAAGCCGCCATGCACCAACAGCGGCACGATCTTCAAGACGTTGAATTCCGTGATGTTATAGGCCTTGGCGATATCCGCCGCCTTGATCTGCTCGTCCGGATGGAGAGCGCAATGCAAGAGGATGCGAAGCGCGTAGCTGGTCTGTTTGGTTAATCGCATGGCGTTTGTTCTCGGCGCCCTTGGGCTTGCTTACCACGAATCGCTAAGCGAGGACAAACACTTACGCGGCGGTGGATTAAACCTTCCCTTGCAATGCCTTAGAGATGGGTGTTTCGGCGGAGCTCGTTACGGGCGACGGTCCGCGGCGCGCTCCCGCCGATGCGATTGCGGGGTCGCCTGGCGTCCGCCGTTGCGGTAGCAACGTCGTTCAACCACCGGCCGCCGGCCGCTTTTGTGAAGACCTCTGACAGAAGAAGCCATGCGATGCCGGGACAACTGACATTCGACCAGCTCAAGAAGGCCGTCGCGGCCGGCGAGATCGACACCGTGCTCGTGTGCTTTGTCGACATGCAGGGGCGTCTCATCGGCAAGCGCTTTCAGGCGGAGCACTTTGTCGATTCCGCGCATGTAGAGACGCATGGCTGCGACTATCTCTTGGCCAACGACATCGATATGGAGCCGGTGCCGGGCTACGCCACCGCCAATTGGGCAAAGGGCTACGGCGACTTCGTGATGAAGCCGGACCTGGCGACGCTTCGCCGGCTGCCGTGGCTTGAGGGCACGGCGCTGGTGCTGTGCGACGTGCTCGACCATCACCACCACGAAGACGTGCCGCACAGTCCGCGCGCCATGTTGAAGCGGCAGGTCGCCCGCCTGAGCGAACGCAAGATGCGCGCCTTCTTCGCGTCGGAGCTGGAATTCTATCTTTTCGACGAGACTTATGAGAGCGCGCGCGCCAAGCGCTACGTCGAACTCGCCACGACCGGCCACTACATCCAGGACTACCACATCCTGCAGACCACAAAGGAAGAAGGCGTCATGCGCGTGCTGCGCAAAGGGCTGGAAGGCGCCGGCATCCCGGTGGAGAATTCCAAGGGCGAGTGGGGGCCGGGCCAGGAGGAGATCAACGTCCGCTACTGTGACGCGCTGGAGATGGCCGATCGGCACGCCATCCTCAAGAACGGCGCCAAGGAGATCGCCCATCTCCAAGGCAAAGCCATCACCTTCATGGCCAAATGGGACTATGCACTCGCCGGCTCCTCCTGCCACATCCACGCCTCGCTGTGGGATGCGCGCGGGCGGCGGCCGCTCTTCTATGACGCTAAAGCCGAGCACGGCATGTCCACGCTGATGCGCCAGTTCATGGCGGGGCAGCACAAATATGCGCGTGAGATCACATGGTTCCTGGCCCCCTACGTCAATTCCTACAAGCGCTTCCAGGTCGGCACATTCGCTCCGACCAAGGCGATCTGGAGCCGCGACAACCGAACGGCGGGTTTTCGTTTGTGTGGGGAGGGCAGCAAGGCAATCCGCACCGAATGCCGCATCGGCGGCGCCGACCTTAACCCGCATCTCGCCTTTGCGGCGCTTATCGCGGCCGGGCTCGCCGGCATCGATGAGAAGCTGGAGTTGGAGCCTCCCTTCGTCGGCGACGCCTATCACGACGATGATCTCAGCGAGGTGCCCAAGACGCTGCGCGAGGCGATCGACGCGATGGAGCGCTCGCGGTTGCTGCGCAGCGCCTTCGGCGAGGACGTGATGGAGCACTACCTCCACACGGCGCGCTGGGAGCAATTTGAACATGACCGCCGCATCACGGATTGGGAGCTGAAGCGCGGCTTCGAGCGGTGTTGATTGGATATAGAGACAGTCGCCGTCCATGACCGATCACGTTGCCAACTGGACCTATCCGACCTCCATCCGCTTCGGAGCGGGGCGTATTGCCGAGCTCGCCGATGCCTGCCGTGCGGCGGGCATGGCGCGACCGCTTCTGGTCACCGATGCCGGGCTTGCCAAGCTCGACGTGACACAGAGGGCGTTGGATGTTTTGCGCGACGGGGACGTAGTGGCAGCGCTCTTCTCAGACGTGAAGCCCAACCCGAGCGACGCCAATATCGAGGCCGGCGTTTCTGCGTTTAAGGCCGGTGGGCATGACGGTGTTGTCGCGTTTGGCGGCGGCAGCGGGCTCGATGCCGGCAAGGTCATTGCCTTCATGGCCGAGCAGATGCGGCCGATATGGGATTTTGAGGATATCGGCGATTGGTGGACGCGCGCCGACGCCGATCGGATCGCGCCGATCGTGGCTGTCCCGACAACGGCCGGCACGGGCTCGGAGGTCGGACGCGCCGGAATCATCACCAATTCGGCGACGCACACAAAGAAAGTGATCTTCCATCCGAAGATGATGCCGTCGATCGTGATCTCAGATCCGGAGCTGACAATCGGCATGCCGCCGATTGTCACCGCCGGCACCGGCATGGACGCGCTGGCGCATTGCCTGGAGGCCTATTCGGCGCCCTCCTATCACCCGATGGGCGACGGCATTGCGCTTGAAGGCATGCGTCTTGTCTTCGCGAATCTGCCGAAGGCCATGCGGGACGGAACGGATATTGAAGCGCGGGCGGAAATGATGAGCGCCGCGGCGATGGGCGCCGTCGCTTTTCAGAAGGGGCTCGGCGCGATCCACGCACTGTCGCATCCCGTCGGCGCGCTCTACGACACGCATCACGGCATGACCAATGCGGTGTTCATGCCCTATGTGCTGGCCTTCAACCGCCCCGCGATTGAGGCGAAGATCATGCGGCTTGCCGCCTATCTCGGTCTCAGCGGCGGCTTCGACGGCTTCATGCAGGCGGTGCTGAAATTGCGTGAGGAAGTCGGTGTGCCGCACACGCTCAAAGGGCTCGGCGTCGGCTGCGGCCAGCGCGATACGATCGCAGCGATGGCGATCGTCGACCCAACGGCCGGCGGCAATCCCGTGCCGCTCACAAAGAGCGGGGCGCTGACGATCTTCGATTCCGCGATGGAAGGCGCGCTTTAGGCGCGGCGCTTGGCTGCCCAGCGGCGATGTCCCGGATTGCGCTTCGCTCCATCCGGGCTACGGGCTGATTGGCACACGGCAACTAACCCTCCCTTTGAGGAGGGGTCGAAATCGGTCAGTGTCGCAACCTGCACAGGGCGGTCAAGCGCGATGCTACCAAATCCAGGCGCGTCGCTTTTCTTTCCGCCGACCGTTGTGGATGGGTTTGGCGAAGCGCACGCCGGCGTAGAGGCCGCTCCGCCAGCGGACCGTAACCTGCTGCTCCGTGTCGTCGAACCGCAGCCAGAACGTGCGCGGCAGAATGGTCGGATTCTGGAAGCTCAGCCGGGCGCCGGTGGCGCTCAAGTCGCGGATCGTGCAGTTGATTTCGGTCCGGCCGTCCACAACGGCAGTGCCTTTCTGCCGCGTGCTGCTGCGCGGTGCGATGCGATCTTCTGACATGGCCAGCTTCTGGTTCGTCCCAGCGTTCTACAATCAATGGGTGATCGCTTGGTTAAGCTGGTCGGCCCAGAGCCGGCTTGGCGATCTCAGGTCGCCATCTCGCAGATATCGCGGAAATGCACGTCCGAGTAGCGCTTGGCGATGTTGTCCAGGTCCCAGGCGTTCCGGGCCAGGAAAACCGGGCGGCCGTCGCGATCCTCCGCCAATGCGGCGCGGTTCTCAGCCTTGAAGGCGTCGAGCGCCTCTAAATCGTCCGACGAGACCCAGCGCGCCGTCTGGTAGGGCACCGGCTCCAACTCAATCTCGGCGTTGTATTCGCCGGCAACGCGGGATTTCAGGACGTCGAGCTGCAGGACGCCGACCACGCCGACGATCCAATGGCCGCCGGTGACGGGCATCAGCACCTGGATCAGGCCCTCCTCGGCGAGATCCTGCAAGGCCTGGCGCACCTGCTTCACCTTGGCGGCGTCGCTGTTCAGCACGCGGCGCAGCACCTCCGGAGCAAAGGCCGGCAGGCCGGTGAAGCGGATGGAATTGTCTTCTGCCAGCGTGTCGCCGACGCGCAGTGTGCCGTGATTGGGGATGCCGATCACGTCGCCGGCTTGTGCGTCGTCGGCGATCTGTCGGTCCTGGCCGAAGAACAGCACGGGGCTGTGCAGCGTCAGCGCCTTGCCGCTGCGGGCATGATTAAGCTTCATGCCGCGGCGCAGGCGACCGGAGCAGAGCCGCATGAAGGCGATGCGGTCGCGGTGGTTAGGGTCCATGTTGGCCTGCACCTTGAAGACAAAGCCGGAGACGCTCGCATTCTTGGGCTCGATATCGCCGGAAGCGCTCGGCTGTGGGCGCGGCGGCGGGGCGAAGCGGGCGACCGTTGTCAGCACCTCTTCCACGGCATAATCGCGCAGTGCGCTGCCGAAGATAACCGGTGTCAGATGGCCGGCGCGAAAGCTCTCAATGTCGAATGCGGCGTAGCCCTCCTGGGCGAGCGCGGCCTGCTCGCGGAACTCCGCCAGGACCGGCGCGCTGACATGGTCGGCGAGGCGTTCATCGTCGATCCCGGCGAAGCTCATGCGCGTGTCGCAGGCGGCACCGCGATCCTGCGCGGACGTTAAAAGCATGCCGGCGGTCAGATCGAACGCGCCGTGGAAGTCGGCGCCCATGCCGACCGGCCAGACGATCGGCGCGGTGTCGAGCGCCAGGCTTGCTTCGATCTCGTCGAGCAGCTCGAACGGGTGGCGCCCCTCGCGGTCGATCTTGTTGACGTAGGTGATGATCGGGATATCGCGCAGCCGGCAGACCTCAAAGAGCTTGCGCGTCTGGCTTTCGATGCCCTTGGCGGCGTCGATCACCATGATGGCGGAATCGACCGCCGTCAGCGTGCGGTAGGTGTCCTCCGAAAAATCCTCGTGGCCCGGCGTGTCGAGCAGGTTGAAGACCAGCCCGTCGCGCTCAAAGCGCATGACAGTAGACGACACGGAGATGCCGCGCTCGCGCTCAATCGCCATCCAGTCTGAGCGCGTGCGCCGTCGCTCACCACGGGCGCGCACGGCGCCGGCCATGCGGATGGCGCCCCCCTTGAGGAGCAACTTCTCCGTCAGCGTGGTCTTGCCGGCGTCGGGGTGCGAGATGATGGCGAAGGTGCGCCGCGCACGCCAATCATCGGCCGGCGCTTGGCCGGCCTCCGCCTCTGCCGCGTTGCCGTCTTCGGCGATTGCTATGTCCTGGCTCATGAAGGGCGTCCGTCCGCGCGTGATGCTTCTGAAGAACCGGCGCTCCGCCGGCGGCCTTGGGCAGTCCGCGAGGGGCTCACATAAAGTGAGATGCCGGCTTTGTGTAGTGCTGAGCGGGGTGCCGCCGGGGTTAACGGGCCGCATGAAAGGGGCCGCATTGACGACGTTTGAATTATCCGCTTGAAAACCTGAAACTGGTAGTCATTGATACGCACGGAGTGCGTGCCCCATGATCGTCCGACCGTGATCGTTTGTTCCTGTAACGTCATCATCCGCCGGGAGATTGAGGCCGTCATAGAGGAAATCCTCGCCGACGATCCCTTTGCCGTGCTGACGCCCGGCCTGCTCTACCATCGGCTTGGCAAGCGCGGGCGGTGTTGCGGCTGCTTTCCGCATGTCTCGCGCATCCTGGTGGAGCACATCACAATCGTGCGTGAGCGCATCCAGCGAGGCGAATGGGTCGGGCCGGAGGCGGACGAGCGGTCGGAAAGCCTGCCGCCGGCGGCTTAGGGCAAGTTCAGTCGAAGGCAATGCCTTCCAGCAACGACACACCCGGCGACGTCTCAGTGGCAACCATCGCACAAAGGTTGAACCGCAGCTGTCCGGTATTTGGAGGTTTGTTCCCTGACAATGTGACTGGACCTAAAATGTGAGACCCTGCTGCAGGCATGGGTACACGACGGTTTCCGCCAACGTCGTATTGGTTGGTTGGATGAACGGGCGGAATCTTAAGAAAGACTGCAGAGCCGGCCTGCCGTTGGTAGGGAATTACAACTCGGTCAATAGCGGAATCTTCGTAGACGAGCCAATAAAAGTACAGAAAGTCCGCGCCCGCTTCGTCTTTCGGGCTCACGTCATAACTGATGTCAATCTGATAAGAGAGCTCGCCTGCAATTGGCTCCGTGATAGTCAGATTCGTTGATGTGATTCCCGGCACGTTCGCCCTCCCATCTTTGGGACTCCAAATGGCCCTTCCCTCGGACTTTCGATTCGACTCAAGAGCAACCCGACTGGTCAGAGGCTGCTCATAGGCGCAGCCATTTCGCAAGCTAAACTGATAGACGGCAAGCCTTGCTCCGAATTGGTCCGGCCTGTGCATCAATCTAGAATAGTTCTAAAAAAGCTTGGCCGGGGCGCGGGTCGTCTCTATAGTGCCGGGCGTCGATAGGCTGCGAGGAGCACAATGAAGGGCGATAAAAAGGTCATCGAGCAACTGAACGCCGCGCTGAAGCATGAGCTTGGCGCCGTGAACCAGTACTGGCTTCACTACCGGCTGACCGAAGATTGGGGTTTCACCAAGCTCGCCAAGAAGGAGCGGGAGGAGTCCATTGAGGAGATGCAGCACGCCGACAAGCTGGTGGCGCGCATCATCTTCCTTGAAGGCCTGCCCAATATGCAGACCATCGCGCCGCTGAGGATCGGGCAGAACATCAAAGAGGTGCTGGAAGCCGACCTCGCCGCCGAATACGAGGCGCGCACGCTCTACGCGGACTCACGCGAGATCTGCCGCGCCGCCGGCGATTACGTGTCCATGAAGATTTTCGAGGAACTGTTAGAGGACGAGGAAGGGCATATCGACTTCCTTGAGACGCAGCTTGAGCTTCTGAAGTCGATGGGCGAGCAGAACTACATGCAGCTCCAGTCCGACTCTACCGACGAAGTGGATTAGTTACTCTGCCGCCTCGCGCGATGGCTCGCCGATGGCGCCGGATTCCCGCGCCTCGGCGACGCCCTCATCGTCGAGGTTCAGCACGTCGCGCAGGATTTCCTCCGTGTGCTCGCCAAGCAACGGCGAGCGCCACACCTCTGAGGGGCTGTCGGAGAGTTTTATTGGATTGCCGACGGAGAGATAGGGGCCGCGCGTGGGGTGATCCACCTCCACGATCGTGCCGGTTTCCCTGAGCGACGGCTCCTCGGCGAGTTCCTCCATAGACAGAATCGGGCCGCACGGAATGTCGGCCTGATTGCACAGATCCATGACCTCGAACTTGGTCTTGGTCATGGTCCATTCCTCGATCGTGTCGAAGATCAGCCTGAGGCGCGGCAGGCGCGCATTGGGCGTGGCGAAATCGGGATCGGTCTTCCATTCCGGCTTGCCGATCATGTCGCAGATGGCCTTCCAGACCGGCGCCTGGGTGATGAAGTAGATGTAGGCGTTTGGGTCGGTCTCCCAGCCTTTGCATTTGAGGATCCAGCCCGGCTGACCGCCACCGGAATCATTGCCGGAGCGCGGCACGGCCGAGCCGAACGGAATGCCCTCGCCGTGCTGGCTGTATTCGGCGAGCGGCCCGCGGGTCAGGCGCTGCTGATCGCGCATCTTGACGCGGCAGAGATTGAGTACGCCGTCCTGCATGGCGGCGGTGACGCGCTGGCCGCGGCCTGATTTGGTGCGTTGGTAAAGAGCGGCGACGATGCCGAGCGCCAGATGCAGCCCCGTGCCGGAATCGCCGATCTGCGCGCCGGTGACCAGCGGTGGGCCGTCGCGGAAGCCAGTGGTGGACGCTGAGCCGCCGGTGCATTGGGCGACGTTCTCATAGACCTTGCAATCCTCGTACGGGCCGGGGCCAAAACCCTTGATGGAGGCCAGGATGATCTTCGGGTTCAGCGCCTGAATATGCTCCCAGGTGAAGCCCATGCGGTCGAGTGCGCCGGGCGCGAAATTCTCCACCATGACGTCGCAGGCCTTCACCAGGCCTTCAAGGATCTCTTTGCCCTTCGGATTCTTGCCGTCGATGGTGATGGAGCGCTTGTTGTGGTTCAGCATCGTGAAATAGAGGCTGTCAGCGTCGGGGACATCGCGCAGCTGGCCGCGCGTGATGTCGCCGATCCCGGGGCGCTCGACCTTGATCACGTCGGCGCCGAGCCAGGCCAGCAATTGCGTGCAGGTGGGGCCGGACTGGACGTGGGTGAAGTCCAGGATGCGAACGCCTTCCAGTGCCTTCATAGCCTTGTCCCGTCAGTGTTGTCTGTCGACCTCAACCGTCTTCCGTCCACGTTGGCAGCTATTCAGCCGCCGCTTCGATTGGGCGCTCAGGCTCCACGCGGGCGGCGCAGAACTTGAACTCCGGTATCTTGCCGTAAGGATCGAGCTGCGGATTGGTCAACAGGTTGGCGGCGGCCTCCTGGTAGCAGAAGGGGATGAACACCATCCCTTCCGGCACGTCGCGGTCGAGCCGGGCGGTGAGGGCGATCTCGCCGCGGCGCGTGGCAACACGCACACGATCGCCGGCGGCGATCGCCAGCCGGCGCATATCGAACTGATTGAGGCAAGCGATCGGCTCCGGCTCCAACGCGTCGAGATGCGTGGCGCGCCGTGTCATGGCGCCGGTGTGCCAATGCTCCAAAAGCCGGCCGGTCGTGAGCACCATGGGAAATGTCTCGTCCGGCAATTCCGCGGGTGGCTCGATATCGGCCGGCACGATGCGGCCGCGCCCGCTTGCGGTCGGAAAGCCGGCGGCGAAGATAATCTCGTTGCCGGGCCGGTCGGGCGTGTCGCACGGATAGGTGACGGATTCCTCACGCTCCAGCCGCTCCCAGGTGATGTTCTTCAGCGACGGCATGATCTCCGCCATCTCGGCGAAGACATCGCGCGGATGTGTGTAGCGCCAGTCGAGCCCGATGCGGTGCGCAATCTCTTGCACCAGCGCCCAGTCCTGCCGCGCTTCCCCCGGCGGATCGACGACCGGGCGGGCGATCTGCACCTGGCGGTTGGTGTTGGTGAAGGTGCCCCATTTCTCCGCATGCGCGGAAGCGGGCAGCACGACATCAGCGTGCCAGGCGGTCTCCGTGAGGAAGATGTCCTGCACGACAAGATGCTCAAGCTTGGCGAGTGCTGAGCGCACATGCGCCTGGTCGGGATCGGACATGGCCGGGTTCTCGCCCAGGATGTACATGCCCTTGATCTTGCCCGCGGCAGCAGCGTTCAGGATTTCCACCACGGTCAAGCCGTTTTTGGGGTCGAGATCGCGCCCCCAGAAATCCTCGTACATGGCGCGGACATCGGCGTCCTCCACGGATTTGTAATCGGGAAAGACCATGGGGATCAGGCCTGCGTCCGACGCGCCTTGCACGTTGTTTTGTCCCCGCAATGGATGAAGCCCGGTGCCCGGCCGACCGATCTGCCCGGTGGTCAAAGCCAGCGCGATCAGACAGCGCGCATTGTCGGTGCCATGGACGTGTTGCGAAATGCCCATGCCCCAGAAAATGATGGAGGCGCTGGCGCGAGCATAGGTGCGCGCCACGTTGCGGATCGTTTCGGCGGGGATGCCGCAGACCTTCTCCATTTCGTCGGGCGGAAAGGCGGCAATGCGCGTCCTCAGCTCCTCAAAGCCTTCCGTGTTGGCCTGCATGTATTGCAGGTCGTAGAGGCCTTCCTCGACGATGGTGTGGAGCATGCCGTTCAAGAGCGCGACATCCGTACCGGGCTTGAATTGCAGCACGCGCGTCGCGTGCCGGCCGAGGCCGGAGCTCTGGCCGCGCGGGTCGATGAGGATCATCTCTGCGCCGTTCTTGGCCGCCTGCTTCAGGTAGGTCGCGGCGACGGGATGGTTCTCCGCCGGGCGCGCGCCGATGACGATGATGCACTCAGCGTCCTCCGCCGCGGTGAACGGCGCCGTGACTGCCCCGGAATTCAACCCCTCCATCAGCGCGGCGACGGACGAAGCGTGGCAGAGCCGTGTGCAATGATCGACATTGTTGGTGCCGAAACCCTGGCGGATGAGCTTTTGGAAGAGATAGGCTTCTTCGTTTGAGCCTTTCGCCGAGCCAAAGCCGGCCAATGCCGCACCGCCGTCGCGGTTCAGGATCGTGTTGAGGCCTGAGGCGGCGCGCTCCAGCGCTTCATCCCAGCTCGCTTCGCGGAAGACCTCCATCATCGAAGCGCGGTCAAGACGCATGTCGGGACGTTTGGGTGCGTCGTCGCGGCGGACGAGCGGCACCGTCAATCGGTCGGGGCTGTAGATGTAGTCGAAGCCGAACCGCCCCTTCACACAGAGGCGGTTCTCGTTGGCCGGCCCGTCGCGGCCGTCGATGTTGATGATCCTGTCACCCTTGACATGCGCCGTCGTTTGACAGCCGACACCGCAGAACGGGCAGAGCGTATCGACGGAGCGGTCCTCAAATTCCGTTCGCCTGCCGGCGGCGTCGAGGAGGCTTGACTCCATCAGCGCGCCGGTTGGGCAGGCCTGCACGCATTCGCCGCAGGCAACGCAGGTGGAGAGGCCCATCGGGTCGTCGAAATCGAAGACGATCTTTGCGCCGGGACCTCGATGGGCCATGCCGATCACGTCGTTGACCTGCACTTCGCGACACGCGCGCACGCACAGGCCGCAATGGATGCAGGCGTCGAGATTGACACGCATGGCCGGATGCGACGGGTCTGGCGCGGGCTGCGACCGCGCCGGGAAGCGGCTCGCCGCTTCAATGCCCATCGTCTTGACCCAATCCCAGAAGCGCGAATCCGGGTCATGCAAATCCGCTTGGCGAGGTTGGTCCGCCAGAAGCAGCTCAAAGACCATCTCGCGCGATTTCACAGCGCGCTCTGAGCCGGTCTTCACGACCATTCCGTCGGCCGGTTTGCGGATGCAGGAGGCGGCAAGCGTGCGCTCGCCCTCCACCTCCACCATGCAGGCGCGGCAATTGCCGTCGGCGCGGTAGCCCGGCTTGGGCAGCCAGCAGAGATGCGGGATGTCCATGCCCTCGCGGCTCGCCACCTGCCAGATGGTCTCCTCCGGTGCGGCTTCGACGGTCTGGCCGTCGATGCTGAAGGTGATCTTATCGGTCATCGTTGCCTGCCATGGACGACGCGCGGCGCTGTGCGACATCGTCGGGGAAGAACTTCAGCGCCGAGGTGAGTGGGTTTGGCGCCGCCTGGCCGAGCCCGCAGATGGAGGCGTCGCGCATGACGTCTGCGAGGTCGTTGAGCGTCGCCGCATCCCAATCGGGCCGCGCCATGAGCTGCACGGCCTTCTCCGTGCCGTTGCGGCAGGGCGTGCACTGTCCGCAGCTTTCATCTTCGAAGAAACGCATCAAATTGAGCGCGACGTCGGTCATATTGTCCTTGTCGGAGAGGATAATCACAGCATGCGATCCCACGAAGCAGCCATGCTCTTCAAGCGCGCCGAACTCAAGCGGCAGGTCGGCCATCGCTTCCGGCAATATTCCACCCGACGCGCCGCCCGGCAGATAGGCCTTGAAGGCGTGGCCGTCGCGCATGCCGCCGCAATATTCCTCCACGAGCTGACGCGCCGTCGTTCCGGCCGGCGCGAGCTTGACGCCGGGCTCCTTGACACGCCCGGAAACGGAATAGGAGCGCAGACCCTTGGTGCCGTTGATGCCCTTTGCGGCGAACCAATCAGCGCCGCGTGAAAGGATCTCCGGCACCCAGTAGAGCGTCTCGACATTGTTGACGAGTGTCGGCCGGCCGAAGATTCCATCCTGCGCTACGAAGGGTGGGCGGTGGCGCGGATAGCCGCGTTTGCCTTCGATGGATTCAATCATTGCTGATTCCTCGCCGCAGATATAAGCGCCGGCACCGCGGCGGAGATGCACGCGCGTATGTCGCGTCAAGCCGGCGGCGTCGATCGCGGCGATTTCTTTCAGCAGGATTTCGCGCGCCGCGGGATATTCGTCGCGCAGGTAAATGTAGACATCCTCCGCTTCCACGGCCCACGCCGCAATCAGCATGCCCTCCAGAAAGCGATGCGGTTCGCGCTCCAGATAGTAGCGGTCCTTGAAGGTGCCAGGCTCGCCTTCATCGGCGTTGACGGCCATCAGACGCGGCTGGGGTTCGGCGCGCACAAAGGTCCATTTGCGTCCGGTCGGGAAGCCGGCCCCGCCGAGCCCGCGAAGCGCGGCGTCTGAGAGCGTCTCAATGATCGCCTCGACGGCCCGCGCGCCGGCGAGGCAGTCTTGCAGGATGGAATAGCCGCTGGCCGCGCGATAGGCGTCGAAGCTTTGATATTCGGGCACACGCGGGGAGAAGTCGCCGGACGCAAGCGTCTCGGCGACGCGCTTGCTGTCGGCGTGGTCGATGTGGCGGTGGCCGATCTCGCAGACCGGTGCGGTGTCGCAGCGCCCCATGCACGGCGCGCGGACGATGCGGATGTCCGCACCCGTTGTGGCGACGAGGTTCCTCAGCAATGTCTCGCCGCCGGCGAGCGCGCAACTTAAAGAGTCGCAAACGCGGATGGTCGTCTTGGGCGGCCGTTCTTCATTGTCCTTGACGATATCGAAGTGGGCGTAGAACGAGGCCACCTCGTAGATTTCGGCCATGGGGATGCGCAGCTCTTCGGCAAGCGCGTGCAGATGCCCGGCGGGCAGGCAGCCTAAGTTGTCCTGAATGCGGTGCAGAAATTCGATCAAAAGGCTGCGCCCGCGCGGCGCGTCGCCGAGAAGTGCCGCCACGGCGTCGCGTTCCGCCGGCTTGAGCAGCCGGCCTTTCGGGAAGAACGGCGAACGCCTCCGGCCGGAGCCCGGCGGAACGGAACGCTTGTCAGGCGCGGCGGTGACGTCGTTCAATCGAACCTCTCATGGCATGGCTGCGACGGCGCAATGGGTGCCGCGCAGGATCATGTCGACCACAGCCGACATGCCTACTCAACCCGCACCCGGCGAGAGATGCCGCTCGTCAGCGACACGGAATGTCCCGCAATCGTCGCCAAACCTCTCGCATGTCTGGTATTTTCGTTGGTCGTGGGGCTCAGAGCTCAAATTTGCTTCACTCGGGAGGATACGGAATGACTGGCGCCAAGCGTTCGCGGCTCTTCCATGCCTTTGCCGGCGTGCTTTGCCTTGCCGGCATTCTGGCGGCTACGCCGGCGGTCGCCTGGGAGCCGGAGAAGCCGGTCGAGCTCGTCGTCATGGGAGGCGCGGGCGGCGGCGCCGACCAGATCGCCCGGCTCCTGCAAGGATTGATCGAAGAGAAGGCGCTCTCGCCGGTGGCCTTCGTGCCGATCAACAAGGACGGCGGATCCGGCACGGAGTCCTTGCGTTACCTAAAGGCGAGGGAGGGCGACGATTACACGCTCCTCGTTACGCTGAATGCGTTCTACACAACGCCAATCCTGCAGGAGGACCTCGACGTTGATGTCGGTGCGTTCACGCCGATCGGGCGCGTGGCGCTCGATACGTTTCTCTTGTGGGTCAACGCCGCACGCGAGGATATCGAAGACCTCGACACGTTCGTCGTGGCGGTGAAGGCCGCAGAGACGGAATGGACCATGGGCGGCACCGGGTCAGGCCAGGAGGACTCGGTTCTCATCGCCATGATGGAGGAGGCGCTCGGCATCGAGGTCACCTATGTCACCTATCCCGGCGGCGTTGCCGTTGCGAAGGCGCTGGCCAAAGAGCAGGTCGATTCCACCGTCAACAATCCGGCCGAGCAGGCGGACTTCATGCGCGCTGGCGACACCAAGGCGCTGGTGCAATTCACGGCCGAGCGCATGGAGGCGTTTCCCGACGTGCCGACCGCCAAGGAGCTTGGCCACGACATCGAGTATGACTTCGAGCGCTCCGTCTTCGGGCCGCCGGGCATGAGCGAGGCGGCGCAGGCCTGGTATGCCGAGCTCTTCGAAGCGCTCTTTCAGTCCGACGAATGGCAGGCCTTTTGCGTGGAGGACGGGCTCGATTGCTCGCAGTGGCTTGAAGGCGATGATCTTGCCGCCTTTCACCAAGCACAGCTTGAGCGGCACAGAGCGTTTTTCGAGCGCGCCGGCGTAGACGCGTTGGCCGGCAAGTAGGCCCGTCGGAAAGGCGGCAGTCTACTCGGCCGGCGCGGGGCTCTCCACGACGATCGCGCCATCCTCGTCGGTCGCGGTCGCGCCTTCGTGGCCGGGCGCGTCGCGCTTGGCGATATAGGTGTAGAACATCGGCAGCACGAACAACGTGAAAAGCGTGCCGACCGCCAGGCCCGAGGCGATGACCAGGCCGATGGAAAAGCGCGCCTTGGCGCCGGCGCCGGAAGCAAGGATCAGCGGGATGACGCCGGTGACCATCGCCGCGGTGGTCATGAGGATGGGCCGCAGCCGAACCCGCGCCGCTTCGACGATCGCCTGGCGCTGCGGCACGCCATGCTCGCGCTGCACGTTGGCGAATTCGACCATCAAGATCCCGTGCTTGGTGATCAGTCCGACCAGCGTGATCAATCCGACCTGGGTGTAGATGTTCAGCGTCGAAAGGCCGAGATTGAGCGGCACGAGCGCGCCGAAGATCGACATCGGCACGGTCAGCATGATGATCAGCGGGTCGCGGAAGCTCTCAAACTGTGCGGCGAGCACAAGATAGATGATGATGATTGCGAGGCCGAAGGCGATCAGCGTCGTGTTGCCTTCGTTCACTTCCAGCCGTGACTGGCCGGCGAAATCCTCAAAGAAGCCGGCCGGCATGACCTCCGCTGCGATCTCGCGGAGCGCCTGTAAGGCGTCGCCCGTGGCGACGCCGGGAATCGGCAGGCCGGATATCGTCGCCGAGTTCAGCCGGTTGAATTGCTCGATGGCGACGGGCGCGGCCTCCGTGTTGCTGCGGATCACCGCCGACAAAGGCACCATGCTGCCGGTGGCGCTTCTGACGTAGTAATCGCCCAGGCTTTCCGGATTGAAGCGTTCGCCCTGCGCGACCTGTGTGATGACGTCGTAGCTGCGCCCTTCGCGATCGAAGCGGGAAACGGCGCCGCCGCCGACCAAGGCCGTCAGCGTCGTGCCGATCTCACTGACGGCGACGCCAAGTGCGGCAGCGCGATCGCGGTCGATGGTGATGCGTGCCATCGGCTGCGTGAACGAAAGCGAGTTCTGCACGACGATGAAGCGGCCGCTCTGTTGTGCCCGATCCTTGATCTCTTCTGCGACCTCGAAGACCTGCTCGGCATCGCCGGTGGAGCGGATGATGTATTGCACCGGCAGGCCGCCGCCCGTGCCAGGCAGGGTGGGGGGCGCAAAGACAAAGGCTTGCACGCCGGCGACGCCGTCGAGCTTGCTTTGCACCTCCTGCTGCACCGCCGCCTGGCTGCGCTCGCGCTCGCCCCAGGGCACCAAACCGAAGCCGGCGAAGGCGGTGTTGGTTCCGCCAAAGCCGACGACGGAGAAGCGCGTATCGATCTCCGGCACGCCGTCGGTGGAATCGCGCACTTCGTTGACGAACAGCTCCGTATAGTCCGACGTTGCATAGGCCGGCGCGCTGACGATGGAGAACATGAAGCCGATGTCCTCCTCCGGCGCCAACTCGTTTGACGTATTGAGGAAGAGGTAGACCATCGTGGCGGAGAGCGCCGTGACGACCATCAGCGTCACGACGCGGTAGTTCAGCGTCGACGCAACGAGCCGGCCGTACCAGGCACTCAGACGTTCAAAGCTCCTGTCGACCACCGACTCGAAGCGATTGGGCTTGGCGCCTTTGGGCTTCAGCACGCGCGCTGCCAGCATCGGCGACAAGGTCACGGCGATCACGCCGGAAATGATGACGGCGCCGGCCAGCGTCACGGCGAACTCGCGGAAGAGCGCGCCGGTCAAGCCCTCCGCGAAGGCGATCGGCGTGTAGACAGCCGCAAGCGTGATAGTCATGGCGACCACCGGCCCGAAAATCTCGCGCATGCCGTTGATCGCCGCCAGCATCGCCTTCTCGCCGCGTTCCAGGTGGCGGTGGATGTTCTCCACAACGACAATGGCGTCGTCGACCACCAATCCGATCGACAGCACCATGGCGAGCAGCGTCAGGAGATTGATGGAGTAGCCCAGAAGATAGAGCAGGAAGCAAACGCCGATCAGCGAAAGCGGAATTGTGAAGATCGGCACCAGAACGGAACGGAAGGAGCCAAGGAACACGAGGATGACGAGGATGACAATGACGACCGCTTCGGCGATCGTCATGAACACCTCCTCGATCGAGGCGCGGATGGCGCGCGCCGCGTCGTAGACGAGTTCCATCTCCATGCCGGGCGGCAGCTCGTTCTGAACGATCGGCAGCGCCGCCTTCACCGCGGCAGACGTGTCGAGCGGATTGGCGCCCGGCGAGGCGAAGACGCCGATGAACGTGCCCTCCTGGTCGTTGAACGTAACGACCACATCCTCGCTCTCCGCGCCGTATTCGATGCGAGCGACATCGCGCAGGCGCACGATCTCGTCGCCATTGGCACGCACCGGCAGCGCGCCGAACGATTCCGGCGTCTGCAGCGTGGTCGCCGTCTCTATGGCGTAGGCGACGTATTCGTTTTCTGTGCGCCCCGGCGCTGAGAGGAAGTTCGATGCGTTGATGGCGTTCAGCACGTCGGCGGCGGTCACTTCGCGGGCGGCAAGCCGGATCGGGTCAAGCCAGACGCGCATGGCGAAATCGCGTCCGCCCAGAATCTCCGCATCGCCCACGCCTTCGATGGTGGCAAAGCGCGGCTGCACGACCTGCGACAGATATTCGGTGACCTGCTGCGGGTTCATGGTGCTGGAGCGCACCGCCAGATACATGAGCGCGAAGTTCTGGCCATCGCCTTTCTGGACGACGGGGTCCTCCGCGTCAGTCGGCAATTGCCCGCGCACCTCCTGCACCTTCGACAGCACGTCTATGAGCGCCTGATCGGGATCGGCGCCGAGCACCATGTGGACGGTGACCGTGCTGCGGGCGAGCGCGCTCTGGGAGGTGACGTAATCGACATTGTCGGCGTTGAGCACGGCCTTGGCGAGCGGGGCGGTGATGAAGCCTTGCATCAAATCCGCGCTGGCGCCCGGATAGATCGTGGTGACGGTGATCACCGATTCATCGACCTCCGGATATTCGCGCACCGTCATGCCGAAGAAGCCCTGTAGCCCAAGCAGCAGGATCAGAATGGACGTGACGATGGTGAGGACCGGCCGCCGGATGAAAAGTTCAGAGAAGTTCACGAGCGCTCGTCCCGTCCATCGAGCGCCAAGGTGGCCGGGTCGACTGCGTTGTTGATGGTGACGGGCGCGTTGTTGGCAAGCTTGTTCTGCCCCGACGTCACCACCGACTGGCCGGCGGAGAGGCCCTCGACGATCTCAATCATATTGCCCTGACGACGACCCAACGTCACGAAAACCTGTTTGGCCGTCAGGCTCGGTGCGCTCGGCGCGTTGTCTGCGGCGTCTGTATTGTCGCCTGAAGGCGCGGGCTCGGCGCCCGCCTCCGTCTCGGCCTCCTCAACGACGAAGACGTAGTCGCCGTAAAGGCTGGTCACCACGGAGGTCTGCGGTAATGCGATCACGTTCTCAGCGGCCGGCATCTGGACGCGCACACGGGCGAACTGGCCGGGCCGGAGTGCGTCGTCAGGATTATCGATCTGGGCGCGCACCGATACGAGCCGCGTCTGCGGATCGATCTTCGGATCGATGCCGATGATGGCGCCGTCATAGGGGAAATCGCCTTCCGTCAGCCCAAAACTTGCGGCCTGGCCGATATGCAGCTCGCCCATCATCTGCTCCGGCACGGTGAAGTCCACCTTCATCTTGTCGAGCTGCTGAAGCGTTGCGATCAGCGTGCCGGGCTCGGCATATTGACCGACATCGACGCGGGGGATGCCGATGGTGCCGGAGAAGGGCGCTTCAATCGCCTTCTGCTCCAGGACGGCGCGGATGCGCGCCAGCGTCGATTCGGTATTGGCAAGCGCGGTCTGCGCATCCTCCAGCGTCGTCTCCGAGGCGACGCCGGTCTCGCGCAGCCGGCGAGCGCGCTCAAGCTGCGCGCGGTCGCGCTCCACCGCGGCCTCGGCGGCGATCAGATCGGCGCGCTGCACCGCGTCGTCGATCTGCACAAGGAGCTGGCCGGCCTCGACGCGATCGTTCGCCCTGAAGTCGATGGTCTTCACGATGCCGGCCGCTTCGACAGCCACATCGACGCCCTGCCAGGCCCAGAGCGTGCCGATCGTTTCAATCTCCGGCGCCCATGAGGTGGGTTCGACCGTCGTCGCCGAGACCGTCACCGGCGGCGGCGTCATGTTGGCGAAGAACTCGCCAATCATCTGGGAGCGGAACATGTTGAAGCCGATCAGGCCGCCACAGAGGATGACGACGAGCACCAGCGCGATCACAAAGCGTTTGACCATGGGCTGACCGCTATATCCGAAAAGGGATCGAAATCGGGCGTAACGCCTCTCGTGCATTCGATCGCAAGGCGCCCGCCAGCACATGCGCCCGCAGGACTTTCAAGGCTGGAGGCGCCGGCGAGCCTTATAGCAACATGCCGGTTTTTGCCAGTGTGCCCCCGCGCCGCGAGCAATACTCCTGACAGGGTGCCACGCCACGGGCGGTGCTATGAGCGTTGCGCCGGCCGCCGGCTCGTGCTCCCTAGAGCCTCCATTCTGATCTCGGTCGGAATGGAGGCTCTATCTCTTTGTTGGAGCATGATCTTATCCGAAAACCGGTGTCCACCCCGGATCGAGGTCCGGGGCACGCTTTTCGGGATCATGCTCTAGCTAGCCAGCTTACGAATGCGGGACAGCAGAATGGCGCTCCACTTCGATTGCATCGCCGACATAAGGTGCCGGATCGGCGAAAGCCCGGTCTACGACGAGCGCACCGGAATCCTCTATTTTGTCGATATATTGAGCCGGCTCATTTATCGCCGCGACCCGGATACCGGCGATCTTCAGACCTGCACGTTGGAAAGCGAAGTCTGCTCGCTCGGCCTTGCGGCGTCCGGGCGCTTAGTGGTGGCACTTCGCGACAAAGTGATCCTCTTCGATCCGGAATCCGATGCGCGCCAGGAGCTCTGCCAGATTGAGGAGGACAATCCCGACACGCGGCTCAATGACGGGCGTGTCGGCCCGGACGGCGCGTTCTGGGTGGGCAGCATGGACGATCGCGTCGACAAGGAACCGGTCGCCGCGCTTTATCGTGTCGATCCGTCTGGTTCCGTCGAGCGCAAGGTGAGCGGCCTGAAGGTCTCCAACGGTCTCGCCTGGACGGCCGACGGCGCGCTGATGTTTCACGCCGATTCGCGCGGGCCGTGGATCGACCGCTGGCGTTTCGACCCGCAGAGCGGCGATATCTCCGAGCGTACGCGCATCGCAGAGCCGGGTGTTGCGGTTGGCCGGCCCGACGGCGGAAGCTGCGACACGGAGGGCTATTACTGGAGTGCGGGCGTTTCGGCCGGGCACATCAACCGCTTTGCGCCGGACGGGCGGCTTGTGGCCACGTATGACGCGCCGGTGCCGGCGCCGACCATGCCGTGCTTCGGCGGCCCGGATTTCCGCACGCTCTATTTGACGAGCCTGCGGGAGGGGCGCTCAGCCGCGCTTCTTCAGCGGGCGCCGCGCTCCGGCGCGGTCTTTGCCGCTGAAACACCAATTGCCGGTTTCCCGTCCTGGCGGTTCCTTGATATTTGAGGGGATGGACAAGGCGACCCTCGCCAGAGCCATCGCCGCGGCCGCCGGCCGTGAACCGGCCGATCTGGTTATCGGCGATGTCGATATCCTCGATGTCATAACGGGCGCTGTCACGCGTTCCGATGTTGCCATCGTCGGCGAGCGTATCGTGGGAACGCATGCCAGCTACGAGGGCAAGCGGCGTCTCGACGGGCGTGGCCTCACTTGTGTCCCGGGCTTCGTCGACACGCATGTGCATGTGGAATCGTCGCTGGTGACGCCGCTTGAGTTCGACCGATGCGTCGTCGCGCACGGCGTGACCACGGCGATCTGTGATCCGCACGAGATCGCCAATGTGCTGGGGCTTGCCGGCATTCGCTATTTGCTTGATGCGTCGGAACGCACGGTGCTGGACTTGCGCGTGCAGCTTTCCTCGTGTGTTCCCTCGACGGGCTTTGAGACAACGGGTGCTGCGCTTTCTGCCGCCGACCTTGTTCCGCTCAGCACGCACCCCAAGGTGATCGGACTGGCGGAGGTCATGAACTATCCGGGCGTTCTGGCGTGCAAGCCCGACATGCTCGACAAGCTCACCGCCTTTCAGGACGGGCACATTGACGGACACGCGCCGCTTCTGTCCGGCCGTGATCTGAACGCCTATCTCGCCGCGCGCATCCGCACCGATCACGAGGCAACGAGCGCGGCCGAAGCGTATGAGAAACTCGCCAAGGGGATGGCGATCCTGATCCGCGAGGGCTCCGTCTCCAAGGACCTTGATGCGCTGGCGGAGGTGCTCGATGCGGATACGGCCTCCTTCTTGGCGCTGTGCACAGACGACCGCAATCCACTCGACATTGGCGAGGAAGGCCATCTGGATTTCATGATCCGCCGGCTAATTGCAAAGGGCCGGCCGCGGCACGCCGTCTATCGTGCGGCGAGCTGGTCAGGCGCCAACGCCTTCGGCCTCAGGGACCGTGGCCTCGTGGCGCCGGGCTGGCGCGCCGATCTCGTCCTTGTGGAAGACCTCGACGCGTGCCGGGTTGCTGACGTGATCGTCGGCGGTCGGCGGGTGGAGGATACGCTCTTTGCCGACCGTCCGCCGCTTGGGCCGGTCGGGCTTGAAAGCGTGCAGCGTGCCCCCGTGAGGGCGGATGATTTTCGCATCGTCGGGGGCGATAATCCGGCGCCGGTCATCGGCGTCACTGCCGGGCGCATCATCACCGAGCGGCTGGCATTCGACATGTCGATTGATGGCGGCGAGGTGTCGGCCGATCTTGCGCAGGATGTCATCAAATGTGCGGTCGTCGCGCGCTACGGCAAGAATGAGAATATCGGCCGCGGCTTGGTGCATGGCTTCGGCCTGAAGCGCGGCGCTATCGCCTCATCGGTCGGGCATGACAGCCACAACATCATTGTCGTCGGCGTGGACGATTCCGACATCGCCGCGGCGGTCAACCGCGTCATTGCCATGCAGGGCGGCTTTGTCGTGGCCGCCGGCGGCGAGGCGCGCGCGGAGCTGGCATTGCCTGTCGCCGGCCTGATGAGCGTGGAGCCGTTCGAGGCGGTTCGCAGCAAGCTGATTGAGCTCCGCGTCGCTGCCCAGGGGCTCGGCTGCATCTTGCCGGAGCCCTTCCTGCAGGTCGCCTTCCTGCCGCTGCCGGTGATCCCGCATCTGAAGATCACCGACAAAGGGCTCTTCGACGTCGACCGGTTTCAGTTGGTGGGCTGGCCTTAATGTTTTTGTTGGAGCATGATCTTGTCCGGAAACCGGGTGCCACTTTTCGGGATCATGCTCTGTCCGGCAGGTCGAGGCGGCGCACGCGGCGCAGTTCCGGGAACCAATAAAACCACAGCGCCGCAACGCCCATCGTACCGAGCCCGCCGAACACGACGGCCGGCACGGCGCCGATCAGCCAGGCGGAGACGCCGGCGCGGAACTCGCCCAGTTCGTTGGAGGCTCCGACGAACACCATGTTCACGGCATTGACGCGGCCGCGCACGTCGTCGGGCGTCCAAAGCTGGATCAGCGTCTCGCGGATATAGACGCTCACCATGTCCGCGCCGCCCATGATTATGAGCGCGGCGACGGAGAGCCAAAGCATCGTCGACATGCCGAAAACGACCGTGAACAAGCCGAACACACCGACGAAGACGAACATCCACAAGCCGACATTGTCCTTGATGGCGCGCGTCGTGAGATAAAGCGCCACCATAATCCCGCCGATCGCCTGGCCGGCCCGCAGGAGCCCGAGGCCGGTCGCATCGACCTGCAGGATGTCGCGCGCATAGACCGGCAGAAGGGCGGTCGCGCCGCCGAGCAGCACGGCGAACAGGTCAAGCGAGATCGCGCCGAGGACCACCTTCTGGTGCCAGATATAACGAAAGCCGGCGATGATGGTTTTCCAGTCGGTGCGCGGCGGCGCGATGCGCTTGGCCTGGCGCGGCACCAGAGAAATGAGGATGCCGGAGACGATGAATAGCGTGAAAGCCGTGGCGTAAGCGAGCTCCGGCATGATGTCGTAGAGCAGCCCGCCGATAAGCGGTCCACAGATCGTGGCGAGCTGCCAGCCGGCAGAGTTCAACGCGATGGCGTTGCTGAGAATTTCAGGCGGCACGATGTTGGGCAGAAGCGAATGCTGCGCCGGATTGTAGAAGGCGCGCGCCGTGCCGAAGCCGGCCAAGATGATGAAGACAAGCAGTACGTTCTGGCTGCCGGCTAATGTGAAAGCCAGGAGCGCGATGGCGCAGAGCGCCTCAACCGAGAGGCAGACCGCCATGATCGCGCGGCGACGGAAGCGATCGGCGGCGGCTCCCGTCACCAGCACCAGAAGAAGCGCGGGAAGAAATTGCGACAGACCGACGAAGCCGAGGTCGAGCGGGTTGCGCGTGATGTCGTAGACCTGCCAGCCCACGGCGACAGTCTGGATCTGCACTGCGAACCCGGCGGCGAGCCGCGACAGCCAATAGCGCATGAAGGCCGTATTGTGGAACGCGGCCCAACGGGAGGAGGCGGGATCGGGGGAGGCGATCATGTCGGCAAGAGCTGGCGCGCGGCAGGTTGGGCGGGACGGCTATTCAGCCACGCGCGGCGAGCTTAATGCGGAGACGGCCGCAAAGACAATGCGGCCGGCAACATGATGTGTCGGCGGTCAGGCCGCCGGTCGTTCGGCGACGATCGCGTAATTGACCGACATGTCGGAGGAGCGCGACCAGCGATCGGCGAGCGGATTGTAGGTGACGCCAAGGCGGTGGGCGACATTGAGGCCGGTTCCTGCGAGCGCCGCCTCAAGCTCGGCCGGCTTGACCAGCTTGTCGTATTCGTGCGTCCCGCGTGGCAGCCAGCGCATCACGTATTCTGCGCCGACGATGGCCAAAGCAAAGGCTTTCAGATTGCGGTTGATCGTGGCCAGGAACATAAGCCCGCCCGGCCTTACGAGGGCGGCGCTTGCGGCGATGAAGGCATCGACATCGGCGACGTGCTCCACCACCTCCATCGCCAGGACGACGTCGAATTCCTCCTTCGCCTCCACGAGCGCCTCCACGGTCGTGGCGCGATAGTCGATCTCCAGCCCGGTCTGGCCTGCATGCAGGCGGGCGATCTCAATGTTGGTCTCAGAGGGGTCGATGCCGACCATTGTCGCGCCGAGGCGCGTCATGGGCTCGCTCAAGATGCCGCCGCCGCAGCCGATATCGAGCAGTCTGAGACCGGTGAATGGCGTCCCCGATTTTGGGTCACGCCCGAAATGCTCGCAGACGATATCGCGCGTATATGTCAGGCGGACCGGATTGAATTTGTGCAGCGGCGCGAACTTGCCGTCCGCATCCCACCACTCCGCGGCCATGCGCTCGAACTTGGCGATCTCTGATGGATCGACGGAGGCGTGGGTCGCGGCAGCAGACATTGCCTCAGGCTCCTCCGGTCATGTTGTCAATAAAAGCGGCGAACTGATCGACGAAGCTCCGTAGGAACGTTCTGGTTCCTTCGTTGGTGACGGTGCCGTCGTCGTCAATCAGTCCGTCCATGTATTTCAAGAAGACCAGCGGTGTGCCCATCAGCGCAGACGAATGTCCGGAAGCGATTGTGCGCATGTGCTGCTGGGCGATGCCAGTGCCGAGATTGCCCGGCGAGGTACCTAAGACGGCCGCCGGTCGGCCGCGCCAGGAGTCTTCGCCGCGGGGGCGGGTGCCCCAGTCGAAGGCGTTCTTGAGCGCTGAGGGAATGCTGCGATTGTGCTCCGGCGTCACAAACAGGACCGCGTCGCAGGCTTCCACCTCGCTTTTGAAGCGGCGCACGGGGGCGGAGGGATCAGCATCGTCGTCGGCGTTGTAGAGCGGCAAATCGTCGATCCGGATCATGCGGAATTCAAGCTTGCCCTCCGCCAGCTTGGCAAGCGCGCCGGCGAGCTTTTTGTTGATGGATTCCTTGCGCAGGCTTCCCACGATGACGGCGACTTTGTGCATTGTCGGTCCTTCAGGGCATGCTCACGATTGCCCGCGCCCTCACATGGTGGATGCGCGCGGCCGGGTCAACCGAGTTGCCGGCGGCGCCGGAAGCCGATAAAGAGCCGCGGGTCGGCTAGCTGTGGTGGCAGCCGGCACTCCCGGCATCTCGGTGAACAGCATCCGGTCGCTGCGGCGCCCGCTGAACGGACCCAAGGGCATGGCCCGTCTTGTGATGAAATTCGGCGGAACGTCCGTCGCCGATCTGGAGCGCATCGGCAATGTCGCGCGCCATGTGGCGCGCGAGGTGCGCGCCGGCAACGAAGTCGCCGTGGTCGTGTCCGCCATGGCGGGTGAGACGGACAAGCTGGTACAGCTTTGCCGGGCCGCGTCGGTGCTGCATGACGCGCGCGAATACGACACGGTGGTTTCCGCCGGCGAGCAGGTGAGCGCCGGGCTGTTGGCGATCGTGCTCCAGGGCATGGGGGTCAACGCCCGCTCCTGGCTTGGCTGGCAGATTGCCGTTTCGACCGATTCCGCCCACGGTGCTGCGCGTATCACCGATATCAGGCCCGACATTCTGCTTGAGCGCTTGGGTCAGGGGCAGGTGGCGATCATCGCCGGCTTCCAAGGGTTGGCGCCGGACAATCGCATCACGACTTTGGGGCGCGGTGGGTCGGACACAAGCGCGGTGGCGGTCGCTGCGGCGATCGGTGCGGAACGATGCGACATCTATACTGACGTCGACGGGGTCTATACGACCGACCCCCGCATCGTCCCGCAGGCCCAGCGGCTCGCCAAAGTGGCGTTTGAGGAAATGCTGGAGATGGCGTCGCTCGGCTCCAAGGTCCTGCAAGTGCGCTCCGTGGAACTTGCGATGGTGCATGGCGTGCGGACCTTCGTCCGCTCCTCCTTCGACGACCCCGAAGCGCCGCAGACCGGGGAGGGCAATCAGACTGTTGGAACGCTCATTTGCGACGAGGACGAGATCGTGGAGAAGCAGCTCGTAACCGGCATCGCCTATTCCAAGGACGAAGCCAAGATCACGCTCCGCCGTGTGGAGGACAAGCCCGGCGTCGCGGCTGCGATATTCGGGCCGCTGGCGGATTCCGGCATCAATGTCGACATGATCGTGCAGAACATCTCCGAGGATGGCCGGGCGACCGACATCACCTTCACCGTCACGACGGCCGATTTCGAGCGGGCAATGGCGCTGATCGACGAACTGAAAAGCGAAGTGGCCATGGAGAGCGTGTCGGGCTCCTCCGACGTGGCCAAGGTCTCGGTGATCGGGATCGGCATGCGCAGCCATGCGGGCGTGGCATCGCAGGCGTTTCAGGCGCTTGCTTCGCGCGGCATCAATATACAGCTGATCACCACTTCGGAGATCAAGATATCGGTGCTGATCGACGCGGCATATACGGAGCTTGCCGTTCGCACGCTTCATTCAATATACGAACTCGACAAGACATAAGCGCGCCCGCGGGCGTCGCAGCGATCTTGCCGGCTCGGCACGGTCCGGGCGAACAAAAGCGGCTTTTAGGGTAGGATCGTGGCGGAGCGCCGGAGCGGCGCTCGGCTAGAGCATGATCCCGAAAAGTGGATACCGGTTTTCGGATAAGATCATGCTCCAGCAAACAGATAGAGCCTCCATTCTGATTCAATCAGAATGGATAAGGCTCTAAGGAAACAAGGCGGCTTCTCCGTCGCGGGAAGTCGGCGCGTTCCAGGAGGTGAGCTTGACGACAACCCGGGGGGCGCTCGCCGGGCCGCGCGTGCTCTTGCGGAAGCTCCGTGAGGTCATGGCGGAGCCGATCGGCGCACAGGAACGGCTCGACAAGATCGTCAAACTGATCGCGTCCAACATGGTCGCGGAGGTGTGCTCGATCTATGTGCTCAGGGCCGACAACGTGCTGGAGCTTTTTGCCACCGAAGGGTTGCAGGCAAGTGCTGTGCACCGGGCCACGCTGACGGTGGGGCGCGGATTGGTCGGCCTGATCGCGGAAGATGCCCGTCCGTTGAACCTCCCGGACGCCCAATCGCATCCTGCCTTTGCCTACCTGCCTGAGACAGGGGAGGAGATCTATCATTCCTTCCTCGGCGTGCCGGTGCTGCGCGCCGGGCGCACGCTCGGCGTGCTGGTCGTGCAGAACCGATCATACCGCACCTATGCGGAGGAGGAGATCGAGGCGCTGCAGACCACGGCCATGGTTCTGGCGGAGATGTTCGCCTCCGGCGAGATGGAAGGGCTGTCGATCCCCGGCGCCGATCTTGATCTCAATCGTCCGGTGCATCTGAAGGGGGCGGCGTATGTTGAGGGCGTCGCGCTCGGTCATGTCTTGCTGCACGAGCCGCGCGTCGTCGTCACACAGCTTATCGCCGAAGATGTCGACACGGAGCTGAAGCGCCTCGATGTGGCGATGGCGAGCCTGAAGCTCTCCGTCGACGATCTCCTGGCGCGCGGCGCGGAAGTCGGCGCCGGCGAGCATCGTGAGATCCTGGAAGCCTATAAGATGTTTGCGGAGGACCGTGGCTGGACGCGGCGGCTGCAGGAGGCGATCCGCAACGGCCTGACCGCGGAGGCGGCGGTGGAGCGCGTGCAGAACGATACGCGCGCGCAGATGGCGCGGCAGACGGACCCGTTCCTGCGCGACCGCCTGCACGATTTTGACGACCTGGCGAACCGATTGCTGCGCGAGCTGATGGGGCGGCCGCATGGTCCGGTCGCCGGCGACCTGCCGGACGACGCCGTGGTGATTGCCCGCAACATGGGGCCGGCCGATCTACTGGATTATAGCCGCGAGCGGCTGCGCGGGCTGGTTCTGGAGGAGCCAGGGCCGACCAGCCATGTGGCGATCGTCGCCCGTGCGCTTGGCCTGCCGACAGCCGGACAGGTGGAGGTCGCGTCGCTGGCGGAGGCGGGTGACGCGATCATCGTGGATGGCGACACCGGCGAGGTGCATCTCAGGCCCCCCGGCGACATTGAAACGGCCTATGCCGACAAGGTTCGCTTTCACGCCCGCCGGCAGGAGCAATACCGGCTGATCCGCGACGAGCCGGCCGTCACGCGCGACGGCGTTCCGTTCATGCTGCAGATCAATGCCGGATTGCTCATGGACATGCCGCATGTTGAGCAATCGGGTGCTGCGGGCGTCGGGCTCTTCCGCACAGAGCTTCAGTTCATGGTGGCCTCAAGGTTGCCGCGCCAAACCGAGCAGGAGGGCTTTTACGAGCAGGTCTTGGCGGCGGCGGACGGCAAGCCGGTGACTTTCCGCTCGCTTGATATCGGCGGCGACAAGGTGCTTCCTTATTTTCGCCAGCAACGTGAGGAGAACCCCGCTATGGGTTGGCGGGCGATCCGGCTTGGCCTTGACCGACCTGTGCTTCTGCGCACGCAGGCGCGCGCGCTTCTGAAGGCGGCGGCGGGGCAGGAGCTGCGACTTTTGTTTCCGATGGTGACTGAGGTTGGCGAGTTCGTGCGCGCCAAGGCTGTGGTGGAGCGCGAACAAAAATTCCTGGAGGGACAAGGGCACACAATTGCCGAACGCGTCTCGCTGGGGGCAATGGTCGAAGTGCCGTCGCTTCTGTGGCAACTGGATGAGCTTCTTGAAGCTGTCGATTTCGCATCGGTCGGCTCTAACGATCTGATGCAGTTCATGATGGCCAGCGACCGCGCCAATACACGGATTGCGGGGCGCTTCGAAGCGCTCAGCCCGGCTTTCCTCAGGGCGCTGCGCAGCGTTGCGCGGGCGGCCGATGCGGCCGGAAAGCCTCTAACGCTCTGCGGAGAAATGGCCGGCCGGCCGCTTGAGGCGGCGGCGCTGGCGGCGATCGGGTATCGGTCGCTCTCCATGCCGTCGGCGGCAATCGGCCCGGTAAAGTCAGCGATCCGAAGCCTGGAGCTGAAGCCGCTGGCGGAGCGTCTCAATGCGATGATCGATGAGGGTGCGCCGGGATCGGAAATCCGCGGCGAGCTCAGGGCGTGGGCAGACCCCCGCAGCGTTCCGGTCTAAGGATCGAACATGTCCGTCACCATACCGCAGGACCGCCTACGCTCGCTCATTCACCGGCATGAGACCATTACCGCCATGCTGGCGGCCGGGCCGGATGCGGGGGATTATGTGCGGCTGTCGCGCGAGCTGGCCGGGCTGGATCCCGTGGCGGAGAAGGCGCGCGATCTTGACGAAGCGGAGCGCGAGCTCGCCGACACGGAAACGCTGATCGCCGATCCCTCCACCGACAAGGACCTTAAGGCGCTGGCGGAGGAGGAGCAGCAGGCGCTGCGCAAGCGTATCGATGCGCTGCGCAGCGAGTTGCGTGTGCTGCTTATTCCGCGCGACGAGGCCGACGATCGCAGTGCCATCCTTGAAGTGCGCGCCGGCACGGGCGGTGACGAAGCCGCACTCTTCGCGGGCGATCTTTTTCGCATGTATGAGCGATACGCCTCCGTGCATGGCTGGAAGATCGAAGTGCTGTCGGCGAGCGAAGGCGAGGTTGGCGGCTACCGCGAGATCATCGCCACGGTACGCGGCGCCGGTGTCTATGCGCGCCTCAAGTTCGAGTCCGGCGTGCACCGTGTCCAGCGCGTGCCGGAGACGGAAGCGGGTGGACGCATCCATACATCTGCGGCGACCGTTGCGGTGCTGCCGGAGGCGGAGGATGTCGATGTTGAGATCAAGCAAGAGGAACTCAGGATCGATACGACGCGGGCGTCGAGCGCCGGCGGCCAGCACGCCAATACGACCGAATCGGCTGTGCGCGTTCTGCATATCCCGACCGGCATCGTGGTGACGGCCAACGAGAAGTCGCAGCATCAAAATCGTGCGCGCGCCATGCAGGTCCTGCGTGCCCGGCTCTTCGACCTTGAACGCCAGAAGCTGGAGAGCGAGCGCGCTGCGGAGCGCAAAGGACAAGTCGGTTCCGGCGACCGGTCGGAGCGCATCCGAACCTACAACTTTCCGCAAGGCCGGGTCACCGACCATCGCGTCAACCTCACACTTTACAAGCTCGACAAGGTGCTGAGCGGCGAAGCGCTGGACGAAGTGGTCGATGCGCTGACGGCCGACGACCAGGCGCGCAGGCTTGCGGAGTTTGAGGACGCATGACGCGTTACGGCGAAGCGCTGGCGGCGGCGCGTGCGTCGCTCAAATCGGCGGGCGTGGTGAGCGCTGCGCTCGATGCGCGACTTCTTCTGGCCGACGCGTCGGGGCTGAAGATGGCAGCGCTGATTGCGCACGACAGCGACCCCATGCCCGACATTGCGCAGGCGGCGTTTCGGTCCCATATCGGGCGACGGCTCGCCGGCGAGCCGGTTGCGCGCATTCTCGGCGAGAAGGATTTCTGGAGCCTGCCGATCAAGGTCAGCCCCGCCACGCTCGTGCCGCGTCCCGACACGGAGACGCTGATTGAGGTGGTTCTGTCGGCGATCCCATCGCGTTTCGGTCAAGACGTCGCGATTGCCGATCTCGGCACGGGGTCCGGAGCGATTCTGATTGCGCTGTTGAGGGAACTGCCACGTGCCCGTGGCGTAGCGACCGATATCTCAGACGAAGCGCTGCAGATGGCGCGGCTCAATGCGGAACATCACGGCGTTGCCGATCGCATGCGTTTCCAGCGAATCGATTTCGCGGACGGGCCGCTTGGGCCCTTTCATGTCGTTGTCGCGAACCCGCCCTACATAGAGAGCGACGCGATTGACGACCTTGAGACGGAGATACGCGAGCACGACCCGCGCTGTGCCCTGGATGGCGGGCCGGACGGGCTTGTTGCGTACCGCGCCATTGTCGGGCGAATTGATTCGCTGCTTGCGACGGATGGGCTTTTGGCCGTGGAGGTGGGCTCCAATCAGGGCGGTGCGGTGGCGCAGCTTTGCGCTGAGGTCGGTCTTGACGATATCCGCATTCATCCCGATCTGGCGGGGCGGGACCGGGTGGTTAGCGCGATCAAAACCATTCCGGCCATTGGGTCGAAGAAGCCAAAAAAAGCGCTTGGAAAAGTTCGGCGGTCAGGCTAGCTTCGGTCTCGCAAACCAGAGAGAAGCCACAGGGCTGGCTTCTATTTCCGGCAGACGAACATAGAGATCGCCGAAAGCTGATTTGCTCGCGTCGCCATCGCCGATACGCCTAACCTCCCGACATTGGAGGTGCGGTGCTTAATAAGGCATGGCGAGCGGCGTGGACCGTGACTGGCTCAATGCGGGCCGGAACGGGGCGGGTAAGTAGCCGTTAACAAGAGAACGGGTTCATGAGACACAATCAAAATCGTCGGTCGCGTGGTCGCAGCCGTAAGGGGCCGAATCCGCTTACGCGGAGCTACGAATCAAACGGACCGGACGTGAAGGTGCGCGGCACGGCTGCGCATGTCGCCGATAAATACATGTCGCTGGCGCGCGACGCCATTGCATCGGGCGACACGGTTTCAGCGGAAAACTATCTGCAGCACGCAGAACACTACAATCGCATCGTTGCAGCGGCGCAGGCACAGTTCCAGCCGCAACAGCAGCCGCAACCGCGCGAGGGCGGCGAAGAGGGCTACGACGAAGAGCGCAACGCGAACGGCAGAGCGCGCGATCGATTCGAATATAACGGCGAAGCCCGGGCCGAGGGTGAGCAGGAGGCCGGCGACGCTCAGGAGAACGGCGAGGGTCGCGGCGGCAGACAATCCGGTCGGGGCGATTCAGGGCGCCGCCGCAGCGCCCGGAGCGACCGTGACGAGGCGCGTGAACAGGCAGCAGCCGGCGACGAAGCGCAAGAGGCACCGGCGTCGACTGAAGCTCCGCCCGAATCAGCCGCCGAGGCGGAAGAGACGCAAGCCCAACCGCGCCGCCGCCGCCGGTCCCCAAAAGCCGATAAGGACAATGCCGAGGCGGAGGATTCCACCAAGGACGGGGCCGCGGCGCTTGCCGCCTTTCCGGAATAGGCCTTCGCGAGCAATCGACTTAAGCGTTTAAGGCGAGCGCGTCACCGACAGCGATCACACCGTCCGTCTTGGCGACGAGATAAACGCCGAAATCGGCGTGGCCGTAATGCGTCGTCAGCGCTTTGGGAATCTGCATGTCGCGTCGACCCGTTTGAGGATCGACATTGGTCGCGGCACATCTTTGCGTGCGTGCCGCCATTTCCATTGTGATCCCCGGCAGGCGGATTTCGGTTCCCTCTTTCCAATCCAGTTCGCTCCATTCCGGTGCGCCCTCGACGATGATGTTGGGGCGGAAGCGCAGTGGATTGATCGGCTCGCCGAGCCGGTCCGACAGCGCGCGCACGCTCTCCAGATTGACGAGGTGCACGACCTTCGCCGGCATGTCGGAGAAGGAATGCCCCGGCGCCGACAGGATGCGCGGCGGGCCGCTTAGCTCGCGAGCGAATGTGTCTTTGAGCCAGCCTTCGATAGACGCCCGTCCCGCTTCTGTGGTGAGCGAGCCTGCCATCTGCAACGACCCGTCCTTAAAGATGTCGAAGCCGCCGGTTGTTTCGTCGAAGCGCGAGGTGAATTCGGCGATGCGCTCATTGCGCATCAGCATGAGGAAATGCGTCTTGCGGTAATAGCTGGGCGCGTCCGGATCGAAACCGATCGGCCCATTCTCCACGGCGAAGGCGCGGTCAAAGGGGATCGTCTCACCCGCGGCGATTTCGGTTCGCTCCAGAGGTTCAGGAGAGAAACCCTTTAAGGGATAGCGGTAGAGCGCGGTGATGGTGGGCATGGCGCTGCTTCCTTCGGCCAGAGCGCCATGTCAACTCAGCGACCGTATGCGATTTCGTTCATCCTTCCGCAGGACCGTCAGAAAGCGCAGTTGCGCGGCGGATTCGCCACACCATATGAACCTAGAGCGTTGTCGCGTTTCGTTGAATCGCTCCACCGCTCTGTTTTCTTTGGTTGAGCATGATCTTATCCGAAAGCCGGTTTTCCACTTTTCGGGATCATGCTCTGGAGGCTGCCTTTTAGGAGCCAAATCATGAGCCGTGTCGGCCGCGGCTGGCGACGCTTCGGGTCGCAGGCAGCGGGCTGGAAAGGGTGAGGGATGAACTTCGAGAAGTACACCGAGCGGGCGCAAGGTTTTGTGCAATCCGCGCAGACTTATGCGCTCGGGCAGGGGCACCAGCAATTTGCGCCTGAGCATCTTCTGAAGGTCCTGCTGGATGACCGCGAAGGCATGGCGGCCGGACTGATTGAGCGCTCCGGCGGTCGTGCCAAGGATGCGTTGCTGGCTACTGAGGCAGCGCTTTCCAAGGCGCCAAAAGTGTCGGGCGGCGCGGGGCAGCTTTATCTGGCGCAGCCGCTCGCCAAGGTCTTTGCCACCGCCGATCAACTTGCCGAGAAGGCGGGCGATTCCTACGTCACCGTGGAGCGGCTTCTCCTGGCTCTGGCCATGGAGAAGGATGCGGCGACGGCGAAAATCCTGGCCGATGCCGGTGTCACGCCGAGCGGCCTCAACCAAGCCATCAACGACATTCGCAAAGGCCGCACCGCCGACACCGCCTCGGCGGAATCCGGTTACGATGCGTTGAAGAAATATGCGCGCGACCTGACCGAAGAGGCGCGTGAAGGCAAGCTTGATCCGGTCATCGGCCGCGACGAGGAAATCCGCCGCACGATCCAGGTACTGTCGCGCCGCACCAAGAACAATCCCGTGCTGATTGGCGAGCCGGGCGTTGGCAAGACGGCGATCGCGGAAGGCCTCGGGCTGCGGATCGTCAACGGCGACGTGCCGGAGAGCCTCAAGGACAAGACGCTCATGGCGCTCGACATGGGTGCTCTGATTGCCGGTGCGAAATATCGCGGCGAGTTCGAGGAGCGGCTGAAGGCCGTGCTGTCGGAGATTGAGGCAGCCGCCGGCAGCATCGTGCTTTTCATCGACGAGCTGCACACGCTGGTGGGCGCGGGCAAGGCGGAAGGGGCGATGGACGCCTCCAATCTGTTGAAGCCGGCGCTGGCGCGCGGCGAGTTGCACTGCGTTGGCGCAACGACGCTCGATGAGTACCGCAAGCATGTGGAGAAGGACGCCGCGCTCGCCCGGCGTTTCCAACCGGTCTTCGTGTCGGAGCCGACGGTGGAGGATACCGTCTCCATTCTGCGCGGGCTGAAGGAGAAGTACGAAGTCCATCACGGCGTGCGGATCACCGATTCCGCCATCGTCGCGTCGGCGACGCTCTCCAACCGCTACATCACCGACCGTTTCCTGCCGGACAAGGCGATCGACCTGATGGACGAAGCGGCCTCACGGCTGAGGATGCAGGTCGATTCCAAGCCGGAGGCGCTTGATGAACTCGACCGGCGTGTCATCCAGCTCAAGATTGAGCGCGAGGCGCTGAAGAAGGAAACCGATGACGCCTCAAAGGACCGGCTTGAGCGGCTTGAGGAGGAGCTTGCCAATCTTGAGGAGCAATCGGCCGCGCTGACGCAGCGCTGGCAGTCGGAGAAAGAGAAGCTCGGGGCTGCCTCCAAGCTGAAGGAAAGCCTCGACCAGGCGCGCTTCGATCTTGAGACCGCGCAGCGCCAGGGCGATCTCGCCAAGGCCGGCGAGCTTGCCTATGGCGTCATCCCCGGCCTGGAGAAGCAGCTCGCCGAAGCGGAGGCGCAGGAGCGCTCAGGCGGCGATCTTGTGGAAGAGGCGGTGACGCCGGACCATATTGCGCATGTCGTGTCGCGCTGGACCGGCGTGCCTGTCGACAAGATGCTTGAAGGCGAGCGCGACAAGCTTTTGCGTATGGAGGACGAGCTCGGTCGCCGCGTCGTCGGCCAAGGCGAGGCGTTGCATGCGGTGTCGACTGCCGTGCGCCGTGCACGCGCGGGGCTGCAGGATCCGAACCGGCCGATCGGCTCGTTCATGTTCCTCGGTCCGACTGGCGTCGGCAAGACGGAGCTGACCAAGACACTCGCCGATTTCCTCTTTGACGACGAGACCGCGCTGATCCGCATCGACATGTCGGAATATATGGAGAAGCATTCTGTCGCGCGGCTCATCGGCGCGCCGCCGGGCTATGTCGGCTATGAGGAAGGCGGAGCGCTGACGGAGGCTGTGCGGCGGCGGCCCTATCAGGTCATTCTGTTCGACGAGATCGAGAAGGCGCATCCCGATGTCTTCAACGTGCTTTTGCAGGTGCTCGATGACGGGCGTCTCACTGACGGGCAAGGGCGTACGGTCGATTTCCGCAACACGCTGGTGATCATGACCTCCAATCTCGGTGCGGAGTTCCTCGTGAGCCTCAAGGAGACGGAGGATGTGGATGCCGTGCGCGACGAGATCATGCAGGTCGTGCGCGCCAATTTCCGTCCGGAGTTTTTGAACCGCATCGATGAGGTGATCCTGTTCCATCGGCTGAAGCGCGAGCAGATGCAGACGATCGTCGAAATCCAGCTGGAGCGGCTGCGCCATCTTCTGGAGGATCGCAAGATCACACTCAGCCTCGACGACAGCGCGCTTCGTTGGCTGGCCGACAAGGGCTACGACCCGGCCTATGGCGCGCGGCCCTTGAAGCGCGTCATCCAGAAGGAGCTGCAGGACCCGCTTGCGGAGAAGGTGCTCTCCGGCGAGATCCATGATGGGGACGAGGTGAAGGTCACCGGCGGCAGCGACCGACTGCTCTTCCGCTCCAAGCACGAGGAGACGGACGCGGAGGCGGCGTAGCCGCCACAAGCGTACCCCTTCGCGATTGTCATCCCGGAAGCGGCGCGGAGCGACGCTGTCCGGGACCCATGAACGCCGGAGTGGTCAGAAAAGTGCGTCGGCGAATTTGCCTATCTTCTTGAAGCAGGGTGTTCATAGGTCCCGGTCTTGCCGCTTCGCGGCAAACCGGGATGACAGATCGAGAGGAGCGCGATAGGCCAAGGATGCCATGACGCTCGACGAATACAATCGCTTCTGCGCCTCGCTTCCGCAGGCGACGCATGTCGTGCAGTGGGGCGGGGCGCATGTGTGGAAGGTCGGCGGCAAGCTTTTTGCGATTGCCGGGTGGAGCGACGGCGAGGAGCTCGGCGTCACCTTCAAATGCTCACCGGTGGCATTCGACATTCTCAGCGAGCAGCCCGGCCTGAGGCCCGCGCCCTATCTTGCTTCACGCGGCCTGAAGTGGATTCAGCGCCAAAGCAGCGAGACGATGGACGACGACGCGCTCCGCGACTACCTCAGTGAAAGCTACCATCTCGCATTGCGCCGCCTGACTAAGAAACAGCGGCGCGACCTGGGGCTTGTTTAGACGTGGCTGCGTCGATCGGCGTTACGATCCTTCAGTGCTATTCGCCTTCGTCCAGTGGCTCGATATGGCCGAGCACCAGGTCGCGCAGCGTGACCAGGCCGGCGACGCCGTTGGCATCGCAGATCAGCGCGCGGCCAACGCCCAGACGCGACAGAAGCCGCACGGCGTATTTGATGTCCATGTCGGCGCTCAGCGTCAAAGCCGGTTTTGTCATGATTTCATAGACGCTGGTGCGTTCGGTCGATTTGTTGACCGAGATCACGCGCGCGGCGATGTCACGCACTGTCACCACGCCATACTCGTCGTGATCGCTGCGTCGCTCCACGATGAGCGAGCTGACGCCCAGGCGCTTCATCTCTTCGATCGCGCTTTGCACGCTGTGGAGCCCGTCGACGATGTGCAACGCGGTCTGCATCACGTCGGAGACCCTGACGATCCGCGTGTTCATCATAGCTCCTCCTCGCTGATCACCTGTTGAATGCTGCTGATTTGCGCACGCAGGCCGACGGCGTCCTCAATGTCGACCTGGAAGGCGACGCCCGCCCCCGGATCGGCGTCAAAGCGGCAGGCGGAGCCGATAGCCTCAAGGATTTCGCGGCTGCGATGTGCCTCCACCAGAAAGAAGAGAATGTCGCGTTGGCCCGAGACGGTGAGCCCGAAGAAGCTCTGAGTGGGGTGCAGGCCTTCGCCGCGGGCGCTTGTGACGACGGTGGCGCCTGTCGCGCCACGCGCGCGCGCCGCCTCGATCGCCCGCTCGGTCAGGCCGTTCTCCGTCATGGCGACGATGAGCTTGAACTTCATGGCTCATGTTCTCCTGTATCGTACGGGCCGAGCCGTGACCGCCGGCCGGCAAGCCAGGCGCCGATCTGCGCGTAGCCCATAACGGTTATCATCGGAAACAGGCTGGCCAGCGCGATCAGGCCGAACCCGTCGATCAGTTCGCTGCGGCCGGGCACGCTTGATGCAAGGCCGAGGCCCAGGGCCGCAACCAGCGGCACGGTGACGGTGGATGTGGTGACGCCGCCGGAATCGTAAGCCAGCGGAATGATCATACGCGGCGCGAACATGGTCTGAATCACGACGACGATGTAGCCGATGACCATATAGACATAGAGCGGCGTGCCGGTGACGATCCTGAGCGCGCCGACGGACAGGCTGAGGGCGACGCCGAGCGCCACGGCAATCCGCAGGCCCCAGGCACCAACCGTGCCGCCGGAGACCTCGCGCGCCTTGATGGCGACGGCGATCAGGGACGGCTCGGCGATTGTCGTGGAGAACCCGATCGCGAAGGCGAAAAGATAAGTCCAGTAATATTCGTGCCAGCGCAGCGCGACGCCCGGCGCGCCACCAAGGAATCCGGGATCGGTCAGCTGCTCCGCCATGGCGCGGCCAAGGGGGAAGAGCGCGCGCTCCAGTCCGAACAGGAAAAAGCTCAGTCCGAGGATGACGTAGACGGAGCCCAAGAGCACCTGGCGAAGATTGGGAATGCGGCGACGGAGCACGCCGACCTGGAAGCCGATGAGGATCGCGGCGATCGGCGCCACGTCAAACAATGTGGAGGCGATCGTTTCGACAAGGGCCTGAAACATTGCGCTCATGCTGAGATGACGATGCCGAAGACGAGAACGAAGATGATCGGCATGAGGCTCGCGAAAGCGATCAGCCCAAAGCCGTCAACCATGGGATTGCGGCCCTTGATGGCCGTGGCCAACCCGACGCCGAGCGCCGTCACCAGCGGCACGGTGATCGTGGAGGTCGTGACACCGCCGCTGTCAAAGGCAATGCCGGTGATCTCCTGCGGTGCGACGGAGGTCAGCATGACCACGATCACGTATCCGCTGATGATGATCCAATGGATCGGCCAGCCCTTGAGGATGCGGAAGACACCGAGCACCAAAGAGCTGCCGACGGAGGCAGCGACGGTGTAGCGCAGCGCGTCGGCGTGCTGCTCTTCGCTCACCTCGCCGGGCGCAATGGCGCCGGCGCCGGCCAGCGCCGCGGCGGCCTCCTCGCTGACGGCGATGAGTGCCGGCTCCGCCACCGTCGTGCCGAAGCCGAGACCAAAGGCGAAGCTCAAGAGCCAAAAGACTGAGCCCTTGTGGGCGAAGGCGTTTGCCACTGCTTCGCCGAAGGGGAAGAGGGCCGTTTCCAATCCGCGTATGAAGATTGCGAGCCCAAGCATGACGAACACCAACCCGATGGCGATGTCCGTCAAATTGTCGACCGGCTGGCGCAGCACGACGAGCTGAAAGAAAGCGACGACGAGGAGGATCGGTGCAAGGTCGCGGAGCGTGCCGGCCAGCAGCCCAAACCCTCCGCGGATCGCAGCCACCATGCGAGAGCCCTCCGCCCGATCTGATTCCCGCTTCAGCTTAGCGGTTCGCCGGCACCGCCACGAGGCGCAATTGGGACCTCCTGCGTTGGCGCAGCGACAATACGGGGATGCGCACGGCTCCTCTCTTTATCATCCTGGTTGGCAGGTCAGTCTTAGCGCGCGCTCCACTTCGGTCGTCATGCCCGGTCCTCCGATCAAGTCGGGGGATGATCCGGGCATCCACACCAACCTCTCTTACGTATGGAAAGCGCTTGCATCATGGATTGCCGGGTCAAGCCCGGCAATGACGACGAGAGGGGACTCTAATGCCCGGCCGTCAGCGAAGTGGCGCGGCGAGGATCGGAGGCGCCAAACAGCGCGCCGTCGTCGCGGCGCAGGATCGATTGCGTCGACCCCATCGTGGACTTCAAGGCGATCACATGACCCTTCTCTTCCAGAAGGCGGATCGTGTCCGGGCTCAGCCCTTCCTCCACGCGCAGCTCGTCCGGCAGCCATTGGTGATGGATGCGCGGCGCGACGCTTGCCTCGGCGACATTCATGCCGTGGTCGATGACGTTCATGATGATCTGCAGCGTCGTCGTGATGATGCGGCTACCGCCGGGGCTGCCGGCGACGAGAAACACCTTGCCGTCCTTCAGAACGATCGTCGGGCTCATGGAGGAGAGCGGGCGCTTACCGGCTTCGATCGCATTCGCCTCGCCGCCGATCAGCCCATAGGCGTTGGGCACGCCCGGCTTGGCGGAAAAATCATCCATCTCGTTGTTGAGCAAAATGCCGGTTCCTTCCGCAACGAGACCCATGCCGTAGCCGAAATTCAGCGTGTAGGTGTTTGACACCGCATTGCCGTTCGCGTCGATGACGGAGAAATGCGTGGTCTGGTCGCTTTCGTGGGCAAGCGACGTGCCGGGCGCGATTGTCTCGGACGGCGTGGCGCGGTCGGCATCGATGCCGCCACGAAGCGACGCCGCATAGGCCTTGCTCGTGAGGCCGGCGAGAGGCACTTCGACGAAGTCGCTGTCGCCTAGGAACGCACTGCGGTCGGCGTAAGCACGCTTCATGGCCTCTGCCATCAGATGGATGGCCGCGGCGCTGCCGGCGCCGAGCTCGGCGACATCGAAGCCTTCGAGGATGTTGAGGATCTGCACAATGTGCGTTCCGCCTGACGATGGCGGCGGCATGGAGCGGATGTCGTAGCCGCGATAGGTGCCGGCCACCGGCTCCCGCACGATCGCCTTGTAGGCGGAAAGGTCGTCGCGCGTGATGAGGCCGCCGGAGCGCTCCATCTCCGCGGCGATCGCTTCAGCGATGTCGCCCTCGTAGAAGGCGGCGGGGCCTTCCATAGCGATGGCGCCGAGCGAGGCGGCAAGGTCGGGCTGCATGAGCGTTTCGCCCGGCTCATAGGTGGCGCCGTCGGGCTTGTAGAATATGGCCGCGGTTGACGGCCATTGGCTCAGCCGCTCCTGGCTGCGCTTCAGCGATTGGGACAGCTCGGCGGTGACCTCAAAGCCGTCCTCCGCCAGGCGAATGGCCGGGGCGAGCACGTCGGCAAGCGGCATCGTTCCGTAGCGCTCCAGCGCCAGCGCCAGGCCGGCGACCGTGCCCGGTACGCCGATTGCAAGCGGCGTGAAGCGCGATAGGTTGGGATCGGCGTTGCCGTCGGTATCGAGATACATGTCGCGTGTGGCGGCGGCCGGTGCGGTTTCGCGATAGTCGATGGCGGCGGTGTCGCCGCTTGCCGCGTCATGCACGAGCATGAAGCCGCCGCCGCCGAGATTGCCGGCCTGCGGAAGCGTGACGGCAAGCGCGAAGCCGACCGCGACAGCGGCATCGACTGCATTGCCGCCGGCCTTGAGAATGTCGACGCCCACTTCAGTCGCCAGCCGCTCCTGGCTCGCCACCATGCCGTGCGGCGCATAGACCGGATGGATGCGGTCCATGCGGGAATAGATGTCCTGCTGCGCAAGCGCAGGCGAGAGGAGAAGAAGGGTGATTGCACCCGCCCGCAGAGAGGCGGCGACGGAGGACATGTTGACGAGCCGGCCTAAAAAGGGTGCGTTCCTAATACGCTTCGATATCGCTGGTGACCTCGGTCACCACCGGAATTCCTTCGATCGTTCCAGGAATCCGCGACGCCTCCGATTGCTCCTTCAAATAGACCACAATCGCATCGTCGCCGACCGGGCCGCGACCGACGCCGACGCCGGTGACACCCGGTAGGCCAAGAAGCTCCTCCTCGTGCCGCCGCTTCACGTCTTCTGCAGCGTTTGCCGGCTCGTCATCTTCTGGATTGTACGGGACGCTGACGTCTTTCGGCAGGTTTCCGGCGCTCACGAAGCCACTCCTTCATTGGACACGGCCATGAGCTTAGCTAGCGCAAAGCCCTGTCGATGTGCAGACCAAGTGCGGATCGGGGACCGAGATCGGCCCCCGATCCGGTGTCACTAGGTGTAGAGGCTTATATCGAGTGCGGCAAGCACGCGGTTGATCTTGTTGGCAAAGGTGAAGCCACCACCGCCGGCGAACAACAATCCGACCGGGTTGCGGCGGCCGTCCCAGGACCAGATCAGCGAGCCGGAATCACCGCCTCTGCTGAAATCGCCGCGGAGGCCGCGGATGGTGATCTGGTCGCGAAAGTTCGCCACACGGCCGGGGCCGAAATTCACGCGGATGCTGGCGCTGCAGTCGGTGATGCGCCCCGCCGTGAGCTGCGTCGTGCGGCCGCTCTTGCCTACAATCAGCCCGACCTGGCAGGCGCGGGTCTGGCTGCTCACACGGAAGTAGCGCCAGCGGCCGCCGGAGCGATAGATAAACTCGCGGCGCACGCGTTTGTGCCAGGCCCAGCCGGTGGCGCAATCCACGAAGTTCTGGCCGCCGGCGAAGTCGATGGGAACGAAACGCTCCAGCACCGCAATGCGATCCTGAGGGCTGCGGCCGCCATCGGCGCGGCCGGGCTGTATGATCGTATCGCCGCCTTGTGCATTGTTGGAATTGGCGAGCACGTGGTTGTTGCTGAGGATCAGCACCCGCCGCCGACGGGCACCGGAGCGGCCGCGAGCAAGGCAGCCTTGCGTTCCCGCCGTGATCGCCACGTGCCCGACAGAAATGCCGTTCGGCGACGGCCGTTCGCGATGGGTGTGCCGCAGCGCCTCAATCGGTCCGGTCACGATGACATTGACGGGCATCCGATCGCTGGCAAGCGCGCGCACGCCAAGCCCGTCGACCACGCAGGCGCGGGCGGCGTCCTGCGAGGCCGGTTCGGCAACATAGACATTCAGAACCGGCGTTCCGGGCCCGTCGTCGTCGACCTGGTCCAAGTCGCGCTCGGCGCTGCCGATGCCAACGCCCACGACATTGTTGGCGCCCTGAAACGCCTCCGCCGCTGCAAAGACGCCGCCCTCAGGCGGCTCTTGAGCAAACAGGGCCTTCTCCACCTCCGCATGGAGTTCCAGCAGTGCGCCGCTTGGCGCGGTCGCTTCCGCCGCTGCGTGGTCCGGCTCTACATCGTCTTCCTCGGGGTCGAGGATGCTGTCGTCGTCCAACTCGCCCTGCGAGGCCGCACCGTTCTCGTCATCCTGCGGGTCGTCGTATTCTTCGTCGCGCTGTGATTTCTTGCTTGGCATGACATCCTCCCATGTCGTGGCATGAGAGTGTATGCATCTAAAAATTGCATTTCTGTGGCGAAATGCTGACAGAAGTGGTGTTTTTCAGCCGGGACCGCTAGTTCTCTGCAGCGGCGACGCGGCCTTCATCGCGCACTAACAGCTCGTCGATGCGTTCGCGCTCTTGCGTGAAGGCGACCATCTCAGCGCCCTTCAATTCGCGGCCGCGTGGCACGCGGATCTTCATCGGATCGACGAAGCGACTATTGACCAGCACCTCGTAGTGCAGATGCGGTCCGGTGGAGAGCCCTGTGGAGCCGACATAGCCGATCACCTGGCCCTGCTTGACGGTGTCACCGCGCTTCAGGCCTTTGAGATAGCCGCTCATATGATTGTAGGTCGTTTTGTAGCCATGCAGGTGCTTCAGCGTGATGTGGCGGCCGTATCCGGCGGCGCGGCCGATCTTCTCCACTACGCCGTTGCCGGAGGCGAGAATCGGCGTGCCGCGCGGTGCCGCCCAATCCACGCCTCGGTGCATGCGGTAGCGCTTCAAGATCGGATGGCGGCGCATACCGAATCCTGAGGTGAATCGCCCTTTCGTCACCGGCTTGCGCATCAGAAACTTCTGGGCGCTTTTGCCGTCCGGGTCGTAATACTCAATCGCCCCGTCAGGGCTGCGGAAGCGATAGAAGCGATGGGTGGTGTTGCCCAGCGTCAGCGCCGCGTAGAGGATTTCCGGGTTCTCCGTTTCGGCGTCGGCCGAATAGATGACCTCCAGATTGTCGGTGGGTGACAGGCGCGCCTGGTAGTCGACGTCGAAGGAGAAGATGTTGCCGATGTTCTTGATCACATCCTCCGGCATGCGGAGCGTCAGGCCGGTGCCCCACAGCCCCTCATGCAGCGTCGGCAGTGCCCCGCGCGGCGCTTTCTCCACGACGACGAGCTCTGTCTCCTCCGCCGGCTCCCGGGCCGCGACATAGACGCCCGTATCGGCCAATGCCACGGTGGCGATGTGGCGGTCATTGTGCTGGTAAAGGCTGACGCGCACCGGACGCATTTCGCCGGTCTCAGGGCTTGGGGCCAGACCAAGGCGCAGCTTCTGTCCGGCGCGGAAATCGAAGGCGAAGTTCGCCACAAGCGCCGACTGGATGCGCGCGGCGGCGTCCTCGTCGGCGCCTTCCTCCATCAGCATCTTGCGAAGCGATGCGCCTTCCACCACCGGCAGAACCTTGTCCTCAATCGACAGGTCCGCCGTGACTTCGCTCTTCTGCAGAAGCGAGACGTTCTCCGGCGCGATCGCAACGGCAAGCGCGTTCAGCGCGCCGGCTTCCGCGCTCGCCATCTCAAAGCGCGCCGGATCAACATAAGGGAGCGAGGCTACCTCCACGGCGCCCTCCGCCAGGTCGGGTGCGGCAGCACGCACGATCTGCTCGACCTCGTAGACATCGAGCGCGACTGAATCCTCGTACAAGGCGCTGCCAAGCGGAAAATCCTCAACCTTGATCTCCACTTCGCCGTCGACCTCCGCGCCATAGATGGAATCGCTTGCGGCGACCTCCGTTGGCTGGCTTTGTTCCTCGCCTTCCGGCGCGGTGAAGACATCGGCGGCGCGGAAGGTAGGAATGCGTGTCGTGACATCCTCCTCCACCGGCGCGGCAAGATTGGCGCGGACATGCGCGTAGGGGCGGACACGCACGATGTCGCGGTCGCCGGAGCGCGTCACGGTGGAGATTGAGAGAACGCGACGCGTCACCTCGCTTTCCGGCACGGGGCGGAAACGGTCGCCCTTGATCGCCGCGGCCGCGTCGTCGCCATAGGTGCCAAGCGCCAGCGCCGGGCGAACCACCAGATAATCGTCGATACCGACAGCGGCGTGGAGTGCGCCGCCGACCAGCGCGGCGGAGAAGATGCCGGTGAGCACGGAGCCCGCCAGCCAGCGGAGACTGACGCGCCGGCGGTCCGGCGGTCCGCTGGTGAGATTGCGCGTAAAAAGGGGCTCCTCGTCGCCCAGGTCGACGAGCGGTCGCTCGAGGTGATGTCCCTCCAGAGCTGCCAAGCCCCCGAATCTCCCCTGCCAAACCGACGCGGAAATAGGCCGCAGGAATTGGGCCTCTTCGTGACACCTCCTCGCAGGCACCGCAGGGTGCTGTCAATGTGTGATCCGGCACCGGCGGTGAAGGTGTAGCCCAGCGTGCAAAGCCGGTAGCCGTACGCGACAAAAACCGTTAAAATTCCGGCGTGCGGGAGGCTCCTGGCGCGCCGCCGATAACAGACAAAAAACCGACATCTGAGGGATGTCGGAGATGTTGACACGTTCGGCGGCGAGGCATATATCAGGCGCTCCATCGGTCGCAGGGCCGGACTTCGCTCGCCTCTGCGATTTGGTGTTCCCGACAAGCAATGGGGGTCCTCCGGCCTGGCCGGTGCACCTGTTGCGGCCGAGAGAGTGGATCGATCGGCTGGGCGGCCTTCCTGTCTCAGACAGTGACGGCCGGTTCTTTGACAATTTGGTTTGAAGAAAGAGAAGCGTGGACGGCGAAGTCTTTGCGGATGCCGCTTGACCTTCGGTTCAGGCGCATCGAACGAGACTTCGGCGGTTTGCGTATTCTCAGAGAACTCACATGTCGCCATGTGGTCACCGATGTCTTCGGATGTTGGGGATCGGATGGATGACGGTGTGACCTCGTCAATGCGCGATCAGTGCCGGTTCAAGATCTCATTCAACCTGAGAGTTTGATCCTGGCTCAGAACGAACGCTGGCGGCAGGCCTAATACATGCAAGTCGAACGTGAAGCTGGAGCTTGCTCCAGTGGAAAGTGGCAGACGGGTGAGTAACGCGTGGGAACGTACCCTTCGGTTCGGAATAACCCGGGGAAACTCGGGCTAATACCGGATACGTCCGCAAGGAGAAAGATTTATCGCCGAAGGATCGGCCCGCGTTGGATTAGCTTGTTGGTGGGGTAACGGCCTACCAAGGCGACGATCCATAGCTGGTCTGAGAGGATGATCAGCCACACTGGGACTGAGACACGGCCCAGACTCCTACGGGA
>JANQKG010000026.1 GCA_028281235.1 Afifellaceae bacterium | reverse complement strand
TAGAGCACGATCCCGAAAAGTGGACACCACTTTTCGGATAAGATCTTGCTCCAACAAAGAGATAGAGCGTTGGAGCGATTCAACCTTACGCGAAAACGCTCTGACTCAGCGATATTCGAAGATCTTGCGGAAGATCCCCGGCGCGATCGCCGAGACCGGATTGACGACCAGCGACGGGTTGTCCAGCGGTCCGAACAGCTTGTAGGTGATCCCGACCAGGCCTTCGTCGCGGCCGCCGCCGAGAATGGCGCCGAGCAACGGGATCGCCCCGGCGATATTGTTGAGGCCGAAGGCCGGTATCAACGTGCCGCTGACTGCAATCTTGCCGTCCGGCACGTTGATTGTTCCGCTTGAGGTCGCACCGATAGAGACGCCACGAAGAGCTGCGTCGTCAATCGTGATGACCCATCCCTCCTGGCGGAAGGGAATGCGAAGCTGCGTGAACTGATAGGCCTCGCCGGTCGCCGAATAGGCATGCACCATCCCGGCGCGCGGCGACGAGGGCTCCAATACGTCCTTCAGTGCTTCCTCATTGACGACGGCAAAATCGCGCATGACCAGCACGCCGGTACCATTCCCGCCCACTTCGCCGCTGTAATCGAGGATCAGATTGCCGCCCACCACGCGCCCATAGATGCCGGCGAAGCGAACGATGTCGCCGCCGGCACTTGCAAGAACGCGCAACGTCCGCTGGTTACCGTCGCGCGTCAGCGTCCATTCGAACGGCTCGCCGCGCGCATTGCCCTTAAGCGACACCGTTTCGAGCCCAGAGCGTGTAACCGTGAACGCTCCTTTCACATCGGAGAGCGAGACATCGTTCTCGCCACGCAGAACATCCACATTGACGGAAACGCGGATCGGGAAGATATCGAGATCGCCCGCCAGCGCGCCATCGCCCATTCGGCGGATGATGCCGCGCGCATCGAGTACGCTACCGTTGATCGACACCTTGTAGCCGCTGCCCTCCGCGGTGACCCTTGCCGTAAGCTGGTCGCCCGGACGAAGCGCGACGCGCTCCAACGACAGATCCTGCAAGCGCCCGTCCGGCCCGATCAGGAGTTCGCCGCGCGCCTCAAAGCCCTTGCCCGACAACAGGAACTTGGTGAGCCGTGTGCCCTCGTCCGATGTGTTCATGACGAAGCTGGCGGTGGCCGGCACACCCGGGCCTTTCTCCCAGCCAAGGAAGGGGATGTTGATGCGCGTCTGCTTCAGATCGAGCGCGACCTGCTGGCCGAGCTCGCCGGTATTCATGATGAAGGCCTGCGCAGGCCCGGTCATGAGCTTGCCGAAGGCAAGGCCCATGCGCTTGCGGGCCGCCTCGTCAAGCTCCACCGTGACAGCCGATTGATCCGGCGCCGCACTCCCTTGGATGAGATCGACCGACGCACGATACCCGTCGAGCACGCCCTCACCCTTGACCGTGTAGCTTCGCGGATTGCCTTCAAGTACCAGATCCGCCTCGCTCACGGTCCGCCCGTCGATCGGGCTTTCGCTTGAGAACTCGCTCAGTGCGAGCCGAAAGTTGGGGATCACGTCGGAGAAGTCGCTCTCATAAAGCGGAATATTTGCATCCAGCGAAAGCGTCGCTTCGCCTGTGATGTCGTCGGGGCCGATCCCGCGATCGCGGGCGACGGAAAGCGGCGGCGTGTTGGAGGCTGCCGCGAGTGCCGGCGCCGCGCCGGCAAGCTCCAGATGCAGCTCTCCACGCGGCTTCAGCCGCCCAAGCTCCGGAATGGTCAACGTCGTGCCGGCTGCCTGTAGCACGCCTCGGTCGGGGACGTTCACGACGCCCGACTGCGCGACGATCTGCGCTGTCGCGTTACCGAACACGATCTCGCCCGACGCGCTGGTGATGACGGGAAACGTGCGGATCGGCGAGAACGCCGCGTCGCGGAACGGCAGCGAACCGACAAGCGCATAGTCCGGCAGAATCTTCCCGCGATTGCGCGGACCGATATTTTCAAGCGGCAACGCCACCTGCAGCGTCGCCGGGCCAAGCGTGCCCGACCGCACGTTGACCTCAAACCATCTGCGCAGCTTGGCGGCCACGAAGGGCGGCCACATGGCGCGCGCCGCACCGGCCGACAATTCTTCAAAGGAGAGCGCAAAAGACAGTCCCGGGCTCGCGCCGGCAAGGCTTGCCTGCCCGATCGCCGACGCGGTGCCCTCCGGTGTGACGACCTCCAAGCGCTCCACGTCGACGCCGATATCGGCGAAGTTGATGCGCGCCACGCCGCCCCCGCCGGCAATCTGGACGGCGTTGCTGTCTCCAACCGGCGTCGCAAGCGATCCCTCGCGGATGCGCGCGACAAGCGTCGCATGTCCGAGTTCCGAAAGATCCGCGACACCCTCAAACGCCACCCGCCCCGTCAGCGTCCGCACGTCACCGCTGGGAATGCTCATGCGATCGCCGTCCGCATCGAGGACAAAGTTGATGGCTGAGGACACCAGGTTGATCTCGTCCTTGCCGGTGAACGACAACTCGCCTTCGGAGGCGGAAAGCGCGCCGCGCAAACCCACGAACTGCCGCTCTGCAGTCTGCGCCATGCGCATCTGCAGCGTGACGAGCGCGCGGAAACGCGGTCCCCCCGGCATCCCTGCGAGCTGCGGCACTAACGCCGTACTCGGCACATCTTCAAACTCGAGGTTGACGACCGTGTTGCCGGCCTGCGTCTTGCGCCGCTCCAACGTGAGGTCCCAGCCCGCACCGTTCGGCTCTACGATCTGCACCCACGCCTTGCTGCGGTCCGGTGACAATGGCAGCCAATTCGCCTCTCCGATCTGCAGCGCCGGAGTGGCCGCCGCACCGGCATCGTCTAGTCCGATCGTTGCGTCGCGGACGAGCACCTCCTGCAGCCCGGCACCTCGGATGAGGTCATCGGCTTCGACGACTTCGTCCATGAAGTTCGTGGCAAGCTGCCGGACCAAGTCGGCGCCGGTGCCCTCTCGGCCGGCGGCCGGGAGCGCAGAGACGCCGATATCCGCACCAGTCACTGTCACCGATTGCAGGTCGATGCGTCCGGCAAGGAGCGCACGCGCCGTCGTCACCGTCGACAATTCGCTGACGGTCACCGTCGCCATTCCCGGAAGGAGCAACCCCAGCTCCTTGATCCGCAGAATGACGCCCTGGCCGTCTCTGTACGAGAAAGCTGTGGACCCCACGCTGATGCTGGCGTCCGGCGGCAGCCGTTGCGAGATAGCAGCCTCAACGCGGCCGTTGAGATAGGCGAGGCTGACGGACCCGCGCGTCGCCTGCCAATAAAGCCCGACGCCGACCGCCACCAGCAGGGCCAGCGAAGCCAAGATTACGACTGTAATCCGTCGTTTCGGCTTGCGCGCCACAGCGGCGCCCGCCGATTGCGACTCCTGCATGGGCTCAGCGATCTTCAGCATATCCTTCCGAACGCCGGCAATCGCGGCAGCAGCAAGGCTAAAACACAAGTCGATTCAGATCGGTAAACCATCTTGGAACGCCGCGTGCCAGGGCCGACTGATCGATAGAAGGCGATTGTGACAAGATGACGGGTTTCGCCGGGCCCGACAATACCGGCTTTGGCGGCATAGTGAGCACAAAGCGGCCGCGGCGCCCGGGAGGAGACGATGGGCAGGACCGAACCCTCAGATGTCGATAATACAACCAAAACGATAGTTTCGGAGCTGAAAGCGCTCGGCTCAGAGGAGAACCGCGCCGGCCAGACGCGCTTCGGCATCACCATTGACCGTGCCTTCGGCGTCTCCATGGCGGCCCTGCGTCCCTTGGCAAAACGCCATAAAAGCAATCATCGCCTTGCCGCCGCGCTTTGGAAGACCGGCTGGCACGAGGCGCGCATCCTCGCGGCTTTGATAGACGATCCGGCCAAAGTCACGCCGCAGCAGATGGACCGCTGGGCGGCGGCCTTCGATTCTTGGGACTTGTGCGATCAGGCCTGCATGAAGCTCTTCGTCAAGACGCCTCACGCCATGGACAAGATTCGCCAATGGGCGGACGATGATCGTGAGTTTGTCCGCCGAGCAGCCTTTGCGCTCCTTGCCTCTTGCGCGTTGAAAGGAAGCCGGGTGCCGGACACTGAGTTGCTGCCGTTGCTGCCGCTGATCGAACGACACGCGACCGACTCCCGCAACTTCGTGAAGAAGGCGGTCAACTGGGCGCTCCGCCAGATCGGCAAAAGATCGCTCGCGCTGCATGGACCGGCGCTAGCACTCGCGGAAAAGCTCGCCGCTTCCGAGGACAGGAGCGCGCGCTGGATCGGGCGCGATGCTGCGAAGGAGCTGAGCGACCCCAAACAGCTTGAGCGTATCGCAGCGCGGACTACCGGTTCTTCGCGGCGCCGCCGTGGCGTCTTACCAACGCCAGCATCGCGCGGACGATGATGTCGCGGTTGGAGAAAGAATTGACCGGCACGATAAGCTCATTGCCGCGTCTGCGAAAAAGATAGTGGAAGGTGGCGAGCCGTATTGGACGCCTTCGTGCTTCGACAGGCCGCCGAAGCTTGAGGAAAGCGCCCTGGTGGCTGAATAGGCCAGTTATGCTCTTGGCGCTTTCGACCTGCGACCAGGGGATCGGGCCGGCCGTCGCTCTGCGGTCCCAGAACCCGCTCGCGTCCACGGTCAGGAGCGGCTGCTGCCGCGTGAGATCAATGACGAAGGAGACCGCGTTGATGAAGTAGGCCGCTCCCAGAAGAGCCGTGAAAAGCCCTGCGGCACGTACGTCGAGCCCGGCCCCGTCACCGAAAAGCACCCAGAGGCCTAACCACACCGTCAGCCCACTGAGCATTGCAGCCGCAACATGGAGAGCGAAGCTGTGGAAGCCGGAGCGTATCTTCGCCTCAAGCGGGAGCGGCACGCGAATAGGCGGGATGTTCGCCGTGCGGGTCATCGTCGGGTCGCCGGGGACGTCGATGAAGGAGGCTGGATCTTGCGTCTGGTCGTCGGAGGGCATGGCCGAGCATGGCACGGGCGGCTTGCATAATCGTCAACTGCTCTACGACGCGCGCTGCTTGGCCGGCGGGTCGAGCTGCATATAGCTGAGCGGCAGCGCCGTCTCGTTCTTGATCACCTGCATGGCGAAAGCGGAGGACACGTCCGTGATGTCCATCTTGGATACAAGCTTCTTGTAGAACGCGTCATACGCCTCAATGTCCGGCACGACGACCTTCAGGAGGTAGTCGATCTGTCCGCTCATCCGATAGAACTCCACGACCTCGGGAAACTCCGCGATGATGCGCGAGAACCGCGTCAGCCAGTCCTCGTTGTGCTGGTTGGTCGTGATGGAGACGAAGACGCTCACCTTGGCATTGACCTTGGCCGGATCGAGCACGGCGACGCGCGCCTTAATGACACCGTCCTCCTCCATCTTCTGGATGCGCCGCCAGCAAGGCGTTGTTGACAGGCCGACGCGGCGGCCGATCTCAGCCACCGGCAAGGTGGCGTCTTCCTGCAGAATGCTGAGGATCATGCGGTCGGTGCGGTCCATGGCCATCGCTCGAAGGTGGGCACGAAAGAGAACCGTTTCCTAATGCAGGCCCATATATGCCGTCAACATTGCACACAAGAGCGCGCAGATAGCGCTCCATAAAACAGATTTTCCTCAAGCTGGTCGAGATGGCCGCTCCCGGGCGCCCACGATGCGCTTTGGCGCGGCCAGACCCGGCCGCCGGCCGCCTCAAGGTTCCAAATCCTTAACCAATAGTGCTGGCGCAATCTTAACGCGGACCGTGCAATGCATTGAAAAAGCGAGCAAATAACGAAGCAGCGGACATGGCGTCAGTGAACGAGGCAGGACCGGGCCCGTCCTTGGATACGGAGTCGCGCGCCGCCCGTCGGCAGTTGATCGCGCGGGCACTGCTCGGCCACCTGCCGGCGAGCCGCGACCCGCGTCGCAGCCTCTTCCATTTCGACCAGGAGATGACCGAGCAGTTCGCCAAGAACCGGCTCTCCTCCTACGCCTTTATTCCGCTTCTCGTGCTCATCATGGGCGGCGTCATCGGCTGGCTCGGCAACATCCAGACGGCGATCGTCTGGGTCGCGCTGATCCTCCTGATCCACGTCTACGCCATGGCGGCCGCGCGCAGCTTCCTGCGCGAGGGCCTGGCCAATGCCAGCCTCTACACCTGGAAAGGCCGGTTCGTACGCCGCGATCTCGCCTATGGTCTGGCATGGGCCGTCTTCCCGCTTCTGATCGCGACAAGCACCGACCCGGAGACCGCCGGCGGCATCACGATTGTCCGGCTGGCGGCCGTCATCATCGTGTTGGCCGTCGGCGCGCTCCTGTCCGCGCCGATCCCGGCGGCCGCCGTCGCCAGCACGTTGCCGATCACGCTCTGCATGGCGGCCGTTCATCTGCTTGAGCCGACTTTTCTCAACGTCACGATCGCGATCTGTACGCTGACCGCCGAGGTCCTGTTCCTTTATCTGGCGGCCCATATCTACGAACAGAATGCGCGCAGCCTCGCCTATCGTGCGGAGAAGGATGCGCTGTTCGCCGAGTTGGAGCAGGCCAAGGCCGTATCGGACGAAGCGCGGCGCCGCGCTGAGGCGGCCAACATGGCCAAGTCGCAGTTTCTGGCAACGATGAGCCATGAATTGCGCACGCCGCTCAACGCCATCCTCGGCTTCTCCGATCTTATGCGCGGCGAGATGCTCGGTCCGATCGGCAACGAGGCCTACAAGAGCTATCTCGACGACATCTATTCCAGCGGACAGCACCTTCTCAGGATCATCAACGACATCCTCGACCTGTCGCGCATCGAGGCGGGTAAGCGGGCGCTGCGCGAGGAGCTGACGTCGCTGAGCGAAGTCGCGCGCGAAGCCTGCTCGCTTCTCGACCTGAAGGCACGCCAGAAAAACATCGACGTGCAGGAGAAGTTCGAGGACGATTTGCCCAAGATCGTCATCGACGAGCAGGCGATCCGTCAGATGGTGCTCAACCTGATCTCCAACGCGTTGAAGTTCACGCCCGAGGGCGGCGAGATCACGGTGAAGGTCGGACGCACGAAGTCGGGCGGGCAATATGTTGCCGTGCGCGACAACGGACCGGGCATCCCAGAGAAGGAACTACCGGTCGTGCTTTCTGCCTTTGGCCAAGGCGCGATCTCGCTGAAGACGGCGGAGCAAGGCACGGGCCTCGGTATCCCCATCGTCCAGGCGCTTATCCATCTGCACGGCGGCAATTTCACCCTGCGCAGCAAGGAAGGTGTGGGCACCGAAGCAATCGCCACCTTCCCTGCCAAGCGCGTCGTGTCGGCCTTCACCCGCGAAGTGCGGCCGCGCATACCGGAACAGCTTCGCAAGCCGCGCAATCCGAACGTCACGCTAAGGCGCAAGGCGAGTTAGAGCATGGAGCGCAATCAGCCCATGAGCACGCCCTCACCTCTTGTCATCCCGGAAAGCGCGAAGCGCTTGTCCGGGACCCATACCCACCGGATCGGCGCAGGTGCTCATGGGTCCCGGTCTCGGCCTGCGGCCGAACCGGGATGACAGAGGCAAGGTTTGATCGTTGCCGGTCCGTCTCCCGGATTGCGCTTCGCTCCATCCGGGCTACGCGCCGTGCCGCATTCAATCCTTCCCCGCCACGCCGGCTTCGTCAAAGGTCGCCATGCCGGTATGCGTCGCAACAGCCGCCTTGACGATGCCGGCAGCAAGTGCTGCGCCGGTGCCTTCGCCGAGCCGCATGCCGAGATCAAGAAGCGGCGTCTTGCCCATCTTCTGAAGCACCGCCGCGTGACCCGCCTCCGCGGAAGAATGCGCGAACAGGCAATGGTCGATCGCGTCGGGACGCATGGCCTGCACGATTGCCGCCGCGGCCGTGACCACGAAGCCGTCAACGATCACCGGCACGCGCTCGCTCCGCGCCGCAAGGATAGCGCCGACCATGGCGGCGATCTCGCGCCCGCCAAGGCGGCAGAGCACCTCAAGCGGCGTATTCCCCGCCCCGATCCGCGAGACTGCTGCGGCGACCGCTTCCGCCTTGCGCTCCAGACCGGCATCGTCAACGCCGGTGCCGCGGCCCACCCAATCGGACGCCTCGCCGCCAAAAAGCGCGTGATAGACCGCCGCCGCCACGCTCGTATTGGCGATGCCCATCTCACCCAGGCACAGAAGATCGATGCCGCCGGCCGCCGCCTCCATGCCGTAGGCGATCGTTGCGGCGCAAGCGCTTTCCTCAAAGGCGTCCGCCTCGACGATGTCCGGCGTCGGCTGCTCCAGCGCCAGCTCAAACACCTTGAGGCCGAGCCCATAGGCTTCGCAGATCTGATTGATCGCCGCACCGCCTGCGGCGAAATTCTGCACCATCTGCTGCGTCACTGCCGCGGGAAACGCCGACACGCCGCGCGCCGCAATGCCGTGATTGGCGGCAAACACCGCCACCATCGGCCGCGTGATGGCGGGCTTCTCTCGGCCCTGCCATGCCGCCACCCATTCGGCGATTGCCTCAAGCCGGCCGAGGCTCCCGGCAGGCTTGGTGAGCACCGCGTCGCGCGCTCTGACGGCGGCCGCCGCGGCTTCGTCCGGGCCTGGCAGCTCCGCGACGATACGTTCGATATCGGCAAAGGGTCGGCCGCTTTCGGCATGCGTCATATGTTCGTCTCCACAGCGCTTCGCCCGCGACCGGTTCTCCGCGGCAGGTCGGCGGGTCTATAGGGGGAATGGCGCAAGAGCAACGGCCGCGCCCTGGAGACCGATCGACCGGATGGACAAAGTGCTTGCCCGCATCCGCCGCCTGCCCAGCGACACGTTGACGGCACTCGGCTTCTTCTCGCGGCTGCCGGTCAAACAGTCCACCGGGAGCTTCAGTCTTGAGACCGTTGCGGGCGCATGGCCGCTCACAGGGCTGATCCTCGCTGTCGCGCCGGCGCTTGTGCTTCTTCTGGCCCACGCGACCGGCTTTCCCGCCTTTGTCGCGGCAATCCTGGCGTTGGCGCTGATGGCTGCGCTCACCGGCGCCATGCACGAGGACGGGCTTGCTGACACCTTTGACGGGCTGGGCGGCGGGCGGACGCCGGAGGAGAAGCGCGCCATCATGCGCGACAGCCGCCTCGGCAGCTACGGCGCGCTGGCGCTTGTCTTCACGATCTTTGCCAAGGTCGCCGCCCTCGCCGCACTGGGCGTTCGGCCCGGCCATGCGGCACTGGCCCTCTTCTGTGCGGCAATCGTCTCACGCGCCTTGGCCTTGTGGCACTGGCACGAGACCCCGCCCGCGCGGACGGAAGGCGTCGCCCATGCGGCCGGCTGCCCTGATCGCGCGGCGTTTCTCTTAGGCCTGACGACGGGCGCGGTCGCCCTTGCCGCGCTGCTTGTGGCCTTCGGCATGGCCGCGCTGATCGGCGCCCTGATGGCGGCTGTGGCCGTCGGGCTCCTCTCCGCAACCACCCACCGGCAGATCGGCGGGCATACCGGCGACACAATCGGCGCCGCCCAGCAGCTCGCCGAAACGCTGCTGATCGCCGGGCTTGCCATCGCTAGCCCTTCAATCGCCGCATAGGAAGGCCCACATAGCCGCCATGTTTGGCCTCAGCGAAGACCAATCGCTCAGTCTCGTCTATCTGGTGATCCTGCTGGTGTTCCTCGTCGGCACCGCCGGCTTTGCCTGGCGTCGTCCCGGCTCGACTATCCGCCATCTGGCGATCTGGATATTGATCGGTCTGGCGCTGGTGACCCTCTACGCCTACCGCGCGCCGCTTCAGCGCTTCGCCGCCCCGGTCATGCAGGAGCTCGACCCGAGCCGCGCGATTGAGGTGACGAACGCCGATGGACAAACTGAGCTTTCCATTGCGCGCGGCCGCGACGGCCATTTTCATATCGATGCGGAAGCGAACGGCTCGCCGGTGCGCTTTCTCGTCGACACCGGAGCAAGCACGACGGTGCTGACGCTGCGCGATGCGGAGCGAAGCGGCATTGAGATCGCCGGCCTTGAATTCGACCGGCCGGTGCAGACCGCCAACGGCATCGCATTCTTCGCCCGTGCCGATCTGAGGACGCTTGAGATCGGTCCCTATCGCCTCTCCGCGATTCGTGTCGGTGTGATGCCGGAAGGCACGCTGGAGACCAGCCTGCTCGGCATGAACACCATTGATCGCTTCGCTGAGTGGCGCATGGAGGGCAACCGCATGGTGCTGGTGCCTTAACAAGGCGCTCGTACGGCTAAGCAGCCTCGTCCAGCGCGCCCGATTGCTGAATCGCAGCGAGCGCCCGCGCAATCACCTCCGCACCGGCGCCAGGCCGCGTGCCCTCCACCGTCAGGATGCGCCGCCATTGCCGCGCGCCGGGCCGGCCATGGAACAGGCCGATCATGTGGCGCGTCACCGCTGACACTCTGCCGCCGGCCGCGCAATAGCGCTCCGCATAGGGGATCATCCGCTCCGCCGCAGCCCCTGGGTCGGCGCCGGTCTCGGGATCGCCGAGAAGCGCATCGACATCGGCAAGCAGCGCCGGATGCTGATAGGCGGCGCGCCCCAGCATGACGCCGTCGACATGCGCAAGGTGCGCGCGCGCAGCTTCGAGGTCGGCGATGCCGCCATTGATGCCGACGAACACATGCGGTAGCCGCGCCTTCAGACGATAGACTCGGTCATAGTCGAGCGGCGGCACCTCACGGTTCTCTTTCGGCGAAAGGCCCTTGAGCCATGCCTTGCGCGCATGCACCCAGATCGCGTCCGCACCTGCCGCCACGACGGCGTCGGCAAGGCGATCGAGCGCTTCCTCCGGGTCCTGCTCGTCGACTCCGATGCGGCACTTGACTGTAACGGGAAGCGCGACCGTGCCCTTCATGGCGGCGACGCAATCGCCGACCAGTTCCGGCTCGCGCATCAGGCACGCACCGAATGCGCCCGACTGCACACGGTCGGATGGACAGCCGACATTGAGGTTGATTTCGTCATAGCCAAAATCGGCGCCGATCTGCGCTGCCTCGCGCAGCCGCAGCGGGTCGGAGCCACCAAGCTGCAACGCAACCGGATGCTCAGTATCGCTGAAGCTGAGGAGGCGCTCGCGGTCGCCGCGAATGACCGCCTCCGCCGTGACCATCTCCGTATAAAGCAACGCCCGCCGCGTCAGCCCGCGATGGAAGAACCGGCAATGCCGGTCGGTCCACTCCATCATCGGCGCCACGGCTATGATAGGTCGTTGATAGAATTGCATTTTTTTTAGTATCTTCAGTTCGTTAAGTCGGGTCGTGTGCACGCGTCTCCACGCCATGGCACAACGCATTTTGCCCTGGTT
>JANQKG010000011.1 GCA_028281235.1 Afifellaceae bacterium | reverse complement strand
CACGAGGACGAACGCCAGCCTGCGCAGCGTGCGACGCGTCCGGGTCAACGCCTTGCGGGCCGCTCCCCCTTCCGCCGAAGCGGAGGCCGTGCGCTTTTTCGCCATCGCCCTGCCCATCGCCATCCGCCGTGACGCGCCTAGTCTGCGATCCGCGCGTTTCGGCGACGGAGCGCGCTAATCCATGATCGGCGCGCGGCCGCCGTGCTCGTCCTCGATGTGCGTGCGCACGATCGCCTGAAAATCGGCGTCCGCAGTGAAGCCGAGATCGCGGGCCCGCCTGGCCTCAAACGCGGTCGGCCATCCTGACACGATGCCAGCAACGACCGGGTCGGGCTGACGACGGATCAGGGCGACGGCCTTGTCGCCGGCGACATTGCGCAGCGCCTCGATCTGCTCGCCCACCGTGGCCGCCACGCCCGGCATGGTAAGGCAGCGCCGCGGGCCGACGGGTTCCAGGTCCATTCCGATTGCATGCATGAAGAAGCCGACGGCGGCGCGCGGGCTTGCGTGCCAATGGCGGACAGTCTCGGCCACCGGCAGCACCGCTTCCTCGCCTTTCAGCGGTTCGCGGATGATGTTTGAAAAGAAGCCGGAGGCGGCCTTGTTCGCCTTGCCGGGACGCACGCAGATGGTCGGCAGCCTGAGCCCGATCCCGTCAAAGAAGCCGCGCCGGGTGAAGTCGTTGAGCAGGAGCTCACCGACCGCTTTCTGCGTTCCGTAGCTCGTCAGCGGGGTCAGGTGAAAATCGTCGGGGATCGGCTCCGGAAAGGGCGTGCCGTAGACGGCGATCGACGAGGCATAGACGACACGCGGCTGGTAGTGCTGCCGCCTGAGCGCCTCCAGGAGATAGCGGATGCCGTCGAAATTGGTGCCGTAGCCCTTCTCGAAGTCGGACTCGGCCTCACCGGAGACGATCGCCGCGAGGTGGACGACGATATCGGGCTTCTCGGCGACAAGGCGCTCCACCACGCTGCGATCGGACAGGTCGCCTACGATCGGGCGGATCGACGTGTTCTCGGTGGGCTGCGTGTCCGGTGCGATGATGTCGTGCAGCGTGAGCTTGGTGATCTCGCGCTGGCCGATGCGGCCATCGTTAAGCAGCCTTTCGGCCAGCTTGCGGCCGACCATGCCCGCCGCGCCGGTGATGAGAATATGCATCCTCAGTCTCCCCCATCCGTCGCGCCGTCCCGCCGCTGCTGCCGACGCGCCCTCAGCCAAAGCACCGCGAAGAATGCCAGCATGAACGCGATCGCGACCGCAACACCGACCAGCGGTCCGCCGCCGCTCACCAGATGCATCAGCCGCGGCATGAGAAGCCATCCCGCCACCAGCACCGCCATGATGATAGCGGCGGCGATCGGTGCCTCGTGCCGCTTGAGCCAGGTCATGACTAGAGCCCTATCAACTCTGGTTGAAACAGAAAGGAGGCACCATCTCTTTGTTGGAGCATGATCTTGTCCGACCTTGCTTCGCCCGCCGAAGCGGGCTTCGCGAAGGCGGGAAAGACGGTGTCCACGTTACGGGATCATGCTCTAGGCGGTTTTCCGGAAGACAATTACAAGGTGCGGAAATCCAATGAGAGTGGCTGAGGTGATGACGCGCGGCGTTGATGCGGTCGCTCCTACGGCGACGGTGCAGGAAGCCGCGACGCAGATGGCGGAGTTCGACGTCGGCGCCGTGTTGGTGGGCGACGAGCGTGCGCTGGTCGGCGTGCTCACCGACCGCGACGTCATTTTGCGCGTCGTGGTCGAAGGCCGTCATCCGGCTGAGACGATCGTTCAAGATGTCATGTCGAAGGCGCTTTACACTTGCCGCGATGACGATGCGATCGAGGCGGTTGTGGCTCAGATGCGCGAGCATCAGATCCGCCGCATGCCGGTGCTCGACGGGGCCGGCAAGGTCGTCGGCATCGTGACCTTGAGCGATCTGGCAAAGGGCATCACCGGACCGGAGCAGCTGCAAGAAGCAATCCGCACGCTGTCGGAGCCGCATCGCAGCCGTGAAGCGCCCGACAAGGACGACGCACGCGATCCGGCCGCGACCGACTCAAAGAGTGAAGGAAAGACTGCCGATGCCGCCGACAAGCGCGGCTGATCTCGGCGGACCATTCCCATGACGCCGCAGCAAGGTCTCGCCTTTGCCGTCATCCTCGGCATGATGGGCTTCTTCGTGTGGGGTCGATATCGCTACGATTTGGTGGCGCTCTGCGCGCTCGCCGTGTCGGTCGTGGTCGGGATCGTCCCCGCCAAAGAGGCCTTCTTCGGCTACAGCGACGACATCGTCATCATCGTCGCGTCGGCGCTTCTGGTCAGCTCGGCGGTGGCGCGTTCCGGCATCGTGGAGCAGGTGCTGCGCCAGCTCGGCCCCTACCTCACCTCGCCGCGCGCGGTGATCTTTGTGCTCGTCACCGCGGTGACGCTGATGGCGGCCTTCGTCAAGAATATCGGCGCACTCGCCATGTTGATGCCGGTCGCGTTTCAGCTCGCGCGGCGCACCAACACGTCTCCCTCTTTTCTGCTCATGCCGATGGCCTTCGGCTCGCTGATGGGCGGCACGATGACGCTCGTCGGCACGTCGCCCAACGTCATTGTCTCGCAGATGCGCGAGGACTTGCTCGGCGCGCCGTTCCGCATGTTCGATTTCACGCCTGTCGGCTTCTGCATAGCCGCTGCCGGCGTTGTGTTTCTCACCTTCGGCTACCGTTTGCTGCCGGGCGATCGCAAAGGTGCGGCCTCCGTCGATGCGGCCTTCAGCATCCACTCCTACACGACCGAGGCGCTTTTGACGGACGATTCGCCCTATGTCGGAAAGAGCGTGGCCGATCTGGAAGAGATCGGCGAGGGCGAGGTGCAGGTCGTCACCATCATTCGCGAGCGTTTTCGCCGCGTGACACCGTCGCCGAGCTGGACGTTGGAGGCGGGCGACACGCTGCTTCTTGAAGGCGAGTCCTCTGCTTTGGAGCAGATCGTGGCGCAGGCCAAGCTGAAGCTCGCCGGCAGCGACAGTGATGACGCGACGGAGCCGGAGCCCGGAGCGGCAGCCGCCGGCGCCGGCGACGATTTCGGCGTCATGGAGGCGGTGGTCATGGCCGGCTCGCCGCTGGTGGAGCGCACGCCCGGACAGGCGCAGCTTGCGGAGCGCTACCAAGTTGGCGTGCTCGCCGTCAGCCGCAGCGGCCAGCGCCTGACGCGACGCCTGCGCACCATCCGCTTCCAGGCCGGCGACGTGATCGTGCTGCAGGGCAATCTCAAGCAGATGCCGGAAGCGCTCGGCGAGTTGCGGTGCCTGCCGCTGGCGGAGCGCGACATCCGGCTCGGCCAGGACCGCCGGCGCTATCTGCCGATCCTGGTGCTGGCGGCGGCGATGGGTCTGGTCGCGACGCAGATCGTGCCGGTGGCCTTCGGGTTCTTCGGCGCGGCCGTGCTTCTGGTGGTCTTGAAGTCGATCAGCCTGCGCCAAGCCTATGACGTGATGGACTGGCCGCTTCTCATCCTGATCGGCTCGCTCATCCCGATCAGCGCCGCCATGCAATCGACCGGCGCCACGGATCTGATCGCCATGTGGCTCTCCGCCGCTGGCTCCGCACTGCCGCCGCACGGCGCGCTGGCGCTCATCCTGATTGCCGGCATGGCGGTCACGCCCTTCCTCAACAATGCGGCGACGGTGCTCGTCATGGCGCCGATCGCCGCGCAATTCGCCAATGGCCTCGGCTACAATCCCGACCCGTTCCTGATGGCCGTGGCGCTCGGTGCGGCGTCGGATTTCCTCACGCCCATCGGCCATCAATCGAATACGCTGGTGATGGGCCCCGGCGGCTATCGGTTCAGCGATTATTGGCGGCTCGGCCTGCCACTCTCCATCCTCGTCGTGGTGATCGGAACGCCGCTGATTGCGCTGATCTTCCCGTTCACGGGCTGAGAGGCCGTCAAAGAACGCGCTTTGCGAAGGGCAGCTTCCGGACAACGAACGCGGCCGCAAAGCAGAGCGGCGTCAGCACGATTGCCGCAAGGACGAATTTTGCCAGCGCCGGCAGCTCGACGGAGCGCATGGCATAAGCGCCGAACACCAGGATCGGCGCGTGGATGACGTAGACCGCGTAGCTATGCTGCGACAGGAACGCGCCGAGCCGCCCGCCTTGATCGAAGAAGCGCCGGAAGAGCACGATTGCGCCAAGCGACAGGCCGACGGCCGTTGTTGAATCCCAAAACGCATAGATTGCCGACTGCCAATGCCCGCGGCCGGTGAAGCCTCCATTCTCGGCGAACGCCAGATTCAGGAACTCACCGCTCAGCGCGAGCGGAAGCAAAAGCACCGCTGCGGCCAAGGCGGCCGCGAGGCCCGCCAGTCCAACCGCCGGGGACAGGTCGTGGAGCCAATTGAACCGATAGGCTGCGATGCCGAGAACGAAGAAGCTCAGATATTGCGGGAGGTAGGCGATCGTCGGGAAGTTCAGGAACGGCACGATCAGGCGCACCTCCTCTCCCAACGGAACCGCGATCCGCAGGAGATAGCTCGCCGCTGCCAGCGCCAGAACAAAGGCGCAGACCGAGATGAGGCTGGAACGCGTGCTGTCGCGCGCGGCCCGCGATGGTGCCTTCGTCGCAGCCCGCCAAGCGGCGTAGCCGAAATCGAAAGCCAACAGCATCGCGACGAACCACAGCGGACCAAGGCCCAGCAATTGCGGATAGGTCGACCAATCGGGCGGCCCCGTTATCCCGGTCAGGCGCGCCGGCATGAGGAAGATGCCGAGCCGCGCGATCGGCTCCAGAAAAAAGATACCCACCAGAATCGGTATACCGAGGCGGACGAGACGGCCCTTGAGAAACTGCGCCGGCCCCTTGCGGTCGAACGATGCAGGCGTGAAATAGCCCGCCAACAGGAAAAGCGCGCCCATGAACCAGGACTGATTCAGAAGCACAAAGACCGCCAGAACCATGAATGCGACAGGGTCGTCGAAGGGTGGCTCCTGATAATAGAACGGCGCGGCGGCCCCGTAGATGAGCGCGATGTGATGCAGCACCACAAGGATGACCAGTGCGGCGCGTAGGTGGTCCAGATCGTGCAGTCGTGGTGCGGAACTCTCAGCGGACATCGTGATTGAGCGTCAGCGCGCCCCGGTTCTCGTGCCGGTCATTTGAACGCGTCGACATTTGCGCCGCGCCGCGCGTTAACCTGCGTCAAAAGCCAGCATGCGGCGGCAGCTATGTGCCGAGCGCCGATGCGACCTCGCGACGAAACGGGATGGAGGGTTGTGCGCCGGCCTTGGTGCAGGCGAGGCTACCCGCCGTCGCCGCAAGCTTCAGAGCGTCGGCCTGCGGCAGCCCCCCCAAAAGCCCGGCGGCGAAATAACCGCAGAACGTGTCGCCTGCTCCGACCGTGTCGATGGCGTCGACCTGAGGCGCTGCAACGCGCTCCACCACGCCGTCGGCAATCGCCATCACGCCGTCCTTTCCCAGCGTGACGATCACGCTGACGGCCTGACCGGCGGCAAGCGCTTTGGCGCGATCTTCCAATGTGCCCTCAGCGACCCCCAGCGCATCCGCGGCGGCCGCGCATTCGGTTTCGTTGACGATGAGATGCGTGGCGTGTTGCACCAGATGGAGTGCGTCGGTGCGAAACGGCGCCAGGTTGAGAAGCACCGCCGCTCCGCCATCGCGGGCGCGCTTCGCCGCCATCTCGATCGCGGCCACGGGCACCTCAAGCTGAAGCAGCAGGACGTCCGCGGCGGCAAAAGTGAGTCCTGCCGCGTCATCGGGGGTGAGCGTGCCGTTAGCGCCGGGAATGACCGCGATGACGTTTTCGCCCGCCTGATCAACAAGGATGAGCGCCACGCCGGTGGCACCGCCGGCCACGCGCACGCGTTCAAGATCGACGCCATCGGTGCGCAGCAGCGCCAGCGCCTCATCTGCAAAGGCGTCGCCGCCGACGGCGCCGACCATCTGCACCGCCGCGCCGGCGCGCACGGCAGCCAGCGCCTGGTTGGCCCCTTTGCCGCCCGGCGCAGTGGAAAAGTCGTCGCCCGGCACGGTTTCGCCTGGCTGTGGCAGGCGTTCCACGCGTCCGATCAGATCGAGGTTTATGGAACCGAAGACCGTGATCACTTGTGTTCCCTTCCCGGCGATCGCCCGCGATTGTGTTTCGGCCGCCCAATGCAACCTATCGCTAGCATTCGAAACGACATAAGATCGTCACAAACCCGTCATGGACCGTCGGCGCGGGGGGCGTATGCTTAGCTGATGCAAGGTCTTCAGCGGAACCGTTTGCTCATTTCGTTTGCCGCTGCCGCGCTCGCAGCGAATGTCGCGGGCGTCGCTTTGGCAGATACTGAGATTGAGTGGTGGCACGCCATGACCGGCGCGCGCAATCAGGTGCTGAGCGATCTCGCCGACGATTTCAACCGCTCACAATCCGACTACCGCGTGGTTCCGGTCTTCAAGGGAACCTATTCGGAAGTGCTTGAGGCCGGCCTTGCCGCTTATGAGGTGGGTGACGCGCCACACATCATCCAGGTCTTCGATGTTGGAACCGGCGTGATGATGAACGCCGACCACGCCATCGTCCCGGTCTCGGAGGTTCTTGAGATGGGCGGCGGCGCCTTCGACAAGAACCAGTACCTGCCCGGCATTGTCGCTTATTATTCGAGACCCGACGGGCAGATGCTGTCCTTTCCCTACAACAGCTCCTCGCCGATCCTTTACTACAACAAGGCGGTCTATGCGCGCGCCGGGCTCGACCCCGACATGCCGCCTCAGACCTGGCCGGAGGTGTGGCGTCATGCGCGTCGCATCGTCGGCTCGCGCGCTGCGTCGTGCGGCTACACCTCTACCTGGTTCACTTGGATCCACCTGGAGAACTATGCTGCGTGGAACAACCTGCCCTACGCGACCAAGGAGAACGGCCTCGCCGGCTTGGACATTGAGCTGATGATCGATCAGCCGCTCTACGTGAAACACCTGCAGGAGATCGCCAATCTGGCGCGTGATGGCGTGTTTCGCTATGGCGGCCGCACATCGGAAGCCAAGAACCTCTTCATGTCGGGCGAATGCGGCCTCTTGACGGAATCCTCAGGCGGGCTCGGCGATATTGCGGCGTCGGGCGTCGACTTTGGAACCGGCCCGCTGCCCTATGAACCGGCTGCCGAAGGCGCGCCGCAGAACACCGTGCCCGGCGGGGCCAGTTTGTGGGTCTTCGCCGGACATGCAAAGACCGACTATGCCGGCGTCGCCGCCTTCTTCGATTATCTGTCGCAGCCGGACGTGCAGTCGGAATTGCATCAGGCCTCCGGCTATCTTCCGGTCACCATGGCAGCCTATGAGGCCACCAAGGCGGCGGGCTATTACGATGCCGGCCCGGGGCGTGAGCAGCCGATTCTGCAGATGATCGGCAAAGAGCCGACGCAGAATTCGCGCGGCATCCGTGCCATTAACCTTCCGGAACTGCGCAATATCCAGAATGACGAGTTTGAGGCGATGCTCGCCGGTCAGCAGAACGCGCGCCAAGCGCTCGCCAATGCCGTGGCGCGCGGCAACCAAGCGATCCGCGCGGCGCTCGGCTCACAATAGCCGCATCGCGACCGCATTGCCGCCGCTTTGGCGCGGGTTAACGGCGGCGCTCCCTTCCTTACGCATTTAGCCTAATTGGCGATCAGAACGGCCTTTGGCCTGCGGTTGCGTTAAGAGGCGGGCACATCATTTCGGAGGCATTGGAGATGAACTTTCGTACCATCAGCGCCGCGCTTGCCGGCATGGCGCTTGTTGGGGGGCTTTTTATCGGAACAGCAAACGCGTCAGAGGCGCGTTTCTTTGAAAGATTTTCCGGGTCGTTCTCCGGCTCTGGCGAGGTCCTGCGCAACGCCAGCGAACGACCCAATCGCGTGCGCTGCACGTTGACCGGCCAGCCCTCGGCCAACGCCGTCACCATGAGCGGCAAATGCGGCGCCTTCGTTTTTTCCAGGCAGATTCGCGCCAATATCAGCTTCGATCCGGCATCGGGCCGCTATAGCGGCGTCTATGTCGGTTCGTCCATCGGGCCGGCCAGCCTGTCGGGACGGCGGCGCGGCGATTCCGTCGTCTTGACCATCACTTGGCCACAACCGGTCAACGGCGACACCAAGGCGACCATGACGATCCGCAATGCGGGCAACGGCCAGCTTGCCATCACGGTCACCGACAAGGTGCGACCGGGCGGCCCGACCGCTCAAGTGACGCGGCTAGCGCTCGCCAAGCTTTAAGGCGGCCAATCCAATCAGTCGAGCGTCATTGCGGCGCTCGGCCAGACGGCTCCTTCCGCGCAGCCCTGAATCTGCTGCTCAAAGTCGATGAGCGACCCGGTCATCATGCCGGACTCATCACTTGCCGCGAACGCGACCGCGCGCGCGACCTCCTGCGGCTTCAATATCCGCTTGAAGGGCGCCTCGGCTTCCGCCTTGGCGAGCCAATCATCGCCGCCATCATGATAGAGGCGCTGGATGCGATCTTCGCCCGGCGTGTCCATCCAGCCGATGTTGAGGCCGTTGATGCGGATGTTGTTGCGCATCAACGAGAAGGCGGCGCTCTTCGTCAGGATCGCAAGCGCGCCCTTCGTCCCGCTATAGGCGATGATTGAGGGCATGCCGCCATGGGCGGCGACGGAGAGGATGTTGACGATCGTCCCGGGAATGCCGCGCTTGATCATCGCCTTGGCGGCGTCCTGCATGAGGAAGAACGGCGCGCGCACATTGACGTTGAACAAAGCGTCGAACAGCTCCGGACTGGTGTCGAGTATGGTCCCGCGATCGGTGATGGCGGCGGCGTTGACCAAGACATCGACGCGGCCGAAGGCCTCTTCCGCCGCCGGGACGATTTTGCGGCAGGCAGCGAGGTCCGCCAAATCGGCGGCAACGAGATGCGTCGGGCAGCCGCTCTTTGAGATGTCGTCGGCGACGGCCTTGCCGCGCTCTTCGTTGCGTCCGACGATAACCAGGCCCGCGGCGCCGCGCTCGGCGAAGAGCCGCGCGATGGCTTCGCCCAGCCCCTGGGTTCCGCCCGTGACGATCCCGACCTTGCCTTTGAATTGGTCGCTCATCATACCTCCCTCATGCTGACCTGCTGGCTCTGAGCCATGTTGCGCCTTACACTCGCTTAGAGCCTCCATTCTGATTGAATCAGAATGGAGGCTCTATCTCTTTGTTGGAGCATGATCTTATCCGAAAACCGGTTTCCACTTTTCGGGATCATGCTCTAGCAAGCCACGGAGCGGTTTCAACCCGGTCCGCACGAGACCGGCGGCGAGCGCACGGGACATCATAGAGGGAGCATGACATGGCCTGGAGCGTCTATCTCTCCGGCGAGATTCATACTGACTGGCGCGAGCGGATTGCGGCCGGCGCGGCTTCAGCCGGTCTTAACGTCACCTTCACCGCGCCGGTGACGCATCACGAAGCGTCGGACGATTGCGGCGTGGCGATCCTCGGCGCGGAGGCGGACAAATTCTGGCACGACCACAAGGGTGCCAAGGTCAACGCGATCCGCACGCGCACGCTCATTCAGCGGGCCGATATCGTCGTGGTGCGCTTCGGCGAGAAATACAAGCAGTGGAACGCCGCCTTCGACGCAGGATATGCCGCGGCCCTCGGCAAGCCAATCATCGTGGTGCATTCCGCCGAGCATCAGCATGCGCTGAAGGAGGTTGATGCCGCCGCGCTGGCGGTGGCGGAAACGCCGGAGCAGGTGGTGGCGATCCTGCGCTACACGATCGACGGCACGCTCGACGGCTACACGGATACGCAGCAAGCGGCGGAGTAGGCTGGCCCTTGCTGCGTCAGCTTAGCGGTTGCTGCTCGGAGCTTTCGTCGGCGCGCCCCGCGCGGCCCGTGTGCGCTTAAAGACCGATTGCACCGCGGGCGGGAGCGCGTCTTCGGGCCGCTTAGCCCGCGCGAAATCCGCCTCGGTCCATTCCGGATTGTCCTGATCGATCTCAGCCGATCTCGTCGTCTTCTTTCTCGACATAGCACTACGCCGTCACAAGCCATTCATGCGCTGGTTCGTTGCGGAACTTCCAGGTGCGCTTGGGGCCGGCCATCACGTTGAGGTAATAAAGGTCGTAGCCGTGGATTGCCGCGCAGGGGTGATAGCCGCGCGGCACCAGCGTCACGTCGCCATCCTCAACACTCACCGCCTCGTCGAGCGTGCGATCGTCGGTGTAGATGCGCTGGAAGGCGTAGCCCTGCGGCGGGTTAAGCCGGTGATAATAGACCTCCTCCAGCACCGATTCCTCCGGCAGATTGTCGGTGTCGTGCTTATGCGGCGGGTAGGATGAGGTGTTGCCGCCCGGCGTGATCACCTCCACCACGAGCAGGCTCTCAGCCGGCTCCCATTCCGGCAGGATGTTGGTGACGTAGCGCGTGTTGGAGCCGGTGCCGCGCGTCTCCTGGTGCAGCGCGTCGGGACCGATCAGCCGCGCCTCGTGGTGCCCGGCAACGCCGGGCGCGGAGCAGACCGCTAGCTCTGTGTCCGTCTCCGCCGTCACGGCCCAACCGGCGCCGGCCGGCACGTAGACGGACCATGGCTTGCCCTCAAACGGGCTCATGCGTTCGCCGACCTTGCCGAAATCCCGACCGCCGCCTTTGATCTCAGCAATCCCAGTGACCAGCACAAGGCAGATTTCGCGGTCGCCGGTCTCGGCGCGGACGGTTTCGCCCGCCGCCAGGCGATGGAGGTCGAAGCCGACATAAGTCCAACCCGCACTCTCAGGCGTCACGTGGATCGCGCGGCTGCCGCCGTTCGGCGCGGCTGGTCTGATCTTCAAGCTCGACACCTATCCCTCCGCAGAATTGTTCCTGGCGTTTTCCCACAGCCCGATAAGCCGGGCGTAACGCGAAGCCATATCCTCGATCGCCGCCGCGTCGTCGATTCTGCCGGCGAGCCAGTCCGTCGCCGCGGACGCGAAGATGGTGCGGCCGATTGCGAAGCCGCGCACGGTCGACGCCTTGGCGGCCGTCCGGAACGCGCAGGCCAGCTCTTCCTCCGGCGCGTCCAGCCCCAGCATCACCACACCGCGGCACCAGGGATCGTTCTCGGCAATTACGCTGCCGATCGCCTCCCAGGCCGCGGCAGTTGCCTGCGGCTCCAGCTTCCACCAATCGGGCCGGATGCCGACGGCGTAAAGCTCGCCAAGCGCGCGGGCGACCGTATCGTCCGAAACCGGACCGTCGCGGCCGGCTATGATCTCAATCAACAGCTCAAGGCCGAGCCGCCGCGTCGCGTCGTATAGGCCTGAGAGCGTCCGCGTCTGCTCATCCTTCAGCGCCGGCGCGTCGTCGGGGTGATAGAAGGCGAGGCACTTGACCGTGTGGTGCGTCGGCCACTCGACCAATCGCGAGCCGACATCGGCCCCGTCCTCAAAGCGCAACGGCCGCGAGCCAGGTTGCTCGACCGGACGGCCGATCCAGAACGGATGCTCCGCCGCATCGAAAAGCGCCTCGCGGCCATAGGTTTCGTCGAGGAGCAGGCCGAAGCCCGGCCGGTTATCGGCGGCGACGCGCGCCGCGGCCTTCACCGCCAATTGCTTGAACGCGCCGATCCGTTCATGCGGCGCGCCCGCAGCGTCGGCCATTTCTACAAGCTGTGCGCGATGATCGATGGCCAGCGCGCAAAGCGAATCGGGCTGGCGGCGGCGCGTCGTCGCCCAGTGGATGTGGTTGAGCTCCGTGTCACGGCGGAGCGCGTGATGCGTCACGCCCTTCTCCAGAAAGGCCTGCAGCTCCGTCCAGGTTGGGTATTCCGGTGAGCATAAGAGCCGCGACACCGCGAAAGCGCCGCACGCATTGGCCCAAGTCGCAGAGGTGGCGTGCGGCTCGTCCCGAAGCCAGCCGCGCAGGAAACCGCCCATGAAGGCATCGCCGGCGCCCAGCACATTGAACACCTCGATCGGAAAGCCCTGGCCGACGATCCCCTCGTCCACGCTGTCGGGGATGTCGCCGGGAAAGACAACGCAGCCCATGGGCCCGCGCTTCAGCACGATGGTTGCCGCGCTCAGCGCGCGAATGCGCTTCAGCGCGGCAAGGTCGTCCTCTTCACCGGAGGCGATGTGGAGTTCTTCCTGCGTGCCGACGATCAAATCGCAATCGGGAAGCACGGCCTGAAGGTGCTCCGACACACGGTCTGACGCGATATAGCGTTCCTCGCCGGCGGCGTGACCGGCGAGACCCCACAAATTGGGGCGATAGTCGACATCGAAGGCGACGCGGCGACCGGCGTCACGGGCAATGCGGATCGCCTTCTTCTGCGCTGCTTCGGGGCCGGGCTTGGAGAAATGCGTGCCGGTGACGACCACGGCGCTTGCGGAGCGAATGAAATCGGGATCGATGTCGGCTTCGCTGAGCGCCATGTCGGCGCAATTCTCGCGATAGAAGAGCAGCGGAAAGGTGCGGTCGTCCTCCACCGACAGGATGGCAAGCGCGGTCAGGCGCTCCGGGTCGACCTTCACGCCGGTGAGAGCAACGCCCTCGCGCTCAAGCTGCTCGCGGATGAAGCGCCCGAACTGCTCATCGCCGACGCCGGTGATGACAGCGCTTTTCAGACCGAGGCGCGCCGCACCGATGGCGATATTGGTAGGCGAGCCGCCGACCGATTTGGCGAAACTTGCGACATCCTCCAGCCGCGAACCGATCTGTTGCCCGTAAAGATCAACCGACGAACGGCCGATGGTGATCACGTCAAGCTCTGGCGCTGGCCCGGAGGATGTGGCTATAGGCATGGGCCATTCATGTCACGCCGCGCCCCGTCGGGTCCAGTCGCGCGCGTGGCCAAATGAATGTGGGGAGGAGGTCAAAGATGCTTCGTTTCGGCGTTCTGGGTGCCGGCCGTATCGGCCAGATTCACGGCAGCAATATCGCAGCCTCCAAGGAGGCCAAACTGGTCGCTGTGGCCGATGTCGATCAGGCGTCGGCGGCCCGGTTAGCGGAGTCGACCGGGGCGGAGGTCCGCGATCTGCAGGCCATCATCGAGGCGGGTGATATCGACGCTATCTTGATCGGCACGCCGACCGACATGCATGCCGATCTGATCGAAAGCGGTGCGCGCGCCGGCAAGGCGGTGCTTTGCGAGAAGCCCGTGGACCTCGACGCGGCGCGCGTGGCGAGTTGCCTCAAGGTCGTGAAGGCGGCCGGGACGCCGCTGATGATCGGCTTCAACCGCCGCTTCGATCCCAACTTCGCGACGCTTCAGCAGCGGATCGCGGACGGGGCGATCGGAGCGGTGGAGATCGTGACCATCATCTCGCGCGATCCGGAGCCGCCGCCGCTCTCCTACGTGGAGCGTTCCGGTGGGCTCTATCGCGACATGATGATCCACGATTTCGATCTGGCGCGTTTCCTCCTCTGCGGCGAGGAGCCGGTGGAGGTCACCGCCTATGGCTCCGCGCTCGTCGACCCGGCGGTGGGTGAGGCCGGCGATGTCGACACCGCGCTTGTGATGATGCGCACGGCATCGGGCAAGCTCGTGCAGATATCCAATTCGCGGCGCGCGACATATGGCTACGACCAGCGCATCGAGGTGCATGGGTCAGGCGGCATGCTGCGGGCCGACAATGTGCTGGAATCGACGGTGGAAGTTGCCGGAGCGAGTGGCTTTCAAAAAGACCCGGCGCAGCACTTCTTCCTGGAGCGTTACGCGCTCGCTTATCGGCGCGAGCTGGCGGCGTTCGTGGACGCCGTATCGAGCGGCAAGGCGCCATCGCCGAGCGGCCGTGACGGATTGCAGGCGCAGCGCCTCGCTGATGCGGCGACCCAGTCGCGCAAGACCGGCCGGCCGGTGGCGGTCAGTAGCGACTAACCGGATCATCCGCCGCGACTTTCCTCCGCGGCGGATTTGTGCAACCTCGCACTCCACGCACGAGGTGGCATAAACAGCCAGCATGACCAGCAAGCGCGCCACGACGTCCAAGTCCCTCGCGGGACCTTTTGCGCGCGACCTTCAGCCCTTCGACGACCCTCACAAAGCGGTGGCGCGGATCACTGAGATCTATGACGGCAACGCGGCCAAAATCCGCGATGCCTTCGCGGCCGGCGCCAAGGGCAAGAAGCTTGAACGCATCGACGCGGCCTATCCCTATGTCGCCGTGCCGGTGCGCCGCGCCGACCTGCATGTCGATGCGCGGCTGTCCTACGGCGTGCTTCTGGAGCCCGGCGTCTACGGCACGACGCTCACCCGGCCGGACCTTTTCGACCGCTATTATCGGGAGCAGATCGCCTTCGTGCTCGGCCACCATGAAGTGCCCGTCCATGTCGGTGTCAGCGATCGGCAGATTCCCCTGCCCTTCGTCGTCGAGGAAAGCGTCACCGACATCACGGAAGAGGATGTGCGCGCGCTGCAAAGCTATTTCGCGCTGCCCGACCTCAGCGCCACGGATGACGGCATTGCCAACGGATCGTTCGTCGGCGCGCCGGGCCAGCCACGGCCGCTGGCGCTCTTCACGGCGGAGCGCGTCGATTACTCGCTTGCCCGGCTGCAGCATTACACCGGCACGTCAGCGGAGCATTTCCAAAGCTTCGTGCTCCTCACCAACTATCAGCGCTATGTCGACGAGTTCATCGCGTTCGGCCGCGAACAGGTCGGCAAGGACGGCTATACGAGCTTCGTCGCGCCGGGGAATCTCGTCTTCCCCTCCGAGCCGCATTCGGCGGGCGCGCCGGAGCCGGAATCACCGCGCTACCTGCCGCAGATGCCGGCCTACCATCTGACGCGCGACGACCTCGACGGCATCACGCTGGTCAATATCGGCGTCGGCCCGGCCAACGCCAAAACGATCACCGACCATCTGGCCGTGACGCGGCCGCATTGCTGGCTGATGCTCGGCCATTGTGCGGGGCTCCGGCGCAGCCAGCTTCTCGGCGATTACGTATTGGCGCACGGCTATGTGCGCGACGACCACGTGCTTGACCAGGACCTACCGATGTGGGTGCCGGTGCCGCCGATCGCCGAATTGCAGGTAGCGCTACAGGAAGCAACCGCCAAGGTTACCGGATTGCGCGGCCACGAATTGAAGACGCGGCTTCGCACCGGCACGGTCGCCACGACCGACAACCGCAATTGGGAGCTCCGCTTCGACGAGCTCTTCAATCGGCTCAACCAGTCGCGCGCCATTGCGGTGGATATGGAATCGGCAACCGTGGCGGCGAACGGCCTGCGCTTCCGCGTGCCTTACGGCACGCTGCTCTGCGTTTCCGACAAGCCGCTGCATGGCGAGCTCAAACTCTCCGGCATGGCCAATGCGTTCTACCGCGAGCGAATCAGCCAGCATCTTAAGGTCGGGCTGGAGACAATGCGGCTCCTGCGTGAAGAGGGCGTCGACCGGCTGCATTCGCGCAAGCTGCGCGGCTTCGACGAACCGGCCTTTCGCTAGCGTTGTATCGCCATCCTCTCGCAGGCTGCCCCCCGCTACGGTCCTTCGTGCCGGTCGGCCTCGTAGCCCGGATGGAGCAAAGCGTAATCCGGGACTTCACCGGCGGCACCCGCATTTCGCTCACGCTTCATGCGGGCTACGGTCCTCGCACCGATCAGTCCGCCAGCCCTCGCCGGGCCAGAAGAACGCCGCCATGGACGGAATCATGTCGCGGGCTGACGAGATGCGGGCGAATTCGCTGCGGCAGCCACGCCGATAGCGGTCCCGACAAGCCGCCGATCAGAGCCACGGCGGGCGCCCCGACTTCCAGAAGCCGCTCGATGAACCGCACCGCATCGGCCGCCGCCTGGTTCATCAGCGCCACAGCCAGCGGTTCGCCCGCTTCGGCGTGCTCCATCACAAGCGGCACCAACGCGGCAAAGTCGGCCGGTCGTGCCGTGGTGGCGAAAGCGACCACCGTCTCGCCGCTGCCGCCGAGGCGCGCCAGCACCGCATCGGATAGCGGTGAGGACGCGGCCCGCCCGTCATAGGCCCACAGCGAGCGGCGGACGGCCTCGCGACCGATCCACTGGCCGCTTGCCTCGTCGGAGACTTCAGCGCCCCACCCGCCGACATCGAATTTCCGGCCGCCGACAACGGCGAGGCCGCAAGACCCAGTTCCCATGATGAGGATGGCGCCATCCTCGCCTTCAAACGCGCCGAGCCAGGCTACGTAGGCATCGGTCTCGATATGGACGGAGGCGAAGGGATGCGGCTCGGCCAGAAGCGCGGCACAGGCGCTCGGCAGATTGGCGCCGGCGAGCCCGAAGCCTGCATGCGCGCGTGTCAGATCGGCTTCCGCGAGCCCCGCGGCCGCGGCGGCCTTTCGGCTGGCCGTCAGGATGGAGTCCATCGCAAAAGCTGAGCCGAGACGCGCATTCGCCGGACCGCCGAGGCCATCGCCGAGCACGTTGCCGGCGCGATCGCAAAGGCGCGCGCGGCATTCCGTGCCACCGCCATCCACGCCGATCAAAAAAGGCTCCGACATCGTCCTGGATTTCACCCGCGCCGCAGACTAATCGGCGGTCTCTTATCAGGGGCGGGCAGCTGCGGCCAATGGCGCGACGTTGGCCCAGCAGAGACTTTGCCCTAATGAGATGGGCGGGTTCGCAGCTGACCCCGAGGAGAAGAATGGACTGGGCGTTCCCCTACCCGTCGTTTCGTATGCCGGTTCTGGCGCGCAATTGCGTGGCCACGACGCAGCCCCTGGCTGCGCAAGCCGGGCTCGCCATGCTTCATCGCGGCGGCAATGCCGTCGACGCAGCACTGGCAACGGCGATTGCGCTTACAATTGTCGAGCCGGTCAATAACGGCCTTGGCAGCGACGCCTTCGCCATCATCTGGGACGGCGAGGCACTTACGGCTCTGAACGCTTCAGGGCGCTCGCCTGCAGGATGGACGCCGGATCGCTTCATTGGTCCCGACATGCCGAAGGAAGGCTGGAACGCTGCGACAATCCCCGGCGCCGTCTCTGCGTGGGTGACGCTCAGCGAACGCTTTGGTGCGCTCCCCTTCGATGCGTTGTTTGAGCCAGCGATCCGCTACGCCAGCGACGGCTTCCTCGTCTCACCGGTCATCGCGCAGATTTGGGAGAAGCAGGTGACGCGGCTTGGGCGGCAGCCCGGTTTTGCCGAGACGTTCCTGCCGCGCGGGTGGGCGCCAGCCGCAGGCGAACTTTTTCGTCCGCCGCATCAGGCCAAGACGCTCACGGAGATCGCCGAGACGCGCGGCGAGAGCCTTTACCGCGGCGCGCTGGGCGAAACCTTGGCAAAAGCGTCGGCAGCAGATGGCGGACTGCTGACAGCGGAGGACCTGGCGGCGCATCGGGCCGATTGGGTGACGCCGATCCATGTCGATTTTGCCGGCCACCGCATTCACGAGACGCCGCCCAACGGCCAGGGCATCGCGGCGCTGATTGCGCTTGGCGTTCTGGAGCGCTGCGACATTGCCGGGCTGCCGCCCGACAGTCCCGAGATGCTGCACATGCAGATTGAGGCGCTCAAGCTCGGTGCACGCGACGCGGAGAGGCATGTCGCCGATCCGGACTACATGGAGGTCACGCCCGACGACCTCCTCGACCCGGCGCGGCTTGACGATCTCGCGCGGTCCATTCGCTGCGACCGTGCCAGCACGCCGCCGCGGGAGCCGCTTGCCACCAGCTCAACTGTCTATCTCGCAGCGGCCGACGCGAACGGCATGATGGTGTCGTTCATCCAATCAAACTATGGCGGGTTCGGCTGTGGCGTTGTGGTGCCCGGCACCGGCATCGCCCTTAACAATCGCGGCGCAGGCTTCGTCACCACGCCCGGCCATCCCAATTGCGTGGGTCCGAGGAAGCGCCCTTTCAACACCATCATTCCAGGGTTTATCACCAAGAACGAAGCGCCGGTCGCCGCCTTCGGCGTGATGGGCGGATCGATGCAGCCGCAGGGGCATCTTCAGGTCGCAAGCCGCATGCTGATCTCAGACCAGAACCCGCAAGCGGCGATCGATGCGCCGCGCTGGCGCTATGATTACGGCGATGTGCATGTGGAAGCTTCCATGGCGGAGGCGGCGCGCGACGGGCTCGCGGCACGAGGTCACAGGCTGGCGACAATTTCGCCACTTGATGTAGGCGCTGCACAGACCATCCTTAGGCAAGGCGACGGCTACGTCGCGGCGAGCGAAAGCCGCAGAGACGGCTGCGCGGTTGGATATTGAGCCGGCGACGGAGTCCCTCACCCTTGTTGCCGATCATCGTATCAGCGGACCCTCTGATAGCGGCCCGCGTTATACTACTCTCGGTTGTATCACCTGAAATTTAGGATTGCGTATCGCCGTTTCGCGATACAGCATCTCAAGTATGAGGAAGACGCCGTGCGCCCGTCAGAACGCTGTCCGTTTGCAGCTCTGGTTTCGCCGCCGACGTGGTCGACAGGTCTTTCTTGAGGCTCGACCGGTCGGTGCGGCGTTAACCAAGCTGGTCAAATTGTGGTGACGAGACGTGGTAAATGATTCCTTAATCGCACCGGAGGCATGGCAGAGGCAGCCAAGCCTAAAGCGGCGGAGTAAGCGCAATGAGTAGCGTTGCGAAGGCGGTCCACCCTGTGGACTTCGCCACCCCCTTGTTCGGATCAGCACGCGGGGCGGCGGTTCGGTGGCCGGAGGCGGACACCCCCTCCTTTGAAAATCTCAACGTGGCATATGAGGCGCGGCATGGCGTCTATTGGTGCCGCATGCGGCCGCATGAGCGACCAAGCTTCACGCCGGGCCTGCTCGCGGATCTGGCTGACATGCAGCGCGGCCTCGTCCGCGTGGCGGCCAACAGCGACACGCCGCTTCGCTATTATGTGCTGGGGTCGGAGCTCCCGGGCATCTTCAGCCTCGGCGGCGACCTGACCGTCTTTGCCGACAGGATACGCGACCGCGACGGCGCGGCTCTGACACGCTACGCGCGCAGCTGCATCGACGTGCTCTACAACAACGCCGTCAGCTTCAACCTTCCTGTCGTCACAATCGCGCTCGTGCAGGGCGACGCGCTCGGCGGTGGCTTCGAGGCGGCGCTGTCATGCGACATGATCGTCGCGGAGCGCGGCGCCCGCTTCGGCCTGCCGGAGGTGCTGTTCAACCTCTTCCCGGGCATGGGCGCCTACAGCTTTCTGGCGCGCCGGCTTGGCGCCGCACAGGCGGAGAAGATGGTCCTGAGCGGCCGTATCTACACCGCCGAGGAACTCCACGAGCTCGGCATCGTGCATATGCTCGCAGAGCCGAATATGGGCGAGCAGGCGGTGCGTGAATTCATCGAGAAGAACGGCAAGCGCCACAACGCACAAGCCGGCATCTTTCGCGCCGGGCGCTGCGTCGCGCCGGTCTCCTATGACGAGTTGCGCGAAATCTCGCAGATTTGGGTCGAGGCGGCGCTGGCGCTCACAGAAAGCGATCTGCGCAGAATGGAGCGGCTTACGATCGCGCAGAATCGGCGCTGGAACGGCCGGCGGCGGCTCGCAGAGGCGGTGTAGAGACAGCGTCCCCGGCGGCGGCACGGCTGCTTTCGGCGGACGCATCATCCGAATCATCTGCACGTGAAGCCGATCGCGAGGCGATGCCTTCGTCGAGCTCACGGCGCGAGCGCGCGAACTCCAAGCCGATCTCCTCGGCTTTCTGGCGACCCTCCGCAGCGAATGCGTCGGCCGTTATGCCGCGAAGCGCCAGGCACATCTGGTAGAGCGGAAGCGCCCCGATATTGGCGGCGCCGCTCCTCAGCGCATGCAGCCGATCGCGGAAGAGCTCGTGGTCGCCGTCGCTCACGCTGGCTCTGAGTTCCTCCAAGATGCGCTCGCCTTCCTTCACAAAGACCTCTGCGAGATCGGCAACGAAATCGTCGCCGCCCAAGCTGCGCAATTGCTCGATCGTTGTGGAGTCGATGGCGCGCGCCTCCGACTTGAAGCGCGGATGGGAGGCGATGTCGGCAACAATTTCGTCGCCGTCGGGTATGGCGACGACCGCCGCCCCTTCGCCCTCCTCGACCGTACGATCCACCAGGCTGTCAATGATGCCGAAAAGCTCCGCGGCGTCGATCGGCTTAGTGGCGCATCCATCCATGCCGGCAGCGATGCAGCGGTCACGCCCTTCCTGCGTGGCGTCAGCCGTCAACGCCACGATAGGCATATGCTCTCGGCCAAGTGCAGCGAAGCGATAGAGCTTGGTCGCCTCAATGCCGTTCATCACCGGCATGTTGATGTCCATCAGCACAATGTCGAACGGCTCAGCCAGCATCAGATCGACGGCCTTTTCGCCATCCTCCACGATTGTCACATCGTGGCCGGCGCGCTCCAGAATCTTGGTAATGACCTTCTGATTGACTCCGTTGTCTTCCGCCACAAGGATCGACAGAGCCCGGCCGCGGCTCGCTTCGACGGCGCTGCCCAAGGTTCCCGCGCCAAGCGCGCGGCCCAGGGCGAGGTTGGCGGTCGCCAGCGCAGCGGCCTGCGCAAAATCATGCGGCAGCGCGGAGCAGTAGATGGCCGCGCGATCCTTGGACAAGGCGTTTTGGTCTCCGGCTGAGATGAGTGCCGCCGACACCTTGCTGCCTGTCTCGCGCGTCAGCTCGCCGGCAAGGGCGTCCACGCCCTCAATGGCTTCATCCGCCATAAGCAGCACACGGTGGGAGGCATGGTGCTTTGCGCGCTCGGCCGCATCGTTCGTATCGGCGGCAACGGCAACCAGCGCGCCGCTGTCGGCAAAAGCTCTGCCGGCAGCCGCGATGGTCGAAGGATTCTTGGTCAGAAGAACGACGGACAAGTCGTCGAGACGCGGGGGGGCATCATCGGCGCGCGGCTCAAAGCCCAGCTCCAGCCAGAATGTGCTGCCCTCGCCTTCCACGCTGTCGACACCGATGGAGCCGCCGAGCGCCTCGGCGAGCTGCCGGCAGATCGCCAGGCCAAGACCCGTCCCGCCGAACCTATTGAGGATGGTCTCGTCGGCCTGCGTGAAGCGCTCAAAGATGCGGCTGGTCGCCTCCGGAGAAATGCCGATGCCCGTGTCGCTCACCTCAAAGCGGATGCGCGCTTCGCCCTCCTCGGCGGAGACCAGATCGGCGCTGATGACCACCTGGCCATTACTGGTGAACTTCACCGCGTTGCTGACGAGGTTGATGAGAATCTCCTGCAGGTGCCGGCCGTCGCCGCGCAGAAGATAGGGCGTGCGTGGAGACACGTGGAGGCCCAGGCGCAGGTCCTTGGCGCGCGCCTGCGGCGCTACCATGTTGCGCACCGCTGTCAGCGTCTGATGCAGGTCGAAGTCGATCGTCTCGATCGGCATACGCCCGGCCTCGATGCGCGAGAAGTCCAAGATGCCTTCAATCAGCGACAAGAGCGACCGCGCGGAGCCGGATATCGTCCCCACCATGTCGCCCTGCTCCGCATTGAGCTTGGAATCCTGAAGCAGGTCGCTCATGCCGATCACCGCGTTCAACGGCGTGCGCAGCTCATGGCTGACGCTGGCCAAGAACTGCGTCTTGGCTTTGCTGGCTTCTTCAGCCTGCCGGCGCGCCATGTTGAGGCTGCGGATCAGCGTGGAGGCATAAGCCGGCAGCACCAGGAGGCCGACCAGAAGCCCGACCCCGAGATGGCCGGTGCTGCGCCAATAATCGGAACCGATCAGAAGCGCGCCGAAGCCGACAAGCGACAGCCCCATGGCTGCGAAGATGTATTTGAGGCCGAACCGGAATCCGTTGCCGAAGATGATCCACAGATAGATCGGAAACAGAACCGCCGTCGTACTGCCACCTACCGAGAGGCAGTAGGTCAACGCACCGATATCGACAAACATGCCGACGATGCGGCGCGGGTGGCAGGTGCCGGGCACGGCGAGGAGGTGGAAGAAGAAGCCGAGCGAGATGCAGCCATAGACGGAATTGGCGATGACGGCCTCGCGCACATCCATCGTGTGCAGGAGACCGGAGATGGCCAGGTAGATCATCAACAGCGTGCTGATCGCCAGCCGGTTGATCACCATCTGGTGTTCGGTGTCCGGGCGGTCGCGGAAGCGGCTTGCGACGAAGCGCATGGCCCCGCGCAGGCTCCACGTTGCATGCGTGCTGCCGGTTGTCGCTGTGTCGCTCATGCCGATCGCGCCATTTGGTCTTGAACTTGTTCCTGCGCCCGCAGAAGCTCAACGAATTCGTCTGACGTGACCGGCTGGCTGAAGAGGTAGCCTTGCGCTTCGTGGCATCCTTCATCGGCCAGCCAGGCTCTTTGCTCCTCCGTCTCCACGCCTTCAGCAAGAACGCCGAGGCTCAAATTCTTGGCCAGGCCGATGATCGACTGAACGATGGCCACATCGCTCATGTCGCGATGCATGTTGGCGATGAAGGATTGATCGATCTTCAGGCGGGAGATGGGAAACGCCTTGATGTAGCGGAAGGAGGAATAGCCGGTGCCGAAATCGTCGATGGAGAATTGGACGCCTTGTCGGCGGAGCCAGCGCATCTCGCCGATGAGCGCATGGGTATGCTCCATGACGATGCTCTCGGTAATCTCAAGCTCCAGGCGCTTCGGCTCCAGGCCCGTTTCCTGCAATGTGTCGGTGACCAGTTTGCCGACATTCTGTCGACGGAACTGCACGGGCGACATGTTCACCGCGATACGCACCGGCGGCAGGCCGAGGCGCCGCCACCGCTGGGCGTCGCTGCAGGCGCGGCGCAACACCCATTCGTTGATGGGGATGATCAAGCCGTTCGCTTCGGCGCGCGCCAAGAAGCTGCTTGGCAGCACGACGGCGCCGTCGCGCCGCCATCGGACGAGCGCCTCTGCGCCGATGATACGCCCGGTCTGGGTATCGACCTGCGGCTGATAATGAACGAGGAATTGGTCGTGCTCCACGGCGCGCCGGAGGTCGGCGTCGAGCTGCCCGATATCCTGCGCGTGGATGCGCATCTCTTTTGAGTAGAACCGGAAGTTCCGCCCACCATCCGCCTTGGCTTCGTACATCGCCAGGTCGGCATTCTTCAGAAGCTCGTCGGCGCTGTCGGCATCGGCGGGAAACAGCGTGATGCCGATGCTCGCGGTCGCCTGGATCTCCTTGCCGTCGATATCGATGGGCCGTGACGTGACCTCAACGATCCGCTGGGCAAGATCGGCGGCGTCGCTGGCGCCGCTGATACGCGTCTGCAGGATGGCGAATTCGTCGCCGCCCAGGCGCGCCACGATGTCGGTTTCGCGCACCACCGACTGAAGCTCCTGGCCGAGCACGCTCAAGAGACGATCGCCGACGGAGTGGCCGAGCACATCGTTGATGCCCTTGAAGTCATCGAGATCGATGAAGTGCAGCGCAAAGCACCCTTCGACGGCGCGGGCGAACTCCATCTCCATGCCGAGCTTCTGCGCAAGCAGCATGCGATTGGGGAGATCCGTCAGCGAATCGTGATGCGCCAAATGCAGAAGGTGGCGCTCGGCGCGCTTGCGATCGGTGATGTCCAGCGACGTGGTCAGCACGCTCACGATTTCGCCGTCGAGATCGCGAAGCGGCGACTTCGTCGTGAGGAGCACGCGCTTCTCGCCTTCAGGACCGGCGAACTCCTCCTCAAAGCTCGGCAGCGCCTTCTTGGTTTCCAGCACGAGCTGATCGAGCTTGCGGCTGCGATCGACAGCCGCGTTCCTGGCTTCATCGCCGGAGCCTTCGGAGCAATTCATGCCATACGCCTGGGCGTGGCTGGCGTTGTAAAAGACGCAGCGGCCGTCGCGGTCGGCGGCGCTGACCATCGCCGGCACGGTGTCAATGATTTGCGCCAGCCGTTCGTGACTGTCGCGCAAGGCCGCCTCGCGCGCCTGCTCACTCTTCTGCAGTTTACGCTCAAGCCGCTGCGCGCGAACCCGCAGGAGCTGTTGTTGCTTGCGCAGCTTCAGAAGGTTGCGGGCGCGGGTGACGAACTCGCTGTGGTCGACGGGGCTGTGCAGGAAATCGGTGGCGCCAGCCTCCAGCGCGCCCATTCTGAAACTGCGCTCGTCATAGACAGTGATGACGACGACCGGCACGTCGGCGCAGCTGGGCAGCTCACGGAAGCGCTGGGTGAACTCCGAGCCGTTGAGATGCGGCATCTTGTAGTCGGTGATGACGATGTCGGGTGTGTTGTCGGTAAGCCAGCTGAGCGCCGTCAGCGGGTCGGCGAACGCCTTCACCGTCACACCCGGCTCGATGGCCTCCGCCAATCGAGAATAGATGTGCCGGTTCGTCTCGCGGTCATCGAGTATTACGACCAGCGGCATTCGACCTCCCGGGGTTCACGCCATGTCTTGGCCACACGGGGCCGGACACGACGCAGCGAACCGTCAAAGGGAACCTCGCTCACAAATTTTAGCTTTCCGTTTCCTTTGCCACCGGCGAGCGTATCCAGCGCGTCAAACGCAACTCCCTTCGAATATCGTTAACAATCGATTAAGTTTTCGCCGTCGCGCACGGCAAATGGCCCGATTTGAGACGCGACCTGTCGCTTGAAATCGGCGCCGTGATCGCTCTTGACGGTCCAGGCTGGCCAAAGATAGCGTCCGATTTCGTTCCAAGGGGGTCCACAAATGCCGGAACCGTCCATACGGGCGGCGCCTCCGGCGCTGTCTCACCTTATTTGCGGACCGCGAGCGGCCTAGACGGGCCAGGGAGGGAATGCACGACCATGAAGACGATGAAGGGGCCCGCGATTTTCCTCGCGCAGTTCGCCGGTGACAAAGCGCCGTTCAACTCACTGAAAGCGATGGCCGAATGGGCCGCGTCGCTCGGCTACAAGGGTGTTCAAATTCCCTCCTGGGACGGGCGGCTCTTCGACCTTGAAAAGGCCGCCTCCTCAAAGACCTATTGCAGCGAGGTGGCCGGCATCTGCCACGATGCGGGCGTTGAGATCACCGAACTTTCGACGCATCTCCAGGGCCAGCTCATCGCCGTTCATCCCGCCTTTGACGCCGCCTTCGATGCCTTTGCGCCAAAGAAGTTGCACGGCAATCCTAAGGCGCGCCAGAAATGGGCCGTCGATCAGATGAAGAAGGCGGCCAAGGCGTCGCGCAATCTCGGTCTGGATGCCAGCGTCTCGTTCACCGGCGCGCTTGCCTGGCCTTTCCTCTATCCGTGGCCGCCGCGCTCGCCGGGACTGATTGAAACCGCCTTCGATGAGCTCGCGAAGCGCTGGAAGCCGATCCTCGACGCTTACGACAAAGTCGGTGTGGATGTCGGGTACGAGCTGCATCCGGGCGAGGACGTGATGGACGGCGTGACGTTCGAGATGTTTCTGGAGCGGCTCGACAACCATCCGCGCTGCCAGATCAATTACGACCCGTCGCATTTCGTGCTGCAGCAGCTCGATTACGTCGAATTCATCGACTTCTACCACGAGCGCATCTGCGCTTTTCACGTGAAGGACGCGGAGTTCAATCCGACCGGCAAGCAGGGTGTCTATTCCGGATTCCAATCCTGGGTGAAGCGCGCCGGGCGTTTCCGCTCGCTCGGCGACGGGCAGGTCGATTTCGGCGCCGTGTTCTCCAAGCTTGCCGAATACGATTACGATTCCTGGGCGGTGCTGGAGTGGGAGTGCGCGCTCAAGCATCCGGAGCAAGGCGCGGCTGAGGGCGCACCGTTCATCGCTGCCCACATCATCCGTGTCACCGAGCATGCGTTCGACGACTTCGCCGGCGGCACGATGGACGTGAAGGCAAACAAAAAAGCGCTTGGGATATAAGCGCTTATCAGACGGCACGGGGAGGACGACATGGCCATTGAGGGACGCAGCGAGCGGTTTTCGGGGCGCATCCGCCTCGGCATGGTCGGCGGCGGCCAGGGCGCCTTCATCGGCGCCGTGCACCGCATCGCGGCGCGGCTCGATGATCGCTACGAATTCGTGGCCGGGGCGCTGTCCTCAGACCCGGCGCGCGCCAAGGCGTCCGCTGCTGAGCTTGGGCTCAAAGAGGACCGCTCCTACGGATCGTTCGAAGAGATGGCGAAGCGCGAGGGGCGCATCAAGGACGGGATTGAGGCGGTCGCCATCGTCACGCCCAACCACATGCACTTTCCCGTCGCCAAGGCGTTCCTCAGTCGCGGCATCCATGTCATCTGCGACAAGCCGATGACGACGACGCTGCGTGACGCCAAAAAGCTCGCTGCACTCGTGCAGAAGAGCGGCAAGGTCTTTGCCCTCACGCACAATTACACCGGCTATCCGATGATCCGCCAGGCACGGGCGATGGTGGCCGGTGGCGAGCTCGGCACCATCCGCCTAGTGCACGCCAATTACGTGCAGGACTGGCTGACCACCAAGATGGAGGATACCGGCCTGAAGCAGGCGGAATGGCGCACCGACCCGGCGCGCTCCGGTGCTGGCGGCGCCATCGGCGACATCGGCACGCATGCCTATAACCTCGCCTGCTTCGTGTCAGGGCTCGACGCGGAAAGCCTGTCGGCCGACCTCACGACTTTCGTTCCCGGCCGGCGGCTCGACGACAATGTGCATGTGATGCTGCGTTATCCCGGTGGCGGGCGCGGCATGATCTGGGCAAGCCAGGTGGCGCCCGGCAACGAGAACAATCTGACGCTCAAGGTCTATGGCGACAAAGGCGGCCTGGAATGGGCGCAGGAGGATCCGAACTATTTATGGTTCGCGCCGTTCGGCGAGCCGAAGCGGCTGATTACGCGGAGCGGCGCAGGCTCCAACGACGCGGCGGGTCGCGTGACGCGCGTGCCGCCCGGCCACCCGGAAGGCTATCTGGAGGGCTTCGCAAATGTCTATTCCGAAGCGGCGGAGGCGATCATCGCGGCGCGAAGCGGCGGCAAGCCGGATGCGGCCGTGCATTTTCCGACGGTTGAGGACGGTGTGAAAGGCGTGGCGTTCATCGAGGCCTGCCTGAAATCAAGCGGCCGCAACGCCGCGTGGGTGAAGCTTTAGGACTTCCGCTTCTCCGGCACACCCTCTCCGCTGTCATCCCGGTTCGGCCGCAAGGCCGAGACCGGGACCCATGAACACTGCGGGGTCGGCCGACGCGTGCTCCGCTTGTTTGCTCCGATGAGTATGGGTCCCGGACAAGCGCTGACGCGCTTTCCGGGATGACAAACGAGAGGACGGTGCGAGCGAGCTCATGCACTCAGCCACCGCCGTCACGGATAAAGCCGCACCTTCGTCCAGCCACCGTCGTCGCCACGTGTGAAGCGCATGCGGTCGTGCAGGCGGAAGGCGCCGTCGCGCCAGAACTCCATCTCCGCCGGGACCAATCTGTAGCCTGACCAGAAGGGCGGACGCGGGATGGTGCCGGCGGGATATCGCGCGGCGTAGCGGGCGACCCTCTGCTCCAGCGCGAAGCGGCTTTCCAGCGGCTCCGACTGACGGCTCGCCCACGCACCAAGCCGCGCCAGACGCGGCCGCGAGGCGAAATAAGCGTCGGCCTCGTCCTCGGTGACGGCTTCGACGTTTCCGCGGACCCGCACCTGCCGCCGGAGCGACTTCCAATGAAACAGAAGCGCGGCTTTCGGCTGCGCGGCGAGTTGGCGGCCCTTCTCGCTGCCGAGGTTCGTATAGAAGACGAAGCCCTCGGCATCGTGCGCCTTCAGCAAAACCATGCGGGCGTCGGGCAGGCCGGCCTCGTCGATTGTGGCCAGCGCCATGGCGGTCGGGTCGTTCGGCTCGCTCTCGATTGCCTCGGCAAGCCACTTGGAAAACAACGCAATCGGCTCCCTGGCCTCCGCCAGGTCACCGCTTGTTAACTTTGCCCCGTCATCCTCCGCCAAGGCGGTCTCGTAGCCGTCGGTCATCAGGTTCTGAGATTCCCGTGTTGCGTACCAACTATACCCGCCCAAGGCTGAGCGCGGCTAGGCGGTGGGTCATGCCACTTGCCGCGCCTCTCTTAATCGCCGGTTGCTCCCTTCCGTCAATTGGAGCATTGAACGCGCCTGAGACGACGGGCTCCGTGGCCGAGCCGGTCGAGGTCCAGCGGCCGCTGCCGGAGGCGCTGGCCTATTCCGACGCCGCCAAGATCGGCCAGGCGGCCCGCGCGGCACTCTGGCAGACCGACGGCAGCGCGCCCGACGAGTGGGTCAACGCGCGGACCGGATCGTCGGGAACGTTGGAGGCGTCACACCGAGGCCAAGCGTCGAGCGAATGCCGGCCCTTCTCCACCACCGTCACGAGCCTCTCCGGTGTCCACAAATATGCCGGGACGCTCTGCCGTGACCAAACCCGCAGCGTCTTGAAGATCGCCGAACCGGACGTTCAAGAGAGCTGACGGACTGGCATTTCCGCCGGTTTTCACCATATTCGGATGTGGTTGAAGGCGCCCTTCATGGGCGCCACAGGCTCCAATTCGGGTATGAGGCGATATGCGCGATCCTTATGAGGTGCTGGGTGTTGATCGCTCTGCCAATGCAGCGGAGATCAAGCGCGCCTATCGCAAGCTCGCCAAGGACTACCATCCCGACCGCCACGCGGGCGACAAGCGCGCGCAGGCGAAGTTCGCCGAGATCAACGCCGCGCACGAGATTCTGGGCGACAAGGATAAGCGCCGGCAATTCGACCGCGGCGAGATCGACGCGGACGGCAAGCAGCGCTTTCAGGGCTTTGAGGGTTTTGGCGGCCCGGGCGGCGGCTTTGAGAACGTCGACGCCAGCACCTTCGCCGACATCTTCTCTGCCTTTCGCGGGGCTGGCGGCCCCAGTGGGGCACAACATGGCGGCACGCGCACCTTTCGCTTCACCCGGACGCCCGGCGGGGGGACGCAGCAGGCCGGCGGCGGGGCGGAGGAGGATATCCTGCGCTCCATCTTCGGCGGCGCCATGCCGGGCGGCGGCCAGGGCACCGCAACGGCCGGACGAAGCGCTGCCAAAGGCGCTGATCTCCGTGCCGATGTCGGCGTGCGGCTGGAGGACATCGCCGCGGAGCGCAAGCCCAAGGTAACGCTGCCGAACGGCAAAACCGTGCAGGTCACGCTTCCCAAGGGCGTCGCCGACGGCCAGGTGATCCGCCTGAAGGGCCAGGGCCAGACGCCGGCATCGGGCGGCGCAGCAGGCGACGCGCTCATTCGCGTGCGCTTCGTGCCGCACCCGCTCTTCAAAGTGGAGGGTGCGGATTTGCGTCTCGACCTGCCGGTCAGCCTCGACGAGGCCGTGCTCGGCGCCAAGATTCCCGTGCCGACCTTGTCGGGAAAGGTGCACGTCACCATCAAGCCGCATTCCAGCAGCGGCCGCGTGCTGCGTCTCAAGGGCAAGGGTCTGCCGAAGACCGGCGGCCACGGTGATCTCCTGGTCACGCCGCGCATCGTGCTGCCGGAGGGCGCCGACAAGGAACTCGACGACCTCATGCGCCGCTGGCGCGAGGCCAAGCGGCCGAGCCCGCGCAGCAAGGCGTTTGAGTAAGGCCGTGCCGCAATCGGAGCCCGCATGAAGCGCAGGCGAAATGCGGGGAGTTCTCTCCCACTTGTCTCGTCTGTCATCCCGGCCGACCCCGGACTTGATCCGGGGGAAGGCCGGGACCCATAAATATCAGCCGCGCGGTGGGTGTTCATGGGTCCCGGTCTCGGCCTACGGCCGAACCGGGATGACAGACCGAGATGTTAATAGCGTTAGCGAGGCTGCCCCGGATTGCGCTTCGCTTCATCCGGGCTACGCGGCCCGGCGATCATTCGTAGCCCGCATGGAGCGTAAGCGAAATGCGGGAGCTCTCTCGCACACCCTCGCCTTTGTCATCCCGGCGGAGCGTAGCGAGGGCCGGGACCCATAAGTATCAGCCGCGCCGTGGGTGTTCATGGGTCCCGGTCTCGGCCTGACGGCCGAACCGGGATGACAAACGAGAGGTTGGGTGACAAGACGCGAGATTGAAACGCAGCTACCCGTGACTCAAACATGCAGACGATAGAGGCGATCCTACTCTTCCCGCTGACTTGGGTGGCGGTGACTTTCACCTATGTCGTGTTCGGACAATGGCGTGTCTTGCGCCTATGCAGGAGAATGGGTGAGGTCGGCCGTGCGGCTCAGCCGTTGTTCCCACCGCCTTTCGTCTTGGTCAAAGCCTCTAAGGGCTCCGGCGAGTTCCAGGCAGAGTATCGAAGGTTCCTGAAGCGCTTTGCGCCGCCTCTCATGGGCCTGGTTGCAATCACCGTGATGATGTTTGTCGCCGCCGCCCGATCCACCGCTTAGCGCATGGCTGATCTGCCCGAAGCCCGGTTGACTCACGAAGGCACGACGCTGATCTGCATCAACACGCCCAGCGCCCGCCGGGTGTAGTCCGGGCGCGGCGGAGCCTTGCGGTTCACTCGGAGCAAGCCATGAAGCCGCATCGTCTGGAAAAAATGTTCAACCCTGAGAGCGTCGCGGTGCTCGGCGCCAACGAGGACCTGACAAGCGTCGGCGGGCGGGTATTCCACAATCTCATCGAGCACGGCTTTGCCGGCCCGGTCATTCCGGTGAACCCGCGCCATGAGCGTGTGCGCGACCGGACGTGCTTCAAGTCCATCCTCGATGTCGATGGCGACCCTGACCTCGCCGTGATCGCCACGCCGGCGCGCACGGTGCCGGAGATCATCCGCCAATGCGGCGACAAGGGCATCGGCTCCGTGCTCGTGCTCTCCGCCGGTTTCGGCGAGACGGGCGAAGCGGGCGCGCGGCTGGAAGCGGAGATCACCGATGCTGCGCGTCATGCCGGCATCCGCTTCGTGGGGCCGAACTGCCTCGGCATCATGCGCCCGGTGCATGGGCTGAACGCCACGTTTCTCGGCGCGGCTGCGCCGGCGGGCAAGCTGGCGCTGGTCTCGCAATCGGGCGCGCTCTGCGCGGCCATCACCGACTGGGCGAGCGAGCATCATCTCGGCTTCTCCACCATCGTGTCGCTCGGCAACGCCACCAATGTCGGCTTCGGCGATCTGCTCGACTACCTTGCCGGCGACCCCAAATCCGACGCTATCCTGCTCTACGTGGAGGGGATCAACGACGCGCGCGCCTTCACCAGCGGGCTGCGCGTGGCGGCGCGCGCCAAGCCGGTGATCGTGCTGAAGGCCGGGCGTCACGAGCGCGGCTCCAAGGCCGCGAGCACGCACACCGGCGCGCTTGTGGGGTCGGACGAGGTGTTCGACGCGGCACTTGAGCGCGCCGGCGTGGTGCGCGCCATGACGTTCGGCCAGCTTTTTGCCGCCGCGGAGATGCTCTCCACCGGCAAGCGTGCAAGAGGTCGCCGGCTGGCGATCGTCACCAATGGCGGCGGGGTCGGGGTGCTTGCCACCGATCGCGCGGAGGACCTCGGCATCGCGCTCACCGAGCTTGAGCCAAAAACCATCGCCACGCTTGACGCGCTGCTTCCGCCTTATTGGTCGCACGGCAATCCCGTCGACATTCTGGGCGACGCCAGTGCTGAGACCTATAGCGCCGCCGTTGCGGCCTGTCTGGACGACAAAAACGTCGACGGGCTGATCGTCATGCTTACGCCGCAGGCGATGACCGGGCCGGACGATGCGGCACGTGCCATCGTGGAGGCGGCGAAGACCAACACATCGAAGCCGATACTTGCCTGCTTCATGGGCGAGTCGAGCGTGGCGGGCGCGCGCGCTTATCTTTCCGAGAACGGCATCGCCGATTTCACCACGCCGGAACGTGCGGTGGAGGCGTTCTCGTATCTGGCGCGGCATCGCCTCAACCAGGAGCTTCTCCTTCAGACGCCGGGACCCTTCTCCGACGACCGCAAACCGCCCGACGTTGAAGGCGCGCGCATGATCATCGAAGCGGCGCTGGCTGATGGCCGCACGCAGCTTTCCGACATTGAATCGAAAGCCGTGCTCAGCGCGTTCGGCATCCATTGCAGCCAGACCATCGAAGCGGAGACGGCGGCGGAGGCGCTTATCGCAGCGCAGACGCTCGGTTTTCCCGTGGCCATGAAGATCAGCTCGCCGCAGATCACGCATAAATCCGATGTCGGCGGTGTGCGGACCAATCTGGCGAGCGGCGCCGACGTGCGCGTCGCCTTTGAAGGCATGGTGGCGGATGCGAAGAAGGCGCGGCCCGATGCGGAGATCCGCGGCGTCACGATTGAGCGCATGGCGTCGGGTCACGACACGCGTGAACTGATGGCCGGCGTGAAATCCGATCCGGTGTTCGGACCGGCCATCTCGTTCGGCGCCGGTGGCACGATGGCGGAGGTGCTGCGCGATTACGACGTGGCTATCCCGCCGCTGAACCGCGTGCTTGCAAGCCGCCTCATCGGACGCACACGGGTCGCGCGCCTGTTGGGCCCGTTCCGCAACCTTCGCGCCATCGACCGCACGGCAATGGAGGATCTGCTCCTGCGCCTGTCGGACCTCACCTGCGAGCTGCCGCATGTTGAGGAGCTCGATATCAATCCGCTCTTCGCCAGCGAGAGTGAGATCATCGCCGTCGACGCCCGCATCAAGGTGCACCGTCCACCGGTGACGCTGGTGCCTTATGCGCATATGGCCATCCACCCCTACCCGGCGCATCTCGCCGAAACGAGCGTTCTGCCGGACGGCACGCAGCTCACTATCCGGCCGATCCGGCCGGAGGATGCGGAGATTGAGCAGGCATTCGTGCGTGGGCTCTCACCGCAGGCGCGCTACTTCCGTTTCATGCACTCCATCGAAGAGCTGACGCCGGAGATGCTCGTGCGCTTCACGCAGATCGACTACAGCCGCGAGATGGCGCTGATTGCCGTCGTCAACGAGGGCGGGAAGGACGAGCAGATCGGGGTTGCGCGCTACGTCATCAATCCCGATGGCGAATCGTGCGAGTTCGCCATCGTGGTCAGCGACCAGCACCGCAAGCAAGGCATCGGATCGCTGCTCATGAAGGGGCTAATGGAATCGGCGCGCTATCACGGGCTGAAGACCATTGAGGGAGCGGTGCTGGCGGATAATCGCGATATGCTGGCGCTGATGAAATCGCTCGGCTTTTCCGTCAAGCATGCAGCGGATGACGAGAGCCTTCGCGCGGTAGAGCGCTGGCTTTAGAGCGGGCGGGTGCAATCGTCATGATGGCTGCGGGGCGCGACGACGCGGAGTCCGGCGCCCGGGCCAACGCGTCGCCGATCCAGCTTGGCCTGATCGGAGACAACATCGCGCAATCGCGTGCGCCCCATTTGCATCGCATCGCCGGTGAGCTATGCCGGCTCAATGTCTCCTACGACCTGCTGGTGCCGGATGAGATCGGCAAGGACTTTGACGGAATCTTCGAGGCCTGCCGCGACGGCGGATTTCGCGGTCTGAATATCACCTATCCCTACAAGCAAAGCGCGGCGTCGCGTGTGGAGATCGACGACCCGATTGTCCGGCGCATGGGTGTGATCAACACCGTTCTGTTCGAGGCCGGCCGCGCGACGGGACACAACACCGACTATACGGGCTTCGTTGCGGCGTATCACGATGCGTTCGGCGCTCAGCCGCCGGGCGTCGTCGCGCAGGTCGGCGCCGGCGGTGTAGGCTGCGCCATTGCGTTCGCGCTGGTAGAACTTGGAGCGACGGCGCTGCGCCTTTGCGACATCGACGTATCGCGCGCTGAGGCTCTGGCCGAGACGCTCTGCGCCATATCACCGCGCAACACGGAGATCGTCGTGAGTGAAGATGCTGCGGTGGCCCTTAACGGTGCAGAGGCCGTGATCAATTGCACGCCGATCGGCATGGCCGGCCATCCCGGATCGCCGGTCGCGGCGGCTTGCTTCAACGGGCTTCGCTGGGCCTTCGATGCGGTCTACACGCCAAGCCACACGCCATTCAGAGCGCATGCGGAGGCAGCCGGCGCCACGTTCCTGAGCGGATACGAGCTGTTCTTTCATCAGGGCGTTCAGGCGTTTCGGCTGTTCACGGGGCAGGAGCCGCCCGACCTTTCAGCTTTGCGGGCGAGACTGCGCACGGTCGCAACGTCGTAGCCCGCATGAAGCGTAAGCGGAATGCGGGGGCCATTTGTGCACCCCTCTCCTTTGTCATCTCGGCCGAGCGTAGCGAGGGCCGGGACCCATAACCACCAGGTCGGCGTGGGTGTTCATGGGTCCCGGTCTCGGCCTTGCGGCCGAACCGGGATGACAGGCCGAGGAGTTGATCGTGTATCGGGGCGTCCCCGGATTGCGCGCCTCCGGCGCTTCATCCGGGCTACGTCCCGAAGTTGACCGCGCCGGTCATCGCTTCACCGGCCCGAGCGAAGCCGGCGGCTCCGAGTCGGCCGGCACGAAGAAGTCCGGCTGCAGCGCGACGCTCGGATCGACACGATATTTGTCGAGGTCGCTCACGCCTTCGGAGACGAGGAACGTGTCGTCGATCAAAAAGTGCCCCGTGAAATGCCGCGCCGGCTTCTGAAAAACGCGATACGCGGCGTCGGCGAGAATCTCAGGCGTGCGCGAGGCACGCATCATTGCGTCACCACCGAGCAGGTTCTTGATCGCCGCGGTCGCGATCGTCGTGCGCGGCCACAGCGCGTTGACGGCGATCCCGCGGGCGCGAAACTCACCGGCGAAGCCGAGCACGCAGAGGCTCATGCCGAATTTCGCCAGCGAATAGGCAAGATGCGGTGCAAACCAACGCTCGTGCATATCGAGCGGCGGCGCGAGCATCAGCACATGCGGATTGGCGGCCTTCTCCAGATGCGGCAGTGCGGCCTTGGTCACGAGATAGGTGCCGCGCGCGTTGATCTCATGCATCAGGTCGAAGCGCTTCATTGCGGTGTCAGGCGTCTTGGTGAGGCTGATCGCAGACGCGTTGTTCACGACGATATCGATGCCGCCAAAGGTCTCCGCCGTCTTGTTCACGGCGTCGAGCACGGCCTCCTTGTCACGGATGTCGACGGCGAGCGGCAGCGCCTGGCCGCCGGCGCCTTCAATCGCCTCAGCCGCAGTGAAGATTGTGCCTTCCAGCTTAGGATGTGGCTTGGTCGTCTTGGCGGCGACGGCGATATTGGCGCCGTCTTTCGCGGCGCGAAGGGCGATCGCCAGCCCGATACCGCGCGACGCGCCGGTGATGAAGAGCGTCTTGCCTTTGAGGCTCACCATTGCGCCTCCCCTTCTCCCTCATGCTGAGGTGCATCCTGAGCAGCCCACGGACGCCCTTCGAGGCTCGCCCGTTCGGGCCCGCACCTCAGGATGAGGCGATCCGTGGATCGCTCAGGATGCCTCGAAGCACGCATGAACTGGACTCATTGCTCCGCCCAAAGCGCCGGATCGGCGGAGAGGATGGCATCGGCGCCTGTCATGACTTGAGCACGGAGCGCTGCCGTCTCCGGCAGCATCTGCTCGGCGAAGAAACGCGCAATTGCGATGTGCCGCGCGTCGCCTTCGGCGGATTGGTTCAGCGCACCAAGCGCGCCCTTGGCGAGATAGCCTCCGCCGGCCGCCAGCCCGAAGAGCCTGAGATAGGGCGTCGCGCCGGCGAGCGCCTCAGCCTCATTGCCGCTGCGGAGAGCCGCGAGGAGGTGGTCGCTGGCGGCCGACAGATCATTCAGCGCGTCGCCAAGACGATTGCCCATCGCGCCGAATTCCGGCCGGTTCACGGCGCGCGCCTTCTCGGCGATCTCCTCCATCTCGCTGATGAAAGCCCCAACGCAATCGCCGCGCGGCAGCTTGCGCGTCACCAGATCGATCGCCTGGATGCCGTTCGTCCCCTCATAGATCGGAGCGATGCGCGCGTCGCGCAGGATCTGCACTGCGCCGGTCTCCTCAATGTAGCCCATGCCGCCATGCACCTGGATGCCGAGCGAGGCGACGTGAACACCGATGTCGGTGGAAAAGGCCTTGGCAATCGGGGTCAGCAGATCGACGCGCGCCTGACGATCAGCATCGCCGGATTGCGCCGCCATGTCGCCGGCAAGAGCGCAGGCATAGCATATCGCACGCGCCGCGGCGGTGAGCGAACGCATCTCCATCAAGGTGCGGCGGATGTCGGGATGATCGGCGATAAGGCTCATCGCTTCACCACCATCGCCCGGCGCGCGCCCTTGCCGCCGCTCCAGCGCGAAGGCTGTCGCCTGTTGCAACGCGCGCTCCGCCTGCGCCACGCCCTGGACGCCGACCATGAGGCGTGCATTGTTCATCATGGTGAACATGCAGGCGAGCCCGCGATCTTCCTCGCCGATCAGCCAGCCGAGTGCGCCGGGCGTGGCGCCGTGGCAGCCGTCGCCATAGATCATGGTGCAGGTGGGTGAAGCATGGATGCCGAGCTTGCGCTCAAGCCCGGTGCAGATCACGTCGTTGCGCGCGCCGATGCTGCCGTCGCTCCCGACGACGAACTTCGGCACGAGGAACAGCGAAATGCCCTTCGTGCCGGCCGGTGCGTCCGGTAAGCGCGCAAGCACCAGATGGATGATGTTGTCGGCCAGGTCGTGCTCGCCATAGGTGATGAAGGTCTTTTGCCCGAAGAGCCGGTAGGTGCCGTCGCCGCAGGGCTCCGCCCGCGTCCTCAGCGCGCCGACATCGGAACCAGCATGCGGCTCCGTCAGGTTCATCGTCGCCGTCCACGCGCCGGAGACGAGACGCGGCAGATAGAGCGCCTGCAGCTCTTTGGAGCCGTGGCGCTGAAGCGCCTCCATCGCACCCATATTGAGCAACGGGCAAAGCGCGAAGGCCATGCAGGCGCTGTTCCACATCTCCGCGGTCGCCACCGAAAGCGCCATCGGCAGGCCCTGTCCGCCCACCTCCTCCGCCACGGCGATGCCGTTCCAGCCGCCGGCGCGCCAAGCCGCATAGGTCTCGCGCCATCCGTCAGGCGTCGTCACGTCGCCATCTTCAAGGCACGCGCCGACGCGATCGCCGACGGTGTTGAGCGGCGCCACTTCCTCAGCAGCGAAGCGGCCCGCCTCGGCGAGCACCGCATCGACGACGTCTTCGGCAAGATCGGGCAACGCGCCGCCGGCGAGCGCATCGCCAAGACCGGCCACGTGCTTCAGCGTGAACGCAATGTCGGACAACGGCGCGCGATACATGGTGGCTCCTCGGCGTCCTTATAGCGCAGCTTGGGGCAAGGCGCTGCCGCCTCGTTTGTCGTCTTTGCCGGGCTTGACCGGCAAACTATTCCGCAAAAACCTCACCCAACTCATCGGTGCGGTCTGGATGCCCGGATCAAGTCCGGGCATGACGACATTTAAGACTGGCCTGCCCATCAAATCACACGGAAGCCGAACATTGCGCCATATCACTCTCACCGAAGAGACCCTTGCCGACGCTATCGCAGAAGCGGTTGCCGCGCTCCGCGACGGGGCGCTCGTCGCCCTGCCGACGGAGACCGTCTACGGCCTGGCCGCCGACGCGGCGAATGGCGAAGCAGTTGCGCGCATCTTCGAGGCCAAGGGACGGCCGCGCTTCAACCCGCTGATCTCGCATGTCGCAGACCCCGCCATGGCGCGGCACTATGGATTGTTCGACGCACGCGCGGAACGGCTGGCGGCAGAATTCTGGCCGGGGCCGCTGTCGCTAGTCTTACCACGGGCCGATGGCGCGCCGGTCCATCCATTGGTGACGGCCGGCCTCCCATCCGTGGCACTCCGCGTCCCGCGTGGGCCGGCGCGTGATGTAATCGCCGCCCTTGGGGGAGCGCTTGCCGCGCCGAGCGCCAATCTCTCCGGCCGCGTCAGCCCGACACGGGCGGCGCACGTCGTCGATCAGCTCGGCGACGCGATCGCAATCGTGCTCGACGCCGGACCGTGCGCGGTGGGGCTTGAGTCCACCATCGTGTCGCTGACCGGCGACAAGCCGCGCCTGTTGCGGCCGGGCGGCGTGCCGGCGGAGGACGTTGAGCGCGTGCTCGGCACCCGGCTTGAGCGCGCCAAAGCGGGCGATGCCGTGACAGCGCCCGGCATGCTCGCCAGCCATTACGCGCCGCGCCTGCCGCTCAGGCTGAACGCCACCTCCGTTGCGCCGGAGGAAGCGCTGCTGACATTTGGCGACGCGGCTATCTCCGGCGCGGACGAAGCCGCGGCGATGCTTAATCTCAGCGCGTCCGGCGATCTGGTCGAGGCCGCCGCGAATGTCTTCGCGCATCTCGCTGTGTTGGACGATAGCGGCGCTGAGGCCATCGCCGTCGCGCCGATCCCCGCAGATGGGCTCGGCGAAGCGATCAACGACCGACTGAAGCGCGCGGCTGTGCGCTAAGGTGAGCCCTGCACCAGGCTGAGCGCCGGCGGCTCTTCGGTCTTGCGTCTTTGCCCGCCGGCCATGGTGAAGCGATTGCGGCCGGCTTCCTTCGATTTATAGAGCGCCTGGTCGGCAACCCGCATGAGGGCCTCCATCTCCATGGCATGCGCCGGATAGACTGCGATGCCGGCCGATATGGTGACCGGATCGACCCTCTCGCCAAGGAAGACGATGTCGCGCAGTTCGATCTCGCGGCGGATCGCCTCGACCCGTTCGGCCGCGATCTCCGCGGGGAGGCCAGGAAAGGCCAGCGCGAATTCTTCCCCGCCATGGCGACAAGCGACATCGCCGGCGCGCGTCCGACCCTGGAGGATTTCGCCGACCACCTTCAGCGCGACGTCGCCGGCGTCGTGGCCGTAGGTGTCGTTGAAGCGCTTGAAATGGTCGATGTCGAGCAAGACGACGCTGAGCGGCTGCTTGGCGCGCGATGCGCGATGCAGCTCGCGCCTGAGCGTCTCCTGGAAGTAGCGCCGGTTGAACAGACCGGTCAGCGGATCGCGGATAGCCTGATGCTGAAGGGTCTCGCGCAGACGGATATTCGCTAAGGCAAGCGACAGCGTTTCAGCGACGTTGAAGTAGAAGTGCCGGCGCTCAACGTGATCGCCGCTGGGATCATGCCCGGCATCGACGCGGAAGTAGAGAACGCCCAGCGCTTCGCCCTGCGCCATCAGCGGCACACAAAGGTGCCAGTCACCACCGGCGGCGTCGGTGTGAGCGCAGGCGATCCCCTCATGGCCGCGGCTGAGCTGATGCGGCCTGCCGCAACGCAAGGCCCAGCAATCGCTCGGCGCAAGCGACGCGGCGGAAGCCTCGATCGCGCCCCAGGCCATGACGCCCTCAAGATAGTCGCGGCCCTCGCTCATGAGGAACAGCGCGCCCGACAGATGCGGCGAGAGACTTTGCAGCCGGTCCTTGGCGACGTTGCACACCTCCTCGATTGTGCGGCAGGCCTGGAACAGCTGGCCCACGTCGCTGAGAAAGGCCAAATCTTCCTGGCGAGAGTTGAGGTCGGCGAGCGTCCTGTCCAGCCCGTCGCCAGCCGCAGATCGGCGGCGCGAACGGGACCTGCCGAACCAGCCCAGCCATCCTTCCGCCGACCGAGACCTTCGCCGTGCATGGCGCGGCGCGGCGGCCTCTACGGACATTTTTGGGTCGCGACCCGTCATGAGGCTGCCTCCGATCGCGTCCGTGCCTCCGGGCGTGATCCGCCACGCCGGGCTACGTCCTCTGTGTCGTGCTTGGCCAGTCGAACTGGTGCTGAAGAACTTGCAATTTGCGCGGTGAAGATTCGCGCAATTTGACAAGAAACCGCAATCGCGATGGTTCAGGTTGACTTAAAATGCGTTGACGCACTCCAACACGGATCGCGATTACGCTGGCGGGGGTTTGCGGTGCGCGGAATACCGGTTGAAAAAGGCGCCCCGATACAGCCGCACCTAGAGGTTTCGCAATCTCTACGCTGGGTTAAACTCGCGACATCAAGCCGGTCGACTGAGACCGGATCACCACCCACGCGCAGGCGACGCGACGACAATTCATGGCCCAATTCGAGGTCACACGCATTCTGCCCTATGCGGCCGAGCAGCTCTTTGAGGTCGCCGCCGACGTGGAGCGCTATCCGGAGTTCCTGCAATGGTGGCACGCCGCAACCATCCGCCGACGCGACGGCGAAACGTACTACACCGACCAGGTTGTCGGGATCGGTCCCATCCGCCAGCGCTTCGCAACGAAAACTACGCTCATGCGGCCGAAAGAGATTGCGGTGACATCGATCGATTCCGCCTTCGACGCGTTCGATCTGACGTGGCGGTTCACGCCTCAACCCGATGGCCGATGCGCGGTTTCGCTCTCCGGTGAGGTTACGGTTCGTGCGCCGCTGCTCAGCCGGCTTCTGAGCCGCACTTTGGCTGATGGAGCCAGCGGTATCATGGCCGCCTTTGAGACACGCGCGCGGAGCCTGTTGGGGTAACGTGGACGCTATGCAGCCCGCCGCCGAAGCGGCGCGGCACTTGCGTGGCAGGCGAAGCACCACCCGTCTTGATGTGGGTCAACGACCGTCAGCCAAGCTTGACGGCAGTTAGGTCGCCGGACTATCCGGCAAGCTTTGCCGTATGCGGGGGTGGCGTTGGCCCTATCAGACGTTGAAGGTCTTCGTATCGACCGTTCCATGCGATCCCGGTCGACGGCGCCTGTCATTGCGCCGCGGCGACGCGCGAGGTCGGCCATCCCGACCTATCTCAGCGCCACCTATAGCTGGGCCTACCTCAATCGCAGAAACGCACGGCTGCTCGACAATGACGCCGTGGTCAACGTCATCTTGTTCGGCAATCACGGCCGGCTCCGCCGCGCTGCCTTGTCAGAGGTGGCCAGCGGCGACAGCGTGCTGCAAGCGGCGCATGTCTACGGTTGCCTCATTCCGGAGCTCGCCGACCATATCGGCCCGCGCGGCCGTCTCGACGTTGTCGATGTGGCGCCGTTGCAGGCGGCACTCTGCCGCCGCAAGCTCAAGGGCTTCACGCAGGCGCGCGTGCGCGTCGCCGATGTGTCGCAGCTCGGCGACGGCACCTACGACGTCGTGAACTGCTTCTTCCTGCTCCACGAACTGCCCGATGAGCACAAGCGCGCCGTGATGAACGCGCTGCTGGCCCGTGTGGCCCCCGGGGGCAAAGCCGTCTTCGTCGACTACCACGAGCCGGCGCGCTGGCAGCCGCTGCGCGCCTTCTATCGGCGCCTGTTCGACCGCCTGGAGCCGTTTGCGCGGAGCCTTTGGCGGCATGAATTGTGGGCGTTCGCCGATGATTCCTGCGCCTTCCGCTGGGAGAAGCAGACGATGTTCGGCGGCGTCTACCAGAAGGTCGTGGCGCACCGCCTCTAGGACGACCCGCCGATGATCGCGCGGCCTTCAGCCCACTTGGGGACGGCCGGGCTGCGGGATTGACGCGCCATACGGCCCGCGTCCAGATGATCGTGGCGAACCTGGACCGGCCCTTGACTACGCTTCTTCTGCACCACGCGGCTTTCCTCGACCATGTGACGCCGGTCGGGCATCCGGAGCGGCCGGACCGGCTCAAGGCCCTGCACGCAGCGCTCGACAACCAGGCCTTCGCGGCACTGGCGCGGGTCGAGGCGCCATTGGCTGACGCGGAAGCCGCCCTGCTGTGCCATCCGGAGGGCTATGTGGAAGCCATCCGATCCGCCGTTCCAAGCGAGGGATTGGCGCGCATCGACATGGATACGACCGTCTCGCCGGGCTCCTGGGAGGCGGCGATGCGCGCAATCGGCGCGGCGGTCCACGCCGTCGATGCTGTGGCGGTTGGCGAGGCGCGAAACGCATTCTGCGCGGCGCGTCCGCCGGGCCATCATGCCGAAACCCAGCGCGCCATGGGCTTCTGCCTGTTTGACACAGTGGCAATCGCCGCGCGGCACGCGCAACGCAAGCACGGCATGGACCGCGTCGCGATCATCGATTGGGACGTCCATCACGGGAACGGCACGCAGGAGATTTTTTGGTCCGACCCGTCCGTGCTCTACGCCTCCACGCACCAGATGCCGCTCTTTCCCGGCACCGGCGCGGCGTCGGAAACCGGTGCCGGGAACATCGTCAACGTTCCGCTGGCGCCCGGCGACGGCTCGGCCGCCTTCCGCGCGGCGTTCCAAGAGCGCATTCTGCCAGCGGTCAGGGTGTTTCGGCCGGATCTCATCATCATCTCCGCCGGCTTCGACGCACACCACCGGGACCCGCTGGCGGAGATCAACCTGGACGCGGCCGACTTTGTCTGGGCGACCGCGGAGCTAATGGAGATTGCCGACGATTGCGCCGCCGGGCGGGTCGTGGCCATGCTGGAAGGCGGGTATGATCTGAGAGGGCTGGCGGAATCCGGCGCTGCCCATATCCGCCAATTAATGGCGGGGTAGAGCGTTATCGTGCTTCGTTGAATCGCTCCAACGCTCTATCTTTTTGTTACGACGCAAGATTTATCCGAGAACCGGTTCCCACTTTTCGGATCGTGCTTGAGGGAGAGCCTCATTGGCAGACAAAGCGCCAACCGACGTGAACGCTCTGAGCTTTGAAGCCGCGCTCAAGGAGCTTGAGGCAATCGTCACCAAACTTGAGCGTGGCGACGTGGCCCTGGAGGAATCCATCGCCATCTATGAGCGCGGAGAAGCGCTGAAGAAGCGCTGTGAGGCGCTCTTGGCGCAAGCGGAGGAGCGCGTGGAGGCCATCCGCTCCGCGGAAGGCAAGGCCGTCGGCACGGAACCCTTTGACAGCAACACGTGACCAACGGTCGCGGGGCGCTGATCCGCGTTTCCGTTGTGGCGGCGAACTTGCCGTCCCGCGGTATGAGGGGCGTACTTCGCGGGCGTGGCCACAGCGGATTGGCAGCTTATGCCTACAACATAATGATTCTAAGGTGGTTTTTCTCTAGGCCCGGATGTAGCGGCTTATGGCGACGGCTGGGACGCCACATTCCCGGTATCGACTTACCGCTCGAGCCGCGACATCACACGTCGTTTCGGAACCGCTGTGTCGTGATTCGTCAACGGTGTGGCGAAACCGCACTTTGCGGGCCGTTCCGCAGATGCTGTAACTCCCCTTAGCTCACTGTAACACACCATAAACTTGAAGAATTCCGTGTTGGGGGACTCCCGCTATGGCGGTCAAAACACCATTGCTAGACGGTATCAGCACGCCGGCCGATCTCCGGCGTCTGGACAAGAAAGACCTGCGACAGGTCGCTGACGAACTTCGCGCTGAGATGATCGACGCCGTCTCCGTGACCGGCGGTCATTTGGGTGCCGGCCTTGGGGTCGTGGAACTCACCGTCGCGATCCACTACGTCTTCAATACGCCCGACGACAGGCTGATTTGGGACGTCGGCCATCAGGCCTATCCGCACAAGATCATCACCGGACGACGCGACCGCATTCGCACGATCCGGCAGGGTGGCGGCCTGTCGGGCTTCACCAAGCGTGCGGAAAGCGAATACGACCCGTTCGGCACGGCGCATTCCTCCACCTCCATCTCAGCCGGGCTCGGCATGGCGGTGGGTCGCGACCTTTCCGGCGGCAACAACAACGTCATCGCCGTGATCGGCGACGGCGCCATGTCGGCGGGCATGGCCTATGAGGCCATGAACAATGCCGGCGGCATGAACTCGCGGCTGATCGTCATCCTCAACGACAATGACATGTCGATCGCCCCGCCGGTCGGCGCCATGGCGGCCTATCTGGCGCGGCTCTTCTCCGGGCGTGCCTACCAGTCGCTACGCGAAGCGGGCAAGAATTTGGCGCAGAAGCTACCCAAGGCGCTGGAAATCGGCGCCCTTCGCGCTGAGGAATTTGCGCGCGGCATGGTGACTGGCGGCACGCTTTTTGAGGAGCTCGGCTTCTACTATGTCGGGCCGATCGACGGCCACAATATCGACCATCTGCTGCCGGTCCTGTCCAACGTGCGCGACACGGAGACGGGTCCCGTCATCATCCACGCGCGCACGCAAAAGGGCAAAGGCTACGCGCCGGCGGAGGCGTCTGCGGACAAATATCACGGCGTGTCGAAGTTCAACGTCATCACCGGGGAGCAGGCCAAGGCGACATCAAACGCGCCGTCCTACACCAAGGTGTTTGCGCAGGGCCTCATTCAAGAGGCGCGCCAGGACGATCGCATTGTGGCGATCACTGCAGCGATGCCGTCAGGCACCGGCGTTGACCTCTTCGGCAAGGAGTTTCCGGAGCGCACATTCGATGTGGGCATCGCCGAGCAGCACGGGGTGACCTTTGCCGCCGGCCTGGCGACAGAGGGCATGAAACCCTTCGCGGCGATCTACTCCACCTTCCTGCAGCGTGCCTACGACCAAGTGGTCCACGACGTGGCGATCCAGAATCTGCCGGTGCGCTTCGCCATGGACCGTGCAGGCCTGGTCGGCGCCGACGGGCCGACGCATGCCGGCAGCTTCGATCTCGCCTATCTCGGCTGCCTGCCGAACTTCGTGGTGATGGCGGCGGGCGACGAGGCGGAGCTGATGCACATGGTGCGCACGGCCGCTGCTTATGATGATGGGCCCATCGCCTTCCGCTACCCGCGTGGTGAAGGTATCGGCGTGGACATGCCGGAGCGCGGCGAACTCCTGGAGATCGGCCGCGGCCGCATCGTCAAGGAGGGAACCAAGGTAGCACTCCTGTCGCTGGGCGGCCGGCTGCAGCACGCGCTGAAGGCGGCTGAGGAACTGGAAAGCCGCGGCCTGTCGACCACCGTTGCCGACGCCCGCTTTGCCAAGCCGGTTGACACGGATCTGGTGCTGAGGCTGGCGCGCGAGCACGAAGTCATGATCACCGTGGAGGAAGCGGCGATCGGCGGCTTCGGCAGCCATGTCCTCTACACGCTCTCCCAGCACGGCCTGCTTGATCACGGCGTGGCCGTTCGCACCATGGTCATGCGCGACATCTTCATCGACCAGGACAAGCCGGAGGCGATGTACGAAGAGGCTGGCCTCGACTCAGCGGCGATCGTCCGCCGGGTCTTCGAGGTGCTGGAGCGGAGCGGCGCACGGACGGGCCTTCGCGCCTCGGACGCGTGAGGCTTCGGTAGCAGGCCTTCGGCGCGACGTGACGATTGGGCGCGGCCCCCGCGTCCATCGGCGCAATCCACATTGTCGGACGACAACACCACGTTACCTGCCATGAAGATGCGGATCGTGCTCCCCGCCATCGCGGCCGTCGCAATCACGGTCGTTGCGATCGTGGCCTTTGTGCGCGCTGATATGGGCGCGGGCGAAGGCGCGGGCGATCCGATCGCGGTGAAGGCGCAGCGACAATAGCGCGCGCTGCAAGCGCCGGAGATTGACCATGAAAGCCATTCGCCTCGCGCTATGGGCAGCTGTCGCCGTGGCGCTCTTCGTGCTCGGGGCACTCACCGTCGGCGGCTTCTCGTTGTTTGGCGGACCGACCCAGACCGCCTCGACGACGGCGCCGGGCGCGCCGCTGGGCGGCGCCTTCGAACTGGTGAACCACAACAATGAGCCGGTCAGCGAGGCAATCTTTCGCGGCAAACCATCGGTGACGCTGTTCGGCTTCACGCATTGCCCGGATATCTGTCCCACTGGGCTGATGCAGATGACCGACTGGGCGGCGGAACTGGGGCCGGATGCCGATAAGCTTCGCTTCGTCTTCGTGACGATCGACCCGGAGCGCGACACAATTGACGTGCTCAGCGACTACGTCACCGCCTTTTCGGAGCGCATCATCGGTATTACTGGAGAGCCGGACGCGGTGATGGCTATGGCTAAGGATTACAAGATCTTTAGCCGCAAAGTGCCGCTCGAAGACGGCGACTACACCATGGACCACACCGCCTCCATGATCCTGCACGACGCCGACGGCAATTTCGTCGGCACCATCGCCCACGCTGAGGCCCGCGAGGCGGCATTGGCCAAGCTGAGGCGGCTTGTGGCAGGATAGAGCATGATCCCGAAAAGTGGATTCCGGTTTCCCGCCTTCGCGAAGCCCGCTTCGGCGGGCGACGCAAGGTCGGATGAGATCATGCTTAGAGATAGAACCCGCGCTATGCAGGCCCAGCCCCTCGACCCGATCGTCAAGACCGCGCTGGCGGCCTTTGCGCTGCTGTTCTTTCTCGGCGGTGTCGGCTGGGCCTATTGGGGCACTGACATTTTCCTGACCGCCATCATGGCCGGGCTTGCCTATTGCGGACTGGTTTAGGGCCTCGGCCCTCGCCCGCTAACTCTCGTATGTCATTCCGGCGCGGCCGAAGGCCGAGGCCAGAACCCCATGACCACCGCCGCTGTGGATAAGCACAGCATCATGCCTGTTTTCAGGGCTTATGGGTTCCGCACAAGCGCTCGCGCGCTTTGCGGAATGACAAAGAGAGGCTGAGCCGAACCGCGGCACTGCGTTAGACTTGCGCCATGTCGGACAAGCCCCGCACACGGCTGGATGAAGCGCTGGTGGCGCGCGGCCTGGCGCCAAGCCGTGCCCGTGCGCGCGATATGGTGAAGCGCGGCACCGTCGCCGTGGACGGCGAAATCGAGACCAAGCCGGCTCGGCCGGTGCGCGATGATGCGACCGTCACTGCCGCCGATCCGGCCGCGCATTACGTGTCGCGCGCTGCGCTGAAGCTGATCGCCGGTCTGGATGCGTTCGGCTTCGATCCGACCGGCCGTGTCGCGCTTGATCTCGGTGCTTCGACCGGTGGCTTCACGCAAGTGCTTCTGGAGCGGGGCGCCGCGCATGTCGTGGCCGTCGATGTGGGCAATCGCGAGATGGACGAGACGCTTGCCGCCGATCGGCGCGTGACGCTCCTGGAAGGCGTCAATGCGCGCGATCTGACGCATGCTCAGATTGGCGCGCACAGCATCACCGCCCTCACCGCTGACCTCAGTTTCATCTCGCTGAAAAAGGCGCTGCCGCCGGCGCTGGCACTGGTGCAGCCGGGCACGTGGGGGCTCTTTCTGGTGAAGCCGCAATTCGAAGTGGGGCGCGCCGCGCTTGGCAAAGGCGGCGTCGTGCGCGACCGTGAGGCTGCCCACGAAGCGGCTGAGGACGTCGCGGCCTGGCTTGAGAGTGGGCGCCTCGACGGGCCCCTAACCTCTCCCTTGAGGGGAGGTCGAAGGTCGCAAGGCGCAGCCGCAGCGGGCTTCGGGAGGGGGGATGCCGTTTCGACTCAGCGCCCCCCTCCCGAAACCGATCTCGCTTCGCTCGCCAGTTTCGACCTCCCCTCAAGGGAGAGGTTAAGCGCGGAGACCGCGGCCAAAGCCGAGGCGCCCCGCTGGCGCGTTGAGGGTCTCATCCCCTCCCCCATCACAGGCGGCTCGGGGAACCAGGAGTTCCTACTGGGCGCACGGCTCCGCTAATCATGTGGCCGATTGGGGCATTGAACGCGACGAGAAGTCTTGTCAGCATCCCGACACTGTTGCGACGCTACAATCTTCATTGGCAGAAGGCCGCGACCATATGCCTGAAACATCGCTTGAACGCTGGAGCAATCGCGTCGGCTTTGCCGTGCGCCAGGGCGGCCGCGTCGCGTGGTATGTCGGGCATGGCGCCTTGATGCGTCGCATGGTGCGGCGGATTGAGGCGCGTTCCGACGCGCCGAAGCGGGTCATCAAGAAGCCCTCGCGGCCCGTCCCCAACACACGGCGGCTTCTCGCCGACGTCGCTGTGCTTCTCGGCCGCGACCTCGCCAATGCCGAGGCCGGCTATTACCCCATGCCGGAGCGCGAGGACGGCGCGCTGCCGGGCGTGCTTGCGCGAAGCCGCGCCTTCTTCCGCGACGTGCCGGAGGTCGTGCGCCGGCGGCAGCATAAGGTTGGCCGCGAAGTGGCGGACGATGCTGCAACGGCGAAGCGGCCGGACTATTACATGCAGAACTTTCACTTCCAGTCGGGCGGCTGGATGACGGAGGACTCCGCGCGCCTCTACGACATGCAGGTGGAAGTGCTGTTTTCCGGGTCCGCCAACGCCATGCGACGCCAAGCGCTGGTGCCGATTGCGGAGGCGCTCAGAGGTCGCGACCAGCGGCGCATGACCTTTGCCGACATCGCCTGCGGAACCGGCTCGTTTCTGAGACAAGTGCGGCAGGCTTTTCCGCGCCTGCCGGCGCTCGCCGTCGACCTTTCGGAAGCCTATATGGCGGAGGCCCGGCACCGGCTCGGCAGCCGCCCCAACGTGCGCCCGCTCGTTGCCAAGGCGGAGGCTCTGCCGCTCGCCGATGACGGCCTCGACATCGCCACGTGCATCTATCTCTTTCACGAACTGCCGCCGGATGTGCGCCGCGCCGTGGCGCGGGAGCTGGCGCGCGTCATCAAGCCGGGCGGGCTTCTCGTCTTCGTCGATTCGCTGCAGACCGGCGACGAGCCGGACTATGACGGACTGCTGGAGCTCTTCCCCGCGCTGTTCCACGAGCCCTATTTCGAGGACTACCTCGCCGACGACCTTGAAGGGATGTTCGCCGAGTTCGGCTTCGCGATAGAAGGACGCACAAACGCGTTCTTCTCCAAGGTGCTGACGCTGAGGCGAACGAGATAGCGCCACCCACCTTGTCATCATTGCCGGGCTTGACCCGGCAATCCATGCGGCTTGCGCTTCGCCTAACAGAGCCGCTCAGGAATGGATGCCCGGATCAAGTCCGGGCATGACGACGGTGGAATGGCTCTTGGCCTCGCGATTACATCTGCCGCCCTACTTCGTGCCGTACATCCGGTCGCCGGCATCGCCGAGGCCCGGCACGATGTAGCCGTGGTCGTTGAGGTGGCTGTCGATGGCGGCGGTGAAGACGGGCACATCGGGGTGGGCGGCGCGGAAGCGCTCAATCCCCTCCGGTGCGGCGAGCAGACAGACGAAGCGGATGTCCTTGGCGCCGCGGCCCTTCAGCTTCTCCACTGCGGCGACGGCGGAATTGGCGGTGGCGAGCATCGGGTCGACGCAGATCACCGTGCGCTCCGACAGATCGTCCGGCGCCTTGAAGTAGTATTCCACCGGCTCCAGCGTCTCCGGATCACGATAGAGCCCGATATGGGCGACGCGGGCTGAGGGCACCAGATCGAGCATGCCCTCAAGTAGGCCGTTGCCGGCGCGCAGGATGGAGGCGTAGACGAGCTTCTTGCCGGCGATCTTGCGGCCGGTCATCGCCGTCAGCGGTGTCTCGATCTGAAGCTCTTCAAGCGGCAGGTCGCGCGTCGCCTCGTAGGTCAGGAGACCGGCGATTTCGCGCAGCAGCTGGCGGAAACCGCGCGTCGAGGTCTCCTTGTTGCGCATGATCGTCAGCTTGTGCTCGACCAGCGGGTGGTCGACGACGGTGACGCCTTCGTATTTCTGTGACATGGCCGCCCTCCTCGCGGAGGTTCATACATGGCCGCGGAGAAATGGCAACGAGCCGAGGAACGGCACCAGCCTTCTCCCCTTGTGGGAGAAGGTGCCCTTCGGCTCCGCCGAAGGGCGGATGAGGGGTTTTCCCGGATGGACTGATGCCCCCTCTCCCGACCCTTCGCTAACGCGAAGGGCCACCCTCTCCCACAAGGGGAGAGGGCTTCAGCCTCACTCCGCTTCATCCCTCACATCATGCTGGCGCCGATGCGCATGGGCGGCAACGCCAGATGGCCGGTGATGGTCTGCGCGATATCGGCATAAGTCAGGAGGTGCCCGGCATTGCGACCCTCAATCTTCGGGCCGAAGGCGAGCACCGGCACGTTCTCGCGCGTATGGTCGGTGCCCTTGAAGGTCGGATCGTTGCCGTGGTCGGCAGTGAGAATAACCAGATCGCCGGGCCTTAACGCGGCGATCAGCTCCGGCAGGCGGCTGTCGAATTTCTCCAGGCAATCGGCATAGCCGGCGACGTCGCGGCGGTGCCCAAAGATCTGGTCGAAATCGATGAAGTTGGTGAAGACGAGATCACCGTCCTTGGCACGCCGCATGGCTTCCAGCGTGGCGTTGAACTGCGTCTCGTTATCGGGCGCCTTCAGGACCTGGGTCACGCCGCGTCCGGTGAAGATGTCGGAAATCTTGCCGACGCCCCAGACGTCTCGCTTTGCCGCGACGGCAGCATCGAGCAGCGTCTCGCCGGGTGGGGGAACGGAAAAATCCTTGCGGTTGCCGGTGCGCTGAAAGGTGTCACGCGCCTCGCCGATGAAGGGACGCGCAATAACGCGCCCGATCCTCAGGCGGTCGCAGAGCCGGCGGGCGATCGTGCACACCGCGTAGAGCCGCTCCAGGCCGAAACGCTCCTCGTGTGCGCAGATCTGGAAGACGGAATCCTGCGAGGTGTAGCAGATCGGCTTACCGGTTCTGATGTGCTCCTCGCCAAGCTCGTCGAGGATGTCCGTGCCCGAAGCATGCTTGTTGCCGAGGATGCCAGGCAGCTCGGCTTCTTCAATCAGCGCGTCGGTCAGTTCGGCCGGGAAGGCCGGGATCGTCTCGGGGAAGTAGCCCCATTGAAATGGCACCGGCAAGCCGGCGATCTCCCAATGGCCGGATTGCGTGTCCTTGCCCTTGGAGACCTCGCTGGCATAGGCCCAGATCGCCTCAGGGCTTTCGACGCGCTCCATGCCGGCGGGATGCGTTCCCACCGACGCCTCCGCGGCGCGGCCGATGCCGAGCCGGTTCATGTTGGGGATGGCGAGCGGGCCGGTGCGGAGGCCCGCCTGGTCGGCGGCGCCTGCGGCGCAGGACGCGGCGATGTGGCCGAGCGTATCGGCGCCCTCATCGCCGAACGCCGCCGCGTCGGCCGCCCCGCCGATGCCGACGGAATCCATGACCAGAAGTATCGCGCGCGCCATGTCAGTCTTGCGCCGTTTCAGTCTTGCGCCGTTTCGGGGGGCTCCCCGCCCACCCGCTCGTAGACGAACCGGCGATCGGGCGGCGGCTCGCCAAGCCGGTAGGCGGCGCGTATTGTGCCGGCGGCAGCCGAAGCGGCATCGTGGTCGCGGGCGTGCACAAGGCACAGCGGACGCTCAGGCCCCACGGCGTCGCCGATGCCGGCAAGCTGGGTGAGCCCCACGGAATGATCGATGGCGTCCTCCGCCCGCGTGCGGCCGCCGCCGAGCGCCACCACAGCCAGCCCGAGAGCGCGCGTGTCGATGGCCGCGACCGTGCCCGCTTCGTCGGGCATCACGGCTTCGGTGACCGGCGCATGTGGCAGATAGGCGCTCGGATGCTCAACGAAATCAGCCGGGCCGCCGAGCGCGCTGACCATGGCCTGGAAATGCTCCGCGGCCCGGCCATCATGGAGAACACGCTCAATCAGCGCATCCGCTTCGTCGACGCCGTCCACGACATTGCCGAGCAGCAGCATCTCGGCGGCAAGCGCATGCACGACGCCGTCGAGACGCGGGTCGCGATGCTCGCCGGTGAGATAGGCGACGGCGTTCATGACCTCCACCGCGTTGCCGGCGGCGGAGGCAAGCGGCTCGTTCATGTCGGTGATCAGCGCGCTGGTCTTCAGCCCGGCGCCATTGGCGACAGCCACCAGGCTCTCCGCAAGCTCCTTCGCCGCCTCATATTCCGTCATAAAGGCGCCGGTGCCGGTCTTCACATCGAGCACGAGGCCCTGCAGCCCGGCGGCGAGCTTCTTTGAGAGGATGGACCCGGTGATCAGCGCTACCGATTCCACCGTCGCGGTGACATCGCGAATGGCGTAGAGGCGCCTGTCGGCAGGCGCCAGGTCATCGGTCTGGCCGATGATGGCGCAGCCCGCCTCGGCGATAGCCGCGCGCAGAAGCGTTTCACCGGGCTGGCTCTGATAGCCGGGAATGGAATCAAGCTTGTCGAGCGTGCCGCCGCCGTGTCCGAGCCCGCGGCCGGAGATCATCGGCACGATTGCACCGCATGCGGCGATGATCGGGGCAAGCATGAGCGAGACATTGTCGCCGACGCCGCCGGTGGAGTGCTTGTCGAGCACCGGGCCGGTGGCGTCAGGCCAATCGAGGACGTCGCCGGAATCGCGCATGGCCAGCGTCAGGCCGACGCGCTCCTCCATGTCCATGCCACGGAAGAACACCGCCATGGCGAAGGCCGCAACTTGCCCTTCGGAGACTGAGCCTTCCGTCAGGCCGCTGATAAGGAAGGCGATCTCCTCGCGCGTGAGTGAAGCGCCGTCGCGCTTCTTGCGGATGATCTCCTGGGGAAGAACCTGCATCACTTACGCTCCGGCCAGGCCGCCAGCATGCGCGTCAAGAGCCGCATCAGCTTCTCGCCGCCGCGCGGCGCCACGTCCTTCGTCTCCTGATGCGACAATTCTGCGCCAGTCATGCCAGCGGCATAATTGGTGATGACGGAAAAGGCGAGCACTCTGAGGTCCAGAAAGCGTGCCAGGACAACCTCCGGCACGGTGGACATGCCGACGGCGTCGGCGCCGAGGACACGCGCGGCGCGGATCTCCGCCGGCGTTTCGAAGCTTGGCCCGGAGAACCACATATAGACGCCCTGGTGCAGCGCGATGCCTTCTGAATCGGCGGCCGTCAGCGCCGCTTCCCGCAACGCGGCATCGTAAGCCTGAGTCATGCCCACGAACCGCGCGTCGCTTGCCTCGCCGATCAGCGGATTGTGGACGCCGAGATTGATGTGGTCGGTGATCAGCATCACGGAGCCGGGCGGATTATCATCGCGCAATCCGCCGGCCGCGTTGGTCACGATCAGGTCGCCGACGCCGAGGGCATGCAGCGTCTCCAGTGCCGGCCGCATCACGTCGGCGCGTCCGTGCTCGTAGTAATGCGCACGGCCCGCCATCACGGCAATGGGGGCGCCCTCAATGTGGCCGATGACGAGCGAACCGGCATGGCCGGACACCGATGGCGCGGGGAAGCCGTCAAACGCGTCGTAGGGGATCGTCACCGCATCGCCAATCGCGTCAATGAAGCTGCCAAGGCCGGAGCCGAGGACGAGGCCGATCCGCGGCGAAAGCTCCGCGCGAGAGCGGATCAGCGCCGCGTTCGCTTGCGCCGCTGGGGTGGCAGCGCCTCCGCTCATCCCTTGTCACCGGGAAATGCAAAACCCTTCGGCAGCAGATCGCCGAGCGTGACGGTCTCCACCACGCCGTTTTCGTCGCAGAGATGCACTAATGTGTCGGGCGCGCCGAACTCCTTCAGCCGCTGCCGGCAACCGCCGCAGGGCGTGATCAACGCCATCTTCTCCGCGACCACGGCCACGGCTGCGATTTTGCTTTCGCCGGCCATGACCATGTGCGCAAGCGCTGTGGTTTCCGCGCACCAGCCCTCCGGGTAGCTGGCGTTTTCGATGTTGCATCCGCTGAAAAGCTTGCCGGTGTCGGTGATAAGTGCCGCGCCAACGGGAAACTGCGAATAAGGCGCATAGGCGTGGCGCATCGCCTCCTTCGCTGCATCAAAGAGCTCGCTTGAATTCATCGTATCGCACTCCCGTCGGCTGTACGGGCGATGAGGTTCTCAGGCTGGACGAGACCCAAGACCAGCGCCCAGTAATTGCGGTGGGCGGAGCCCGGCGGGGTCGACACGGCCGCAATGCCGATGTCGGTGGAATAGGGATTAAGCAGGTTCTTATTGTGCCGCTTTGACGCCTTCCAGCCGCGCATCGCGTCTTCAACGCTATCGAAGCTTGCTGCGAGATTCTCCGAAACGTAGCCCCAATCATAGCCGGCGGCTTCCGTGCGGCGTGGCAGCGAGCGGCCGAGGCCGTGCTTGATCGTGTCGCGCTCGCCCATCACGCGCGCATAGTCGGTGGCGACCTTCATCAGCCGGGGGTCGACGCGCACGGCGCTGAGGCCATGCTCAGCCCGGTAAGCGCTGATCATCCGAGCGGCACGGCCGGCATCGACGGCGATCGGCGTCACCTTCCGCACTTCCTTTGGCGGGGCGCCCCCGCCGGTGGTGCTGCACGCGGCAAGCGCCAGGAGGGCCGTGGCTGCGGCGGCCAGCAGCACGCCATTCAACCAGCGAGGCGAACCCGTAACGCGTTGTCGCATTTGGCCTCCTGTCCGGCCCATCTGGCGGGAAATCGGGCGTGCCACAGACGGCCCGCCCGGCCAAAGAGCCTTGGCGATCTGTTACGAAAATGCGAAGCTCGCCGCCAGCCTTTGTCCAGCATGCCGCCGCCCTTTTCAGCGGCACGCGCACAAAGGGGCAGTGTCATTGCCAATGGAGGAAGACTTGAAACCACGAGCTATCACGGCCTCGCTTGCCGGTCTCGCTACAGCGATCATGTTCGGTGTCATGTCCTCGCAAGCCGCCGCATTTTCGGCTTGCCAAGTGACCGACACCGGCGGTGTCGACGACAAGGGCTTCAACCAGACGGCCTGGAAGGGCGTGCAAGACGCGCAGGCTTCGCTCGGCGTTGAAGGGAAGCTTCTGGAATCGAGCGCGGAAACCGATTACGAGCCGAACATCAATTCCTTCATCTCTGAAGGCTGCGACCTGATCCTGACGGTCGGCTTCCTGCTAGGCGACGCCACGAAGGTGGCGGCCGACGCCAATCCGGACCAGAAGTTCTCCATCGTCGACTTCGCCTACGACCCGCCCGCGCCCAACATTCTCGGGCAGGTCTTCGCGACGGACGAGGCCGCCTTCCTCGCCGGCTATCTTGCCGCCGGCGTCTCCAAGTCGGGCATCGTCGGTACGTTCGGCGGCATCAACATCCCGCCGGTGACCATCTTCATGGACGGTTTTGTACGCGGTGTTGATTACTATAACGCACAGAAGGGTGCGAGCGTGCAGGTGCTCGGCTGGGACGTGGATTCCCGCGAGGGCCTCTTCACCAACAATTTCGATTCACTCGATGACGGCCGCGCCTTTGCGCAGAACCTCTATGACGAGGGCGCCGATATCGTCATGCCGGTGGCCGGCCCGGTCGGCCTCGGCTCCGCCGCACTCGCCGACGAACTCGGCACCGATCAGCTCAAGATCATCGGTGTCGACGCCGACCAGGTTGGGACCGATCCGGAGAGGCGGCACGTCTATCTGACGTCGGTGTTGAAGAAGATGGACGCCACGGTCGTGGCGGCCATTGAGTCGGCCATGGGCGATTCCTGGGAAGGCGGCGTGATCGTCGGAACGCTGGAAAATGGCGGCGTCGGCCTTGCGCCGTTCCACGATCTCGATTCGGAAGTCTCCGCCGAGCTCAAGGCGGAACTCGATGCCATCAGCAAGGGCATCATCGACGGCTCAATCTCCGTAAAGGGCTGAGCCAGTCGTAAAGACCGAGACGCGAACGCCGCGCTCTAGAGCATGATCCCGAAAAGTGGGAACCGGTTTTCGGACAAGATCATGCTCATCAAAAACAGTGAGCCTCCATTCTGAATTCCATCAGAATGGAGGCTCTACAGCGCGGCGTTCATAGCAAGTAGGCGGGGCAAATAGGGCGGGGCGGCCGGCTTTGGACATCGAGCTACGCGGCATCACCAAGCGGTTTGGCGAGGTCGTTGCCAATTCCAACGTCAATCTGACGATCCGGGCCGGAGAGATTCTCGGGCTGCTTGGCGAAAACGGCGCCGGCAAGACCACCTTGATGAACATTTTGAGCGGCCTTTACCGCGCCGATGAGGGCGAGATCCTGATCGACGGGACGCCGGCCCGCTTCGACGGCGCCGGCGACGCCATCCGCGCCGGCATTGGCATGGTGCATCAGCACTTCATGCTGGTGCCCGTCTTCACCGTGGCGGAGAACGTGGTTCTCGGCGTGGAGCCCACCGGCCGCTTCGACCGGCTGGACATCGAGAAGGCGCGCGAGCAGGTGCGCCAGATCAGCGCCGAATACGGGCTTGAAGTCGACCCCGACGCGATCATCGAGGAGATCCCCGTCGGCATTCAGCAGCGGGTGGAGATCATCAAGGTGCTCTTCCGCTCCGCCTACGTGCTCATCTTCGACGAGCCGACGGCGGTGTTGACGCCGCAGGAGGTGACGGAGTTCTTCGCCATCGTGCGCTCGCTCCGCGACGCGGGAAAGGCGCTGGTCTTCATCACGCACAAGCTGCACGAAGTGCGCGAGGTCGCCGACCGCATCAGCGTTCTTCGTGCCGGCCAGATCGTTGGCGAAGGCGACCCCAAGACTGCGACCGATGCCGATCTGGCGGAGATGATGGTGGGGCGGCAGGTGCGTTTTGAGGTGGAGAAGGAACCAGTTCAGCCGGGCGACGTGCTTCTCGACGTCAGCGATCTCAATGTGCTCGACGAGCGCGAGGAGATGGCCGTCAACGACGTCGCGCTCCAGGTTCGCGCAGGCGAGATCGTCGGCATTGCCGGTGTGCAGGGCAACGGCCAGACGGAGCTGGTGGAGGCGCTGACCGGGCTCAGGCCGCTGCTGCGCGGGCGCGTGTCGTTCCTCGGCGAGGACGTGACGCAGGCCTCCGCGCGCCGGCGGCATCAGCTCGGCATGGCGCATATCCCCGAGGACCGTCAGCGCTCCGGCATTATCGGCGAGTTCAATATCGCCGAGAACATGGTGCTCAATTCCTATTACGACGAGCGCTTCTCGTCCGGCCCGACATTGCGCTGGCTTGACGTCTATCAGCAGACGGCCGCCAATGTTGCGGCGTTCGACGTCCGCACGTCGTCGATCTTCGATCACGCCGATCATCTCTCCGGCGGCAATCAGCAGAAGCTGGTCGTTGCGCGTGAATTGTCGCGCGACATCAAGCTGCTTGTCGCCTCGCAGCCGACGCGCGGCGTCGATGTCGGCTCCATTGAATACATCCACAAGCGCATCGTGGAGGCGCGCGATTCCGGTGTGGGCGTGCTGATCATCTCCACGGAGCTCGATGAGATTCTGTCGCTTTCCGACCGCATCCTGGTGATGTTCCGCGGTCGGATCGTGGCGGAGTTCGACGGCGACAAGGCGACGGTCAACGAAGTCGGCTTGGCGATGGCCGGCGTGACAGCGGAGCAGGCGGCGTGAGCGACGATCCCAAACGCGAGACGCTGTCGCGCGAGCTTCTGAAGCGCGCGGTGGTCACGCGCTTCACCGTGGAAGAGGTCGTCATTGTCCCGATCTTCGCGGTGATCGTCGCGCTGATCCTTGGGGGCATCACGATGCTCGCCACCGGTGTCAGCCTGGGCACGATCCAGGCGGCCTTCGGCTCCCTGTTCACCGGTTCGCTCGGCTCCATCTCGGCGCTGTCGGAAACGCTGACCGCCGCCGCACCCCTGACGCTCGCCGGGCTCGGCATCGCGCTCGGCTTCCGCGCCGGCCTGTTCAATATCGGCGCCGAAGGCCAGCTCCTCATCGGCGGCATGGCGGCCGTCGTTGTCGGCTTCTCGCTGACCGGGCTGCCGCTCATCATCCATCTGCCACTGGCGCTTCTTGCCGGCGCGCTCTTCGGCGCGCTGTGGGCGTCGATCGCCGGCTGGCTCCGCGCTGCTACAGGGGCGCATGAGGTGATCACCACCATCATGCTGAACCTCATTTCGTTCCGGCTGGTCGACTATCTTCTGCGCAGCCCCTGGATTCAGCGGCCCGGCCGCGCCGACCCCATCTCGCAATCGGTGCTTGAGAGCGCGGAATTGCCCAGGCTGCTTCTGTGGATCGACACCAATCTGCGACTGCATGCCGGCATTTTTGTCATGCTGGCCGCTGTTGCGCTGATCTATTGGCTGCTCTTCCGCACCAAACTCGGCTTTGAGTTTCGCTCCGCCGGCGCCAATCCCGACGCGGCGCGCTACGCCGGCATGCGCTCCGGCTTCCTCATTGTCGCGGTCATGGCGATCGCCGGCGCCTTAGCGGGGCTTGCCGGCGCCAACCAGGTGCTCGGCGTGCTCGGCCGCGCCTCGCCGAACTTTTCCGCCGGCATCGGCTTTGACGCGATTGCCGTGGCGCTTCTGGGGCGCGGGCATCCGATCGGCGTTCTGCTTGCCGGGCTTTTATTCGGCGCGCTTGAGGCCGGCGGGCGGCAGATGCAGGTCTCCGCCGGCGTCTCGATCGACCTCATTTCCATCATCCAGGCGCTGATCATCGTGTTCATCGCGGCACCTATGCTGGTGCGCACCATGTTCCCATGGGCGTTCCAGAAGGAACGCCCGGCAGACAAGGGCGCCAGCAGAGCGCCGCCGTCGCAGCCGGCATCGGAAGAAAGCGGGTGACCCAATGGCTGTGAGCGAAGCCGCAATCGGCGCAAAGGATATAGAGATCAGCCGCCAGCGCCAGACGCGCATTGTCGGCGGGCTGCTGCTCGTGCTGGCCGTCTTTGTGGCCAGCGTCTTCGGCTTCGGCTCTGCCGGCGAAGGCGACGCCGCTTTCCGCCTGACACGGCCGAACGATCCGTTCGCGCTGCCCAACATCGTCGTGCCGGCGGCCACTTATTCCTATGTGATCGCGGCGGTGCTCGCCTTCTTCGGCATTCGCCTGTTCATGCGCGGCGGCGCGCGGTGGTCGAGCCTCCTCCTCGGTCTCGGCTTTCTGCTTGCCGTGACGGCGTTCCTGGCCTGGGCGACGGCGGGCAAATCCTTCTCGCTGACCGGCATGCTGCAGGCCACTTTCGTGCGCGCCGTGCCGATTGCGCTTGGCGGGCTTGCCGGCGTGCTGTCGGAGCGCGTCGCTGTCATCAATATCGGCATTGAAGGCATGCTGCTCGCCGGCGCCTTCACCGGCGCGGTCGTCGGCTCACTGCTTGGCGGTGTCGGCGGAATCGTCGCCGCCATCTGCGTCGGCGGGCTCTTCGGCTTCATCCTCGCCGCCTTGGTGGTGACGTACCGGGTTGACCAGATCGTCGCGGGGGTGGCGATCAATCTCTTTGTCCTTGGCGTGACATCCTATGTGAGTAGCCAGGTACTCACCGAGTTTCGCTTCCTCAACAACGCGCCGGTGTTTCGCGCCATCTACATTCCGTTCCTGAGCGATCTGCCGGTGATCGGGCCAGTGCTCTTTCGCCAGAACATCTTCGTCTACGGCGCGCTGATCCTGGTGGCGATTTCCACCTACTATCTCTTCCATACGAAGAGCGGCCTGCGCGCGCGCTCCGTTGGCGAGCACCCAGAGGCTGCCGACACGCTCGGCATCGACGTCTACTGGACGCGCTACGTCAATGTGACCATGGCCGGCATGGTGGCGGGCTTCGGCGGCGCTTGGTTCACGCTCGGCACGGTCGGCCGTTTCGATGAGGGCATGACCGGGGGGCGCGGCTTCATCGGGCTTGCGGCGATGATCTTTGGGCGCTGGCATCCGGTCGGTGCGCTGATGGCGGCGCTGGTCTTCGGTTTCGCCGATTCGCTGCAGCAAAAACTTGCTATTCTGCAAACGCCGATCCCCTCGGAGTTCTTGGCCATGGCGCCTTATGTTGCGACGATCGTCCTGGTCGCCGGCCTGATCGGGCGTGCACGCCCACCGGCTGCCGACGGCAAGCCCTACATCAAGGACTGACCGGCCGAGCCGGATCAACGCACGCGGGCGTCATGGTGAAAGTTGGATCGAAGAGTGGCGAATGGGCGCGGCGGGCGGAGGTCCCCTTCCCCGTCCTGGTCGGTGATATCGGCGGGACCAATGCGCGCTTTGCGCTCATTGCCGACCACGACGCGCCGCTTGAGGTATTTCACCCGGTGCCGACCGGCGACTTTCCCGACATTGAAAGCGCGGTGGAGGAAAGCGTCTTCGCGCATGGCGCGCTGCGTCCGCGCTCGGCTCTTGTCGATCTCGCCGCCCCCGTCGTGGGAGACGCCGTTGATCTCACCAATGCGGATTGGGTGATCCGCCCGCTCGACATGATCCGCCGCCTTGGGCTGGAGGACGTCATCCTGCTCAACGACTTCGAGGCACTGGCGCTGGCGCTGACGGCGCTTGCGGAGAAGGACCTCGCGCTGATCGGCGACGCGGCGAGCGCCGGTGAGGGCGCCAAGGTGGTGCTTGGCCCGGGCACCGGGCTCGGTGTGGGCGCCCTGGTGGATTCCGGCGCGCAATGGGTGCCGGTGCCGGGCGAAGGCGGGCATGTGGCGCTTGGCCCGGTGGAGCCGGACGAATTTCCGTTATGGGCGAATATCGAGCCGGAGCACGGGCGTATTTCGGCGGAAGCGCTGCTCGCCGGACGCGGGCTGGTGCGCCTCTACAAGGCGGTGGCATGCACAGAGGGCGCGACCGAGACCTTCTCCAAGCCGGCGGAGATCACCGAGGCGGCGCTGGGCGGCGCCGACCCAATCGCGACGCGGACACTTGAGCTTTATTGCCGCCTGCTCGGACGTGTGGCGGGCGATGTGGCGGTCACCTTCATGGCGCACGGCGGCGTCTATATCGCGGGCGGCATTGCGCCGCGCATCCTGCCGATTCTCAGGCAAAGCGAATTCCGCAGCGCCATGGAGGCGAAAGCGCCGCATGACGCGCTGATGGCGCAGATCCCGAGCTGGGTCATCGTCGGCGAGAACCCGGCCCTGCACGGCCTGGCGGCGCTGGCGCGCGCGCCGGAGCGCTTTGGCGTGCACCTTTCGGGGCGGCGCTGGCTGAAATAACATGTCGCCAAACAGGTGAGCGCGGCATGAGCAAGCCCATCGAGGATTACGGCTTCATCGGCAACATGCTGTCCTGCGCGCTGGTCGCCAAGGATGGCTCAATCGATTGGCTGTGCCTGCCGCGTTTCGATTCCGACGCGTGCTTCGCCGCTCTTCTGGGCACGGAGGACAACGGCTACTGGCGCATTGCACCGGCCGCCGATGACTACAAGGTCACGCGGCGCTACCGCGACGGCACCACCATCCTTGAGACGACATTTGAGACGGAAGACGGCGCCGTCACGCTGATCGATTTCATGCCGCTGGCGAGCGACGAGGAGCATGTCGACGTCTTTCGCATCGTGCGCGGCGATCGCGGCCGGGTGGTGATGCGCATGGAGCTGGCGCTGCGCTTCAGCTACAGCGAGACAGTCCCCTGGGTAAGGCGCACGGATTTCGGCCTGCGCGCCGTGGCCGGACCCGACGCGGTAGAGCTCCACACCCGCGTCGATCTGAGGGGCAAGGACTATCGCACGATTGCCGATTTCAGCGTCGGCGAAGGCGCCACCGTGCCTTTCGCGCTCTGCTGGCACCCCTCGCATCGCGCTCGGGAAACCAATATCGACCCTGAGGCGCGGCTGGAGCAGGCGGAGCGTTGGTGGCGGGAATGGTCGGGGACGTGCCGCTTTGGGGAGCGCGAGCAGCATCCCTGGCGCGAGGCGGTCGTGCGCTCGCTGATCACGCTGAAGGCGCTGAGCTACCGCCCGACCGGAGGCATTCTCGCTGCGGCGACGACGTCGCTGCCGGAGGAGATCGGCGGGGAGCGCAACTGGGATTACCGCTTCTGCTGGATTCGCGACGCGACGCTGACGCTTTATGCGCTTCTGTCGTCCGGCTATCGCGAGGAGGCGCGTGCCTGGCGGCATTGGATGCTGCGCGCGGCTGCCGGCCACCCCTCGCAGCTGCAGATTATGTACGGGCTTTCCGGCGAGCGGCGGCTGAACGAATCAGAGCTGCCGTGGCTAGCCGGCTATGAGAGCTCCAAGCCGGTGCGCGTCGGCAATGCCGCCTACGACCAGTTGCAGATCGATGTCTATGGCGAGCTGATGGATGCGCTGCATGTCGGCCGCAAGTTTCAGCTGGAGCCCTCGCAGGAGGCGTGGAACTTTCAGCAGGCCTTGCTGGAGAACCTGAAGCGGAAATGGCCACGACCCGACAAGGGCATATGGGAGATCCGCACCAGCGCGCGTCATTTCACGCACTCCAAGCTGATGGCCTGGGTCGCCTATGATCGCGCGGTGAAGGGGGTGGAGGATTTTGGTCTGTGGGGGCCGGTGGAGGATTGGAAGGCGGAGCGGGATAAGATCCGCGACGAAATTCTGTCGCTCGGCTGGAACGAGAAGCGGCAGAGCTTCGTGCAATATTATGGCGGCGAAGCGCTCGACGCTTCGCTTCTTCTGATCCCGACCATGGGCTTCCTGCCGGCCGATGATCCGCGCGTTGCCTCAACGGTGGACGCCATCAACCGCGACCTGACGGAGGACGGCCTGCTTCTGCGCTACCGCCCGGAGGAAGCGACAGATGGTGTCTCAGGTGGCGAGGCGACGTTCCTGGTGTGCAGCTTCTGGCTCGCCGACGCGCTCAGCATGGTCGGCCGTCACGACGAGGCGCAAGAGCTGTTTGAGCGGCTCTTGTCGCTGAGGAACGACCTCGGCCTTCTGGCGGAGGAATACGACCCGCGCGCCAAGCGCCAGCTCGGCAACTTCCCGCAAGCCTTCTCGCATGTCGGGCTGGTCAATACCGCGAACAACCTCATTTCCGCGGCCGGTCCGGCTGTGCAGAGGGCGGAGGACGTGGCGGCCGAGAGGCAATGAGGGGCCGCGTTCACCCAAGCGGCGGGAGGCTCAGCCCGCCAACGGGGCAGGCGTATATCAGGCGATCGCCTCCAATCCCTTCTCACGCACGAGCGTCAGGAGCTTAAGTGACGGTCCGACCGGCGTCCGCTCGCCTCGCTCCCATTGGCTCACGAGCCCGGTCGTCACGTTCAGGTGACGCGCAAACACAGCCTGGCTGACGCGCTCGCGCGCCCGCAGCGACCTTATCTCCTCAGGTGACAAAGGCTGTACCGGGGTCAGGCATAACACATCGAATTTGCGCATCGTGCGTTTGCCCATCACACCGGCATCGTGGAGATCGGATGCCGTTTCATGGATGGCAGCGAGAGCCTCGCTCCTATGTGGCTTCCTTCTACTCATCGTCCCGCTCAATGCACTTCACCTGCTGCAGCGCACCGCCTGCGACGGCCCTTGCAAGCGCAGCGTCGTCATAGCGGAGCATCTCATATGCCAATTCCTTGAAGACACTCACTTCGTCCTTTCGAAGGTTGGCGCGGCTTTTCTTGGGAAAGCCATACACAAAGATTGCAAGCTTTCCGGCCTGGAAGAGAATGATCGATCGGAAGCCTCCCGACCGACCCGACTTCTCGCGCGCAAGCCTCTGCTTGATCACGCCTCCTCCGAGGTCGGCGTCGATCAGCCCGTCCTCAGCCCGCTCTACCGCTTCGCAAAGAGTTTTGTCGTCTATGCGCTGTTTGCGTGCGAACCGGACGAACCATTTCGTCTTGTAGGCCCTCAAATCACTGCTTTCCGCTCACGGATAATATAACACTAAGTGTTGCAGTTCAACCGACCTATCCCAGCTCCACGATGCGTCCGCCGGCCGCCTCGGCGTCGGCGGGGTCGTGGGTCACGAGAAGCACCGGCAGCCCGTATTTACGTGCTTCCTCAAAGACGAGCCGACGCACCTGCTGGCGCAAGGCTGCATCGAGGCGTGAGAACGGCTCGTCGAGCATGAGTGCCTCGGGGCGCGCGAGAAGCGTGCGCATCAGCGCCACGCGCGCGCCCTGCCCGCCCGACAGCGTTGCCGGATCGCGATCGGCGAACGCGTCGAGGCCGACTTCGGCGAGCGCCTCCGCCACCGCCTGCCGGCGCGCCGCGCGGCTCTTGATGTCGGGGCTGAGACCGATCATGAGATTGCCGCCGACGGACAGATGCGGCAGCAGCAGCGCATCCTGAAAGAGCAAGCCGATGCTGCGCCGGTCGGGTGGAAGCGCAGTGATATCGCGGCCATTGAGTAGGATTCTGCCTTCGGCGCGGAAGTCGTGACCGAGGAACCCGCCGACAAAGGCCAACAGTGTCGATTTGCCGATACCGGACGGCCCCATCACCGTCAGCACCTCGCCGGGGCGCACCGTGGCATCAAGCGACAGAAGCGTGCGGCCGTTCAACCAGATCGTCACGTTGTGCAAGATCAGGCCGCGTTCTGCGCTGTCGGTCGTGCTCATGCGCCGGCCCGCATCAGGCGACGGTTGCGCGATAGAAAAGCAGCAACAAGCGCGGCGATGGCAAAGCCCAGGAACGGCAGCAATGCCTGCAGAAGGGCCGTCGCGCCGATGAGGCGCGGGTCGCCGCCGGATGCCAGTGCTACCGCCTCGGTCGTCACGGTCGGCCAGCGGCCGGCGCCGATCACCAGCGTTGGCAGATAAAGCGCAATCGAGACCGCAAAACCGAGTGCGGCGGCCGTCAGCACCGGGCGCGCAAGCATGGGCAGGCGCACACGCCAGAAGACGATGTCGGGCGAGCGGCCGAGCGCGCGAACGGCGTGGCCATAACGCGGGTCCCACGCCCACCAGGGATCGCTCAGCGACAACAGAACATACGGGAAGACGAAGACCAGATGTACGAGCAGGACCGCGAGAAACGCCCCGTCGAAGCCGAGATAGGAAAACAGAATCTGGAGGCCGAAGAGAAAGGCGATCTGGGGAACGAGTAGCGGCACATAGAGCACGCCGAGCGCCCTCCCCGGTCCGGGGCGGGCGCTGCGAACCCGGTATTCCAGCGAGCCGAGCGCCAGCACGACTGCCAGGATGGCAGACGCACCGGCGAGCATAAGCGAATGGCCGAAGGCCGCGGCAATGCTGCCGGGCATGCGCATCCAAGTCGAAAGCGAGAAGCCGGCCGGCAGCGGGTCAGGAAAACGCCACGGTCCGGCGACCGACCATAAAGCGAGCAAGGCAAGCCCCGCCAGCACGATCGCCGCGGAAAGCGCCATGACAAAGGCGGCGAGCCGGCGCATCGCCAAATCGCCGCGGGCGCGCCAGCCGGAAAGGGCCACCACGCGGCAGACGAACCCGAACACGCGCTCGCCGATAAGCCAGATAACCAACGCCAGCACCGTGACGCCGATTTGCAGAACCGCGGCGGCCGCGGCGGTGAAGTGCATCGCCAGATCGGCGTCTTGCTGCCAGGTGAGAATGCGCACGGCAAGCGGCGCCGGTGTCGTCGGCCCAAGGATAAGCGCAACGTCGACAACCGACGTGGAGAAGACGAGCACCGCCAGGACGGCGAGCCTGATCTGCCCATAGAGCGCCGGCAGGATTCCATGAACGAAGCCGACAATGCGTCCGTAGCCCAGAGATGCCGTCATGCGTTCCATCTCGCCGGCACGCGTCTGCGGCAACGCGGCGAGCGTCATCAGAAGCAGAAACGGGATCTCCTTGACGATCAGCCCAAGCGTCATGGCGATGCCGAGGCGGTCGTTGACGATCAGAAGATCCGGCGGGCGTTCCAGCAAGCCCGTCGCCTCAGCGCCTAGGCGAAACAAAAAGCCGGACGGGGCAATGAGGAACGCCAGACCGAAGGCGGCAGCGGCATGCGGCACGCTGAGGAGCGGCGAGACCAGCCGCTCCAGCGCGGCAAAGACGCGTGTGCCGCGCCAGCCCGCAACGAACAACGTCACGACAAGCAGCGAGATTGCTGTGGCGGCGAGGCCGCTGCCGAGACTGAGAAGAATGGAGCGCCCGAGGCCTGGCATAGCCATGACATCGGCGAATGCGTCCAGCGACACAGCACTTCGCCCCAGCACCGGCAGATAGCCGAAGGCGGGCAGGAAGACGCCGGCCAAACCGGCTGCCACCGGAGCGATGAGGACGAAGAACGCGGCGATCGGGAAAAGCCGCAGCAAAGCCTGACTAAAGCCTTTTCCATTCTGATTGAATCGGAACGGAGAAGGCTATCTCTTTGCTCACACGGATCAAGCCTACTGCACCACGCCGTAGCGGCGCGCCCATTCGTGCTCGATGCGCGAGACCCATGAGGGATGCGGCTCCGGCAAGGTCGGGCCGAGCTCTTCAGGCGCAAGCGTGGCGATCCCAAGGTCAAGCGCATCGAAGCGCGCGCGGTCTTCCGCCGACAGCCCGTCAATTGCGAGCACCGTCGGGTCACCCCAGACATGCGGGTCTTGCTTCTTGGCCTGCGCCTCAGGCGACATCAGAAAATCAGCGAACACCATGGCACCAGCGGCGGCGTTGGCGTTGAAGGGAATGGCCACGAAATGCGTGTTGCCGAGCGTGCCGTCTTCAAACACGAAGCTGCGCACACTGTCGGGCAGTTCGCCATTGGCGATGGCGCTGGAGGCATCGGCGGGATTGAAGGCGAAGGCGATGTCGATCTCGCCGTCGGCCAGGAGGCGGCGCATGCCGCCATAATCGCGCGGGAACGCGCGGCCCTGGCGCCAGAGATTCGGGTGTGCGGCATCAAGCCAGGCAAAAAGCGGCGCGGCGGCTGCGGCGTAGCTCTCCTCCGTCGCCGGCTGCATGAGCGCCTCAGAGTCGGAGGCGAGCTCGACAAGGAGCTGCTTGAGAAACGTCGTGCCGATAAAGTGTGGCGGCTGCGGATAGGTGAAGCGGCCGGGATTGTCGGCGATCCATGCCGCCAGCTGGGTGGCGGAGACGGGCGGCTCGCTAAGCCGTTCGGTGTCGTAGAAGAAGACCAGCTTGGCCATGCCCCACGGCGCTTCAAGACCATCAACCGGCACGGTGAAATCAAGCGCGACGCTCGGCTTGTTCTCCACGTCGACGAAGCGGTAGTTGGGAAGCTCGGTGGACCACGGCGCGCTACGCAAGAGCCTTTCGTGCTTCATGGCGGCGAAGTTCTCGCCGTTGATCCACACCAGGTCCACAGTGCCGCCCTCATGCCGGCCGGCCGCCTTCTCCGTCAGCACCCGTGAGATGACCTGCGCGGCGTCGCTCACCTTCACATGCATGACGCGCACGCCGTATCGCTGCTTCACGGTCTTTGCGGCCCAGGCGATGTAATCGTTGATGCGCGGCTCCCCGCCCCAGGCGTGGAAGAACACTTTCTCGCCCTTCGCCTCGGCGAGCACGGCATCCCAATTGCGTGGGTCCAATCCATCGTCGTCGGCATGGGCGAGTGACCCAAGCAGCAGGACCGATATCAGCGCAAGCAACGCTCTCATAGGCATTCCCTTCGTGACCGAAGTGGCAAAGCCGCGAACGCACGAGCAACAAACACTTTGGTGATGACGCGTGAGCTGACAGCGCGCGGTCTATTTCGCCAACAACGAAGAGCCGAGCCCTTTCATCCTACCCGTCGAGGCTTCTTTCGCCCTCATCCTGAGGTGCGAGCCCGGAAAGGGCGGGCAAGCCTCACCACTTTGCACGATTGCTCCTCATCAAGGGGGCGGGCAGTGCGCCCGCTCAGTCCATCGTCAGCGTGCCGAGATTGGCCACGGCGCGCCCTGCCATTACGCCGACCAGATGCGCGCGATACGGCGCCGAGCCGTGGATGTCGCTCATGATGCCGGATGCGTCGACGCTCAGCCCCTTCAACGCATCGGCGGAGAAGTTGCCGGAAAGCGCCTCTTCGGCCGCATTCCAGCGAAACACGCCGTCATTGCCGGCGCCCGTTACGGCAACGCGGACGGAGCCGTCCTTGTGCTTGGCGACGAATACGCCGGCCATAGGATAGCGCGAGGCGGGGTTACGGAACTTGGCGTAGCCGGAGGTCTCCGGAACCTTGAAGGCAACCTTGGTGACGATCTCGCCTTCCTCAAGTGCTGTGGAGAACAGGCCGGTGAAGTAATCGTCAGCGGCGATCTCGCGCTTGTTGGTGTGAACGGTGCCGGCAAGCGCCAGAACCGCGGCGGGATAATCGGCGGCCGGATCGTTGTTGGCGACTGATCCGCCCATCGTCCCGACATGGCGGACGGCCGGATCGCCGATGGAGCCGGCAAGTGCCGCCAAGGGCGCGATAGCGCCGGCAACGTCATTGGAGGCCGCGACCTCGGCATGCGTGGTCGCCGCACCGATCGTGACGCTGTCGCCGGAGGCCTGAATGCCCTTCAGGTCGGGAATGTTGCGCAGATCGATGAGATTGGCGGGAGCGGCAAGCCGCGCCTTCATAGTCGGCAGAAGCGTGTGGCCACCGGAGAAATAAGCCGCATCGCCTGTTGAGGAAAACAGGCTCGCCGCCTCAGCAACGCTGCCGGGCCGATGGTAGGTGGTCTCGTACATTGTCTCGTTCTCCTGAAATCTCTAGCCCGCGGCACCCTGCGCGAGCTGCCAAACCTTTTGCGGCGTGGCAGGCATGGTGAGGTCATTGTTGCCGAGCGCATCGGTGATGGCGTTGATCACCGCCGGCGGCGAGCCGATGGCCCCGGCCTCGCCGCAGCCCTTCATGCCGAGCGGATTGCCCGGACAAAGCGTCTCGGTTGTCGAGACATCGAAGGACGGCAGGTCGCCGGCCCGCGGCATCGAATAGTCGTTGTAGGTGGCGGAGATGAGCTGTCCGTTCTCCGGGTCGTAGACGCACCCCTCAAAGAGAGCTTGGCCGACGCCCTGCGCCACGCCGCCATGCACCTGGCCTTCCACGACCATCGGGTTGATCAGCCGGCCGAAATCATCGGCGGCGACGAATTGCACGATCTCCGTCTTGCCGGTGTCGGGATCGATCTCCACCTCGCAGATGTAGCAACCTGCCGGGAAGGTGAAGTTGGTGGGATCGTAGAAGGCCCCCTCCTTCAGCCCCGGTTCCAGATCGGCAGGCAGATTGTGCGCCGTATAGGCGGCGAGGCAGACCTCATGCCAGCCGAGCTTCTTGTCAGTGCCGGCAATCCGCACTTCGCCGTCGGCGATCTCTACGTCCGCTTCGGACGCCTCCAGAAGATGAGCGGCGATGGTACGGACCTTGGTCTCCACTTTGTCGAGCGCCTTGGCGATGGCCGACATGCCGACCGCGCCGGAGCGCGAGCCGTATGTGCCCATGCCGAACTGCACCTTGTCGGTGTCGCCATGCACGATGGAGACATTGTCCACCGGGATGCCGAGGCGATCCGACACAAGCTGTGCAAACGTCGTCTCGTGGCTCTGGCCGTGGCTGTGCGAGCCGGTCAGCACCTCAATCGTGCCGACGGGATTGACCCGCACTTCCGCCGATTCCCACAGGCCGACACCGGCGCCCAGCGAACCCACCGCCTGCGACGGCGCAATGCCGCAGGCCTCAATGTAGCAGCTCATGCCGATGCCGCGGCGCTTGCCGCGCTTCTCCGCATCGGCGCGGCGCGCGGCAAAGCCCTCATAATCGGCCGCCTTCATCGCAGCATCGAGCGAGGCTTCGTAGCCGCCGGCGTCGTAATTCATGATCACCGGCGTCTGGTAAGGGAACTCCGTGATGAAGTTCTTGCGCCGAAGCTCAGCCGGCGACACGCCAAGCTCGCGTGCTGCCGTCTCAACCAGACGCTCCAGCACATAGGTGGCTTCCGGCCGGCCCGCACCGCGATAGGCGTCGACCGGCACCGTATTGGTATAGACCGCGCGCACATTGCAGTGGATCGCCGGGATCACATATTGGCCCGACAGCAGCGTCGCGTAGAGATAGGTCGGCACACACGATGAGAAGAGCGACATGTAGGCGCCGAAATTGGCGATCGTGTCGACCTTCAGCGCCACCATCTTGTTGTCGGCGTCGAATGCCAGCTCCGCGTGGGTGACGTGGTCGCGGCCATGCGCGTCGCTCATGAACGACTCGCTGCGGTCGGCAACCCATTTCACCGGCACACCGGACCTCTTGGAGGCCCACAGGCAGACGATCTCCTCCGGATAGATGTAGATCTTGGAGCCGAAGCCGCCGCCGACATCAGGCGCAATCACGCGCAGCTTGTGCTCAGGCGCCACATTGTAAAACGCCGACATCACCAGCCGCGCCACATGCGGGTTCTGGCTCGTCGTCCACAGCGTGTAGTGCTCCTCGGCCGGATCGTAGACGCCAAGGGCCGCACGCGGCTCAATGGCGTTCGGGATCAGCCGGTTGTTGGTGATGTCGAGCTTTGTGACATGCGCAGCGCCTGCGATGGCGGAATCGGCGGCGTCACTTTCTCCGATCTCCCAGTCGTAGATCAGATTGTTCTTTGCTTCCGGATGCAGTTGCGGAGCGCCGCTCTCCATGGCTTTGACGGCATCGGTCACCGCCGGCAATTCCTCCCAGTCAAGGGCGACGGCATCGGCGGCGTCGCGCGCCTGTGCCGCCGTCTCCGCAACGACCACGGCGACCGGCTGACCGACATGGCGAACAACTTCCTGGGCCAGCGCCGGATAGGCGCCCATGTTCATTGGGCTGCCGTCCTTGGAATGGATCATCCAGCCGCAGATCAGGTTGCCGATGCCGTCGGCGGCGAGTTCCGCGCCGGTCAGAATCTTGATCACGCCCGGCTTGGCGGCTGCCGCTTTAATGTCGATGTTCTTGATCTTGGCGTGCGCGTGCGGCGAGCGCACGAAGCCGGCATGCGCCATCCCGGGAACCGTCATGTCGTCGGTGTAACGGCCGCGGCCGGTGATAAAGCGCTTGTCCTCCTTGCGCGTCACACGGGCGCCAATTCCCTCCATACCCATCTTTAGCCTCCCAGACCTGCCGCTTGCTCAGCCAAGGCTGGCGCGGCTTTGTTGTGCAATTTCGAAACGAGCCGTGCTGCTGTTCAGCTATTCAGCCGCCTGCTGCACGCCGCCCATCTTGCCGGACGCGTCGAGGATGGCCTTCACGATGTTGTGGTAGCCGGTGCAGCGACAATAATTGCCCTCCAGCTCGTGGCGGACCGTCTTCTCGTCGAGATTGCCGCCATGGCGCTGGACCATGTCGACGGCGGTCATGATCATGCCCGGCGTGCAGAATCCGCATTGGAGACCGTGATGCTCCCGGAAGGCGGCCTGCATGGGATGCAGCTCATCGCCGTCGGCGAGCCCCTCAATCGTGACGACCTCAGCCCCGTCAGCGGCCGCGGCCAGCACCGTGCAGGATTTCACGGCAATGCCGTCCATGTGCACGACGCAGGCGCCGCATTGCGAGGTGTCGCAGCCGACATGGGTTCCAGTGAGACCCAGATGGTCGCGCAAGAAATGCACCAGCAGCGTGCGATCCTCGACCTCCCGTGATTCAGACTTGCCGTTCACGGTGATGGTGACGTTCGCCATTTAACTCCTCCCCTTCCGAACCATAAGGCGGCCAAGGCCGCATCACGTTGCGATGAAAATAACCAAAAGCACGGCCAGGATGGCAAGCATGCCCCACACGATCGGGCCACCAAGGAAGCCCATTGCGGCCTTGGCCTCAACCTCCTCCTCGACGTCGTGGACGACCTCCTCCACCTCGTGCACCACCTCTTCGATGCGCTGGCCGACCGTTTCGGCGGCAGCGGGCGCGCTGGCCTTCTCCACGAAGCTTGCAAAGAACTGATCGGCCAGCTTCTTGGCGGTGGAATCGATCAGACGTGAGCCGAGCTGAGCCAGTTTGCCGCCGACCTGGGCGTCGACGGTGTATGTGAGCACCGTTTCGGAGCCATCCTCCGCCAGGCGCACATCGGCGCCGCCTTTCGCGAAGCCGGCCACGCCGCCCTTGCCTTCGCCGGAGATGGTGTAGCTTTCCGGCGGGTTGCGGTTTTCCAGGCTGACCTCGCCGTTGAAGGTCGCCTTGACCGGCCCGACTTTGGTCGTGACACGGGCTTTGAAGCCCTCGTCGGGGCTTCCCTCCAGCGATTCACAACCGGGGATACATTCGCGTAAGACCACAGGGTCATTCAGCATGTCCCAGACCCGTTCGCGCGGCGCCGGGATGCGGTACTCGCCCTTCAACTCCATGAGGTGCCTCCCGGCGGAATGTGGCACGCCAGCCAGGTCCGGACAATAGGCTTCGCGTCGCGGCGCGCTCATCAGGCCCAGCGTGATCAGGCGCAGCGTGGCGCGCCGCTAGCAAAGAAGCTAAAAGCTGGCCGCATGTCGAGCGCAGCAGACGACGCCACTTTGCACGGCCTGATCGACGCGGCCCTCGCCGGTGCACGCGCGGTCATGACCGTCTACGCGACCGATTTCGCGGTAGAGCGAAAGGCCGATTCCTCGCCGGTCAGCGAAGCCGACAGGCATGCGGAGGCAGCGATCCTTGCACGGCTCAGCGCCCTTCAGCCCGGCCTTCCGATTGTCGCGGAGGAAGCCGTTTCGGAGGGGTGCATCCCAGATATCGGCGCGCGCTTCGCTCTGGTCGATCCGCTCGACGGAACGAAGGAGTTCGTCAACCGTAACGACGAGTTCACCGTCAATATCGCCATCATCGAGAGCGGCGCGCCGACCATTGGCGTGGTGCTGGCACCGGCGATCGGGCTCGCCTATGCCGGATCGCAGACGGGCGCCTGGAAAGGGCGCCTCGCTGCCCCATTCGACACGGTGCAGGATTGGGCTTCGATCAAGACGCGTGAGGCCGACGCAGCGCCCGTTGCGGTCGCCAGCCGCTCACACATGACACCCGCCACGGAGCGCGCACTGGAGCAAGCGGGCGTCGGCGAGCGTCGCTCGACCGGTTCATCGCTGAAATTCTGCCTGCTGGCGGAGGCAGCGGCCGATTTCTACCCACGCCTCGGGCCGACCATGGAATGGGACACGGCCGCCGGCGATGCGGTGCTTAGAGCCGCAGGCGGCGCGGTCGTCGCGCTGGATAACTCGCCGCTCCGCTACGGCAAAGCAGACGTGGCGGGGATGCGCGCCTTTGAGAACCCGCATTTCCTTGCGCTCGGCGATTTGCGCCTGCTTGAGCGGCTCGACCTTGCCGCCCTTCACCCCACGAAGGCGGCATGAGCGCTAAACCGCTCGTCCTTACCACTACCGGGCTGGACGATTACGCGCTCATTGATTCCGGTCACGGGCGAAAGCTTGAGCGCTTCGGCGCGCTGACGCTCAACCGACCCGAAGAGCAGGCGATGTGGGCGCCGCGCCTTGACCGCGCAACGTGGGACGCCGCCGATGCCATGTTCACCGGCAACACCGACGAGGAAGGCGCCGGCAGATGGAAGCGCCGGCCGGGCACGCCGGAGAGCTGGACCTGCAAGCATGGCGCAATCCGTTTCGATTGCCGGTTCACATCCTTCCGCCATGTCGGCGCGTTCCCGGAGCAGGAGGCGCATTGGGCATTCATGCGCTCGCGGCTGGCGGCGGCGGAGCGCCCTCTCCTCCTCAACCTCTTCGGCTATACCGGCCTCGCCTCGCTGATCGCTGCACAGGCCGGCGCTGAGGTAACGCATGTCGACGCCTCCAAGAAGGCGGTAGCCTGGGCGCGCGAGAACCAGGCGCTCTCCGGTCTCGATGACAAGCCGATCCGCTGGATCGTGGATGACGCGCTGAAGTTCACGACGCGCGAAGTGCGCCGCGGCCGCGCCTATGACGGCATCCTGCTTGATCCGCCGAAATTCGGCCGCGGGCCGAAGAGCGAGGTCTGGGAGCTGTTTCGCGACCTCCCGGAGATGCTCGCGCTGTGCCGCGATCTCCTGAAGCCCGGCGGGTTCGCCATCCTGACGGCCTATGCGATCCGCGCGTCCTTTCTGTCGATCGAACGGCTGGCGGGCGACGTCTTGGGGGCGGAGGTGGAGGCCGGCGAGCTGGCCCTTGAGGACCAATCGGGCGGACGCCTCGCCACCTCGCTCTTCTGCCGGTGGATTGCGCCATGAGCAGCGGACGCCCTCGTGTGGGGACCTTTAAGAAGGTCACCAGCCTCGCCAATCCGTTGGTGAAGGACATTCGCGCGCTGCACCAGAAGAAGCGCCGCGACGATACTCGCCTGTTCATTGCGGAGGGCCAGAAGCTGGTGCGCGATGCGGCAGAGTTTGGCTGGCCGATCCACACGCTCGCTTATGCGGCTACGCTCGCCGGCGACCCCGCGATCGGAGCGTTGGCGGCTGAGACCAAAGCCGGCGGCGGCACGGTGCTGGAGGTCTCCGCACCGGTCCTGGAGAAGATCACGCGGCGTGACAATCCGCAAAGCGTCGTCGGTGTGTTTCGCCAGCGCTTTGCGCCAGAGACGGATGTCGGGCGCGATGGCATTTGGGTGGCGCTCGATCGAGTGCGCGACCCTGGCAATCTCGGGACGATCGTGCGCACGGCCGATGCGGCGGGGCTCGCCGGCGTCGCCCTGGTCGGCGCGTGCTGCGATCCGTTCGCGCTGGAGGCCGTGCGCGCCACGATGGGCTCCGTCTTCCACGTGCCGCTGGCGCAGCTCAGCGAGGACACGCTCGTCGCTGCGGCCAGGCGGCACGGCGCGCGGCTCGTCGGCACGCATCTCATCGCCGACGCGATCGACTACCGGAAGGCCGATTATCGCCCGCCGCTGATCCTGCTGATGGGCAACGAGCAGCAAGGCCTGACCGATACGCTCAGCGCGGCCTCTGACCAGCTTGTGCGCATCCCCATGCGCGGCAAGGCGGATTCGCTGAACCTTGCCGTCTCAACCGGGCTGATGATCTACGAAGCGCTGCGGGAGTGCTGATCGGCCGCCCTTCACACCTGCCAAGGCGCGCGATAAAGGAGAGTCGGGCGGCACACTCGCCAACCCCCCGCAGGAGCATCCATGGACGCGCCGCCATCCACCGCCAAGCTCGTCACAATCTTCGGCGGCTCGGGCTTTGTCGGGCGCTATGTCGTGCAGGCGCTTGCCAAGCGCGGCTACCGTGTCCGCGTCGCGGTGCGGCGGCCGGACCTCGCCGGCCATCTCCAGCCGCTCGGCATGGTCGGGCAGATCAAGCCGATCCAGGCCAATCTGCGTTATCGCTGGTCGATCGACCGGGCCGTTGAGGGGGCCGATGCGGTCGTCAATCTCGTCGGCATCCTGGCGGAGGGCGGGCGGCAGACATTTGACGCCGTCCAGGCTTTCGGACCGCGCGCCATCGGCGAGGCGGCGCGCGCGGCCGGCGCAAGCGATGTCGTTCATCTTTCCGCCATCGGCGCCGACCGCCCCTCCACCATCGGCTATATGCGCTCCAAGGCGGAGGGCGAGGCCGGGATCTTGGAGAGCTGCCCGGACGCCGTGATCTTCCGACCGTCGATCGTCTTCGGCCCGGAGGACCAGTTCTTCAATCGTTTTGCGGCCATGGCGCGGCTGTCGCCGATGCTGCCGCTGATCGGCGGCGGCAAGACGAAGTTCCAGCCGGTCTTCGCCGGCGATGTCGGCGAGGCGGTGGCGCTTGCCGTCGACGGTAAGGCGCGGGCGGGCACGGTCTACGAGCTCGGCGGCCCGGAGGTGCTGACCTTCAAGGCGTGCCTGGAGCTGATGCTGGAGATCACCCGGCGGAGCCGCGTTCTCATGCCGATCCCCTGGTCGATGGCGCGCATCATGGGCCGGTTCGGCGAGTTCGCGCCCGGCCAGCCGCTGACGCGCGACCAGGTGCGCATGCTGCGCTTCGACAATGTCGTGTCGGAAGAGGCGGAGCGTGACGGGCGCACACTTGCCGGGCTCGGGGTGGATCCGACCTCGCTCGAAGTCGTGCTTCCCACCTACCTCGATCGCTTCCGCCAGCAGGGCGAGTTCACGCCGATGCGGGCGATGTAGGGCATCCGATCGCGCGGCGCTGCATCATCTGTTCAGCCGAACATCCAGAAACCGATAAGCCCCACCGTGCCGACGATGATCCGCCAGATCGCGAACGGCATGAAGCCATGCCTGCCGACGAAGTCCACGAAGGTGCGCACGACAATCAGCGCCGACACGAATGAGACGACGAAGCCGACCAGGATGATGCCGAGGTCGTCGGTGGAGAGGACATTCCGGTTCTCGTAGAAATCGAGCGTGAAGGCGCCGAGCATTGTCGGAATCGCCAGAAAGAAGGAGAATTCCGCCGCCGAGCGCTTGTCGCAGCGCAGAAGCAGCGCGCCGGCAATCGTGGCGCCGGAGCGCGACACGCCCGGCACCATGGCCAGGCACTGGACAATGCCGATTGCCAGCGCCACACGGATCGGATAGCGCATCGCATCATCGTGGACCGGCTTGACGTCGTAGCGGTCCAGAAGCGCCAGGCCCACGCCACCGATGATCAGCACCCAGCAGATGAGAATTGGCGAATCGAACAGCACGGTCTTGATGAAGTCGAAGGCCAGCGCCCCAAGCACCGCCGCCGGCAGAAACGCCACGACGATGGACGCCACGAAGCGGCGCGCGTCGGGGTCTGACGGCAGCGCCAAAAAGACGCGCCAAAAGCGGCTGAAATAGACAACGACAACCGCCAGGATCGCGCCAAGCTGAATCATGACGTTGAAGGTGTTCCAGAAAGCCTTTGAATCGCCGGCAAGCCCCAGAAACTCGGTTGCCAGCAGCAAATGCGCGGTCGACGAAACGGGGATGAACTCCGTCAGGCCTTCAATGATTCCCAGGAGAATTGCATCGAAGATGGTTTCAAAGTTCATTCCGCGCTCCCCGCTGCCCGTGATCGGCCGGCCCGGCCTAGCATTTCCGTCCTTGCCAATTCGCCAATGGCGAATCGAAAGGGCGACCCAGGCGTGATCCGGCTATTCCACTATCCGCTATCGGTGCAATCCCGCTTCGTCCGGCTCGTGCTCGGCGAATGCGATGTGACGCCGGAGCTTCAGGAGGAGCGCGTCTGGGAGCGGCGCGAAGAATTCCTGCTCATGAACCCCGCGGGCACGCTGCCGGTGTTGATCGAACATGACGGCCCGGCGATCGGCGGTGTTTGGGCGGTGGCGGAATATCTGGACGAGACGCGCGGTTTTGCCCTCAACGAGCGCCGATTGCTGCCGGCCAATGCCGACCAGCGCGCGGAAGTGCGCCGGCTCTGCGAATGGTTCCTGTTCAAGTTCGATGAGGAGGTCACCGTCTACCTCGTTGAGGAGAAGGTGGTGAAACGGGAAAAGTCCAAGGCGGGCCTCGGCGGCGGCGCGCCTGATTCCGGGCTTTTGCGGGCGGCGCGGGCGAATATCCGCATCCATCTTCACTACATCGAACATCTGTTGGCGGCGAAGAACTGGCTTGCCGGGGACCGGATAAGCTATGCCGATCTGGCGGCTGCGGCGGCTTTGTCGGTGGCCGACTATCTGGGCGAGGTTCCATGGGCGGACGCGCCGGACGCAAAGGACTGGTACATGCGCCTGAAGTCGCGCCCCGCGTTCCGCGTGCTCAGGGCGGAGACGGTGCGTGGCCACACGCCGCCGGATCATTACGAGAAGCTCGACTTCTAGATAAGCATCGCCTGCGTGGGCTCATCGACGAATTGGCACAGGCGGAGGGTTTTGACGCTATTGGCGTCGCAGCGCCGGACGCTATTCCCCAAGCCGCCGGACGCCTGAAGACGGCGATCGCAGAAGACCATCACGGCACTATGCATTGGCTTGCCGAGACAGCGGCGCGGCGCGGCAGCCCGTCCGCGCTGTGGCCGGATGTGCGCTCCGTCATCATGCTGGGGATGAATTATGGCCCTGAGGGCGATCCGCTTCAGACCCTCGCCGACCGGCAGGCGGCGACGATCTCCGTCTATGCGCGCAACCGCGATTATCACGATCTGATCAAGGGCGCGCTGAAGCGCATTGCCGGCCGGTTTGCGGCGCGCGCCGGGGCCGATGTGAAGGTGTTCGTCGACACCGCGCCGGTCATGGAGAAGCCGCTGGCTGAGGCGGCCGGCATCGGTTGGCAAGGCAAGCACACGAATCTCGTCAGCCGCGATTTCGGCTCATGGCTCTTCCTCGGCGCGATCTTCACCGATGCGGCGCTTGACCCGGACGCGCCGGAGGCAGATGCGTGCGGGTCGTGCCGCGCATGCCTCGACATCTGTCCGACGGATGCGTTTCCCGCACCCTACCGTCTCGATGCGCGGCGCTGCATCTCCTATCTGACAATCGAGCACAAAGGTCCGATCCCGCGTGACCTCCGCGCGGTGATCGGCAATCGCATCTTTGGCTGCGACGATTGTCTGGCCGTCTGCCCGTGGAACAAGTTCGCTGAGGCCGGACGGCAGGCAAAGCTCAAAGCGCGCCACGATTTGAACGCGCCGCCGCTTGCCGTGCTTGTCCGGCTCGACGATACGTCTTTCCGACGGCACTTCGCCGGATCGCCGATCAAGCGGATCGGGCGCGACAGATTCGTGCGTAACGTCTTGATCGCGATAGGTAATTCCGGCGCGCCGGATCTGGCGGACGACGCTGCGGCTCTGCTTGAGGATGCAGCGCCTGAGGTGCGCGGCGCAGCGGTGTGGGCGCTTTCAAGGTTGACGCCTCGCGACGCCGCGGCCCGCGCCCACGCTTATCTCGCCGATGAGCGCGACGCTGTTGTTCGCGCGGAATGGGCGGAGGTCGTGAAAGAGAGCACGCCATGAAATATCGGACAATGAACGCGCAAAACTTGCCCGCGGACCAAAAGAAGCGCGGCCGCGAGGTTGCGGTCTCGCGCGGCGCGCTTGGCGCGGGCGCCGTCGGTGCGCTGGCGCTTGGGTCGTTGGCGATCGGCGCGCTGGCCATCGGTGCCTTGGCGATCAACCGGATCGCCATCAAACGCGCGCGGGTTCAGCATCTCTCAGTCGGCACGCTAGAGGTCGACCGGCTCGTGGTTCACAAGCGCGAAGACGGCGGCGCGTGAAGCTCTTCTGCTTCGGCTTCGGCTATTCGGCGCGCGCGTTGACCGCGCGGATGCGTCCGCGCCTTGAGGCCGTGTGGGGGACGACGCGCACGCTCGACAAAGCCGCTGACCTGAAGGCGCAAGGCGTCACGCCGATCGTCTTCGACGGCAGCGGGGCCAAGCCGGCAATCAGCGCAGCGCTCGCTGAAGCCGATCACGTGCTCGTTTCCGCTCCACCGGATGAAGCCGGCGATCCGGTGCTGATCCATCATGGCGCGGACCTGATGGCGAAGACGCCAAGGGCGCTCGTCTATCTCTCCACTGTCGGCGTCTACGGCGATCATGACGGCGCATGGGTCGACGAAGAGACCACCTGCCGGCCGATCTCGGAGCGCTCGCGCCGCCGGCTCGCAGCAGAAGAGGCTTGGCGTGGGTTCGCCGCGGAGAGTGGCGTGCCGGTTTCCATCATCCGGCTTGCCGGCATCTACGGCCCGGGGCGCGGGCCGTTTGAAAAGGTGCGGCGCGGCACGGCGCGGCGCATCATCAAGCCGGGCCAGGTCTTCAACCGTATCCATGCCGACGACATCGCAGCAATAGTTGAGGCTGCTCTTGCCGCACGCGCCGACGGCATCTTCAACGGCGTGGACGACGAACCGGCTCCGCCGCAGGACGTCATCGCCTGTGCCGCGGAGCTGCTTGGCGCGCCCGCGCCGCCGGAAGTGGCCTTTGCGGCGGCAGAACTCTCGCCCATGGCGCGGAGTTTCTATGGCGAGAACAAGCGCGTGCGAAACGATAAGATCAAGCGCGTGCTTGGCGTTGAGCTCGCGCATCCGACCTATCGCGAGGGGCTGAGGGCCGTGCTTGCGGCGGAGGCTGAGCGGGATCGCTCCAAGTAAAGTCTGTTTCTGTCGTCATTGCCGGGCTTGACCCGGCAATCCATTCCCTCCGCAACGGGCGGCTGTGGCTCAGGAATGGATGCCCGGATCAAGTCCGGGCATGACGACAGAGAACACCAGCTATTCCGATGAAACCCGCCCTGCCCTCAACCGCCGAAGGCGGCATCCCAAAAAAGCTTCGCGGCGATCACCGCGAGAACGATGAGGATCAGGCGATCGAAGGCTTCGGCGCTCATCTGCCGCGCCAGCCAGGCGCCGATGGGCATGCCGGCGGCGACCGGGACGATCGCGCCGAGGCTGAGCAGCGCGCGCTCGCCGGTCAGCACACCGGAATATGCCAGGGCCGGGATCTGTGTGACGACGAAGGCGAGGAAGACCACCGATACGGTAAACACGAATTGCGGTCGTGCCAGCCGCATGCCGTTGACGAAGGGCACATTGATGGGGGCGGAGACGCCCGTGGCGCCTTGCAGAAGCCCCGACCCGAAGCCGGCGGCGGGCGCCCAGCGGAGTGCTGCGTCGGCGTCGATCGCGAAGGTCGGGCGCGCCAGCCGCAAAACGATATAGAGCGTCGTGGTGAGCCCGAGCCCGAGCGAGAGGGCATCAGCGGGCAGCGCCGTCAGCACCCAGGTGCCGACCAGAATGCCGAAGCCGGCGAAGACGACCAGACGCGGCAGAAAATCAAGTCCGGTCCGATGCGAGCGGAACGTCCAGACCTGCCACATATTGGTGACGAGAAGCGGGCCCATGAGGACCGCGATGGCAAACGGCACGTCGAAGAACGCCGCCAGCGCCGGCACCGCGATGATGGGCACGCCCATGCCGGTGGCGCCTTTCAGCGCACCGCCGAGCATCAAAGCCGTGATGATGATCAGAATCTCCTGAGCCATCCGGCGAACTATTGTGCAGGCACGAGGCAGCCGGCTGCGTCGGGGCGCGACGGCCGCAAGGGGGGCGACATGATTAGCGAGGCGGTCATGAGCTGAAAGAAAGACCCGCGGAGATCGCCGCGGGCCTTGGAAGTCGCATAGCGTTCAGCGCAGCGCAAGAGTGCGCCGCCCGGCTACTTGGCTTTCGCCTCTTCTTCTGTGTCTTCAACGGCGGCTTCGGCAGCCGGCTCCTCGCCGGTCGCCTCGGCGGCGGTTTCGCCATCGCCGGCTTCCGCCTCAGCAGCCTCTGCCGGCGCAGGTTCGGCCTCGTCGCCATTGTCCTGCTGCCGCTTCAAGGCAGCACCGAGGATGTCGCCCAGCGACGCGCCGGAATCGGTGGAGCCGTACTGGGCCACCGCCTCCTTCTCCTCGGCGATCTCCAGTGCCTTGATGGAAAGCGCGATCTTGCGGCTCTTCTTGTCAATATTGGTGATGCGCGCATCCACCTTCTCGCCCGGAGCAAAGCGGTCCGGCCGCTGCTCGGAGCGCTCACGCGAGAGCTCTGCCCGGCGGATGAAGGCGGTGAGGTCGGAATCGGCGATCTTCACCTCCACGCCGGAATCCATCACCTGCGTCACCTCGCCGGTGACGATAGCGCCCTTGCGCAGGCCCGATGCGGCTTCCATCGGATCGCCGCCGACCTGCTTGATGCCGAGCGAGATGCGCTCCTTCTCCACATCGACGTCGAGCACCTTGGCCTGCACCAGGTCGCCCTTCTTGTAATCCTCCATCGCTTCCTCGCCGGACCGATTCCAGTCGAGGTCGGACAGATGGACCATGCCGTCGACGTCGTTCTCCATGCCAAGGAACAGCCCGAACTCGGTCTTGTTCTTGACCTCGCCTTCGACGACCGCGCCGACGGGATACTTCTCTGCGAACTCCTCCCAGGGATTGCGCATCGTCTGCTTGAGGCCGAGCGACACGCGACGCTTGGAGGGGTCGACCTCCAGGATAACGACCTCAACCTCCTGCGAGGTGGAAACGATCTTGCCCGGATGGACGTTCTTCTTCGTCCAGCTCATCTCCGAAACGTGGATCAGCCCTTCAATACCAGGCTCCAATTCCACGAAGGCGCCGTAATCGGTGATGTTCGTCACGCGGCCGGTGAAGCGTGCGCTGATCGGGTATTTGGCTTCAATGCCTTCCCACGGATCGGTCTCAAGCTGCTTCATGCCGAGCGAGATGCGGAAGGTTTCCGGGTTGATGCGGATGATCTGCACCTTCACCGTCTCGCCGATATTGAGAATTTCGGAAGGATGGTTGACGCGACGCCACGCCATATCGGTGACGTGCAACAGGCCGTCGATGCCGCCGAGATCGACGAAGGCGCCATATTCGGTGATGTTCTTCACCACGCCGTCCACGACTTGGCCTTCCGACAGGCGCTGCACCAGCTCCGAACGCTGCTCGGCGAGTGTGTCTTCCAGAACGGAGCGACGCGAGACAACGATGTTGCCGCGCCGCTTGTCCATCTTCAGAATACGGAAGGGCTGCGGCGTGTTCATCAGGGGGCCGACATCGCGGACCGGGCGGACATCCACCTGGCTGCGCGGCAGGAAGGCGACGGCTCCGTCGAGGTCGACGGTGAAGCCACCCTTCACCTGATTGAATATCTGGCCGGTGACGGTGTCGTTCTTCTCAAAACTTGCTTCGAGCCGGACCCAGCTTTCCTCGCGGCGCGCTTTATCGCGGCTGAGCATGGCCTCGCCGAGCGCGTTTTCGATCCGCTCCAGGTAGACCTCGACCTCGTCGCCCGGCTTCATCTCGCCGTCGCGGCCACGGGCGCCGAATTCCTTCAGAGGGACGCGGCCCTCAACCTTCAGGCCGACATCGACGATGGCAACGTCCTTCTCGATGGCGACGACCGTGCCTTTGACGACCGATCCCTCCACCAGATCACTCTTGGCAAAGGACTCTTCCAGGAGAGCGGCGAAATCCTCCCTCGTTGGCTGCGGTTCGGCTGCTTGCATCAAAACTCCTTTACGGCATGGCGACCTTACGCGTCGTGGCATGCCCGCGCCGGGCTGGTTGGTATTGCGTCTGCCGCCAACGGCGTCCCCGCTCCCGATGAAGCGGGCCGGCGCATCGAGGCCGAAGGCGACGATCTGTTCTCAAGCGGAGCGGCGGCCAAAACGAGAAAGAGGCACACCCGACAGGGCGCACCTTCTCATCGGTTCGCAATCGCGCGGCTCACATAGTCCACAGCCGCCCGGAACGCGGCTTCTATATCCTTATCGCTGGTATCGAGCAAGTAAGCGTCGCCGGCCGGGCGCAACGGAGAATCGGCGCGCTCCGTGTCGCGGGCGTCGCGGCGCTTGAGGTCGGCGAGCACCGTTTCCTCGCTGATGTCGCCGCCGCCGCGTTGCTGCATCTCAAGAGCCCGGCGGCGGGCACGCGTCTCCGGCGAGGCGGTGACGAACAGCTTCACCGGCGCGTCGGGCAGCACGATTGTGCCAATGTCGCGGCCATCCAGCACGGCACCGGGCGGATGAGCCGCGAATTCGCGCTGTTTCTCCACCAGCACGCGCCGCACCTCCGGGATGGCGGCAATCTGCGACGCCGGCTCGGCGAGCGAATGGTGTGACAGCGCAGCGGCGTCCAGATGCTCCAGGTCGACGTGGCGGGCAAGCTCGGCGGCCTGGCTCGTCAGGTCGCTGTCGCTGCCGCGATCCTTCCATGCGGCTGCGACGGCGCGATAGGTCAGCCCGGTGTCCAGATGGCGCAAGCCGAAATGCTCAGCAAGCCGGCGTGCCAGCGTGCCCTTGCCGCTCGCTGCCGGACCGTCGATCGCGATCAGGAGCGGTGCCGTGTTCACGCCGCCTCTGCACCGTCGGCGAAGTCGGCGCCCAAACGCTTCAGCTGCTCCACGAAGTCGGGAAACGATGTCCCGATGATGGCACTATCGTCGACGCTGACGGCCTGCTCTGCAGCGAGCCCCATGATGAGGAAGCTCATGGCGATGCGGTGGTCGAGATGCGTGGTGACCGTGCCGCCGCCGCGGACGCGTCCGCCAGTAACCACGAGGCTGTCGTCGCCTTCGCGGCAGGTCACGCCATTCGCCTCCAGGCCACGCGCCACCGCCGCGAGGCGATCGGATTCCTTCACGCGCAATTCGGCGAGCCCTTCCATTGTTGTGTCGCCTTCGGCGAATGCCGCTGCCACCGCCAGCACAGGATATTCGTCGATCATCGAAGGCGCGCGCTCGGCCGGCACATGGACGCCATTGAGGCGCGAAGCGCGCACACGCACATCGCCGATCGTCTCACCGCCGGACTGGCGTTCATTTTCAATCGCCAGATCGGCGCCCATCTCCTTCAGCGTCACGATCAGCCCGATGCGCGAGGGGTTGAGCAGCACATTCTCGACCGTGACTTCGGAATCCGGCACGAGCAGCCCGGCCACGAAGAGAAACGCAGACGAGCTTGGATCGGCAGGGACAGTGACCCTTTGCGGCGTCAGCTCCGGCCGGCCGACGAGGCGGATGATCGTGCCACCGTTGGCATGCTCCGTCGTGATGTCGGCGCCAAAGCCTTTGAGCATGCGTTCGGTATGGTCGCGTGTCGCCACCGGCTCAATCACCGTCGTCACACCGTCGATGTTGAGACCGGCCAGAAGGACGGCCGACTTCACCTGGGCGGACGGCATGGGCACGCGGTACTCGATCGGCGCCATGGGATCGGCGCCGCGAATGGTGAGCGGAAGCCGATCGCCGGAGCGGGCGATCACCTCCGCGCCCATATCGCGCAGCGGATCAAGCACGCGCGCCATGGGCCGCCGCGACAACGACGCGTCGCCGACAAAAGTGGTTGCGAAAGGATGCGCGCCGGCGATGCCGATGGTGAGGCGCACGCCGGTGCCGGCATTGGCGAAATCAATGATGCCCTCTGGCTCCAGAAGCCCCCCGGTGCCAAGGCCGTTGACGCGCCAGATATCGTCGGTGCCACGCTCCACGGTCGCGCCGAAGGCGCGCATGGCGGCGGCCGTGGCCATGATGTCGCCGGATTCCAGCAGGCCGGAGATTGTGGTCTCGCCGATCGCGAGAGCCCCAAGCATCAGGGCGCGATGCGAGATCGACTTGTCGCCGGGGGCCATGACACGGCCGGCGAGCCGCCCGGAGGGCAGCGCGCTGAGCGGCTGGGCGAAGGCGTGAGTCATGCGGGTGCGGGACTTGCCAAAAATGTCAACGGGCCAAAGGATCTTGTCCGGGCCGATCAATGCGGCCGGGATGCGCGCGGTTGGTAGCACAGGGCCTGAGTGAGGTCACCTCTCGGGCCCTGGCGGATCGGGCCCGTCAATGAGCCTCACAAGGGGTTTGACAGCGGTGAGACCGGTGGTTAGGCACGCGCGGCGCACCTCAATTGAAGGCGAAAGACGTGGCGAAACCAGAGCTCGGCACCAAACGGACCTGCGCGTCCTGTGGCACCAAGTATTACGACCTCAACCGCGATCCGATCGTATGTCCGAACTGTGGGGCGGTCTTTGAGGTGGCCGTGCCGCAGCGCCCGGAGCCTCCTGCCGAACCGAAGCAAGAAAAGCCGAAGGAAGCCGTGGAGGTTGAGCGCGAGGACGGCGTCGTGTCGCTGGAGGATGCAGAGGACACGGCGGAAGACGATGTCGGTCCCGACAGCGACGGCGACGATGCCGATGAGGCGGACATTCCCGAAGTGGCGGATGTTGAGGTGGACGAGTCGACCGACGGCGAGGACGACGACACCTTCCTTGAAGACGACGAGGAAGAGGGCAATGATGTCTCAGGCCTGCTCGACGTCGAAGCGGAGGACGAAAACGAGCGCTAGTTGCCCGGATGCAGGGACGGGCGCCAGCCTTGCAATTCTATACGCCACCGCATAGGTAACCGGCGGCCCGCGGAGCCCCAAGCCGCGGATGGATCAGGGGCCGTAGCTCAGTTGGGAGAGCGCGTGAATGGCATTCACGAGGTCAGCGGTTCGATCCCGCTCGGCTCCACCAGCCTTCGCTGCGCAAGCAGTGAAGGCTGCCGCACTGCGAACTACTCAAGCCCTATTCAAACCGATCTCGTGATCCCGCCGTCGACGCGGATGTTTTGCCCGGTGATGTAGCCGGCGCCGTCGGAGGCGAGGAAGACAATCGTCTCGGCGATCTCCTCTGCCCGGCCGTAGCGCTGCATGGGGATGCGGGCGCGGAACGCATCCTTCTCAGGCAGGCTGTCAATGAAGCCCGGCAGCACGTTGTTCATGCGGATGTTGTCGGCGGCATATTTGTCAGCGAAGAGCTTGGTGAAAGCGGCGAGCCCGGCCGCGCGACACGGCTGAGGTCGGGAAGATCGGGTCGGGTTCGAAGGTGGCGAAGGTCGAGATGTTGATGATGGCGCCGGTGTGCTGCTTCTGCATCACAGGGGTGACGAGGCGCGTCGGACGGACGGCGCTGAGGAAATAGACATCCATGCCGCGATGCCAATCCTCGTCCGTCAGGTCCAGCAGCGGCGCGCGCGGGCCGTGACCGGCGCTGTTGACCAGCACGTCGATTCGCCCCCACCGGTCGAGCGTCAAATCGACGAGCCGCTTTAGATCGTCCATCGATTGGTTGGATCCGGTCGCGCCGACACCGCCGAGCTCGCCGGCAAGCGCCTCCCCCTTGCCGGAAGATGAGAGAATGGCGATGCCGTAGCCATCGCGGGCGAGCCGGCGTGCTGCCGCGGCGCCCATTCCGCTTCCGCCCGCCGTGATGATGGCGACCTTGCCTGTCATTGATCAGCCTCCCTTTGTCGCGCTTTCGTTAATGTCGCGTAGAGCGGCCCGCGCGGCTGCAGGGCGCCCGCTTGAAGCCGTGTTGGCCGCCCACCATATCATTTGTGACCGGCCGGATGCCTCATGAGGGTCCGGCTTGGCGAAGTCGCTTAAGAGATGAGGACTTTGCAGCAAATGCCCCGTGCACCACTCTTTTCCAGCCCTTTGCTGCTTGGCTTTGAGGATATCGAGCGGCTGCTTGAGCGCGCCTCAAAGAACGCGGAGGGCTATCCGCCCTACAACATCGAGCGGATCGGAACCGCCGAGGATGACCCGGTGCGCCTGCGGATCACGCTGGCGGTGGCCGGATTCGGCGATAACGAAATCGAAGTGACTGTTGAGGACAATGAGCTGACGGTCAGCGGTCGTCAGGCCGATGATTCGGACCGTGATTACCTGCACCGCGGCATCGCGGCGCGTCAGTTCCAGCGCAAGTTCGTGCTGGCGGATGGTATGGAGGTGGCAGGGGCAGAGCTGAAGGATGGGCTGCTTTCGATCGACCTTGTCCGGCTTGAGCCGCAGCGCAAGGTCAAGCGCATTCCCATCGCGTCCAGCGGCTAAGACGTTGGAGACATCATGACCCAGAACGACATCATCAAGATCATGCCGAAGGATCAGTTCGCCGCGCTCGGCGGCGGCGAGATCGCTTATCTGAGGCCGGTTCGCTCCGAAGAGGTCCACACGCTGTTTCCGCAGGCCCCGCAGATGGCGCCGGGCACGGACCTTTGGGCGCTTCTATCGGCCGCCGGGCAGCCCATCATGCTGACCGATTCCAAAGCGGCAGCGATTGCCGGCGCGCACGAAAACGACCTGCAAACGGTCAGCGTCCACTAAGCCGATTTGGAGAGCACCCCGGATTGCGCTTCGCTCCATCCGGGCTACGAGGCCCGTTCGTAGCCCGCCTGTAGCGCACGCGGAATGCGGGAGGCTTACGCTCGCACATCCCTCGTTTGTCATCCCGGCCGAGCGCTGCGAGGGCCGGGACCCATGAACACTGATCGTGCGAAGGATGCATGGCCGCAAGGCCCTTGGTCCTCACCACCTGCTCACCCCTCAGCTTTAGTGTTCATGGATCCCGGTCTCGGCCTTCGGCCGAACCGGGATGACAGATCGAGACGTTGACCCTAGCGCCGACGCGCGCGCTCAGGCGGCGTGCGAAGCGTGGGGCGGCGCCGTGAGCACCGCATAAAGCGCATCGGCGTCGGATGCGCCGCGAAGCTTCTCCGCAACGCTCGGATCGCGCAGTTCGCGGGCAATGCGCGCCAGCGCCTTCAGGTGATCGGCGCCGGCGCTTTCAGGCGCCAGCAGCACGAAGACCAGATCCACCGGCTGATTGTCGAGGGCGTCGAAATCCACCGGCTGCGCGAGCCGCGCGAAGACGCCGACCAACGCATCCAACTCGGAGAGCTTGCCGTGCGGGATCGCCACCCCCTGCCCCACGCCGGTTGAGCCGAGCCGTTCGCGTTGCAGCAGCGTGTCGAGTATGCCGCGCTCCACCAATCCGGTCTGCTCAGCGGCGATGGCGCAGACCTCGTGCAGCACCTGCTTCTTGGACTGCGCGTAGAGCGACGGCAGAACAGCTTCAGGCTTCACGAGATCGCGCAGGTCCATAAGCACACCCTGAGAAGCGACGCCGCGACGGGCCTTCGCGGCTAATGGTCTTTAAGACGCCGCTTGTAGCGCCTGAGCTGCTTGTCCAGCTTCTCCGCGGCCAGATCAAAACTCACACGCGCGTCAGCGTCGGAACCGCTCGCTTCAAAGACCTTACCGGTGTCGATATGGAGCACCATATCGGTCTCAAACACGCGGCCGTTCTTCGATACTGCAACCTGTCCGGAATAGCCGCTCTCGACGAAATATTTTCCGACCATGCCGGCGACGGTCTCGTCGATGCGGGAGCGAAGCGCCTGACCGATATCGAAGTTCTTGCCGGCTATCCTCAGTACCATGCCGCATTTTCCGCTTGAATTCTCGCTTGTCGGGCCGCTTGCCGGCGGAGCTGTACGAGCCTCACTCCCGCCTGTCAAACGCAATCGGCTGCTGCGCCCCCGGCGTTTCCAGGAGCTAGAGCCTTATCCATTCTGATTGAATCGGAATGGAGGCTCTATGTCTTTGCTGGAGCATGATCTTAATCCGAAAACCGGTCTCCACTTTTCGGGATCATGCTCTAGGAGGCGGCCTTCAGCCGTTTGTCGCGCCGGCGTTCCACCGAGGAGCCAATTCGCATGGCCTCACGGTACTTGGCCACCGTGCGGCGGGCGATCTCCACGCCTTCACGCGACAGAAGCGCGACGATTGCATCGTCGGAGAGCACCGCGTCGGGCGATTCCTCCATGATGGTCTTGCGAATACGGTGCTTGACGGCCTCAGAGGAATGCGCCTCGCCGCCAGCGCTTGCCGGTATGGCGCCGGTAAAGAAGTAGCGGAACTCGTAGATGCCGCGCGGCGTGGCGATGGTCTTGTTGGCGGAGGCGCGGCTCACCGTCGATTCATGAATGCCGAGCGTGTCGGCGATCATGCGCAGATTAAGTGGCTTCAAATGCGTGACGCCGTCGGTCAAGAAGCCTTCCTGGCGGCGGACGATCTGCGTCGCCACCCGCAGCATTGTCCGCGCCCGCTGGTCGAGGCTCTTGGTAAGCCATTTCGCCTTGTCGCGGCACTCGTCGAGGAAAGCGCGCTCTTGCGGGGCTGAGCGCGACGAGACGTGGGCGTAGTAGCTGTTGTTGACGATGAGCCGCGGCAGAACCGCGTCGTTCAGCTCCACGATCCAGTCGGAATCCGGCCCAGGGCGAACAAACACATCGGGCACCAGCGTACGCGTCGGCTCGTGCACGAAGGCCAGGCCGGGCTTCGGATCGAGGCTGCGCAATTCGGCAACCAGCCGCTTCAGGCCCGCATGGCCGGCGCCGCAAAGGGCGGCGAGCTCGGCACTACGACCAGCAGCGAGCGCCTCCAGATTGGCGAGCAAGGTCTGCATGGGCTGGTCGAGCCGGCCGCGCTCGGCAAGCTGAAGCTCCAAACATTCCGCCAGCGAGCGGGCAAATACGCCCGTCGGCGCGATGTCCTGGCAGGTGCCGAGCACCAGTTCCACGCGCTCCGGCGCCACATCGAGCGAACGCGCGACCGCTTCAATTTCGATCGTGAGATAGCCCGCCTCATCGAGCCCGGCGGTGAGCGCCAGGGCGATGGCGCGCTCGGCCGGATCGGTGAAAACGGCGTCGATCTTGCGTTCCAGAAGCTCATCCAGGCTGGGGCGCGCGGCGAGCGTCTGCTCGACACCGAACTCCGCCGGCGCGGACGGGGCAACGGCTGTGTTGCCGGGCGAATGGGCCGGGCTCGCATCGTATCCGCTGTCGTTGGGAAAGAGGTCGGAGCGCTCAGCGTCGATCGCCTCAAGTGCCGTATTGTCGGCAGCGATTTCCGTGTCCGCGGTTGCCTCGCCGCCATCGGTGGGCGTCGGCGCTGCGGCGCCGCCCTCCTCGTCCTCCTCCAAAAGCGGGTTCTGCTCAAGCTCCGCGGCGACGAAGCGCTCCAGCTCCAGGCTGGACATTTGCAGCAGGCGGATCGCCTGCATGAGCTGCGGCGTGATAACGAGCGACTGGGTCTGCCGCGCCTGAAGCCGTGCGGATAGTGCCATACGCTGCCCCAAGGAACGGGCCCGCAAGCTTCGCCGGCTTGTTCACCTGCCCGTCATGTTGCAGTGCAACTTAGACCGCCTGCCGGCGGAGTCAAAGCCTGAAGCGCTCACCAAGATAAACGCGCCGCACGTCGGGATTGGCGACGATCTCGTCGGGGTGACCTTCGGCCAAAACCCGCCCATCATTCAGGATATAGGCGCGATCGATCAGCCCCAGCGTCTCGCGCACGTTGTGGTCGGTGATGAGGACACCTATGCCGCGTTGCGTCAAATGGCGCACCAGCGTCTGGATGTCGCCGACGGCGATCGGGTCGATGCCGGCGAAAGGCTCATCGAGCAGCATATAGGCGGGGCGGCTTGCCAAGGCCCGCGCGATCTCACAGCGCCGCCGCTCGCCGCCAGAGAGCGAGATCGCCGGCGCCTTTCTTAGATGCGCGATGGAGAATTCTTCCAGGAGCGCCGTCAGGTCGGCCTCGCGCCGCGCCCGGTTTCGCTCCACGATCTCCAGCACTGCGCGGATGTTGTCCTCAACCGACAGGCCGCGAAAAATCGACGCCTCCTGCGGCAGGTAGCCGACGCCCAGGCGGGCGCGCTGATACATGGGCAGATGCGTGACATCGTGCCCGTCGATTTCGATCGTGCCGGAATTGGGGCGGATCAGGCCGGTGATCATGTAGAAAACCGTCGTCTTGCCCGCACCGTTGGGGCCGAGCAGCCCGACCGCCTCGCCGCGCGCCAGCGACAACGATACGTCCTCCACAACGGCGCGCCCCTTAAAGGCGCGGCGAAGCCCCTTGGCGGCGAGCCTCACGCCGCTTTCATGCGTTAGAGTCGCGCCGCCCTCATCAACAGGCTCCTCGCCGCCGCTCTTCGCCCAGCGCGCGCGCCGGTCGATCTCCTCCAACGGCCAGGAAGTCGGTTGTTCGATCTTGTCCAAACGGTTCAATTGCGCATTCCCGGCAACGGCATCACTGAGGCGGCTTCATTGGGCCGCCTCGTCGCGTTCGGGCGGCCCAATGAGGGTCTGCACACGACCGCCTTCGATACGCCCCTCTTTGGTCGCCAAGTTCACGACCAGGCGCTCGCCGCGCACCACGTTCGACCCCTGCGTCAGGACCACATTGCCGCTCATCGTAATGAGGTCGCGGCCCATGTCGAAGACGGCGCGATCGCTGCTGGCGGTCTGTTCGCCGGAGCGCACCAGGACACCCGGCCCCGCCTCGATGCGCGACACCTGCGCGCCGGGGGTCTCGGCGTTTGCGCCTTCGCCGGTATAAAAGACCCGCAGCGCCGGCGCTTCAAGCACCGTATCCCCTTGGCGCACTTGCACATTTCCGCTGTAGATCGCGGTCTTTTCGGTGTCGCGGACCTCCAGCTGATCGGCTTCAATCTGGATCGGCGCGTCGGAGCCGGCGTCGAAGCCGGAAAAAGCCGCGGCGAAATCCTGAGCGGATGCCCCGAACGAAGCGCTCAGATAAGCGGCGGCCGCAGCGATCAAGATGCGTTTCACTGCGCGCGCTCCTCTGTTTCTGCCGGCGGGCCTTCGCGCTTCGGCGGCATAATGGTGGTGCGCACGCCACCGTCAAACAGGAGATGACGACCGCCGTCGGTGGCCGTGAAGCGCTGGCTGGTGATCTCGCTGTCTTCATAGATGACGGTCACGGGGCGATCGGTCTGCATGGAACCGGCGAGGAAGTCCACGTTCACGTCCAGCATGCGAAGCCCATAGCCCTCCGCACTGTCGACGGTGACGTCGCCCTCCAGCCGCAGCGTGCGCGCGGAATGGTCATATTCGCCGGTGGCGGCGGTGACGATTGTCGCGCCGTCCTCGCCGGCGACCGTGGCCTTGATCGCCTCCAGGCGCACCTGGTTGGGATTTGTGAGCGACTGGATGGCCCGCTCAGCAGCGACCGAGTATTCGCGTCGCTCGTTGTCGAAGCCGGTCAGATTGGGGCTTTCCATGATCACCGCGTTGGGGGTGACGCTGAGACGCGCGGCGGAGATATCGATATCAAGCGGCAGGCCCAATTGCGTGAGAGCGATCAACGCAGCGATTGCGGCCAACCCGGTCGCCGGCAGCACGATCCGCAGGATGCGGACGAGCCGGGAATGCCGCCGCGCCGCCGTAAAGGCCCGCGCCCGCGCGTCCGGCGATGCGCTCTGCATGGTCGATGCGACCTGCAAAGCCGTTGCGGCCTGCAAAGCCGGTGTGGCCTGCAAAGCCGGTGCGGCCTGCAAAGCCGGCTGTGTCTCCTGCCAGGACGCCGAAAGGCTCATTTCTGCGAATCCGCCTCGCGCGTTATCGCTTCTCGATCAATCGCTCAACGCTCTAACTATTTGTTTTAGCGCACGATTTATCCGAAAACCGGTTCCCACTTTTCGGATCGTGCTTTAGCGCAAAGGGGTTAGCAAGGACAGTGTGGTGATTTGCCGGCGCGCTGCAAGTGCGGCAGCAAAGCCCGGCGCTCCAGCGGCCGCAGTGCCAAGGCGCTCACGAATGGGCAAAAATGTCCTGGTCGTCCCAGCCAAGCAGATCGAGCCTGGCGCGCACCGGCAGAAAAGCGAAACACGCCTCCGCTAACTCCAGCCGTCCTTCCCGGAGGAGGCGCGCTTCCAGGGCCTCCTTGATCGACAAGAGGTTGAGCACGTCGGCAGCGGCGTATTCCAGCTGCGCCTCGCTCAACTCCGCCGCGCCCCAATCGGAGGATTGCTGCTGCTTGGAGAGCTCGATGCCAAGGAGTTCGCGCGCCAGATCCTTGAGGCCGTGCCGGTCGGTGTAGGTGCGCGTCAGGCGCGAGGCGATCTTGGTGCACCAGAGCGGCGCCACGTCGATGTCGAGCCCGTATTTCAGCATGGCCACGTCGAAGCGGGCAAAGTGGAACACCTTGGTGATCTCAGGATCGCTCAAGAGCCGCGCCAGGTTCGGCGCGCTCGTCTGTCCCTGGCCGATCCTCACGATATCCGCTGAGCCGTCGCCGGGCGAAAGCTGCACGAGGCAGAGCCGATCGCGGCCGGGCTTCAGCCCCATCGTCTCCGTGTCGACGGCCACGTGCTTTGAATAGGCGGACAGGTCGGGCAGGTCGCCGTCATGAAGGCGGATGTTGGTCAGGATGGTCTCCAGAGTTCGACCTAAGGCGTTGTCGCGTCAGGCAAGGCTCAAAGAGCTTAGGCCTGGTGCCCAGGAGAGGACTCGAACCTCCACGCCTTGCGGCACACGGACCTGAACCGTGCGCGTCTACCAATTCCGCCACCTGGGCCTAGGCGTCATCGCGCTTCGTGAATGCGCTCTGAAGCCGGCCTGCCTTACGGCCTGCCTGAAAACGTGTCAACGCCGCGCGCGGGACGCCCTGCCCCCGCGTCTTGCGGGACCTGCGCCCAATCGGGCATGAGATGTCGGTTCCGCCGGAGCCTTGCCGCCCATGAAACCCGTTTCCGTCGCCGCGATCGGCGAATGCATGATCGAGCTTTCCGGCCGCGGCAACGACCTTTGGCAGATGGGCTTTGCCGGCGACACCTTCAACACCGCCTACTACGCACGCGCCATGCTGCCGGCGGAGAGGCACGTCGCCTATGTGACGGCGATCGGCGACGACCCCTTCTCGCTGCGGCTCAAGGCTCATATCGCCGAGACCGGCGTGCAGACGGAGCGCATCCGCACCATCACCGGCAAGCGGCCGGGGCTTTACGCCATCACGCTTGATGAGGGTGAGCGCAGCTTCACCTATTGGCGCGGCGAGTCGGCGGCGCGGCAGCTCGCCGACGACGCGCCGTGGCTGAAAGAAGCGCTTGCCGATGCCGACATGCTCTATCTCTCCGGCATCACGCTCGGCATTTTGAGCAAGGCAGCGCGCGCGCGGCTTCTGGCGGCGCTTGCGGAGCGGCGCGCAGCCGGCGCAAAAATCGTCTTCGATACGAACTTCCGCGCGGCCTTGTGGCCAGACAGAGACGAAGCACAGGCAGCGATGGCAGCGGCAATCGCCACGACCGACATTGCGCTCCCCACCTTCGATGACGAAAAGCTGCTTCATGGTGACACAACGCCCGAAGCAACCGCGGAACGAATTTCTTCGCATGGCGCCACGGAGATCGTCGTGAAGAACGGCGACGAGCCGTGTCTCGTTGTTGCACAGGGCAAAGAGGCGTGGGTGCCGCCGGCCAAGGCAACGCGCATCGTCGATACGACCGGCGCCGGCGATTCCTTCGGTGGTAGCTACCTCGCCGCGCGGCTGATGGGGCACGCGCCGGTCAAGGCGGCCGGACTCGCGCATGCCGTCGCGGCAGAGGTCGTCTGCGTGCATGGCGCGCTGGCGCCCATCGACCGCGAGGCGATTCTTTCGGCAGATAAAGAACGGGGGGCATGACGCCCCCCGCAGCTTTGCTGAGATGAAAGCGGCTCGCGCTTACATCCCCATGGCCTTGTCGGTCACGTCATGCGTCCACGCCCCTTCAGGCGCTGCGGTAATGACCGGATCGGAGCCGCCGGCCAGAAGCGTCTGCACCGTGCGCTCGTAATCGGCCGGATCGAGCGTGCCGTCGGAGCCTTCCGTCAGCTTGTTGATCTCGCCCATCATGCGCTGCTGGTGCTTTTCGGTCTGCGCGCCGGTGGCGTCGTTTTCCAGCACGATCCCCGCCGCCTCGTCGGAGTTCTCGCGGGCGTAGGCCCAGCCACGCAGCGACGCCTTCACGAAGCGCGCCATCTTGTCCACGAACGCGGGATCGTCGAGATTGTCCTCCAGGACGTAGAGGCCGTCCTCAAGCGTGGAGACACCCTCGTCCTCGTATTTGAAGACGACCAGTTCGTCCTCCGGAATGCCGGCGTCGATGACCTGCCAATATTCGTTGTAGGTCATGGTGGAGATGCAGTCGGCCTGCTTCTGCAGCAGCGGATCGACGTTGAAGCCCTGCTTCAGAACCGTCACGCCGTCATCGCCGCCTTCGGTCGGAATGCCGAGCTGCGACATCCACGACAGGAACGGATATTCGTTGCCGAAGAACCAGACGCCGAGCGTCTTGCCGCGGAAATCCTCCGGGCTGGTGATCCCCGTCTCCTTGCGGCAGGTCAGCATCATGCCGGAGCTCTTGAAGGGCTGGGCGATATTGACCAGCGGCACGCCGCGCTCACGGCTGGCAAGCGCTGCCGGCATCCATTCGATGATGACGTCGGCGCCGCCGCCGGCAATGATCTGCGGCGGGGCGATGTCCGGGCCACCCGGCTTGATCTCAACGTTGAGGCCAGCCTCTTCGTAGAAGCCCTTGTCCTTGGCCACGTAATAGCCGGCGAACTGCGCCTGCGTGACCCATTTGAGCTGCAGCACGACGTCGTCGGCGGCCATTGCGCTTCCCGCGGCAAGCGCCAGCGACAGTCCCAAACCTCCAGCGATCAGCCTTTTCATTCCCACTCTCCCTGTTGGGCGCCCGTCACGATCGATAGGACGGGTGCCAGAATGTGAACATCCGCTCCACGACGCTGACCAGCCCATAAAAGGCCGAGCCGGCAAGCGCCGCGACCGCGATCTCCGCCCAGACCATGTCGATGGCCAACCGCCCGACCTCGGTCGAAATGCGGAATCCCATCCCCACAATCGGCGTCCCGAAGAACTCTGCAACAATTGCGCCAATCAGCGCCAGCGTGGAATTGATCTTCAAGGCATTGAAAATAAAGGGAAGCGCGGCGGGAAGACGCAGCCTCAGGAGCGTTTGCCAGTAATTGGCCGCATAGGTGCGCATCAGATCGCGCTCCTGCGCGCCCGACGCCGCCAAGCCGGCCACCGTGTTCACCAGCATCGGGAAGAAGGTCATCACGACCACGACCGCGGCCTTGGACGGCCAGTCGAAGCCGAACCACATGACCATGATCGGCGCGATGCCGACGATCGGCAGCGCGCTGACCAAATTGCCGATCGGCAACAGACCACGCCGAAGGAACGGAATGCGATCGGCGAGGATGGCGACCGCGAAGCCGGAGAGGCAGCCGATGGCGTAGCCGGTCAGCACCGCCTTGATGAAGGTCTGCTGGAAATCAGCCCACAGGATCGGGATGGACGCCAAAATGCGCTCCCAGACGGCGCTGGGCGCCGGCAGGATCACCGCCGGCACGGCGAAGCCGCGGACGATCAGTTCCCACAGAATCAGGCACCAGATACCGAACAGAGCCGGGATGATCACGCCGAAGAGCCGGCTGGCGGCGCGGCCCTCCGTGCGCATCTCGGAGAGCGATTGCACGAAAGCCCAAGCCGTCAGCCAGGCGGCGATGACGAGACACCAGAAACCGAGCCCCGCGCGTCCGGCAATCTCCGGCAATTCGGCAAGCAGGATGTAGACCGCAGCATGGGCCGCCACGCCGGTCAGAAGGAGCTGCCATCGCGGTCGCCAAAGGCTCACCAAGCCGGCCAGCACGAGCAGGCCCGCGGCGACAGCGAGCACGGTCGCCATCACGGATGGTCCATCGAGCGACGCCCGCAGCACGAGGGCAACGAGCGCGATTGCTGCGGCCGGATAAAGAAGCTGCGGGGCGCCAGCCTTCATTCGCTCTGTCCCATGCGGGCGAGCACGGCGCGGTTGGCGATGCCCACGATCGTCACCAGGGTCGCCGCAATGACTGCAGCGGCAATGAGCGCTGACCAGATCTGTACGGTCTGACCATAATAGGAGCCGGTCAGAAGCCGCGCGCCGAGGCCTGCCACCGCGCCCGTCGGCAGCTCGCCGACAATGGCGCCGACCAGAGCGATGGCGATCGCCACCTTCATGGAGGCGAAGAGATAGGGCATGGAGGACGGCCAGCGCAGCTTCCAAAAGACCTGCGCCTGGCTGGCGCTGTAGGTGCGCATCAGATCGAGATGGATCGGGTCGGGTGCGCGCAGTCCTTTCACCATCCCGACAGTGACGGGGAAGAACGACAGATAGGTCGAGATGATCGATTTTGGGAACAGGCCGGTCAGTCCGATGGAGGCGAGCACGACGATGATCATCGGAGCGATCGCCAGAATGGGGATGGTCTGCGAGGCAATCACCCAGGGCATCAGACTGCGGCTCAGGGTGCGCGAGTGTACGATCGCCACCGCCAGCACGATGCCCAGAGCCGTGCCCATAAGAAAGCCGAGCAGCGTGGAGGAGAGCGTCACCCAGCTATGAAAGATCAGGCTGCGGTTGGAGGTCGGCTTCTTCAGTACGGTCGTCTCGTAGATCTCCCGCGCCACCTGATGCGGCGAGGGCAGCACTGGGCGCTCCTCGTTCATCGTGCGCTGCAGGAGATCGGAGAAGGTGTAGGCCTCGTCGGCGCGCGCCAGCGCCTCGCGCGCGAACGGCGCGTTGAGAAAGAACGCACCGACATACCACAGCGCAATGATGGCCAAGCAGACAACGATCACCGGCCCGGTGGTGCCGGCCATGAGGCGGGTGATGAGGGAGGATGATTTCATGGCTCCACACCCTCGCGTACCAACCGACCGTTGCGTATGGCACGGCCCGTTCCTCTCCCCCTTGGGGAGAGGTCGGTTTGGCGCGGAGCAACAAACCGGGTGAGGGGGTAGATTGCAGTGCCGGCCCCCTCACCCGACGCCCGCCTGACGGCGCGCGTCGACCTCTCCCCAAGGGGGAGAGGAAGAGCGCCCGTCGTGTTGACAGGCCGGTGAACAGCACCGCCGTGCATGAAACCGCAACGCATAAAGACGACGCCGCTCATCGCGTCACACGCTTCGCAGAGTGAGACGTGTGCCGACCACCTATCGCGCGTGGCACGGCCCCTTCCTCTCCCCTTCGGGGAGAGATCGGTTTGGAGCGGAGCGACAAACCGGGTGAGGGGGACGGCATCGCCGGAGAGAAGCGAAGATCGGATGAAGAATTATCGATCCGTTTCTCCAGGACCGCCAATATCGCATCAAGAACCGCCTCGCGTTCGCGCAGCACCTCATGATTCCAGAAGCGAAGAACAGAGTAGCCATGTCGGTTAAGCCAAGCCGTTCGCAAGGTGTCGCTGCGGCTCTCGGCATGTTGCTCGCCGTCGACTTCCACAACCAAGCGCTTCGACCGACACAAGAAGTCGACCACGTAGGGTCCCAGTGGCACCTGCCGCACAAATTTGTGGCCAGCCAGCTCGCGGCCGCTCAGACGATACCAAAGACGCCGTTCAGCGTCCGTCTCGTCACGGCGAAGCCGGCGGGCGCGCGCCGTCGCGCCGGGGTGACGCTTGGTTACGGAGCGCGCAGATCTCATCACCCCCTCACCCGCCGCTGCGCGCCGACCTCTCCCCCAAGGGGAGAGGAAGGGCGCTTGTTATGCCGACCGGCTGAAAGAAGCTCGAAGGCTTGACAAGGCCTATCTGCGCGGCAGGGCCCACTCCTCTCCCCGCCGGGGAGAGGGTGGTTTGGAGCGGAGCGACAAACCGGGTGAGGGGGAGAAGCTGGCGTTCGCCCCCCTCACCCGGCCGCTGCGCGACCGACCTCTCCCCAAAGGGGAGAGGAAGAGCGCCCGTCGTAACGGCCTGCAAGGCGCCCACCTCAATCATCGTAGGAATGCCCTGCCCGTAAACCCTCGCGCACGCGGTGGGCGAGGGTGAGGAATTCCGGCGTCTCGCGGATATCGAGCGTGCGTTCGCGCGGCAGGTCGCTGTCAATGACGTCGTAGATGCGGCCGGGGCGCGGTGACATGACCACGATGCGGGTCGACAGAAACACCGCCTCCGGAATGGAATGCGTGACGAAGATCACCGTCTTGTGCGTCTTCGCCCACAGCTCCAGAAGCTGCTCGTTCAGATGGTCGCGCACGATCTCGTCAAGTGCACCGAAAGGCTCATCCATCAAAAGAAGGTCAGCATCGAAGGCGAGTGCACGAGCAATGGAGGCGCGCTGCTGCATGCCGCCGGAAAGCTGCCACGGGAACTTCTGCTCAAAGCCGGAAAGGTTCACCAGCGCCAGCGTGCGCGCCACGCGTTCCGCCCGATCCGCGGCGCTGTATCCCATGATCTCCAAGGGCAGCCCGACATTCTTGGCAATCGTCCGCCACGGATAAAGCGCCGGCGCCTGAAACACGTAGCCATAGGCCCGCTGTACACGCGCCTCATGCGGGCTCATGCCGTTGACGGTGATCGAACCGCCGGTCGGCTGCTCCAGATCGGCGATGACGCGTAAGAGCGTGGTCTTGCCGCAGCCGGACGGGCCGATGAAGGAGATGAACTCGCCGCGTCCCACATTGAGGTTGATGTCGTCGAGCGCGTGGACGGGACTGTCGGCCGTCTGGAAGGTGAGCGACAGCTTGTCGACGGCGATGACCGCCGCGCCGGAGGATGTCTCGGTGCGATCGGATGTTGGCGCGTGGTCCTGCATGTCAGACCTTATCCCCTGAGCTGTCGCAACCCCAACCGCTCTCTTCCGTCGTCATGCCCGGACTTGATCCGGGCATCCATTCCTGAGCGGCGCGGCCAGGCGCACCGGTTACGGAATGGATTGCCGGGTCAAGCCCGGCAGTGACGACAGAGTTAGCCTGCGGCCCCAGCGCACGACACATCAAACCCCCGCCGGGATGCCGGAGCGCTCCACCTTGCGCGGCGCGGTGAGCTCCTTCCAGGTGGAGAGTGCCCTGTTGACCGGTGCGTTGGCCGGGCGCTCAACGAAACGCCCGTCGCCGGTGCCGGCCTTCACGTCGCCATCCTCATAGGCGACACGGCCGCGTGACAGTGTCATGCGTGCCCGTCCGGTCACCTCCACGCCTTCGAAGACGTTGTAGTCGATCGCCGATTTCTGCGTCGACGCACTGATCGTCTTGGTCGCCGCCGGGTCCCACACAACGATATCGGCATCGGCGCCGACCCTGATGGCGCCCTTCGTCGGATAGATGTTGAGGATCTTGGCGATGTTGCTGGAGGTGACCGCGACGAACTCGTTCATGGTCAGCCGCCCGGTGCGCACGCCATAGGTCCACAAGACCGACAGCCGGTCCTCCAGCCCGCCGGTGCCGTTGGGAATTTTGGTGAAGTCGCCGACGCCCATGCGCTTCTGCTCGGTGGTAAAGGCGCAATGATCAGTGGCAACCACCTGCAGCGAGCCGGCCGCCAGCCCCGCCCACAGCGAATCCTGGTGCTCCTTGTTGCGGAAGGGCGGCGACATCACCCGCCTGGCCGCGTGGTCCCAATCGGGATTGGCATATTCGCTCTCATCCAGCACGAGGTGCTGGATGAGCGGCTCGCCATAAACGCGCATGCCCTTCTGCCGCGCGCGGCGGATCGCCTCGTGCGCCTGCTCACAGGAAACGTGCACGACATAAAGCGGCACGCCCGCCTGGTCGGCAATCATGATAGCGCGGTTGGCGGCCTCGCCCTCCACCTCCGGCGGACGGGAGAAGGCATGTGCTTCCGGCCCGTTATTGCCGTCGGCGAGAAGCTTCTGCTGAAGCGAGGCGACGACATCGCCGTTCTCCGCGTGCACGAGCGGCATGGCGCCGAGCTCTGCGCAACGCTGGAAGGAGGCGAACATCTCGTCGTCGTTCACCATCAGCGCGCCCTTATAGGCCATGAAGTGCTTGAAGGTGTTGATGCCCTGCTCCACCACCTTCGGCATCTCATCGAACACCTGCTTCTCCCACCAGGTGATCGCCATATGGAAGGAATAATCGGTGCGCGCCTTGCCGGCTTTCTGGTACCATTGCTGCAGCGCGTCGATCAGGCCCTGGTTGGGCGCCGGCAGGCAAAAATCGACGATCATCGTGGTGCCGCCTGAAAGTGCGGCGGCCGTGCCGGAATCGAAATCGTCGCTGGAGAAGGTACCCATGAAGGGCATCTCCATATGCGTGTGCGGGTCGATGCCGCCGGGCATGACGTAGCAGCCCGACGCATCGAGCACGTGGTCGGCGTCGTGCTCCAGATCGGTGCCCACCGCGACGATCTTGTCGTGCTGCACGAACACGTCGCCCTTGAAGGTGAGATCGGCGGTGACGATGGTGCCGCCCTTGATGAGTTTGCTCATTTGCTACTCCCGTAAATGCGTGCGGCCCTACCAACAGATTCGTCGTCATGCCGCCTCCGCTTCCACCTCCCCCTTGCGGGGAGGTGGGGCCTGGGCGCGCCGGAACACCTCACTCCACAATCTCCGCTGTCTCCACCACGGCGTGGAACAGAACCTCAGCGCCGGCCGTTGCCCAATGCGGGTGGATCTCCTCTTCCTCATTGTGGCTGATGCCGTCGACGCACGGGCAGAACACCATGGAGGTCGGCGCAACGCGGGCGATGTAGCAGGCATCGTGCCCGGCGCCCGACACGATGTCGCGGTGCGAATAGCCGAGGCGTTCCGCAGCGCGGCGCACGGCGGAGACGCAATCGGCGTTGAACGCCACCGGCGCGTAATAGAAGACCTCCTCCACGTCGGCTTTGAGCTTGCCGTCGGCGCAGATGTCGTCGATCGCCTTTTGCATCGCCGCCTTCATGGCGGAGAGCGTCTCGTCGATGGGATGGCGGAAATCGATGGTCATCGACACGGCGCCGGGAATGACGTTGCGCGAGCCGGGATAGGGATTGAGCACACCGCAGGTGCCGACGGCGTGCGGCGCGTTGGCGAGCGCAATCTCGTTCACCGCCTGCACAAGCTTGGCGGCCCCCACCAAGGCATCGCGGCGGCGCGGCATGGGCGTGGTGCCGGCGTGGCTTTCAAAGCCGGTCAGCGTCACGTCGAACCAGCGCTGGCCCTGCCCGTGCGTGACGACGCCGATATCGATCTCTTCCGCCTCAAGGATCGGCCCCTGCTCGATATGGAGCTCGAAGAACGCCTTGAGCGGCCGCGTGCCGACCTCTTCGTCGCCGACATAGCCGATGCGCTTCAGCTCATCGCCGAGCGCCTTGTCGTCGGCATCCTTCAGGCCGTAGGCGTAATCCTGCGTGTAGACGCCGGCGAACACGCCGGAGGAGATCATGGCCGGCGCGTAGCGCGAGCCCTCCTCGTTGGTCCAGTTGACTACTTCGATGGGATGCCTGGTCTTGATGCCCAGATCGTTCAGCGTGCGCACGATCTCCAGGCCGGAGAGCACGCCGAGCACGCCGTCATATTTGCCGCCGGTCGGCTGCGTATCGAGGTGACTGCCGACCATGACCGGCGGCAGGCTGGGATCGGTTCCTTCTCGGCGGGCGAACATGTTGCCCATCGTGTCGACGGCCATGGCGCAGCCGGCCGCGTCGCACCACGACTTGAAAAGATCGCGGCCTTCCTTGTCGACATCGGTGAGCGTGAGGCGTCGGTTGCCGCCCTTCACGCCCGGGCCGATCTTGGCCATCTCCATGAGCGTGTCCCAAAGCCGCTCGCCGTTGATCCTGAGATTAGAGGCTGGTGCTGCCACGAGAGGGTTCTCCTGCCATATGTTTTGTCGTCATTGCCGGGCTTGACCCGGCAATCCACTCCGCTACGTCCCGCCCGCCTGCGGCCGTTAAGGAATGGATGCCCGGATCAAGTCCGGGCATGACGACATTCGAGAAGACCGTGTTTCCTGCATCTCAATGCATCGACGGGAAGGTGTAGACCGCGCCGTGAGCGATGCCGGCGGGCCAGCGCGTCGTCACCGTCTTCAGCCGCGTGTAGAAGCGCACGCCCTCCGGGCCGTAGATGGAATGGTCGCCGAAGAGCGAGCGCTTCCAGCCGCCGAAGGAATGGTAGGCGACCGGGACGGGGATCGGCACGTTGACGCCCACCATGCCCACTTCGATCTGGTCAGCGAAGGTGCGCGCCGTGTCGCCGTCGCGCGTGAAGATCGCCGTGCCGTTGCCATACTCATGCTTGTTGATGAGATCGACGGCGTAATCGTAGCTGTCGGCGCGCACAACGGAGAGCACCGGCCCGAAAATCTCTTCCTTGTAGATCGTCATCTCCGGCGTCACGCGGTCGAACAGCGAGCCGCCGACAAAGTAGCCGTTCTCGTAGCCCTGCAGCTTCAGCCCGCGGCCGTCGACGACGAGGTCGGCGCCTTCCTCTACGCCCTTGTCGATATAGCCGAGCACCTTGTCCATGTGCTGCTTGGTGACGAGCGGCCCCATCTCCGCTTCCGGATCGGTGGCCGGACCGACCTTCAGTGCGCGCACGCGCGGCGCCAGCGTCTCCACCAGCTTGTCGGCCGTCTCCTCGCCCACCGGAACGGCAACGGAGATCGCCATGCAGCGCTCGCCGGCGGAGCCGTAGCCGGCGCCCATCAGCGCGTCGGCGGCTTTATCCATGTCGGCGTCGGGCATGACGATCATGTGGTTCTTGGCGCCGCCCAGGGCCTGCACGCGCTTCCCGGCATTGGTGCCGCGCGTATAGACGTAATGCGCGATCGGCGTGGAGCCGACGAAGCTCACGGCCTTGATGTCGGGATGATCGAGGATGGCGTCGACCGCCTCCTTGTCGCCGTGCACGATGTTCAAGACGCCGTCGGGGAAGCCAGCTTCCTTGAAGAGCTCATAAGCCAGCATGGAGGCGGAGGGATCGCGCTCCGACGGCTTCAGCACGAAGGTGTTCCCGCAGGCGATCGCCATGGGATACATCCACATCGGCACCATGGCGGGGAAGTTGAACGGCGTGATGCCGGCGCAGACGCCAAGCGGCTGGCGATCGGAATAGGAATCGATCTCCGGCCCGACATTGCGCGAGAATTCGCCCTTCAGAAGCTGCGGGATGCCGCAGGCGAACTCTACGACCTCAATGCCCCGCGCCACCTCGCCCAAAGCGTCGTCATGCGTCTTGCCGTGCTCAGAGGAAATCGCCCGTGCCAAATCGTCGGCACGCTCCTCCAAGAGCGCCTTGAACTTGAACATGAAGCGCGCACGCTTCAGTGGCGGCATGGCGCCCCAGGCCGGCGCCGCGGCCTTGGCGGCCTGAACCGCCTCGTCGATCTCGGCGGCCGTTGAGAGGCCAAGCTCGCCGGATTGCTCGCCGGTTGCCGGATTGAAGACCGGCGCTGAACGCGCGGACTTCGACGGCTCGACCCGGCCGTTTATCACATTGGCAATACGCTGCATGTTCGCTTCCTTGCTTGACCTAGTGTGGTGGGTTTGACGTTCCTATCACTATTGCGGTGGGCTCATCATAGGAACTTCAAACCCCAAAACCACACTCGATTCAATATCTTGTCTAGTGTCCTTATCGAATCTGAAGTTCGTTCGGAGCGGGCTGAACAATCACGCGAACTTCAGATTCGGGACACTAGTCGAGGCTCTTGATGACGCCGGCAAGCGTCTCAATGAGCTGGTCGATCTGCTTTTCCTCGATAATGAGCGGCGGCGACAGCGCAATGATGTCGCCGGTCACGCGGATCAGAATGCCCGCCTCGTAGGCTTTGACGAAGGCAGAGAAGGCGCGCTTGGCGGGCTCGCCGGCAATCGGCTCCAGCTCGATGGCGCCGACCAGACCGATATTACGGATGTCGACGACGTGCGGGAGGCCCTTGAGGCTGTGCAGCGCGTCTTCCCAATGCTTGGCGAGCTCTGCGCCGCGCGTGAGCAATCCTTCGCGCTGATAGACATCGAGCACGGCAAGCCCGGCGGCCGATGCGGCCGGGTTTCCGGAATAGGTGTAGCCGTGGAAGAATTCGATGAGGTGCTCCGGCCCGTTCATGAAGGCCTCATAGATGTCGGACTTCACGAACACTGCGCCCATCGGGACGACACCGTTGGTGACGCCTTTGGCCGTCGTCATGATGTCGGGCGCGACGCCGAACCAATCGGCGGCAAACGGCGTGCCCAAGCGGCCGAAACCGGTGATGACCTCATCGAAGATCAGCAGGATGCCGTGCTTGTCGCAGATGGCGCGGAGCTTCTCCAGATAGCCTTTGGGCGGAATCAGAACGCCGGTCGAACCGGCGACGGGCTCCACGATCAATGCGGCGATCGTGGAGGGGTCATGCAGGATCGCGAGCCGCTCCAGATCGTCAGCCAATTCCGCGCCGTGCTCCGGCACGCCGCGCGTGAAGGCGTTCTTCGCAGGATCATGCGTGTGGCGGATATGATCGACGCCCGCCAGCATCATGCCGAAATGCTTGCGGTTGGCGACGATGCCGCCCACGGAGATGCCGCCGAAATTCACGCCGTGATAGCCGCGCTCGCGGCCGATCAAGCGCGAACGGCTCCCTTCGCCTTTCACGCGATGATAAGCGAGCGCGATCTTCAGCGCCGTGTCGACCGATTCAGAGCCGGAATTGGTGAAGAAGACATGGTCGAGCCCCTGCGGCGCGATCGCCGCAAGCCGCGCGGCCAGCTCAAACACTTTGGGGTGCCCCATCTGGAAGGCGGGCGCGTAGTCGAGCTCCAAGAGCTGCGCCTTGACGGCTTCGGCAATCTCCGGACGGCCATGGCCGGCATTCACGCACCACAGGCCCGCCGTACCGTCGAGTATCTCGCGGCCGTCGTGGCTCCAATAATGCATGCCCTCGGCACGCGCCAGGATGCGCGGTGCCTTCTTGAACTGCCGGTTCGCCGAGAACGGCATCCAGAAGGCTTCAAGGTTGTTGGGAATGGGGGCAGTTTGCAACATGATCGTCGGTCCCGCCGATGTGGCTTTATGGCGCCACCTCTAGCCGGTTTCCTGCGCCAAGCCAAACTATGGCTGCTCGGCCGGTCCGCCGCAATCCATGGGGCGCTTTGGCGGCCGTTCACCATTGCGCCATATGGGGCGTGGCGCTGTTGGGCACATTGACGAAGCGTGGCACTATTGCGGGTCGTTCATGTGGAGTGTCTCGACCATGCTGCGCCCCACGCTACACAATGCGCTCGTCATCCTTGCTGCCGTCATCTTTGCGGTCGCGGGGGGCGTATCAACCGGCCCGGTGCTGGCAGCCGATCCGATCGGGGCCGTCAGCCGGATGCAGGGTTTCTCCACTGGCACGATCAACGGCGTGACGGACGCGCTTCAGCCGAACTCCGATGTCTTCCTGAACCAGATCGTTTCCACCGGCGAGGGTGCACGGCTGGAGGTGACCTTCGCCGACGGCACGCAGCTGACGCTCGGCGAACAGGCGGTGATGACGCTCGACGCGTTCGTCTATGACCCGGGCGCGAACGATGGCGAGATGAAGCTTGGCGTGGTTGGCGCGTTTCGCTTCGTCTCCGGACAAGCCTCCAAGCTGGCGAATACGGAGGTCGCCGTGACGACGCCGGTGGCCACGATCGGCATCCGCGGAACGGAGTTCTGGGGCGGCCCGATCGACGATGCGTTCGGCGTTTTCCTGCTTGAAGGCGCCGTCAGCGTGTCGAATCCCGCCGGCGAGGCGATCCTCGATCAGCCCGGCCAGGGCACCAACATTGATGCACCTGGAGCCGCGCCGGGCGAGGTCACCTTCTGGCCGCAGGACAAGATCGACCGCGCCTTCGCCACGGTGACGTTCCAGTAGCGAGCCCATTAGCGGCAGCCAGTCTAAGCGATCAGCGCTTCAGGTACGGGTTCGCGTGCTCCCGGTTCCGCGGCGGCGTGCAGGAGCCGCAGAAACTCAGCCGGCGGCAATGCCGGCGATATGAGGTAGCCTTGAATCTCATCGACCCCGCACACTTTAAGTGCGGCGACCTGTTCGGGACGCTCCACGCCTTCCGCAACGGTCTTCATGCCCAGCTTCCCGGCCACGCGCACAAGCATGTCGACGATGACCCGGGCGGAGTGATCGGACTCAATTGAATCGACGAACAGCTTGTCGATCTTGACGATATCAACGCCGAGCCTCTGCAAATAGGAAAGCCCGCTATGGCCGGTGCCGGCGTCGTCAATGGCGACCTTGAAACCGTTGACGCGCAATTCCACGATGCGCTCGGCGGCCGCGGCAAGATCGGTCAGCTCGTGGCGCTCCGTCAGTTCGATGACAACCTGGCCTCGCGGCACGCCGGCATTGTCGACCAGCGCCTTGAATTCCTCCACGAAGCCGTCGGCCATCAGATGTCCCGGATAGATGTTGAACGCGGCCTTGAAGTCGCGCCGCTTGCTCATCCAGGGGCGCAGGTGATCAAGCGCCTCCGACACCAGAAAAGCAGTGAGCGGAACGATGCGGCCACTGTCCTCCGCCTTGCGAATAAAGCGCAGCGGCGATTCCACCGAGCCGTCGGCCTTCATCCAGCGCGCCAAGACCTCACAGCCAACGATCTGACCGGAATCGAGCGCCACGATGGGCTGCAGGAACGGCCTGAACTCGCGGGCCGCCAAGGCGCGGTCCAATTCCGATGTCTGATCGGGGCGCCGCACGAAGACACCCGCGGCAAGCCCACCGAAGGCGAGCCCCAATATGCCCCCGACAGCAAGGAAGTAGCGTTCCGGCCCGCGGTTCCACGCCTTGAATACAGACCTGGAGACGCCGATCCGCGCGGTGAACGGATAACGCTCCGAAACCGCGGTGAGTTCCACCATCTGCGGATCGATAGCGTCGTCGCGTTGCGTCAGATATTCCGCAACCGCGCTGCCGTCGGCGAGTTCCAGCCGCACCTCGCCGTAATCGCGCAGCTCGTGCGGCAGGATTGCAAACAGAAGCGCGGCGGTATTGACGACGGCGGCAAGGGTGACGCCATCGTCGACCTCCCAGTACACGCTCATGGCCTGTCCGGAATGCTGCTCCAGCCGCGCCAGCTGGATGGCCGTATTGCGCGAGCGAAACGCCTCTATCTCCAGAGGCTGTGTATCGAACGCCAAAGTCTCAGAGAACGCCGAGCATTGCGTCGCTCCGAGGCTGCCATCGACAATGCGGATGTCCTTGATCGTGCTGCGTTCGTAGACATGGCGGCGCATCGCCGCCAGGCTCTGCGGGCTGCAATCGGTGACCCCGTTCTGGGCCAGCTCGCTCAGCGCAACGATGGAGAAATCGACTTCCAGCTCGGCGCGACGCAGCACGAGCTCAGCGTAGCCGCCAAGCTCGCGGCTGCGCTGTGCGTCGACAAAAGCTCCGCCGCCGATCTTCGCGATACCGACAAACAAGCCGATCGACAGGGCCACGATGGCGATACCGACGAGCGCCGATCTTCGGCCGGTGTCCTGCACTTGTGCCTTCGTCCAGGTTGCAATGGTTCGTGCAAGGTTAGCAGAACGTTCATTGACCAAATATTGACGCGCGGCTTAGCGTGGCAAGGATGCGCGCCCGCAGCGAGCATGCTCCTGGTGGGAAATATGTCTTCTAGAACAATGTGTTGAGTTGCTTCACCGGCGGATGGCATCGCCGGACATGCGTCCAGTAGTTGCATATAAATAGAGGCTTCAACTATGCAAGCAGCTCGCCTGCAAAAAACATCTCGTGACGCAACAGGTGGCTGCTATTCGGCGGCGGCGCGGTAGTGCAGCTCGCTCAACGGGCGGCCGAGCGCGACATATTCCATGCCCTGGCGCAGCACGTCCTTCGGCTCGCAGACATTTCTGAGATCGATCAGGAGCGGACGGCGCATGGTCGGCGCCAGCTCTTCCCAATTGATGGCGCGGAAGTCGCTCCATTCGGTCAGAATGACAATGGCGTCGGCGCCGTTTGCCGCGTCCTCTATCGTCTCCGCCAATTGAAGCTTCGGCAGGAGCGCCTTGGCCTGGTCGGCGGCGACGGGGTCGTAGGCGCACACTTCCGCACCCTCGGCGATAAGCTGTCCGGCGATGGTCAGCGCGGGGGCGTTGCGCATGTCGTCGGTGTTGGCCTTGAACGCAAGGCCCAGAACTCCGATCCGCCGGCCGGACACAGCGCCGCCAAGCTCGTTGCGGATCTTTCGCACCATCAACAGCTTGTGGCGGTCGTTGGCGCGGATCACCGTCTCGACGATCTCCACCGGCGAGCCGAAATCGTTGGCGGTCTTGATGAGCGCCACGAGATCCTTGGGGAAGCACGAGCCGCCGAAGCCCGGCCCCGGCGTCAGGAACTTGTTGCCGATGCGCTGATCGAGCCCGACGCCCACGGCGAGCTCCTCCACATCAGCGCCGGCCGCCTCGCAGAGCCGCGCCAGCTCGTTGATGAACGTCACCTTGGTCGCCAGGAAGGCATTGGCGGCGTATTTGATCAGCTCCGCCGTCTCCGCCGTGGAGGTCGCCACCAGCGGATGCCCCTTGCGGGTGAGCGGCAGGTAGAGCTCTTCGAGAATCTGCCGCGCGCGTTCCGAGCTTGAGCCGACGACGATCCGGTCCGGCTCCATGAAATCGCTGATGGCGTCGCCCTCGCGCAGGAACTCCGGGTTGGACGCCACGGCGAAGCGCTCATCCGTCAGATGCTGGCGGAAGATGGCGGCGACCTTGCGGTTGGTGCCTGCCGGAACGGTGGATTTCACGACCACGACGGTGAAGGCATCGGGATCGTCCGGCAGCGCGGCCAGCGCGGTCGCAGCTTCCCCAGCGGCGGCGTAGACGTAGCCGAGATTGGCGCCGCCGCTGCCATTGTCTTCCGTCGGCGTCCCCACGGCGATGAAGAGCACGTCGACGCGCGGTGCAATCGCCTCGGCGATGCCGTTGGCGAAGCTCAGCTGCCCGCGGCTCACATTAGCGGAGACGAGGTCCTCAAGCCCCGGCTCGTAAATCGGCACGTCGCCGGCCTTGAGCCGCTCGATCTTGTCCCGGTCGTTGTCGATGCAAACAATGTCGTGCCCAAGCTCAGCCAAGCATGTGCCGGTCACCAGACCGACATAACCCGTTCCAACGACAGCGACTCTCAGCATCCGACGATCATCCTCAATGAAACCGGCAGCGTCTCGGCGGGGTCTTGGATGCCCGTTGCCTTGCCTGAGCAGGGCCGAGACATTGACGCCGACCGGCGCCACGCCGCAGGGCGACCAACAGGCGGCCGGCGGCCTTGGCGTCAATCCAAGCGGGTGCCTCTAACATCGCCGACCATCGCAAGCTAGCACAATATCTGCCCGCTGCACTCGACGCGCGGCCGATCTGGTGCGAGCCTGGAGGGCCCATTTGGCGAGGGAGGCGATGGACACCCAGGTCGTCATTATCGGTTCCGGCCCGGCAGGCCTGCTTCTGTCGCGCCTGCTTCACCTCAACGGCATCGCCAATGTCGTGCTGGAGCATCGCAGCCAGGATTACGTGCTCGGCCGCATCCGCGCGGGCGTCCTGGAGATGGGTGCGGTGGACCTTCTCCACGAAGCGAAGGTCAGCGAGCGCATGCACATTGAGGGGCTGATCCACGAGGGCATAGAGATCAGCTTCGAAGGCCGCCGGCACCGGATCGACTTCGCCGACCTGACCGGCGGCAAGTCGGTGATGATCTACGGCCAGACAGAGCTGACGCGCGACCTCATGGATGCGCTCGCTGAAGACGGCGTGCCGCCGCGTTACGAAGCGGAGGTTGTCGCCATCCGCGACATTGACGGGCCGCGCCCCACAATCACCTACCGACAGAACGGCGAGGAGCACGACATCACCGGCGCGTTCGTTGCCGGGTGCGATGGCTTTCACGGCGTCAGCCGCGCCAGCGTTGCGGACAAGGTTGAGACCTTCGAGCGGGTGTACCCGTTCGGCTGGCTCGGCGTCCTGTCGGAAACGCCGCCCGTTTCCGACGAGCTGATCTACGCCAACCACGCCCGCGGCTTTGCGCTTTGCTCCATGCGCTCCAAGCAGGTGAGCCGCACCTATGTGCAATGCCCGCTTACCAACAATGTCGAGGACTGGCCGGACGATCGCTTCTGGGACGAGTTGCGCAAGCGGCTTGACCGCGAGGCGGCGGAGGCGATGGTCACCGGTCCGTCAATCGAAAAGAGCATCGCGCCGCTCAGAAGCTTCGTGGCGGAGCCGATGCGCTTCGGACGCCTGTTCCTCGCCGGCGACGCCGCCCATATCGTGCCGCCGACAGGCGCCAAGGGCCTCAATCTGGCGGCGTCCGACATCCGGTTCCTCTTCCGGGCGCTCTTGGAGCATTTCGTGGAGGGCTCCGACGCCGGGCTTAACGCTTATTCGCAGAACTGTCTCAGCCGCATCTGGAAAGCGGAGCGTTTCTCGTGGTGGATGACCACGCTCCTGCATCTCTTTCCGGACGACGGCCCGTTCGGTCGCAAATTGCAGCTGGCGGAGCTGGACTATCTCACGCAGTCGCGCGCGGCGTCGACGGCGCTGGCGGAGAACTATGTGGGGCTGCCGTTCGATTAGGGCATGATCCGGAGAAGTGGATACCGCTTTTCGGATGAGATCGTGCTCCATTGGCACGGCTTTGTCCTCTCCCCTCTGGGGAGAGGCGGAGGCCGTGCCGGGTTGCGTGGCAGAGCTCCTCACACCTTCCGGCTCTGCGCGTTCCAGAAGCGCTCCAAATTGGAGATGAGCGCCGGGCTGAAATGGCAATAAGCCTGCTCGCGGGCGTAGACGGAGAAGTAGCGGCGGAAGAGGTCGAGCGGCTCCTGCACGACACGGAGCGCGCGGCGGTTGGCGACGGCGCTGACCGGACCGGAATTCGTCAGCCCGTCGACCACGCGGGCGATGGCAGCATCCATCTCGCCAGGCGTTACGATTTCGTCGCAGATGAGCCGCCCCTCCGGACTGTCGCAGGGGAGCCGCCTTTCGTATTGGATCGCCTGACGTGTCACCCGGTCGCCGACGAAGCGCGGCAGGCGAAGATTGGCCGCGCCGGGAATGATGCCCTCCTTGCGCGCCGGCAGCGTCATGTAAGCGTCGGCGCCGGCGATCGTGTAGTCGACGCTGAGGAGAATCTGGCAATGGCCGCCGATAGCGAACGTGTCCACGGCGGCGACCCATGGCTTCTCCACTGTGCGGCCGTTGACTTCGTCGGGCACGGCATCGGGCGTCGCTACGCCGCGCAAGAGCTTGTTCACGTAGCCGAGGTCGCGCTCCATATAGAAGAGATACGGGATCTCGCCGCGATAGAGACGCGTGAGGTTGATGCCCGCGCCGAAGACATGGCGGTCTTTGTATTTGGCATGCTCCACCTTGCCGCCGCGGAGCACGGCAATGGTGCTATCGGCGTCGAGCGTCGCCACATCGACGGCCGTCTCCATCAGCGCCAGCGTGGAAGAATCCTCCGCATTCAAGAAGCGCGGATTGGTGGCGGTGAGGAACACCGCCTTGCCGTGCCGCTCAAGCCGCGCCGCGCCAAGCTCCAGAATGCCGTCTTTGGCGAAACGCGCGGCGTGCTCCGCCGCCTCAGCGCGCGGCAAAAGCATGGCGTGGCAAAGATGCGTGCCGCAGCGCGGGTCGGCCAGCATATGGGCGAGGACGATTCCCTGATCGATCTCGTGGCCCTCCTTCTCGGCGAGCGGCAGGCGATCCTCCGCGGCCATTGTTTTGCGCGCTGGGGTCAGGCCAGGCATGGCATCAGCGGCCGCGAAGACGAGGTCCTCAAGCCGCACGAAGCGCGTGCCTTGATCGGTCAGCGCGTCGTAGAGCGCCGCGGCGTGGGCGGCGAGAAAACGCTCGCGGCTCTCGCGCGTTCGATGAAGGATCGTTGTAGCCTGAGCCGCCTCAGAGTCGCTCCGCCGCGGCTTGTCCGGGAGTTCTGCCAGCAGCACTGCGCCGTCTCGCCAAAACGCCGAATAGCGCTCGCAATCCGCGCGATAGGTCGTCGTTTCGGTCGGCGCGGCGCGAAGCCACTCGTCGAAAGGCGTATCGTGGCCAGCTGCGCCGGTCTCACTCGGGTCAGTGTTCACCGCAATCCCCTCCTCTATTCCTTCGCCCGCAGATCGACGATGCGCTTGGCCTTGCCCGACGAGCGCTCGATCGTGCCGGGCGCTTCGATCACCACCTTGGCGGAGACGCCGAGCACATTCCTCAGATGCACTTCTGTGCGCCTGGCGAGCGCAGCGCCATCGTCGCCGTCAATCGCTGCGCGACATTCCACGCGCACTTTGAGCTGGTCGAGGCGGTCCGGCCGCGACACTTCCACCACGTAATGCGGCGCAAGCACCGGATCGGCGGCGAGCACTTCCTCGATCTGCGAGGGGAAGACGTTGACGCCGCGCACCATGATCATGTCGTCGGTCCGCCCGGCGATGCGCTCCAGGCGGCGGAGCGGCGAATCCTTGCCGGGCATCAGGCGCGTGCGGTCGCGGGTGCGATAACGCAGGATCGGCATGGCTTCCTTGGCGAGCGTCGTCAGCACCAGTTCGCCCATCTCGCCGTCGGGCAGGACGGCGCCGGTCTCCGGGTCGATGATCTCCGGCCAAAAGCAGTCCTCCCAGATCACCAAATGGCCCCTGTCGCCGGGCAGCTCCTGCGCAACGCCCGGACCGATCACCTCCGACAGGCCGTAGGAATCGTAGGCCTCCACGCCGAGGTGCGCCTCAATCTCGCTGCGCATCGCTTCAGAGCAGGGCTCGGCGCCAAAATAGGCCAAGCGCAGCGAGCAGGCGTCCGGCGTCACGCCGTGCGCGGCAAGCGCGTCGGCAATTACCAGCATGTAGGAGGGCGTGGCGATCAGGATATCGGGGCTGAGGTCGCCAATGAGCTGCACATGCCGCTCGGTTGCGCCGCCGCTGGCGGGAACGATTGCCGCACCAAAACGCTCCGCGCCTGCGTGCCATCCGAGCCCGCCGGTGAAGAGGCCGTAGGGGATGGCGTTGTGCACGACATCGCCCGGGCGCGCGCCGGTTGCACGAAACGCGCGCGCCATCAGCTCTGCCCAGACCGCCATGTCGGCGGCGGTATAGCCGACCACGGTCGGTTTGCCGGTGGTGCCGCTGGAGGCGTGGATGCGCGCGATTTTCTCCTTCGGCACCGCGAAGAGGCCGTAAGGATAGGTCTCGCGCAGCGTGTCCTTCGTGGTGAACGGGAACTTGGAGAGGTCGCTCAGCTCCTGAAGGTCGTCGGGCATGACGCCGGCCTGGTCGAGCGCTGCCCGATAATACGGAACCTCCTGCCAGGCGGAGCGGATTGTCGCCTTGAGGCGCTGCAGCTGTGTGGCGCGCAGCGCGTCGAGCTGCTCAAGCTCCCTCGGCAGAACACCCTCAGCGCTCATCGGGCTCCCCTCTTCGCCGCTTTGCGCCGGCGATCAGCCGCAGCAAAACCGTCTGGACAGGGGCGGTCAATTCCCGAACAATCCCGCCACCATTCGTCACGCGGCTACAATGGCTGATATAGACGCGACGGGCGGGACGATCGGTTGGATCACCGATCCGCCACGCACCCTAGTGTCCCGAATCTGAAGTTCGCATGATTATTCAGCCGGCTTCGAACGAACTTCAGATTCGATAGGGACACTAGCAAGATATTGATTCTAGTGTGGTTTTAGGGTTTGAAGTTCCTATGCCGCGCTCGCTGGAATAATGATAGGAACCTCAAACCCACCACACTAGGGAGGACGCTAGAAAGATGTTCAATCGCAGACAATTTATCGGTGTGGCGGGCGGCACCTTGGCGGCGCCCTTCGTGCTGCGCCGGGCCTGGGCGCAGGAGTTCACGCTGAAGCTTCACCACTTTCTCGGGCCGAAGGCGCCGGCGCACACCAACATGCTGGAGCCGTGGGCCAACCGCGTGATGGACGCTTCCGACGGCCGCATCAAAATCGACATCTTTCCCGCCATGTCACTCGGCGGCCGTCCGCCGCAGCTCATCAACCAGGCGCGCGACGGCGTCGTCGACATCATGTGGACGGTGAACGGCTACACCCCGGAGCTCTTCCCGCGCACGGAGGTGTTTGAACTGCCCGGCGTCTACGTCAACGATCCGGTAGCCACCAATCTCGCCATGCGGGAAATGTTCGACGAATATCTCGCGGAGGAATATGCCGGCGTGAAAGTCATCGCGCTGCATGTCCATGCCGGCCAGGGCATCCATATGCGCGACACGCCGGTGCGCTCGCCCGCCGATCTCGCCGGCAAGAAGATGCGCATCCCCACGCGCACCGGTGCATGGGTCATCGAATCGCTCGGCGCCACACCGGTCGGCATGCCGGTACCTGATCTGCCGCAGGCGCTCTCCACCGGCGCAGTCGACGGCGCGTTGATCCCCTGGGAGATCATTCCACCGCTCAAGATCCAAGAATTGACGAAGTATCAAATCGAGGGGCCGGAGAAGGAGCGTCTGGGCACCACAAGCTTCCAGATCTCCATGAACCAAGGAACCTGGGACTCCCTGCCCGCAGACCTGCAGGACGTGATCGACAGGAATTCCGGCGAGGATTATGTGCGCGAGGTCGGTCAGATTTGGCGCGACTCAGAGGAAGGCGGCATCAACGTCGCCGTCAATGCCGGAAACGAATTGATCACGCTGACGGAAGAGGAGATGCAGGCCTTCCGCACAGCCATGGAGCCGGTGGTGCAGCGCTGGATAGACGAGGTGACGGCGAAGGGCATCGATGGCCAGAAGCTGGTTGATACCGCACGCGCCACGATCGCCAAGCATCACACGATGTAGCGGCAAGGATGGATGCGACGACCGCATGAGCGGTCCTGAACAATCGATCCGGGCTAGGCTGGAAGGCCTCGCCCACTCAATCATCACCGTTTGGGCGCTGCTCGGCGGCGTGGTTCTCGTTGCGCTGGTGCTCCTGACCTCCGCCAGCGCGATGATGAACCTGCTCTTCGGCACACCCATCCTTGGCGATTTCGAGATCACCAAACACGGCGTCGCCATCGCCGCCTTCGCGTTCCTGCCCTATTGCCAGCTGACCTACGCCAACGTGACAGTCGACATCTTCACCGAACGCATGAGCGACCGCGCCAAGTCGGCCATGGTTCTCATGTCTTCGCTGATCGCGCTGATCGTCGCAGTGCTTCTCTTTCGGCAGATGTGGCTCGGCATGATCGACTACATCCGCTATCCGGTGCACATGGTGTCGGTGCCGGTAGCGCTTTGGACGGCATTTCCGCCGGCGTTGGTGTCGCTGGCGCTATTGTCCGTCGCCGCCTTGATGACCGCGGGTGAAGGCTTGGCCGGCGTACGCGCCGGGAGCGCGCGCGCCAAAACGTAAAGCGCCGGGCGGCTGGGGAGCGGCGATGGCCTCAAACATTGCGATCGGCACCGCGGGTCTTGCCGCGATGCTCCTCTTGATCGTGATCCGCGTGCCGATTGCCTACGCGATGATCGTCGTAGGCATCGTCGGTACGAGCCTGCTTTCGGGCCCGCAGATCGTTCTCTTCCAGCTGAAGGACCTCGCCTACGCGCAATTCTCCATCTACGACCTGTCGGTCGTGCCCATGTTCATCCTGATGGGCAGCCTGGCGACCCGTTCCGGGCTGAGCCGTGACCTGTTCCGCGGCGCCAATGCTTGGCTCGGGCGGTTTCGCGGCGGTGTGGCGATGGCCACCGTGGCGGCTTGCGGCGGTTTCGGCGCGGTCTGCGGGTCGTCGCTGGCGACTGCCTCCACCATGGGCCAGGTGGCGCTGCCTGAATTGCGGCGCCTCAATTATGCGCCGTCGCTCGCCACCGGCACGATCGCCGCCGGCGGCACGCTCGGTATTCTCATCCCGCCGTCCGTGGTGTTGATCGTCTACGCCATCATCATCGAGACCAACATCGTCACCTTGTTCAAGGCGGCGCTCATCCCGGGCCTTTTGGCGGTGCTCCTGTTCATTATCACGATCGGCGTTCTGGTGCGCATTCGCCCCGATTTCGGACCGGCGGGCGAACCGGCAACGCGCCGCGAACTGATCGACGGGACGCTCGCCGTGCTGCCGGTCTTCGCGGTGTTCGGCATCGTGATCGGCGGCATCTATGCCGGCCTCTACAATCCCACGCCCGCGGCGGGGATCGGCGCCTTTCTGGTCGCGCTGCACGGCTATGCGCTGCGTCGCCTCTCGTTCCGCGACGGCATCGATGCGCTTTTGGAGACGGCACGCACAACCGGCTTCATCTATCTGATCCTGTTCGGCGCCGCACTTCTGTCGATCTTCATGTCGCGCGCCGGCGTGCCGCAAGCGGTGGCCGAGATTCTGCAAGGAAGCGGCATGTCGCCGATGGCGATCCTGATCCTGGTGATCGTCATCTTCATCGTGCTCGGCTGCCTCATGGACAGCCTGTCGATGATCATTCTCGCCGTGCCGTTCTTCTGGCCGGTGATCGTCGGCCTCGATTTCGGCATGTCGGTGGACGAGCTGAAAATCTGGTTCGGCGTGATTACGCTGATCGTCGTGGAGCTCGGGCTGATCACGCCGCCCGTCGGGCTGAACGTCTTCATCATCAACTCGCTGGCGCGCGACATCCCGATGCGCGAGACCTTCAAGGGCGTCATCCCGTTCTTCGCATCGGAGATTGTGCGCGTTACGCTTCTGGTGGCGCTGCCGGGCATTACGCTGTTTCTGCCGCGGCTCCTTTCCTGACGCACGCCGCAGGCGAAAAGCCGTTTGAATACGACAATTTGGCGACGAGCGGCGCGCCTGCCGATCCACGCATCTATCGACCGGATCGGCGATTTGCCTATAATCGTTCAGCCGTCATTCAGATGTCGACAGAGAAGGTCGATACATTTCGGCACTTGCGACCATCGCCTTGGCAGGAGGCACGGATGCGTGTTTTGAGACAAACGGGATTGGTGTTGGCAATCAGCCTCTTTGCGTCGGTTGCGCAGGCGCAGGACGACCCCACAGAGACCGTGAAGATGGTCTTCTCCGAACATTGCGCCCGCTGTCACCAGGACGGCAGCCTGGAGGCCGATCGCGAGAAGCCGGCCGGCGGCTTCGGCTATGTCATGGACCTCGACGCCCTGGCGCGGAACCCGGAATATGTCCAGATCGGCAATCCGAGCGCCTCAGAGATCTATACGCGCATCGTCAACCAATCGATGCCGAAAGACATCGACTACGTCTCCATTCTCGGTCCGACGGCAGACGAACTCAAAGCCGTTGCGACGTGGATTGAATCTCTGTCGGAGGCGGCGACCGCAATGGCGGCGAGCCGCACCTTCATCGACGACGAAGCGGTCCTCAAGGCGATGAATGACGATTTGCTGCAGCTCAGCGATTTTGAGCGGCCGCGCATGCGCTATTTCACGCTGACCCATCTCTACAATGTCGGCGACACCGACAAAGAGATGGATATCTACCGCCAGGCGCTCTCCAAGTTCCTGAACTCCATGTCCACGGAACCGGGCATCGTCGTTCCTGAGGCGGTCGACGAAGCGAAGACGGTCTTCCGCGTCGACATCACCGATCTCGGCTGGAGCGATGCGACCTGGAAGCTGATTGAGGATTCCAATCCCTACTTCGTGGAATACGACACGCCGATCATGACGTCGCTGCAGAACGAGACCAGGGCGAAAGTGCCGTTCGTGCGCGCCGATTGGTTCGCCTATGTCGCGTCGCAGCCGCCGCTCTATTACGACATCCTCGATCTACCGGACACCAAGGCGGCGCTTGAGCGCAAGCTCGGACTCAATACCGATACGAACCGTGCCAATTTGAGGGTCGCGCGCGCCGGCTTTCAGCAATCGGGCGTGTCACGCAACAATCGGCTGATTGAGCGCCACACCATGTCGACGGGCGCCTATTGGGAATCGTTCGATTTTGCCGGCAATCGCGACCGCCAATCCTTCTTCCTGAATCCGCTGGGACCGGAGCGCGCGTTCGGCGCGGCCTCTAACGGCCTCTCTTTCGTGCACGATGGCGGCGAAATCATCTTCAATCTGCCGAACGGGCTGCAGGCCTACTATCTCACTGATCATCTGGGGCAGCGGCTCGACACCGGTCCGACGCAAATCGTGCAGGACCCCTCGCGCCGCGACCAAGCCGTCACCAACGGCATCTCCTGCATGAGCTGTCACAGCGACGGCATGCAGTTCAAGGACGACCAAGTCCGCGAATATGCGATGAGCCATTCCGCCTTCGACAAGGACATCCGCAAGATCATCGAAGAGATCTACGTGCCGAAGGAGGAGATGCAGGCGCTGATGAAGGCCGACCAGGAGCGTTTCCTCTCGGCGCTTAAGCTGGCCGGCGTCGACCCCACGCTCAAGCTCAGCGGCGAAGAGATCGTCAGCGTGCTCTTCCTGCGCTTTGAGCGCGATCTGACGATGAACCAGGCCGCCGCCGAGCTCGGCTTTGATGCGGAGACATTCAGGGAGCGCCTCAACCAGGGCAGTGCTGAGACCTTCGCGCTCAAGAAGCGGCTGGAGTTCAACCTGGTGCCGCGCGACCAGTTCGTGGAGCTGTTCGCCGGACTGGTGAACGAGATCACCGATCACCACGCCACCGATCTGCGCAGAGACAAAGCCCAGATCGCCGGCAACAGGCCCGAGAGCTCCAAGCGGTTCAATCTGGCGCTCTTCCCCAACGAGGACCCGTCGCGCTTCAGGGTCGGGGCGGAGCTGACCTTCTCGGTGCTTGCTGAGCAGGCCTGCTACCTGACCATCTTCAATGTCGACGAGAAGAAGCGCACGACCGTTCTCTTCCCCAACAAGTTCAATTCCAACAACTATATCGAGGCCGGCCGTACCTATCGCGTGCCCGGCAACGCGATCGGCGGCTTCAAGCTCAAGTTCGGGGATCCCGGCAGGGAGACCGTCATCGCCAAGTGCAATGCTTCGGGCAATCGGACGCGCGGCATTGAGCACGATTTCGACGCAAGCGCCTTCACGACATTCGCCTCGTACGACGATTACGTCACGCGTGCGGTCGATCCGCGCCGCCGGCAGATCATCGTGACGGACGATTCGGATAGCACGACAGCGAGGCCCGACCCGCATGTCGACGTGATTGCGGAGAAGGCGGTTGTTCTGCAGGTGCGCCCGTGAGCGCGGCGCCATCGCCGCGCCGGCGCGGCGCCCGTCACCTGATCGCATGCGCTGCGGCGATGATCGTGGCGCTGGTCATCGCCGCGCCGGCGGAGGCTGCGCGCTCGTGTCCTGAGGTGGACGAGGATGCGCGCGCCGCGCAGGAGGCGGGCGACCTTGAGACGCTGAAGCGTTTTTACACCGAGGCGCATGACCCTGAGACCGGCTGCGAGCCGCTCTATCTGGCGAGCTTCGGCAGCGACCTGGCGCTGGCGCATATCGACCGTTTCGTTGCGCTCAACAACCAGGACGGAGACCTCCAAGCGCATCTCCATGTGCTTGAAGAGGCGCGCAATTACGGTGAACCCTGGCAGCTTCTGGCGACGCTTGCCGGCGTTCAGGCGGAGCTTGGCAATCACGAGCTTGCCGCGTCGTATTACCAACAGGTGGTGCAGGAGCTGCAGGTCGCCAGCCGCAGTGCCGACCCAAATTCTCCGGCAGTGACCAACCTGCCTGACGAAGCGGGGTTCGACGAAATCTATCGCGGCATGGCGCAATCCGCCCTGCTTGCCCAGACCTTCTCGCCGCCGGCCCGCAGTCGCAGCGACGGCGCCTACGGCCTCTTTGTGGAGGCCTATCGTGGCTACGTGGTCAAGGCGGTTCCGGTGCCGGTGCAGTTTCATTTCGACTCCACCCGCTTCACCGGCAAGGGTGAGCAGGTCGCAGCGTATCTGCTCGACTATCTCGTCAACGAAGACCTGGCGTACGTGAAGCTTGTCGGCCACACCGATCCGAAGGGCGATGCAAACTACAATCTCGGCCTCTCGGAGCGGCGGGCGGCGGCACTGCGCGACTACCTTCATGCCGGCGGCTATGACGGGATCATCGATGTGGAGGGCCGCGGCGAGACCGAGCCGTTCCAGCCTGTCGACCCATCGAAATTCGCCAACGACATCGAAGCACTGCACCAACTCGACCGGCGCGTTGAGCTGGTGCGCAATCCGGACGGCTGACATGGCGCGCCGCACATCCCGCCTCGCCGCAATCCTGGGTGCGGTACTTATGGTCACCGGCGCCGCGACGACACCCTCCGGCTCCGCATCCGCGGCGGTGCATGCGCTGGTCGTGGGCATCAACGATTACACCGGGGTGCCCAAGCTGTTCGGCGCCGTCAACGACGCTGAGGATGTCGCCGCCGTGCTTCGCGCCGTCGGCGCAGCAAATGTCACCATGCTCACCGACCGTCAGGCGACGCGCGAGCGTGTGTTCCAGGCGTGGCGTTCGATGGTCGACGCGAGCGAAGCCGGCGACCTCCTTGTCTTTCACTTCGCCGGACACGGCATCAACGAGCCCGACACGAATGGCGACGAGCCCGACGGACAGGACGAATCCTATCTGCTCGCCGATTATGACGATCGCCGCAATCCGGGCGAGCGGATCATCGATGACGAGCTCGATTCATGGCTGACGCTGGCGACGGAGGCCGGGCGCAAGGTGCTCTTCGTCGCCGACGCCTGCCATTCGGGATCGCCGACGCGGTCCATCTTCGGCGCAGCCCTGCCGACGCGCTTCTATATCCCCAGCACCAAGCCGGAACGTCCGCGCCCGCTGGTGACGGCAGAGGCCACTGTCGTGACCCGGGAATCTGTGTTTTCCGTCGGGGCGACGCTCGACAACCGCACCGTGCCGGAAATCATGATTGAAGATCAGCCGCGCGGCGCGCTGTCCTTTGCGGTGGCACGGGCGTTTGAGGGCAACGCCGACCTCAACGGCGACGGAACGGTGCTGGCGAGTGAGTTTGAGGCGTTCGTGCGTCAGAACGTGCGCAATTACGCCGCCTCCAAGCAGACGCCGCAATTCGAAATCCCGGATGAGAGCTTTCCGCTGGTCACGGGCGAACGGCTGATTGAGGTGGTTCCCGATGATGGCGCCGACACCATCCGCATCCATATCCGCGCCGGCGCCGACAGCGACTTCCGCTCCTCCATCGCCGCGCTGAACAATGTCGAGCTGGCTGAGGAGGAATCGACAGCCGCCTTGGTGTTCGATCCGGGGACCGGGGAGCTCGCCAACAATGTGCGCGACGTGGTTGCCCAAGGCCTCGATCTCGCCGGGCTGAAAACCGCCATTGAGGCCGACCGCGCCTTGAAGACGCTGCAGCGCGTTGCGCAGCAGGGCACATTGCCCATCGCGTTCTCGCCCGATGACGCCGTGCATGCGGAGGGCACGCAGATCGGCTTCACCGTGCCGTCCGTCGGCGGACGCTATTTGACGATCTTTGACCTGACCGCCACCGGCTCGGTGCACTTTCTTTGGCCGCTCGGCCCCGCCGACAGCGACCCTTACGACCAGGGCAACGCCTTCTCGCTCAACGCCTCCGTCACACCGCCTTTCGGCGCGGACACATTGGTGGTGCTTGCGACCGATGCGCCGCCGACGGCGCTTCGTGCAACGCTCAAGGCGCTTGACGGCAAGCGCGAGCCGGCGGCGCTGATCGATAGTCTTCAAACCGCAATCGCTGAACAGCCCTACCGCATCGCTCTGCAGGCCTTCTTCACGAGGGCGAAATGATGCTCCTGCGCCGGGCGGCAGCCGCAGCCCTCTTTGCGGCGATCTTCATTGCAGCGCTTTGGAACGCACCGGCATTCGCCAAGACGCGCGCGCTGGTGGTCGGCGTCAACGTCTATCCCGGCATATCGGTGAACGGCGTCGGTGGACAGGTCGACCTGCGCGGTGCGGTGAACGACGCGCGCAACATGCGTGAGGCTCTGACGGCGCATTTCGACGTCCGGCCGGACGAAGTGAAGCTGCTCCTCGATACGGATGCGAGCCGCGACGGGATTCTCGCCGCGTTCCGCCAATGGCTGATTGAGGGCACGGAGCCCGGCGACCGCGCGATCTTCTATTTCGCTGGCCATGGTGCGCAGGTGGTCGACGAAAATGGCGACGAAGGCGACGACAAGTTCGACGAGGTGCTGGCGCCCAGCGATACGGCGGGCGAGCTGCAGGGTGCGGATGCCGGCCTTTCGGGCTTCATCTCCGACGACGAGATACAGGCGCTCCTTGCAGAGCTTCCCGGCCGCGAGATCATGGTGATCGTCGACGCCTGCCATTCGGGAACGATCACCCGCGGCGCACTTGAACAGCGCCAGTCGGGCGCCGCTGGTCGGCTTGCCGGCGTACGCACGCTGACGCCGAATGGGCCGCTCGGTGCCGCGCCGGCGCTTGACGAACTCACCACGCGCTCAGTGCACCGCACCGCGACGCGGCTGATTGAGGTCGTTGCCGACACGCCCGATACGCCAAAGATCGACGCGCCGGCGCTGCTGGCGGTGTGGACGGCTGTTGCCTCCGCGCAGCTTGCCGTGGAGGATCTTGAGCTTGGTGGCGAGGAAGGCCTCTTCACGAACCGCTTCATCAAAGGCATCGCTGAAGGTGCCGCCGACCTGAACAAGAACGGCCGCATCACGGCGTCGGAGCTGCTGGCGTTCCTGCGCGCGGAATCGACGGCCTATTGCGAGCAGTTCCGTTGCGGCCCGGGCGGGCTGACGCCGACGCTGGAAGCGTATGTGGGTTACGACAACGCAACGGTGGCGGATTATGCCGGCGCGGCGGAGGAAACCACGACGATCGCCTCAAGCGACGATCTGCCCGTGCAGGGCTATACCGACCTAAGCACCGGCGGCGTCACGCTGTCGCTGACCGGCGGCCAGTCCATGTCTCTCGGCGATGCGTTGCAGGTCCGCGTCGTCAGCGATTATCCCGGTGAGTTGATCGTGCTCGATGTGCGCGACGACGGCACGACCATTCAGCTCTTCCCCAACAATCCGTCGCTGGCGGCTGGCGTGTCGGCCAAGATCGCAGCCGGCGAAACGCGCTACCTACCCGGCGATGAGGACCCCTTCGTGCTGGTGCCGGATATGCCGGGATCGGGCCGCATTGTCGCGCTGGTGGTCGATCATCATGCCGCCGTGGCGTCGCTGACGGGGCGGTATCTTGAGCTGGAGCCAATTCCCGCGGCGGAAGATTACATCGCCGAACTGTCGCGTGCGCTGAACGCTACGGTGACGCTGCCGACGGGCAGCGAGGATGCGCTCAACCGCTCGGCAAGCGGCGCAGTCATGCTGCGCGCGGAAGCCGCCTACCTCATCCAGTAGCGTCTTTGAACCCAACCGCGCCGCGAGACACGCGAGGAGCGTATCCGGGGCGCGAGTGGGAGATCAGGATCAGCCGTTGAAGGCGGCTGACTATTTCTCGATCCGATAGCCTTCGTGGCAGGACTTACAGCTCCCGCCGATCTGGCCGAACGCCGCCTTGAACGCCTCCAGATCCTGCGGCTTGGCGGCGACTGCGGCGCCCGCCGATTCCTGGAACTTGGCGAGCTCGCTTTGAAAGCCGGCCATATCCTCCCAGATCTTGGGGCTCGCCTTCGAATCGTCGTCTTCAGAACCCTCGGGGAAGTAGTCGCCATAGTTATGGGCAGCCGCGTTCAACGTGCTGAACACCGCATTGGCGATTGCCGGGTTGAAGGGTACGTCGCCTCTGATCATGGCGACCGCGGCGCCCGCCGCACCGCCGACGCTCAGCATGATCTTCTGCCGGCTGTCGATCGGATCGTCGGATGCCAAAGCTGTTCCGGAAAACGTAGCGATCAGCAGCGAAAGCGCCGCTCCCTTGAGAACTGTCACATCTTCCCCCTTGGGTGTCGTGGAGATCGAGACATGGAGGCCGACACATGTCGACTGCCGGCAGCTTCAATGTTTTCGCACCCGCCCGCAAGACCCGCAGACGCCGTTGCGCTCAACCGGTGGCGTGTTCTGGGCGCCTGTTCCGTGCGGGAATCCGGGTGATCGACGAAGCAGTGATCTGATGCCACAGCGACATCACGAATCCTTGACGCTGCTGACTGACTCAGCCCAACGCAGCGATAGGTGCCGCCTCTAGAGCCGTATCCATTCTGATTGAATCAGAATGGCGGCTCTATGTTTTTGCTGGAGCATGATCTTATCCGACCTTGATTCGCCCGCCGAAGCGGGCTTCGCGAAGGCGGGAAACCGGTCTCCACTTTTCGGGATCATGCTCTAAGGGAATCGATCATGCCGGCCACGAACAAAGACGAGCTTCTCACCGTCACGCGCAAAGAATTCGCCAAGCTGGACGATCTCATCGGCGCCGTCAGCGATTCGCAGGCGCTCGCCAAGGATGCGGACGACGTTTCGATCAAGGACGTGGTCGCTCACCGCGCGCATTGGATCGACCTGTTTCTCGGCTGGTATGCGGACGGCATGGCGGGCAAGACCGTCTTCTTCCCGGCGAAGGGCTACAAGTGGAGCGATCTCAAGCGCTACAATGCCGATCTGAGGGCCAGGCAGGCAAAGCTCAGTTGGGACAAGGCGCGCGCCATGCTGCACGAGCGGCACGCCGCGCTTGACGCCTTCATCAAGAACAAGCGCAACGCGGCGCTTTATGGCGGGCCCATGAAGGGCGCCAACAACAAATGGACGCCCGGCCGCTGGGCGGAGGCCGCCGGCCCCAGCCATTATCGCTCGGCGACGAAATACATCCGGGCAAGGCTGAAGGCGCTGGGCTGAGTGGAGCGAGGCGCCATTCGACTTTGCTCGGATCAGACGACAAGAGGCGAGTTGGTGGACACATCGGAGACATGCCCGGGTTGCGGTGGATCGTTCGACGTGTCGGACGGCCCGACGCATCGCTACCTTGGGGCATCCCCAGGATGCTGGGCGGTCTATGGCGAAGTGCTGGCCAAGGAATATAGCGACGCCGCCTATTACCGCGTCCATCGCCTCACGGTGGACGCTTATTCAGCGCAACATCCTGTTCAGCGCAACATCCTGGCCGGCGTTCAGCCCAGACAATCCAGTCGCTGGCCGTTCATCTGACTGGACTCCATCTGGCGATTGAGCAGGGCTTTCCGTTTGAACGCATCGCGCGCGTGATGGCGCGCATGACCAGGCGAAAAGACCTGGTCTGGCTTGCGCCGCAACCTCAGGCCTACGGCATGACCATTCGTGACATCGCGATGGTGCGCGACGCCGACGCGCACGCAATGCAGGTGCATGAATGGGCAAGGCACGTGTGGTCCGCCTGGGAAAGGCACCACGCGACCATGCGCGCATGGGCGGAGGATGTGGATTGAGGCGGCCAATCTGACAGGCGTCGAACGCTGCGAGCGTGCCGCGCGATACGCGTTGGATCAACGGCCATACCACATGCGCCGCAGCAGCCCGTCGCGTTGGACGAACTGGTGATAGAGGGCCGCTCCGGTATGGAGCACGAGCAGGGCGACAAGCAATCGGGCGCCGCCTCCGTGCGGAACACGCGGCGGGTAGTCGGTGAAGTCCGGCAGCGTCGCGGCCGACTCACCGAAGACGATGGGCCCCGCGCCGCTCAGGATCATCAAACCGATGCCGCTGGCGACCATGCCCAAGATGACAATGTAGAATGCCACGTGCACGACGCGAGCAGCCCGCTCCTGCCAGCGCGGCGAGCCCTGCGCGGCCGCCGGTCTCAGATCGAAACGCCACCACCAAACAATCCGCAGCGCAGTGAGTAGCAGAACGACTATGGCCAATGGAACATGAAAACGCAGGATCTCCGCCTTGGCCGCCGCGTCGATGGTGCTCGCAGCCCGAAAGCCGGAGCCAAGCAAAGCGAGGATGAGGACGGCGCTCAGCCAATGAATTGAAATCGCGACCGTGCCGTAGCGATCAGCGGTGCTCTTCAGCATTGCCACTTCCTTCAAGTTTGCCAAGTAATGCCGTCAGGACCCGGCGTGTGGTCTGGATGTCCTTCACCCGAAGTCCCTCGGAAAGCTCGTTGACCCAAGGCGCCTGCAGACGCATGGCCGCGTCGAAGGTCTTGCGTCCCTTCCCGGTCAGGACGACGAGCTGCGCTCGCCTGTGGCGCGGATTAGGCTCGAAGGCGACGAGCCCCTCCTGGCGCAGATCGTTGACGATCCGCTGAACGTTCTGGCGGTTGGCGCCCAAGTCGCGCGCCAGCCAGGCGACCGGCTGCGGGCGCTCCGCCTCGGCAACGCTACCGAGGATCTGCCACCGGGCGCTCGTCAGGCCAAGGTCGGCGACCAATCTGTCGCCGGCGGCAAGCAGGCGGTTGTTGAGGCTGAAGAGGTCTAGCATGAGATCGGTCAAGGCGTTTGCGGCCGGGCTTCGCTGGGTCTTGTCCATTTCGTCACCATAGTGCTATATTGACATGATGATGTCAAGTATGACATCAGGATACCCTATTGACATTATGCAACCAAATTGAACGGAGCTCGGCATGTCCTTGTTGCGCCCACTCGACCCGGCTTTCCCCATCGAACGACAGCTCACGGTCGATGCCTCTCCCGTGGTGCTGATCAACGTCTTCACGCTCGACAAAACGGACGAGGAGACTTTCCTTCAGGCTTGGCGGGAGGATGCCGCCTTCATGAAGCGGCAGCCCGGATTCATCTCAACCCAGCTTCACCGCGCGATCGGCGAAAACCCCACCTATCTGAATTACGCGACCTGGGAATCGACGACCGACTTCAGGGCGGCGTTCACCCATCCGGATTTCGTCGCGCAGCTGGCGCACTATCCCGCGTCGGCGTCCGCCGCGCCACACCTCTTCCAGCGGGTCGGCGTGCCCGGAATATGCGTCGCCTAGAGGAGGCGAAGAGCAACGAAGAGGGGCATCGCGCCTGTTGCAGGAACGACAATAAATCAATAAATTCAACAGGATATGGCGGAGGGAGGGGGATTCGAACCCCCGAGACGGTTGCCCGCCTACACGCGTTCCAGGCGTGCGCCTTCAGCCACTCGGCCACCCCTCCGGAGGCGCTTCATGTATCGCTCGCCCGGCCCCTTCGCAAGCCGGCGGGCCTGCGGTGCGACGCCAGACTCGCCCGGGCGGGGCCGTTGGATTGTTGACGGATCACCGACGGATTGCCGACGGAGGCGATCCACCCTACCTATGCGTCATGCTCCGCTTCTTTGCCCGCTCGATTGGTTTTTGGCTTGTCGCCGCCGCTCTTGTCGCGGCCATCGTCGATGGCGCCAAGTCGATCGGCGCGTCGCGACTGGTCGCCACGCCGCTCTCAGAGACCTGGATGACGGTGGCTGGCCTCATCGGCTGGACATCGAGCGAGAACGGCGCGCCGCTCGACTTGATCTGGCCGTTCGACCTTCTGGTCGCTTGGCTGTTGGCGGCGCCTGCAATCCTCGTCTTCGCGGTGCCGGGCGTGGTGCTTCTGATCGCCGGCGCCAAGCGTCGACGCTTCTCCATCAACCGCGAGTTCGCCGCCTGACCGCCGGAGGTTCCATGCTTCTCTTCGGTTCGAAATCTCTCGACATGCCCGCCCCCGGCGAAGCGCTCGCCGGCCGCGACGCGCCGATCCCGACGGCTGAGACGCATTTCGTCAACGGCCATCCGCTGAAGGGTCCCTACCCCGACGCCATGCAGAAAGCGCTCTTCGGCCTCGGCTGTTTCTGGGGCGCGGAGCGCATCTTCTGGCAAACGCCCGGCGTGTGGGTGACGGCGGCCGGCTATGCCGGCGGTGAGACGCCCAACCCCACCTATGAAGAAGTGTGCAGCGGCAAGACCGGCCACAATGAAGTGGTGCTGGCGGTCTTCGATCCGCAGGCCGTGTCGTTTGCGGACCTCCTCGCCCGCTTCTGGGAGGCGCACGACCCCACCCAGGGCATGCGTCAGGGGAACGATGTCGGCACACAATATCGCTCCGGCATCTATGTGTTCGACGATGCGCAACGGCGTGCGGCGGAGGCGTCGCGCGATGCCTATCAGCAGGCGCTCGGCCGAAGCTACGGCAAGATCACCACAGAGATCCGAGACGCGCCGCCATTCTTCTTTGCGGAGGACTACCACCAGCAATATCTGGCGAAGAACCCGGCAGGCTATTGCGGGCTCGGCGGGACGGGCGTCAGCTGCCCGGCCTTTGCGGAAAGCGCTGCGTGACCACCAGCCTATCGTTGTCATCCCGGAAGCTGAGTGAAACGAGGCTGTCCGGGACCTATGAACACCACCTCCTAAAGCGTTTTCGCGTAAGGTTGAATCGCTCCAACGCTCTATCTCTTTGTTGGAGCAAGATCTTATCCGAAAAGTGGTGTCCACCCCGGATCGGGGTCCGGGGCATGCTTTTCGGGATCGTGCTCTA
>JANQKG010000045.1 GCA_028281235.1 Afifellaceae bacterium | reverse complement strand
AGCGGCTGAACTTCCTCGGCGTGAGCTGCACGCCGTCCATGAGGGAACGGCGGACCAGATCCAGATCGGTGTCCGTGGTCTCTTGGGCTCGCTGTATCTGACCGACCTCGCACACAAGGTGCGTCGCGGAATGCAGGGCGTCGTTCGCGATGGCAGGCATGCCGGTGGACGCGCCTACGGATACAAGCCGGTGGCCGGCAAGCCCGGTGAGCTGGAGATCGTTGCGGAGGAAGCGGAGATCGTCCGGCGCATCTTCAGTGAGTATGTGACCGGACGCACGCCGCGCGAGATCGCATTCGGCCTGAACAGTGATGGCGTGCCGCCGCCACGCGGTGCCAAGTGGACCGCTTCAACAATCAACGGCAACAAGAAGCGGCGCCACGGCATCATCCTCAACGAGCTCTATTCCGGGCAGGTCGTGTGGAACCGTGTGCGAATGGTGAAGGACCCGGACACCGGAAGGCGCATCTCTCGGCCGAACCCGGTCGGAGAGTGGAAGCGGACGGAGGCCCCGCACCTGGCGATTGTCGACCCTGCGCTGTTTTCCGCTGCTCAGGCCAGAAAGGCTGAGCGGAGCTTCGACTCCCCACAAAAGCAGCGAAAGGCGAAGTTCCTTCTCTCCGGCCTTCTAAAGTGCAGTCGCTGCGGTGGTGGGATGTCGATGAAGGACCGCGATCATGGTCGCGTGCGGGTGCACTGCACGACAAGGCGCGAGTCAGGCTCCTGCTCAAACCGCAAGATATTCTACATGGACGAGATAGAGGGCGCGGTGTTGAGCGGGCTCCAGCAGCACCTCAAGGCTCCGCATCTGCTGAAGGCCTTTGCCAAGAGCTACGAAGAGGAGCGCAAGAAGCTTGCCGGCGAGAAGCTCCGGCGGCGCGGCAAGCTGGAGCGCATGCTGGGGCAGGCGCAGCGTGCCATGGACCGGCTCTGGGCGGAATACGAGGCGGAGCGGATATCGATGGATGTCGCTGGCCCCAAGCTGGAAGACCTGCATGCCCAGAAGAAGGCGCTTGAAGCCGAGATCGCCGAGGCTCCCCCGGAAGAGAAGGTCGTTGGCCTGCATCCGGCTGCACTGCGGGAATACGAGCGCCATGCGGAACAGCTGCAGAGAGTCTTCTCCGACGGCGTGAGCCAGGACCTGGGCGAGGCGGCGGACAGGATCCGCAGGCTCGTTGCGCGCGTGACGCTGACCCCGGAGGACGATGGCTTCAAGATTGAGCTTCAAGGGCGCCTGGCGCTGCTGATGCAGGCACCAAACCTCTATCCGAACATGCGCATCGCAGCGTCGGGGGGATCGATGGTAGCGGAGGAGGGACTCGAACCCCCGACATAACAAGCCACCCGCGCTCACAGTCGTGATGCGCAAAGGTTCAACGTATTGAGTGCGTTTCTTCGATCGTCGTCGATAGTCGCCGAAGGCCGCGAATCATTCCCACTCGATCGTGCCGGGCGGTTTTGATGTCACGTCGTAGACCACGCGGTTGATGCCCTTCACCTCGTTGATGATGCGGGTCGCCGTGCGGCTCAGAAAGTCCATGTCGTAGGGAAAGAAGTCGGCGGTCATGCCGTCGACAGACGTCACGGCGCGCAAGGCGCAGACGAAATCGTAGGTTCGGCTGTCGCCCATCACGCCCACCGTCTGCACCGGCAACAAAACAGCGAAGGCCTGCCAGATCGCGTCGTAGAGGCCGGCCTTGCGTATCTCGTCGAGATAGATGGCGTCGGCCTTTCTGAGGATCTCCAGCTTGTCGCGGGTCACGGCGCCGGGGCAGCGGATGGCAAGGCCGGGCCCGGGAAACGGATGCCGCGCGACGAAGGCGTCGGGCAGGCCAAGCTCGCGGCCGAGCACGCGCACTTCGTCCTTAAAGAGCATGCGCAGCGGCTCCACCAGCCTCATGTTCATGCGCTCCGGCAGGCCGCCGACATTGTGGTGCGACTTGATGGTGACCGACGGCCCGCCGGTGAAGGAGACCGATTCAATCACGTCGGGATAGAGCGTGCCCTGCGCCAAGAAATCCGCGCCGCCAAGCTTCTGCGCCTCGGCCTCGAATGTCTCCACGAACAATCGGCCGATGGTCTTACGCTTGGCCTCCGGCTCGCTCACGCCATCTAATGCGCCAAGAAACGTGTCGGCGGCGTCCGCATGGACAAGCGGAATGTTGTAATGGCCGCGGAAGAGCGCCACGACCTCGCTCGCCTCGTTCTGCCGCATCAGGCCGTGATCGACGAAGATGCAGGTCAGCTGCTCGCCGATCGCCTCGTGGATCAGCACGGCGGCGACGGCGGAATCCACGCCGCCGGAGAGGCCGCAGATCACCCTGCCCTCGCCGACCTCCGCGCGGATGCGGGCAATCGCCTCCGCCTTGAACTGCGCCATGGTCCAGTCGCCCGCCAGCCCGGCGATGCGGTGCACGAAATTGGCGATGAGCTTGCCGCCGTCCGGCGTGTGCACGACCTCCGGATGGAACTGCACGCCGTAGAAGCGGCGGCCTTCGTGGGCGATCGCCGCGTAAGGCGCGCCATCCGACGTGGCGATGGCGCGAAAGCCCGGCGGCAGGCCGGTGACGCGGTCGCCGTGGCTCATCCACACCTGGTGGCGCGATCCCTTTGGCCAAACACTGTCGAAGAGCGGCGAGTCCTCCACGACCTCGACAAAGGCGCGGCCGAACTCGCGATGGTCGGAGGCCTCCACCTGGCCGTCGAGGCGGTGGACCATCGCCTGCTGGCCATAGCAGATGCCGAGCACCGGAACGCCCGCCTCCACGATCGCCGGCGACGTTTCGGGGCTGCCGGCCTCGTGGGCGCTCGCCGGGCCGCCGGAGAGAATGATCGCCCGGGGGTTCAGGTCGCGCAGCGCCGCATCGGCCTTCTGAAAGGGCACGACTTCGCTATAGACGCCGGCTTCGCGCACGCGGCGGGCGATGAGCTGTGTGACCTGGCTGCCGAAATCGACAATCAGGACGGTGTCGTGCGTGTTGGCAGCGGATTGGGCGGCGGGCACAGTCATCCGTTGCTGTTAGAGCATGATCCCGAAAAGTGGAAACCGGTTTTCGGACAAGATCATGCTCCAGCAAAAAGACAGAGCCTCCATTCTGATTGAATGAGAATGGGGGCTCCAGGGAAACGAGCGCGCGGCTGCAATGCGGCACGCTATTGCCGGGCCGTAATCCCCGCTTCTTCGCGCACGAGATCGTGGAGGGCTTCAGAAAGCGCCCGGTCCAGCGGCACGGCGTTGACCCCGATGCGCTGGGCAACGGCCTTCTGGTCGAACAAGAAGCGCTCCAGGACCGCAGGCGGATAGTCCATGAGCGGCAGCGCCAAGCCTGATTCCGGCTGTCCGCTGAGGGCGCCGATATGGTAGCCGAGCCCGCCCACATCGCGGAACGCATGGCACTCCGTGCAACCCGATCTGCGCAGCATCTGGCGTGTCGGGGCGGCGAGATCGGAGAACGGCTCGAAGGGGTCGGCCTCCTGCCAGCGCAAACCCGCGGTGATCAAGGAGAAGCGCGACGTGGTGTTCAGCACGGGAAAGACCTCGCGCGCGTCGGCCTCGTCGGGCACGTAGAGAAATGCGCCCAGCGGCCTGATGAGCCAGGGGCGTGGGCCTTGGCCGGGGTCCATCCAGCTATAATCCCGCCGCGTCTGATAGGCGGCCGCGAAGCGAAAGAGATTGCGCTCATCGTCGATGCCGATGACGAGGCGCGGGCGGATGCGCTGAAGCTGCTCGCGGGTCAAATCCATGCGCTGGCCGCGCACATTCGTCAGCGCCAGGTGATCTCCCCGCCCCGCGACGCTCTCGGGGAGCCGGTCGAGATAGTCGAGGAGATCGACGGAATAGAAGCTCTCCAGCGGGAAGGCGCGCAGCAGCTCCAGCCGGTCGGCGTAAAGCCATCCGAACGACTTCAGGAACGCTTCGTCGATGGCGTGCTTCTCTACCGTGACGCCGCTCTCCCATATCCGGTCGTTGTTGAAGGCGGGCGCCTTGGCCCGGAGCTCCGCCTCAAGCTGATCGGTGAGGCGCTGTGGCAGCGTCTTGGCGCCGATTGCATCGAGGATCACGTGATAGGCGACGTCGGAGCGCCCCCAGGCCTCGACCGCCGAGTTGCGCGGCAGGACGATGTCGTTGGCGTGCGGTGCGCCGGCAGCGCGGAGCCCCTTGGCGAGACGGCGTGCTGAGATGGCGAAGGCGCGTGGGCCGCCGTCGCGCGTGAGGAGGACAAGCCGTGGCAGGCCGGCGGGGTCGGTAGCGAGAGCTGCGACAGGCGCCTCCGCGGTCGGCGGATCGGCCGGTGGCATGAGCAGCGCAGAGAGGTCGGCGTTGAGGCTGAAGGCGCCGGCAAGGAGCGATGCGTCGCGCCCTTCGGCCGCCATGTACGACGGGTCGAGAAGCGCCGTGGCGAGCGCTGCACCGCCTGCGCCGCGGCCGAGCGCAAATGTACGGCTCCGATCGCGGCCTTGGGCCTCAGACGAGGTTGCGACGAAAGCGAGCACTGCCGCGATGTCCGACGGCGTGAAGTTGCCGCCCGCCTCACCTGATGAGGCTGCGTCCACCAGCGCAACATCCACACCTTCACGGAGGAACGCGTCGGCGATGGCCCGGCCCTTGGTGGCGTCGGTCGCGTCCGGCCCGCCGTCGAAGAAGACAAGGAGCGGCCGCGTGCCCGCCGGCCCATCTGCAGCGAGCATCTGCACGCGCTCCGACAGTCCCCCCGGCAGGTCCTGGGCGATCGCAGCATTGCTCCCGACCGAAACAACGGCCACCATCATGATGGTGACAACAGCCAATGCCAGGCTGGCCGGTCGCTTGGTCGCCACGGCGCCCTACTCCACCCCCAGCTTCTCTTTCAGCATGGCGTTCACCGCCTGCGGGTTGGCTTTGCCCTGGCTCGCCTTCATCACCTGGCCGACGAACCAGCCGATCATGGCGGGCTTCTCTTTAGCTTGGGTCGCTTTCTCCGCATTGTCGCCAAGCACCTGGTCGACCAAAGCTTCGATCGCGCCGGTATCGGTCACCTGCTTCAGGCCGCGCGCCTCGACAATGTCGCCCGGGTCGCCGCCGTCTTGAAGCATGATGTCGAACACCTCCTTGGCGATCTTGCCGGAGATTGTGCCGTCATTTTGCAGGTCAAGGAGCGCGCCGAGCTGGTGAGCGGAGACCGGCGAGGCCTCAATGCTCTTGTCGGCTCTGTTGAGCGCGCCAAGCAGCTCATTGATCACCCAGTTGGCGGCCTGCTTGCCGTCGCGGCCATGGGCGACGCCTTCGAAGAAATTGGCGATCGCGCGGTCGGCGACGAGCACGTCGGAATCGTAGGCGGAAAGGCCGTATTCGCTCTGGAAGCGGACGCGCTTATCGTCAGGCAGCTCCGGCAGGCCCTCGCGCAGCGCCTCGACATAGGCCTCATCGAATTCCACCGGCAGCAGGTCCGGATCGGGGAAGTAGCGATAGTCGTGCGCTTCTTCCTTGGAGCGCATGGAGCGCGTCTCGCCGCGCCCTGGATCGAAGAGCCGGGTCTCCTGCTCGATCGCGCCGCCATCTTCCAGGATGGCGATCTGCCGCCGCGCCTCGTGTTCCACGGCCTGGCCGGCGAAGCGTATGGAATTGACGTTCTTGATCTCGCAGCGCGTGCCAAAGGGCTCGCCGGGCCGCCGGACCGAGACGTTGATGTCGGCGCGGAGATTGCCCTTCTCCATGTCGGCGTCGGAGGTGCCGAGATAGCGCAGGATCGTCCGCAACTTGGTGAGGAACGCCTTGGCCTCGTCGGCGGAGCGCAGATCGGGCTTTGAAACGATCTCCATCAGCGCCACGCCGGAGCGATTCAGATCGACGAAGCTCATGGACGGGTGCTGGTCGTGCAGCGATTTGCCGGCGTCCTGTTCCAGATGCAGGCGCTCAACGCCGACACGCACCTCCTCCATGTCGCCGTTCGCGTCAGGAACCTCCACGACGACGGTGCCCTCGCCAACGATCGGCTGGTCGTATTGCGAGATCTGATAGCCCTGCGGCAGGTCGGGATAGAAATAGTTCTTGCGGGCGAAAACGGAGTGCCGGTTGATCTCAGCCTTCAGGCCGAGACCGGTGCGGATCGCCTGGCGCACGCATTCTTCGTTGATGACCGGCAGCATGCCCGGCATGGCGGCGTCGACGAGGCTGACATGATCGTTGGGGGCGCCACCAAAATCGGTCGGTGCGCCGGAGAACAGCTTAGCCTTCGAGGCGACCTGGGCATGCACCTCCATGCCGATCACCACCTCCCAATCGCCGGTGGCGCCGGGGATCAAGTTTTTTGGGTTCGTGTTGCGCGTCTCGGCGATGGGCATGACATAGGATCAAGCGAGGTTCCTAGCCTTCGGTTAGTCCCTCGCCGTGCGGCCCGCAAGTGGCAACGCCAACGAAAAGGACGGGCGGAGCCCGGCCTTTCGAAGTTGCGATGCTCGGCGCTCAGCCGCAGCAATATTCCGGCGGCGGGGGAATGTCGCCCGGCTTCAGCACCGTTCCCGTCACGCAGGTATAGTACGGTGTGCGCGCCGGCTCGGTCGCCACACGATATTTCGGAACGATGCCGCGCTCGCGGAAGAGGATCACCTCCTCGCGCGGGGCGCAGGCAATGCCGTTGGCCGCCGGTGCGGCGTGGTGGCCGGAAGGCAGATCGGCCGCGTGCGTCGGGCCGATCAGACCCATCGTGGCGGCGATCGCCAGTGCCGTTAAAGCGAGCGCGGCTGCAAGCTGTCGCATCAGAACCCCATCCATGTTCCGCATTCGTCAGCCCCCGATTCTGCGCGCCGAGTGTCGCCGACGCGGTTCGGCAGCGAATGCCGTCAAAACGAAAACAGGGGCAGCATCGGCACTCTTGGTTACGATTGCCTTAATCGCGACGCGCAACGCGCACCGCTCAAGCCGGCGCCGACCCCGGATCGGAGTCCGAGCATGCTTTCAGGATCAGCTCTTAAGCGTAGTGAACCCGCTGTACAAAGCGACGCAGCTTGCCGAGAAATGAGCGAACGATCTTCATCCGTGCTTCTCCATCTTTGAACAGGGTCAGGCGGCCCGGACGTGGGTCTCCTCCGGCTCCGCGATTTGGCTCTGCCGCGGGCGGCACAGATCGAGCCGGCGCGCTGTCCAGCGCCACAGCGCGTTGATCTCTTCAGCGGCCTTGCCGGCGGGCGCGAACTCGCTCACCCCCTGCCCGCGACCGAGCGCGTCCTGGTGGTCGTTGCGCAGACCGATATTCACCTCCGGCAGGACGCCGAGACCCACCAATCGGTCGGCGGCGTCGTGCACGCGGTGGAGCTGCGGCGGCGTCTGGTTCAGCACGAAGGCGAACGGCTTCTCCTGCCGGTAGATCGCCGCAAGCGTCGGCCGCATGGCGCGGAGGTCGGTCGATGTCGGCCGGCTCGGCACGAGGCACAGGTCAGCCACGCGAATGGCGGCGAGCGTCTCCGGCCCGATCGCGCCCGGCGTGTCGATGAACGTGTAATGGCAGCCGCCGCCGGCCAGGCGCGTGAGCAGAACGCCGAGTTCGGTGCTGTCGGCGCGCGCCACGTTCGGCGCAGGAGATGTCCTCAGCGTGGCCCAATCGGCGATACTGGCCTGGCGGTCCATGTCCAGGATGCACACCGACGCGCCGGTCTGTGCGGCCGCCACGGCCAGGCCGATGCAGAGCGTGCTTTTTCCGCTGCCACCCTTCTGCGTCACGAAGGCGATCGTCTTCATGGAGCCCTCTGCACCAGCCGCAAAATCGCAGCGCGCTAACCGACCGGTCGGTCGGTTGGTCGGCATCCCGAGCGCCCCCTGGCTGAGACGCCGCCGCCCGGGATCCCGTGGTCCGGTTATCGCGGGCGCATGGTTAACGGATGGTGAATCGCGTGGGACCCGGATTGCGCAATGCGGAGGCTCGCTCGCACACCCGCTTTGTCATTCCGGAAAGCGCGGCACGCGCTTGTCCGGAACCCATAGCCACTGAGCAAGCTGTGAGATATCCGGCTCTCAGCTTTGAGCCGCCGCGTGGTCTTTCATGGGTCCCGGTCTCGGCCTGGCGGCCGAACCGGGATGACAGGCGAGGATCGAGGCTCAGCCGCTCAGAGCGCGCTCAATCGCCAGCCGCTCGTCCTCCAGGTCGCCACCGGCGACCGGCCTTCCGGCGCGGCGATACCAATAGCCGGCATTGCTAAGATCGCCTTCTACGCGGTGGAGATGGGCGTGCACCCATGACGCTTCAGGCGACGGGTCGTCCTGCACCAGGACGTGGGCGGCGTCCCATTTGCCCTCAGCCAGGAGTGCAAGCGCCTTCAGCGGTCCGGTCTCAGCCATGGTTCACGATCCACTGCCGATGATGGCATCGAACTCGATCTCGACCAGCCAGTCGGGATCGATGAAGCCGGTGACCATGACCAAAGTGCTTGCGGGCCGGATGGAGCCGAAGACCTCGCCATGGGCGCGGCCGATGGCGTTCCAATCTTCGCGGCGCACGGAGAAGATGCGCGTGCGAATCACGTCGGAGAGTTTGGCGCCGGCCGTCGTCAGAGCGACTTCGGCGATCATGATGCAGTGGCGCGTCTGCGCGGCCGCGTCGCCAACGCCCACGGTCTTGCCGTCGCTGCCAATGGGGGCTGTGCCGCCAATGGAGACGCGATCGCCGATGCGCACGGCGCGCGAGAAGCCCATGATCGCTTCATACTGGCTGCCGGAGCTCACATTCTGGCGCATCATCACCACCACCTGGGCGGCGAAAAGAAGCCAGCCGCATCCTCAATGACCTGCCCGGCGCGGAACAGGGTCGCCTCATCGAACGGCCTGCCGATGAGCTGCAACGCCATGGGCAGGCCATCGGCGTCCTGCCCGGCCGGGACCGCGATGCCGGGTAGACCCGACATGTTCGCCGTCACGGTGAATATGTCATTCAGATACATCTCGACCGGGTCGGCGCCTCCCTTCTCGCCAATGCCAAATGCCGCCGATGGCGTGGCGGGAGTCAGGATAGCATCGATGCCTGAGTCGAACACCTCCTCAAAGTCGCGCTTGATGAGCGTGCGCACTTTTTGTGCCTTCACGTAATAGGCGTCGTAATAGCCCGCGGATAGAACATAGGTGCCGATCAGCACGCGCCGCTTGACCTCCTTGCCGAAGCCGGCCGCCCGGGTCTTTTCATACATGTCGATGATGTCGTCGCCGGCGACGCGCAATCCGTAGCGAACGCCATCGTAGCGCGCGAGGTTTGACGAGGCCTCCGCCGGCCCGACGATATAATAAGCCGGCAGAGCGTATTTAGTATGCGGCAGCGAGATGTCGACGATTTCGGCGCCGGCCGCGCGGTACCATTCGATGCCCTGCCGCCATAGCGTCTCGATCTCGTCGGGCATGCCGTCCATGCGATATTCCTTGGGCACGCCGATTTTCATGCCGCGGACGCTTTCGCCGACCGCCATCTCGTAATCGGGCACCTCAATATCGGCGGACGTGGTGTCCTTGGGATCGACGGACGCCATCGACTGCAACAGGATCGCCGCATCGCGGACGGTCCGGGCGATCGGCCCGGCCTGGTCGAGCGAGGAGGCAAAGGCGACGATGCCCCAGCGCGAGCAGCGGCCGTAGGTCGGCTTGATGCCGACCGTGCCGGTGAAGGCGGCAGGCTGACGGATGGAGCCGCCGGTGTCGGTGGCCGTTGCGCCGGCGCACAGCATGGCGGCGACCGCACTCGCCGAGCCGCCGGACGAGCCGCCGGGCACCAGATCGGCATTGCCGCCGCGCTTGCGCCAGGGATTGACGACCGGCCCGTAATAGCTCGTCTCGTTGGACGACCCCATGGCGAACTCGTCCATGTTCAGCTTGCCAAGCATCACGGCGCCGTCGTCCCACAGATTCTGCGTGATGGTGGATTCATAGGTCGGCTGGAAGCCGTCGAGGATGTGGCTCCCGGCCTGGCTGTGAACGCCTTTGGTGCAGAAGAGATCCTTGATGCCGAGCGGCACGCCTTCAAGCGCGCGCGCCTCGCCGGCGGCGATGCGCTGGTCTGAGGCACGGGCCATGTCGCGTGCCTTCTCCGCCGTGACGACGATATAGGCGTTCAAAAGCGGGTTCGCCGCGTCGATCACCTCAAGATAGGCGTCCGTGAGCTCAAGCGCGGAGAAATCGCGCTTGGCCAAGCCCTCGCGGATCGCGGCGATCGTGAGCCCCGTCAAATCGTTCATTCTAGTGGTCCGATTCCGACATTTGCTACCCCTTTCCAGCCCTCGCCCGAGCAAATGTCGGAATCATAAGGACCACTCGTAAGTTATGTACGTAGTGGAGCTTTTTGAGTTTGACATTTGAGCAAGAGCGTCGCTGCATGTGGGACTCAAATGTCAAATTCGCTCCACTAGGTCACAACCTACTCGACGACTTTGGGGACCAGGAAGTAATGGTCCTCCGTCGCCGGAGCGTTGGACACGATGTCAGCTGCCTTGCCGCCGTCCGTCACATCGTCGGCGCGCTTCTTCATGGCCACCGGGATGACGGAGGTCATCGGCTCGACCCCGTCCACGTCGACCTCGTTCAGCTGCTCCACCCAGCCGAGGATGGTGTTCAGCTCGCCGCGCAGCGCCTCGGCCTCTGCGTCGCTCACCTTGATGCGCGCCAGATGCGCGACGTGCTTCACAATATCTTTGTCGACGGACATTCCTGTCTCCTGCTGCGGCCCGCTATAGAGCGCGGAAAAGCCGTCAGCAACTGCGGCGCGGTCGCATTATCCTGGGGGCTTCTCCAGGTGCTTCCGCAGAAGCGCAACATTGCGGCGGTTGGCCTTGAAGGCCACGTCGAATATGTCGCCGACCACGGGCACGGAGCCGATGAAGAGATCAGCGGCGAGATTGGCGATCATGCGGGCCAGCACCGCATTGGACACGCCAAGGCGCTCGGCGCGGATGATGATGTAGGCGGACGGGATCGCAGCGATCGCGTCGCCGATTCCCGGGATCAGACCGATCAACGAGTCGACGCCGAAACTCAGCTGCGTGCCGGGAATGCCGAATTGGGCATCGAGAAGGTTCGCGAGCGCTTCCAACCGGCGCAGTTCGTCTTCGGCGTCCATGGGCCCTTCAGTCAGGCGTGCTTGCCCTTCTCCCAGCCGTGGCGCCCCAGATTGCGCGTCGCGGTCTCCTCGCCCGGGCCTTCCAGCGTCGTCGCCATGGAATCGTTCCAGCGGTTGAGATAGCCGAAGAGCGCAATGACGCCGAGAATCTCCACGACATCGCCTTCGTCCCAATGGCGGCGAAGGTTGGCGCCGATTTCCGGCGTCACCGCGTTGGGGATCGAGGCGGCGGCGACGGCGAAATCGAACGCCGCCTTCTCGGCTTCAGAGAAGTGCGGGCTCGCCTGATAGACCCAGATGTCGGCCATGCGCTCCGGCGTGGAGCCGAAACGCTCCGCCGCGAGTATGGTGTGCGCTTGGCAATAGCGACAGCCGGCGGTAAGGCTCGCGAGCGCGCCGATCAGCCGTTTCAGCTCCGGCGTGAGCTTGCCGTGGCATTCCATCACGGCGCGGTTGAGCGCGGTGAAGCTTTTGGCGATCGCCGGCCGGCGCATCATGGTCAGCACCGAGTTGGGCGGAAAGCCCAGCGTCACGTTGAAGAATTCAGCGGCCTTGGCAACCTCGGGATCATGGTCTTCGGGAAGCGGGTCGATCAACGGCATGGGTCGGTTCCTTATGGCACGATTTGCATGCCGCGCGGGCTGGGTAATGGCAAGCGCAGCATTTAGAGCCTGCGATGTAAGAACCCGCGACGCCAAGAAGTACGGCATGTTCCTCTCCCCTCGGGGGAGAGGAAGGGGCCGTGCCTCGCTGCTATTCTCCAGCCCTATTCTTCCCTCAGCCGCACCGGCTCGCCGTGCGGCGTCGCGCGATACGCCCGCTCCCAGGCATCGCGGCGCGCGTTGAGGGCAGCGGCGGGTATGCCGCCATGGCTCTCGACCACGCGCTCCAACGCCCGCAGCGCGGCTTTGTAATAGGTCTCCGCATTGTCAGGCTCGCCGGCGGCCTGCGCCTCCTTCAGCGCCGCACCGAGGGCCTCCGACCAGGCCTTCGGCGTGACCACATCATTGGCGACCAGCGTGTCGGCCATCGCCATCACCGAGGCCTGCCACGGCGCGTCGAAGACCGGCTCGCCGTCCATGCGCTTCAGCGGCGCGACGGCTCCTTCAGCCGGCGGGCTCAAGGTAGCTCTCCCACAGATCCAAGAACACCTTGTCGCGGCGGTTCGCCTCCGGCCACAGCGCCTTTGCCTCAAACGCCACCGAATAGAGGTGCTCGGCCTCCTCACGGCCGGCAGCACTCTTGTCGGGCATGATGTGCGCACCGTGGTGCGCGTGGATCACGCCCGGCCGGCCGCGCGCATATTGCGGCAGACGCGTGTGGCCGCCATGTCCGGCGCTCACCGTCAGCACGCTTTGCCCGATGCTGAAGGCAGGCGGCGCGTCGATGGACCGGTCGAAGCGCGTCGCCAGCTTCGGTACAGCAGCGACGACCTCGTCCACAGTGGGCGCGGGCGGCGGCTCTTGCGGAGGGCCGCCAGCCGTGCCCGAGATCGCCTCTTCCAGCGTCAACACGCCGGAATCGATGAAGGCGGCGATCTGCGTCTGCGCCCAGGAATCGAAGTAAGGCCGGCTCAGATAGTCCACCGGGTCGATCAACTCGCGCACGTGCCGCCACCAATCGATTGTCCAGTCCGGCTGGCCGGTGGTCCGAGCGATGGCCCACATGCGGCCCTCCCAGTCGGCGTGGAACGGCGCTTCCGGCTCGTTCACGTCGACCGGCCCAAAGCCCTGTCGGCCGCCGAGATCGTGTGCGCCGTCCATCAGACGCCGCCCTTCGGCCGCGCGGAGAGATCGCGCTCCGTGCCGATCATGGCGTTACGCGTGACCAGCTTGGCGAGCTCCGCCTCGCTCAGGTCCTCCGTGCCGGCCGGCTGCTGCGGCACGACGAGGTAGCGCAGCTCCGCGGTGCTATCCCACACATGCACGGCCACGTCCTCATTGAGCGCAACGCCGAACTCCGCCAGCACGCCGCGCGGGTCGCGCACGGCGCGCGAGCGATACGCTGCCGTCTTGTACCAGTTCGGCGCGATGCCAAGCAGCGAGAACGGGTAGCAGGAGCACAACGTGCAGACGACGAGGTTGTGCACCTGATCGGTGTTCTCCACCGCCTTCAGATGCGCCGTCGCGTTGCCGAGATAGCCGAGTTCGTCGATGGCGGACGCTGCGTCGCTCAGAAGCCGCGCCCGAAAATCCGGGTCGCACCAGGCCTTGGCCACGACATGCGCGCCACGCTTCGGCCCGACCTCGTCCGAATAGGCCTCCACCCAGGCGTCGAGGTTTTCGCTTTTGACCATCCCCTTCTCAACGAGGAGACTTTCCAGCGCCTTCACCCTGAGCGCCGATTCCGATGGTAGATGCGCATGAAGCTGCCGATGGATCTCTGCGACCTTGGCGGAATCGAAGCTCGCCATTTCGTGCCTTCCCCTCGCCTTTTACGCTGATGACAGCTTAGCCCGTCGTGTGCTCACAGCTCCACCGCCTCCCCGCGCCTCGGAACCAGCACCTTGGAGGCGTCGGCGCCCATCTCGGCTTTGAATGCCTCCGCGTCCGGATCGATGATGGGGAACGTGCCGTAATGGCACGGAACGATCGTGCGGAAGTTGAAGAACCGCTTGCAGGCCATCGCCGCGCTTTTGGCGCCCATGGTGAAGCGGTCGCCGATCGGCACGATGCCGATATCGGGCTCGTGGATCTCGTTGATCAGCGCCATGTCGCCAAAGATGTCGGTATCGCCCATGTGGTAGAGCGTCGGCTCACCCGGCGCTTTCAGGATCAGACCTAAGGGATTGCCGAGATAGATAATCTGGTTGCCGACCTGGACGGATGAGGAATGGACGGCGTTGACGAATGACGTGGTGAAGCCGCCGCAATCGACCGTGCCGCCGTGATTGCCGGGATTGGCGTTTTCCACCCCGAGATGCGCGTAGATCTCGAAACTCGCCACAAGCTGCGCGCCGGTCGCCTCCAAGATGGCGGCCGCGTCGCCGAGATGATCGCCATGGCCGTGGGTAAGCAGCACGTGTGTGCAGCCCTCCGCCGGTCCCTCCCAGCCGCCGTCCCAGGTCGGGTTATCGGTGAGGAAGGGGTCGATCAGGATGCGCGCCTCGCCAAACTCCACGCGAAAGGCGGAATGGCCGTACCAAGTCAGTTTCATCGCTTTCCTCCTTAAGCGGTCACGATTGCCCTTTAGGCAACGACTTCAGAATTAGCCTGTAACGCATTGATAAAACTGGCACGCACCTCCGGTAACGGAACGCCGCGTGCGTTGTAGACGTGACGCTCCAGAAAGGCGCCGCTTAAACGGAAGCCGGCGTCCAGTGCCTCTCCCAAAGCGCCCGCACCGGCCGGTGCGCCGAGGAATTCCGGGAGCGTGAGAAGCTTGTCTGCGTAGGGTTCGCCGGCCGTGCGGCTGACGGCTCGTCCGCTTTTCGGCGATACATAGACAAGCGCGTCACGGCCGCCGGTGGCGGCGCAGGTTTCCAGGTCGAGGCCGAAGCCCAGCTCGTCGAGCACCAGCAGCTCAAAGCGCACCATGAGCTCGCCGGCGAGCGGCGCGCGGTCGAAGCAGTCGAGCATGACATTCAGCGCCTCGTAGAGCCGCGGATGCGGGTCGCGCTCCGGAAGGAGCCTCAGGTGCTCGCCAGCAAGCGCCAGCCCGAACGCGCCGATGCGGCTCGTCATGAGGTCGACGCTGCGCTCCACCAGCGGCTCGGCGCGGAAATTGCCGAGATGCTCATGGAGCCGCGCGCGCCACGTGAGCGCCAGCATGTTGCCGGGCTGGAGAATGGGGCGCTGGCGGCGCGAGCGCCCGCCCTTCACCAGGCCGAGATGGCGCCCATGCGCGGCCGTCATCGCCTCCAGGATGATGTCGGTCTCGCCGTGCCGTCGCGTGCCGACGACAATGCCCGTTTCGGACCATTCCATGGGCGCCAGCTTAACGGCTCGCGCGGTAACGTTCGATAGCCGAGCGCGCCCTGAAGCGGCCAAACCAACCCTCCGCTTGAGGGAGTGTCGAAATCGGTGACCCCCGCGAGCCGATTTCGGGAGGAGTGAGTTGTTGTCCTCTGCAGATCGGCCCGCTCACCCCCTCCCGAAAACCGCTCCGCTGACGCCCGCGGTTTTCGACCTCCCCTCAAGGGGGAGGTTAATCCGTGCTCGCGGCCCGCGCCCGTCTGCTGAGCATGATCCCGAGAAGTGGCTGCCGGTTTTCGGATAAGATCATGCTCCAAGAAAAGATCGAGCCCTAAGGCTTCAGCCGGTAGCCGGAGCGGAAGATCCACCAGACCGCCGTCAGGCAGAGCGCCAGGAAGACCAACGTCATGCTGAGGCTCACCCACAGGCTGACATCGGCGTTCTCGTAAAAACTCCAGCGCATGCCGCTGATCAGATAGACCACCGGGTTGAACAGCGACACGGTCTGCCAGAAGGGCGGCAGCATATCGATCGTGTAGAAGCTGCCGCCCAGGAAGACGAGTGGCGTGACGATCAGAAGCGGCACGATCTGCAGCTTCTCAAAGCTGTCCGCCCAGATGCCGATGATGAAGCCGAATAGGCTGAACGTCACCGCCGTCAGCACCAGGAACGTGATCATCATGAACGGGTGCTCGATCCGGACGTCGACGAACATCCAGGCGGTCGCCAGGATGATCAGCCCCAGAATGATCGACTTTGTGGCGGCGGCGCCGACATAGCCGAGCACGATCTCAAACGGAGAGATCGGCGCAGACAGCACCTCAAAGATCGTGCCGACGAATTTCGGGAAATAGATGCCGAACGCCGCATTGGAGATCGATTGCATCAAGAGCATCAGCATCAAGAGGCCGGGCACGATGAACGCGCCATAGCTCACGCCGTCGATCTCCACGATGCGTGAGCCGATCGCGCCGCCGAAGACGACGAAATAGAGCGAGGTGGAGATGACCGGCGAGAGCACGCTTTGCAGAAGCGTGCGCCCGGTGCGCGCCATTTCATAGAGATAGATGGCTTGCGCGCCTCGAAGGTTCATGCGTCCCTCTTTACCAGGCTGACGAAGATCTCCTCCAGCGAGCTTTCGCTGGTCGACAGGTCACGAAAGCGGATCTGCTGCGCGTTCAATTCGGCCAGAAGCCGCGTGATGCCCGTGCGCTCTTTTTGTGTGTCGTAGGTGTAGACAAGCTTCCGGCCTTCGCCGGCAAGCTCCAAATCAAAATCCGCCAGGCCATCTGGAACGGCGGTCAGTTCCGCGTGCAGCTCCAGCGTGAGCTGCTTCTTACCGAGCTTGCGCATCAGCTCCGCTTTGCCTTCCACCAGGATGATCTCGCCGTGATTGATGACGCCGACGCGTTCCGCCATCTGCTCCGCTTCTACAATGTAGTGCGTGGTGAGAATGATGGTGACGCCGGTCTCCGCCAGCCCGCGGATGAGCCGCCACATGTCGTGGCGAAGCTCCACATCGACGCCGGCTGTCGGCTCGTCGAGGAACAGAATATCCGGTTCGTGCGCCAGCGCCTTGGCGATCAGGAGGCGCCGCTTCATGCCGCCGGACAGCGTCATGATCTTGGAATCCTTCTTGTCCCACAGCGACAGATCGCGCAGCACCTTCTCCACGAAGTCATGGTTCTTCGGCTTGCCGAAGAGCCCGCGGCTGTAATTGACGTTGGCCCAGACGCTTTCAAACGCGTCGGTGGTGATCTCCTGCGGCACAAGGCCGATCTGCTCGCGGGCGGCGCGATAGTCGCGCATGATGTCATGCCCGCCCGCGGTCACCGTGCCCGTGCTTGGATTGACCAGCCCGCATATGATGGAAATGAGCGTCGTCTTGCCGGCGCCGTTGGGGCCGAGCAGAGCGAAAATCTCTCCTTTGTAGATATCCAGATTGACGCTTTTCAGCGCCTGAAAGCCGGATTCGTAGGTCTTGGAGAGGTCACGGATGGAGATGATCGGGTGCATGGGCGGGAGGCTCCCTACACCAAAGCGGGCGGTGGGGAAAGGTCGAGGCCGGCCGCGTTCGGTCCGGCTTGCGCTCGGGCCGTATGACAGGCCAACGTCAGCCGGCGGCCGGTCTCTCGTGTCAGAAGGACCAAGGGTCGATGATGCTCAGGCCGGCGGCTTCAAAATGCCGAATGTTTCTTGTTGCCAGCGTCGCCTTCCTGGCTGCGGCTATGCCGGCGATCTGAACGTCCCGTGTGTCAGTTGGTCGGCCGGCTTTTCGGCCGGCGGCTGCAAGCTGGCCTGCTCTTTCGGCAGCGGCGGTATCGAACGGCAGAACGCGGGCGTCCATCACGAACTGTAGCAGTCGATCCAGAGCCGCCTCCAGGCTGCGCCGCTTGCGGCCGACCGTCAGAAGCTCAATGCCGTATCGAAGCTCGTAGACATTAATGGACGTCGTCCACACGGACTCAGCCGGCAAGCCATCCAGCCAACGGGCGACTGCGGGATCGCGCTTGTCCTGCATCATTGCCGAGAGGACATTGGTGTCGAGAATGATCAACTATCGAAATCGGCTGGCCGAGCCGGCTGACCGCGCTGCTCAGGAATCTCCTCGTTCAGCCCAAGCCCCTCAAAGAGCTCCGCAATTTGCGATCCCAGTCCCGGCTTCGCCTGGCTGTCATCCTTCACGACATTGCGCAGGATCTCGCGCACCTCCTCCTCGGTGCTCCTCCCGTGTCGCCGCGCCCGCGTTTGGAGCTTGGTCTTCACGTCATGGTCGAGATTGCGAACGATAATCTGAGCCATTTCGACCCCTTAGATGATATCATGATATCATAGTGGATTGCAGCAATGCAATCACTCACGACGTCTTTGGAAACTCGATCCCCATCTCGCGGTAGCGGGCGGGGTCTTCGCCCCATTTCTCACGCACCTTCACGAAGAGGAAGAGGTGCACGGGCGCGCCTACCAGCTCCGAAATCTCCTCGCGCGCGGCCGTTGAGATCGCCTTGATCGCCTGCCCGCCTCGACCGAGCACGATCTTGCGCTGGCTGTCGCGCTCCACATAGACCGTCTGCTCGATGCGGATGCCGTTCTTCTTTTCCGTCCAGCTCTCCGTCTCCACGGTGGAGCGATAAGGCAGCTCGTCATGGAGCCGCAGCATCAGCTTCTCGCGCGTGATCTCCGCGGCGAGCCAGCGCAGCGGCAAGTCCGTCATCTGGTCTTCGGGATAGAGGAACGGCCCCTCCGGCATTGAGGCGGCAAAATAGTCGAGAAGATCGCCGATTCCGTCGCCGGTCAGCGCGGAGACCATGAAGGTCCGCGCGAAGCTGGCGAGAGCGTTCGCTTCCTCCGCCAGCGCCAGAAGCGCCTCGCGCTTCACGATGTCCACCTTGTTGAGGATCAGCACGCGCTCGCGGCTTGCCGGAAAGGCGGCGAGCCTCTCGGCGATGGCGCGGTCCTCGTCGCCGACGCCGCGTTTGGCGTCGATCAACAGCGCCACGATTTCAGCGTCCGCCGCACCGCCCCAGGCGGTCGTCACCATGGCGCGCTCCAGCCGACGCTTCGGCGCGAAGATGCCGGGCGTATCGACGAACACGATCTGGGCGTTGTCGTGGATCGTGATGCCGCGGACCAGCGCCCTTGTCGTCTGCACCTTGTGGGTCACGATGGCGATCTTCTGACCGACCAGCGCGTTGAGCAGCGTCGACTTGCCGGCATTCGGCGCGCCGATCAGCGCCACGAAGCCGCAACGGGCGGCGGATGCTTGGGTCTGAGCCGGGGTGGGACGCTTCGGCTGAGTCATCCCAAAGCGCGCCTTGCACCGCACCCACCTCCACCTTGCGGGGAGGTCGAAGCCGGCAAGCGGTTTCGCCGAGGCTTTGGCGAAGGCGGAAGCGCAGCCGGATTCGGGTGGGGGTGAGCGGGAATCATCGCGGGATAAGGACCCCCACCCGAAATTCGTGCGCGCCGCTTCGCGGCGCTTCGAATTTCGACCTCTCCGCAAGGGGGAGGTGTGCCATCGCTGACGCTCATTCCTCCTCCCACACGCCCTCGCGGCGCAGCACAGCTTCAGCGGCGGCCTGCTCCGCTTCGCGCTTGGAGCGGCCGCTTCCGCGTCCCGGCTCGGCGTCAGCGACGCGCGCCTCGATCTCAAATTCTGGCGCATGGTCGGGGCCGGAGCGCGAGACCTCGGCATAAAGCGGCGCGTCGAGACCACGCTGATGCGCCCATTCCTGCAACGCCGTCTTGGCGTCGCGAAGCGGGCCGCGCATTGATTCAATGCGCGGCAGCCAATAGCGCTCAATCATGCGGCGCGCCGCATCCAGATCGCCGTCGCGATAGATCGCGCCAATCAGCGATTCACAGACATCGGCCAGCACGCTCCGCGTCGCGGGGCTGCGTCCCTTGGGGCCGCCGCCGACCAGGACGTGCTCCGCCAGCACCATCTCGTCGGCGACCTCCGCGCAGGTGTCGCGGCTGACCAGTTTCGACAGCATGCGCGAAAGATCGCCCTCCCGCGCATCCGGAAAGCCCTCCACCAGGATATCCGTGACAACGAGGCCGAGTACGCGGTCGCCCAGGAATTCCAGCCGCTGATAGGTCCGGCCGGCACTGTTGCCGTCGATGGCGCTGGCATGGGTCAGCGCGCGGACAAGCAGCTCCCTATCGCCAAAGACATGGCTGAGCTTGTCCTCAAGGCGGCGCAGATCGCCGTCGCTCATAGAGCGTCGAACAGGCGCTCCGGGCGAACCGTCCACGGCCATTGCCAGAACGCCCAGGCCGGCGCGTCATCCACGGAGAAGAAAATGATGTCGGCGCGGCCAACCAAATTCTCCGCTGGGACGAAGCCGACCGGGCCGTTGAGGAAGCGGCTGTCCTGCGAGTTGTCGCGGTTGTCGCCCATGAGGAAGTAATTGCCAGGTGGCACCTCGAAAACCCGCGTGTTGTCGCCCGGCCCGTTCTCGGTCATGTCGAGCGTAATGTAACTGACGCCGTTGGGCAGCGTCTCACGGTATTGCTTGACGCCGGGACGGCCAAACCTGTCGGCGCCGTCCCAAGTGCCGGCCTCCTCGCGCTCTACCGCGCGGCCGTTGATGAGAAGCTCGCCGTCGCGCATCTGGATGCGGTCGCCAGGGAGCCCGACGATGCGCTTGATGTAATCGGTGCCTGGCTCACGCGGCGGTCGGAAGACGGCGATGTCGCCGCGCTCGGGACCCTCGCCCTGCCAGATACGCCCGTCGATGAAGGAGAGATCAACAGGAAACGAATAGCGGCTGTATCCATAGCTGAACTTGGAGACGAACAGATAGTCGCCGATCAGCAAGGTCGGCTCCATGGAGCCGGAGGGAATGTTGAACGGATGGTAGAGGAAGGTGCGGAAGACCAAGGCGATCAGCAAAGCCTCTACGATGACCTTGATGACTTCCCAGACGCCGCCGGTTTGCGATTCCTTCTCGGCGCTTCGATCCGCCACGCTCACTGCTCCAGCCTGATTCGTGAAGAGGTTTATAGGGTGGGTCCCCCGGCTGCAATTGCCGCGGCGAGCACCGGCGCGGGACAAGCGCGACTAATGCGGCGGCTTTGCGGCGAGATTGACCGCTTCGATGATCACAAAGGCCTGAGCCAGCGGCCAATCGTCGGTGATGGTGAGATGAATGACGGGCTCCGCGTCGCCCGGCATCAGCGCCGCCAGCCGCTCTGCGGCCCCTCCCGTCAGCGCCATGGTGGGCTTGCCCGAGCTGAGATTGACCACCCCCATGTCGCGCCAGAAAACGCCGGCGCGTAGCCCGGTGCCCAGCGCCTTGGAGCAGGCCTCCTTGGCGGCGAAACGCTTGGCGTAGGAGGCGGCGCGGGCGCGCCGGCGCTCCGACTTTCGCCGCTCCACATCGGTGAAGACGCGGGCGATGAAACGCTCGCCGTAGCGATCCAGCGTCTTTTCGATGCGCCGGATGTCGATGAGATCGCTGCCGATGCCAACTATCATCGGGCGATCATCCGGCGATCATTGCGCCGCCGTGCTCATCGGATGACGCGCCTCGTCCATAAGCGCGCGCATGCGCAAAACGCTGGCCTGCAGCCCGACGAAGATCGCTTCGCCGACCAGAAAATGCCCGATGTTCAACTCCGCCAGTTCGGGGATGGCGGCGACCGGCTTCACGCTGTCATAGGTGAGGCCATGGCCGGCGTGCACCTCCAGGCCAATGGACGCGCCGTATTGGGCGGCTTCGGTCAAGCGGCGGAGGTGATGCTCAACGCCTGCTCCGTCATCGGCGATCGCCGCGTCGCAATAGGCGCCGGTGTGCAATTCCACGACCGGAGCGCCGAGACGCTTGGCGGCATCAAGCTGGCTCTTGTCGGGTTCAATGAACAGCGATACGCGGATGTCGGCGCCGCCCAACTCGCTGACGAAGCGCTGCAGATGATTGTGTCCGGCGACCGCGTCGAGGCCGCCCTCGGTCGTGCGCTCCTCACGCCGCTCCGGCACGATGCATGCGGCGTGCGGCTGATGGCGCAACGCGATGCTCAGCATCTCTTCAGTGGCCGCCATCTCCAGATTGAGCGGCAAGGTCAACTGGCTCATCAGGCGGCTGATGTCGCTGTCGGTGATGTGCCTCCGGTCCTCGCGAAGATGCGCGGTAATTCCGTCAGCGCCGGCATGCTCGGCGATCAGCGCGGCGCGCACCGGGTCCGGCACGTCGCCGCCGCGCGCATTGCGAACGGTGGCCACGTGATCGATGTTCACGCCAAGTCGAAGTGCGGAGGGCTCGCTCACGGCTCCTGTCCGGATTGCGCCATCTGACCCTTGCCGTTGCCACCGTTCAGGCGCCTACGGCGGGCCTCCTGATAGGTCGAAACGGTTTTATACACAATGAGATAGGTCAAGACACCCGCGGCCAGGCCGAGCGGAATGGCGCCAACTGCCATCGGCTTGATCAGGGGCAGGAGCTGCTCGAAGCTCCTGTTGGTCAGCTCGTATTCCAGGCGCGGCGGCAGCTCCTGGCTTGTGCGGCGAAGGATGATGCTGCCGATCTCGAAGGTCGTCGCCCAGATGAACGGAAAAGTCAGCGGATTGCCCAGCGCCGTGCCGATGGCCCCGGCGATCATGTTGGCGCGCACCAGCCAGGCGACGGCGAGCGTAAAGACCAGGTGCAGACCCAGGAATGGTGTGCAGGACGCGAAGACGCCGATGCCCGCGCCCATCGCGATGGCGTAAGGCGTTCCCGATAAACGCAGAATCCGCTTGAGATAGTACAGCGCCGAGCGCCGCCAGCTGACGCGCGGCCACAGCCACAGCCTGAGCCGCCCCCAGGTGCCTGGCTCCGTGCGCCGCTTAAAGAGCATCGTTATTCACCGGCCCGGCCATATGCCGGACCGCCCCCGACCAATGCTCAACCATTTACCCGCTCGACGCGGCTCATGACACGCTTTTCACGCAAAGCCGTTACAATCCGGTTCAGGTGTTTCAAATTCCACACTTCCAGGTCGATCTCGATCTCGGTGAAGTCGCGACCGCGACCGAGCATCCTCAGATTGTCGATATTGCCGTCCGCAGAGCCGATGGTCTCCGCGATCGCAGCGAGGGTGCCCGGCTCGTTCAACGCGGAGACGCGAATGCGTGCCGGGAAACGCTCCGTGGAGTTCTCCGAGATGTCCCAGCGCACATCCACCCAGCGCTCCGGCTCGTCGTCGAACTCGCTGAGCCGCGGCGAATGGATGGGATAGATGGTTATACCCTCGCCGGATGTCAGAATTCCGACAATGCGGTCGCCGGGCACGGCGCCGCCTTCGGGGGCGAAGCGCACCGGGATGTCAGCGTCGAAGCCGCGGATGGGGATGGCGCTCTCCTCGTCCCCGGCGATCTCGGCCATGGGAAAGCGGAATTTGAGGCTTGAGCGCCCCGAGGCTGTCCACCCCTCCTCCGCTGCGCCGTCGGCGACGCTGACGCGCTCCTCGCGGTAGTCGGGATAGGCCTCCTTCAGCACGGCCTGCGGCGACAGCTCGCTGCGTCCGACTGCCACCAAGAGATCGTCGGTCTCGTTCATGTTGAGCTTGCCGAGCACGGCGGAAAGCGCCTCGTCGTTCAGGCTCTTGCCGGCCTGCTCGAAGCGACGCTCCAAAGTATGTCGCCCGAGCGCTGCGTATTGTCGCCGGGTCTGGCTGCGGCTGGCGCGACGGATAGCGGCGCGCGCCTTGCCGGTGACGACGATGGCCTCCCAGGCGGCCGGCGGGCGCTGTGCGTCGGAACGGATGATCTCCACCTCGTCACCGTTCTGCAGCGGCTGACCGAGCGGCGCGAGTTGCCCGTTGACCCTGGCGCCGATGCAGGTGTCGCCGATATCGGTGTGGACGGCATAGGCGAAATCGATGGGCGTGGCGCCACGCGGCAGCGCGATCAGCCGGCCCTTCGGAGAAAAGCAGAAGACCTGATCTTGAAAGAGCTCCAGCTTGGTGTGCTCCAGGAATTCCTCCGGCGCGTCGCCGTGGGCGATCTGCTCAACCGTCTGACGCAGCCAGGCATAGGCGCTGCTTTCCGCCGCCAGCCGATCGCGATCGTCGGCGATGCCGTCCTTGTAGAGCGGGTGCGCGGCAATGCCGTATTCGGCCACGCGCTCCATCTCGTCGGTACGGATCTGCAGCTCCACGCGCTGCTGGCGCGGCCCGATGATGGTCGTGTGGATGGAGCGATATTCGTTCTGCTTCGGCGTTGAGATGTAGTCCTTGAAACGGCCCGGCACCATCGGCCAGGCGCGGTGGACGACGCCGAGCGCGCGGTAGCAATCCTCCTCGTTCTCCACCTGGACGCGGAAGCCAAAAACGTCGGAGAGCTGCTCAAAGCCGATCGACTTGCGCTGCGTCTTGGAGAAGATCGAATAGGGCGATTTCAGCCGCCCGCGGATGATTGCGTTGATGCCTTCCTTGGCCAGACGGGCGGTGAGGTCCTGCTGGACGATCTCCACCAGCGGGCCGCTCTTCTCCCTGAGCGCGTGCAGCTTGTCGGAGACGGCGCCGTAGGCTTCGGGATTGAGAACACGAAACGACAGATCCTCAAGCTCGTCGCGGATGCCCTGCATGCCCATACGGCCGGCGAGCGGGGCGTAGATGTCCATCGTCTCTTCCGCGATGCGCGCGCGCTTCTCCTCCGGCACGTGCTCGATCGTGCGCATGTTGTGGAGGCGGTCGGCGAGCTTGACGAGAAGGACGCGGATGTCTTCCGCCACCGCCAACAGGAGCTTGCGCAGGTTCTCCGCCTGCTGTTCTTCGCGCGAGGCAAGCTCAAGGCGCTGCAGCTTGGTGACCCCCTCCACCAGACGCCCGATCGACGCGCCGAAGAGTTGGTCGATCTCGTCGCGGGTGGCGGCCGTGTCCTCAAGCGTGTCGTGAAGAAGCGCGACGGCGATGGAGGAATCGTCGAGCCTCAAGTCAGTGAGGATCGCCGCGACCTCAAGGGGATGGGAGAAGTAGGGATCGCCGGAGGCGCGCGTCTGCGCACCATGCTTCTGCATGGCGTAGACATAGGCGCGGTTCAACAATTCCTCGTCAACCTGCGGGTTGTAAGCGGCAACCCTCTCGACAAGTTCGTATTGGCGCATCATCGCCGGCGGTCCCACAGACGCAAAAAGGCGCTACTCAGCACCTTAACATAGGCCGCCAAGCGGGCTTTTCACCCAAGATCCCGTTTGAGAATGCTGGCCACGCGCTGTTTCGATAGCTGACCGGACGGCGGCCTGCCATGACAAGGCCGGTTCCGGGCTCTTGCTCTTTGATGATTGAAGAGCCAGGACCGACCCGGTTGGCGCGAGCGAACGTCTGATTTGTCCGGCCGCGCGCCGTGAGGTCGATCTTTTGACAGGCTCTTGGTGCATGGGCACAGAATAGCCGGTCGGCCGCTTCTAAGGGTTAACCGGCTTCCCGCCGCCCAGGAGACAGCTCGATCGTTTCGGGCTCAATCGTCCCGGCGCTCTGGCGGATCGATGCTCTCCAGCCCGCGCAGAAGCTCCTCCTCCGACATGCGGTCGAAAGTCATTTCGGCCTCGTCTTCCGGGCTGCTGTCGGCTTCAATGGGCGCGGGCACGGGCTCCGGCTCGTCCACCTCCACATATTTCTGCAGTGAGTGAACAAGCTCCTCGTTCAGATCTTCCGGCGAGACGGTCTCGTCGGCGATCTCGCGAAGCGCCACGACGGGGTTCTTGTCGTTCTCGCGCTCGACCGTCAGCGGCGATCCGTTCGAGATCATCCGCGCGCGATGGGCGGACAGAAGCACAAGCTCGAAGCGGTTCGGCACCTTGTCGACGCAATCCTCAACGGTGATGCGCGCCATGCGTGCAACCTCCAGATTTCGGGAATTGCCGCTCTGATAAGGCGTCGTGGGGCATTTTTCAAGGGAATGGTGCGGCCGAGCGCAACCGGCGCTGCCGTAAGCCTTGAAGGCGGCCGCAAAATTACCTATCCGGGCGGCATTACGTGCGACCAGTTATTGCCCCGGAGTTCTCCTATGTTCGACCCGCGCGAAAAGATCGCCCTGCTCATCGACGGCGCCAACCTTTATTCCGCGTCTCGGGCGCTCGGTTTCGACATCGACTATCGCCGCCTACTGACCGATTTCCGCCAGCGCGGCTACCTGGTGCGTGCCATCTACTACACGGCGCTGGCTGAGGATCAGGAATATTCCTCGCTCCGCCCGCTGATCGATTGGCTGGACTACAACGGCTACAAGATCGTCACCAAGCCGCTCAAGGAATTCACCGACTCACAAGGCCGGCGCAAAGTCAAAGGCAACATGGACATCGAGCTGGCGGTGGACGCCATGGAGATGGCCGAGCATATCGACCATTTCGTGCTGTTCTCCGGCGACGGCGATTTCCGCCACCTTGTTGAGGCGCTGCAGCGCAAGGGCAAGAAGGTGACGGTCGCCTCCACGCTCAGAAGCCAGCCGCCGATGATCGCCGATGATCTGCGCCGGCAGGCCGACCATTTCCTTGAATTGTCGGACCTGGCGGATTCCGTCGGCCGCGATCCGGCCCAGCGGCCGCAGCGGCCCATGCGCGACGATGACGACGCGTACGAGGACGAATACGAGGAACTCTAGCGCCATGGCGGTCCCGGCGCAGGCGGCGGAGCCGTCGCGAGACTGTCCGCTATGCCCGCGGCTTGTCGAATATCGCGAGACGTGGCGGGCGCGCGAACCGGATTGGCACAATGCGCCCGTCGCCACGTTCGGGGTCAAAAGCGCGCGGCTTCTCATCATCGGGCTGGCGCCGGGCCTGCGCGGCGCCAACCGCACCGGGCGGCCGTTCACCGGCGATTTCGCGGGCGACCTTCTCTACGCGACGCTGAAGACATATGGCTTCGCCAAGGGCACCTACCGCGCCGACCCGGCGGACTCGCTGAAGCTCGTCGATACGGCCATCGTCAACGGCGTGCGCTGCGTGCCGCCTCAAAACAAGCCGACGCCGGCGGAGATCGCGACGTGCCGCCCGTTCCTGACAAGCGCCATTGCCGCGCATCGCCGCGCCAAGGCGATCGTGGCGCTCGGCCGCATCGCGCACGACACGACGCTCAGGGCGCTGGAGCTGAAGCCGAGCCGCTTCGCCTTTGCACATGGCGCGGTTCACGATTGCGGCAAGTTCAAGCTCTACGACAGCTATCATTGCTCGCGCTACAACACGAACACCCGCCGGCTGACGGCGGAGATGTTTGAGGCGGTGTTTCAGCGGGTGCGGGCAGCGCTTGATGGCACAATGTAGCCCGCATGGGGCGCCAGCGAAATGCGGGGGCTCCCTGGCGCCTCGTTGCGTTTGTCATCCCGGAAAGCGCGTCAGCGCTTGTCCGGGATCCATACCCACCTTAGCAGGCATACGAAACGCCGGTATGATCCGACCCGGCTCTGTTCATGGGTCCCGGTCTCGGCCTGGCGGCCGAACCGGGATGACAGACGAGAGGTTGGATCGCAGTCGCGAGGCTGCGCCCGGATTGCGCTTCGCTTCATCCGGGCTACGCGGCCAGGCGATCATTCGTAGCCCGCATGGAGCGTAAGCGAAATGCGGGGGCTCCATGGTGCCCCCCTTGCGTTTGTCATCCCGGAAAGCGCGTCAGCGCTTGTCCGGGACCCATAACCACCAAGCATGCGTGGGTGTTCATGGGTCCCGGTCTCGGCCTGACGGCCGAACCGGGATGACAAACGAGAGGTTTGATTGCGGGCGCGACAATGTTCCCGGATTGCGCTTCGCTTCATCCGGGCTACGCGGCTTCGCCCTCCTACCCCTTCTCCCGCAAGAGCCGCCCCTTCTCGCGCTGCCAGTCGCGCGCCTTCTCCGTCTGGCGCTTGTCGTGGAGCTTCTTGCCGCGCGCCAGCGCAATCTCCAGCTTCGCCTGGCCGCGTTCGTTGAAGTAGAGGTTGAGCGGCACGACAGTCATGCCGTCGCGCTGCACCGCGCCGATCAGGCGGGCGATCTGGCGCTTGTGCAGGAGGAGCTTGCGCGGCCGCCGCGGCGGGTGATTGAAGTGCCGCGCCTGGCGGTATTCGGGGATGTTGGCGTTGACCAGCCACATCTCGCCGCCGTCCGGGCTGACATAGGATTCCGCGATGTTGGCGCGGGCCTCGCGCAGGCTCTTCACCTCCGTGCCGGTCAGAGCGAGGCCAGCCTCCAGCGCCTCGCCGATCTCGTAATTGAAGCGGGCCTTGCGGTTGGCGGCGACAATCTTGCGGCGCGGCGCGTCTTTCTTCTGGGCCATCGCCTCAGTTGAGAAGGCCGGCGTGGCGCATGGCCGACTCCACCTCCTGGCGCGTCTCCGGCCCGACGGGCACGATCGGCGCACGCACGTCCTCCGCCATATGGCCAAGCAGCGAAAGGGCGAATTTCGTGGGCGCCGGGCTCGGCTCAAGGAAGAGCGCGCGATGAAGTGGCATGAGCCGATCCTGGTAGGTGAGTGCCGTGCCGAAATCGCCGGCGAGGCATGCGGCCTGGAATTCCGCGCAGAGTTTTGGCGCGACATTGGCGGTGACGGAAATGCAGCCGTGCCCACCATGCGCCATGAAGCCGAGCGCGGTGGGGTCCTCGCCGGAGAGCTGGACGAAATCCTCACCCATGGCGTGCCGCTGCAGGCTGATGCGCGCCAGATTGGCGGTCGCGTCCTTCACGCCGACAATATTTTTGCAGTCCTTGAAGAGCCGCGCCATCGTTTCGACGCTCATGTCGATCACAGAGCGTGGGGGGATGTTGTAGATGATGAGGGGAATCGTGATCGACCCCGCGACCTGGCGGTAATGCTCGTAAAGCCCGGCCTGGCTCGGCTTGTTGTAATACGGCGTGACGACGAGCACGCCGTCGGCGCCCGCCTCCTCCGCGTGCTTGGCAAGCTCGCACGCCTCGCTCGTGCTGTTGGAGCCGGCCCCGGCGATAACCGGCACGCGCCGGTCGACGACCTCAATGCAGAGCTCGACAACCCGCCGATGCTCGTCATGCGACAAGGTCGGCGATTCACCTGTCGTCCCAACCGGCACGACGCCGCTGGAGCCCTCGCGAATCTGCCAATCGATGAAGGCGCGGAACGCATCCTCGTCGATGGAGCCATTGCGCATGGGTGTCACCAGCGCCGGGATGGAGCCCTGAAACATTGTCGCCTCAAATCGCTGTTCGGCGGCACGATATCGGGGCGGCCGAAGCAGAGCAAGCGGCGGGTCGGCGGCTCCGGTAGAGGCCGGACGGTGGGCCATGTTAGACAGGGCGTGATGATTTGGTCTGCGTGCACCATCGAAGCCGCTGCCCTGCCCCGTGCGTTTGTTCGCGCTGTTGCGGCGCTGGCTTTCGCGGCGGCGCTCGGCACCGATCCGGGCATGGCCCGCACCGGCGCGGGCGCGGTGGCCGCCGGCTTCGGCCCAGCCGCCGTTCAGCTCGCCGCAACGGAGACGCGGCTGCCCAAGCCCCGCCCCGACGTAACATCGCAGGCTGCGCCGGCCGCCGACGATGCGCCTCCTCAGCCCGCGCCGGAGGAACCGGCGCCGGACAACGCTCTTCAGCCGGCGACGGAGCCGACGCCTGAAGGCAGCGCTGCCGGCGAAAGTGACGTCGCATCGGCGCCGCTTCCCCGCCCGCGACCAGACCTTACAGAAGCGGAGGTCGTGCGGCTTCTGGCGCTCGACTTCCATGGCTTTGCGCCCGATTTCGCGCTGAAGGCCGCGCTCGATGCCGTCACCGATGGGCGCTATGCGGAAGCCACACGGCTCGCCGGCGAGCACCCAAATCCGCTTGCGCTCAAGCTTGTGGAATGGCTCGTCGCGCGGCAGCCGGATTCGGGTCTGTCCGCGGCGAAAGTCATTGAGGTCCTCGCCGGACATGCCGGCTGGCCGGAGCCTGGGGCGCTGCAACTTCGCGCCGAGCAGGCCTTTCACGCGCTCGGCGCGCAGGGCGATCCGGTCTTGACGTTCTACAGCCAGGCGGAGCCGCGCACGGTTGGCGGCCGCCTTTCATTGGCCGGTGCTCTACGCAAAGCCGGCCGGCACGCGGAAGCGCAGCGCATTGTCCGTGATTTGTGGCGGACCCGGCGGCTGTCGTCGAACCAGGCGGGGGCGCTGCTGTCGCGTTTCGGCTCCATGGTGAGCGACGATGACCACCTCTTCCGCTTCCGCCGCCTGGTTCTAAGCAAGCGCACCGGGCGGGCCGTGGCGCAGGCGGAGCTGCTCGGTCCGGGCTATGCGGCTCTTGCCCGCGCCACCATCGCAGCCCTCAATCGCAAGCCCGAGGCGCCCGGGCTTCTGCGCAAGGTCGCGCCGCAATTCTTTGCCGATCCGCTCTACATCTTCGGGCGCGCCCGGGTGCTCAGGCGCTCCGGCCAACCGATCGAGGCCGCGCGGCTTTTGCTTCAGATGCGGCCGGATGCGGAGCTGGAAGGCAACGGCGATGTCTGGTGGGACGAGCGGCGCGACCTCTCGCGCCAGCTTCTTGACCGCGGCACACCGGACCTCGCCTACCGCATCGTGGCGGAGGCCAGCCCTGAAGGCGAAGGCGAGCGCGTGGAGGCGGCCTTCCATGCCGGCTGGTATGCGCTTCGCTTCCTCGATGATCCCGATCGCGCCGAGCATCATTTCCGTGAGCTGCACGTCTTGGCTACATTGCCGCGAACGCAGTCGCGCGCATCCTATTGGCTCGGCCGCACAAACGAAGCGTGGGGACGCCCCGCAGCGGCACGGCTCGACTATGTCGAGGCGGCGCGCTTCGGCGGGACGTTCTACGGCCAGCTCGCGCGCGAGAAGCTCGACCTAGCCACCACCGGGTTGGAGCGCATGCCGAGGCCGTCGGCGCTTGACCGCATTCGCTTTGCCGAACGCGAGCTGGTGCAGGTCGTGCGCCTGCTCGCGTCGGCCGGCCATACGAAGGAGGCCCGGCCGTTTCTCGTTGCGCTTGGCGAATCTGTCGATACGCCGGGCGAAGTGACGTTGACGATGAGCCTGTCGCGGCGCATCGGCGAGACGCGATCCGGCATCCGCGCCGCTGCATTGGCTGAGGAGCGCGGCGTCAGAGTGGCCTCGCTGCCGGCTCCGTTTATCGGCGTCCCGGTGGAGCTGGAGACGCCGGACAGCGTCGATCGCGCGCTGGTCTATTCCGTCGTCCGTCAGGAAAGCGCATTCGACTTCCGGGCCGTCAGCCATGCCGGGGCGCGCGGGCTGATGCAGCTGATGCCGGCGACGGCGCGGGCAACGGCGCGCAGTATCCGGCTCCCCTTCTCCGCGGAGCGGCTGACCACCGATCCGCTCTATAACGCCACCTTGGGCGCGCACCATCTGGGTGAATTGCTCGGCAATTTGAAGCGCTCCTATGTGCTGACCTTTGTCGGCTACAATGCCGGACCGGGACGTGCGCTGAGCTGGATCCGCAATTACGGCGATCCGCGCGACGGCACCGCCGATCCGGTCGATTGGATTGAGCGCATCCCGTTCGACGAGACCCGCGACTACGTTCAGAAGGTCATGGAGAATTTGCAGCTTTACCGCTCACGCACCGGCCACGCTTTGTCATTGGAAGAGGACCTCGTTCGTGGCGCAGCTTCAAACTGAGTCTGACCAGGAAACCGACGACCTCGCCGAGCCGGGGAGCTTCACCGGCGAGTATTTCGGCCAGGTCAACCATTTCCGCTCGCAGGATGGGCTGAAGCTCGCTGTGCGCACCTTCCGCGCCGCACAATCGAGCCGGCTTCCGCTTCTGTGCCTGCCGGGCCTGTCACGCAATTCGCGCGACTTCATCGCGCTCGGCCGCTACTTCTCTCAGAACCTCAGCGAGCCGCGAACGGTGATCGCGCTGGATTATCGCGGGCGTGGGCTTTCCGACAACGATCCGAACTGGCGCAATTATAAGCCTGTCGTCGAAGCGCACGACGCAATCATCGCTGCGGCGGTCCATGGGATCGAGCGCGCTATCCTGGTGGGCACGTCGCGCGGCGGCATCATCTCCATGCTGCTCGGCGCGCTCCGCCCGGGTCTGATCGCCGGCGCGGTTCTCAACGATATCGGCCCTGTGATCGAAGGGACGGGCCTGGCGCGGATCAAGAACTACCTGTCCGGGCGCCGCCCGGTGGCGAATTGGGACGAAGCCGTCGCTTTGATCCGCGACACGGCGGAGAACCGCTTCCCGGCGCTTTCCGAAGACGATTGGCTGGCGCAGGCGGAGGCGTATTTCGCCGAGGAAGGCGGCGGGCTTGTGCCGCAGTTCGATCCGGCGCTTGTCAAACCGATCGCCGCCGTCGACGTGACGGAACGTATCCCGCCGCTCTGGCCGCAATTCGCAAGCCTGGGTGCGGTGCCCGTCCTGGCGATCCGTGGCGCGAACTCCGATCTTTTGAGCGAGCAGACCCTGAAGCAGATGCACGAGCGGCATCCGCAGATGGAATCGCTTGTGGTGGAAGGGCAAGGACACGCGCCGTTGCTGCGTGACGCGGCGACGCTCGACCGGATGTTCGCCTTCGTAAAGCGCTGCGGGTGACGAGACCCGTCTTTACATCACGCCGAACGTATCAAATGCCTCCTGCGCGCTCATGCCGTCTTTGATGGCGCGGCCGACCTTGTTTTCCGTGCGCACCTTCTCCAGCGCGCGCGTCACGGCCTCCGCTTCCGCGTCCCTGGGGATCACCAAGACCCCCTCGCGGTCGCCGAAGATCAGATCGCCATCCTTGATGCGCACGCCGCCGATCTCAATGTCGCAGCGATAGTCGATCACCTTGCCGCGGAGGCTCTGGTCCTGCGCGTAGAGGCCGCGGCAGAACACGGGAAAACCGAGCGCCTCGATATCGCGGGCATCGCGCGCAAAGCCGTCCAGCACCGCGCCGACGGCACCGAGATGCATGGCGCGTGTCGACATCAAGCCGCCCCACAGCGCGTAACGCGGCGAGGCGCCGGCGGCCATGTAGATCTCACCGGGCTTCAGATCGTCGAGCGCTTTTAGCATCAGCCCGAACGGCTCGTTTGAGAGAGGGCCCGCAGTGTCGGCCTTGCCGGCGAAGACATCCGCCTCAAGGACGGTCATGGCGCGGCCGACCAGGCGCGTCTTCCGATCAAGCGGCGCAATCCCGGGCGGCAGAAACTGGCACGTATGGCCCATCGCATCGAGCACATCTCCCAGCACCGCCGTGAACAGCTCGTTGCGAATAATGTTCAAGAGGTCGTTCTCGTCCATCTCAGCTGTCCAGCTCTCTCACTTGATCCATTGCGGCACGCCCATATGAAACTCCGGCTCGCCATCCAGCAGCGGCGCGGCCTCCGCCATATAAGCAGCGAACCAATCGGCCTGCGCGTTGGCTTCGAACGCGGTTTTCGTTTCGTAGACCTCGGTGATGCGGATGATGGTGTCGTCGTTCAGGTCGTACGCGTAGACATAGCGCGATTGCGCGTCGTTGGCCGCCGCGCGCCCCTGCAAGTGCTGCTCCCACAGCGCCTTCAGCGCGTCGCGCTGCCCGGGCTTTGTTCTCACCGTCAGGAAGATCGCCAGCTCCGCCATGGAAAACGCCTCCGTTGCTCTGCCCGCAGACAGTAGCATGCGGTGGAGCCGCGCCAAGCCGGCGCGCGGTGCCATCGCTGCTGCTCGGTATTCCGACCAGGTTGCGGATCGCCCCGTCGCGCCGCAAGACGCAGTCATCTAAAACAGCGGTTTGATAGAACCGGAAGCCCTGCATTGACAAACACCCCAGGCGAACCGGCGGCCGATCCAGCCAACGCGGAAACGCGGTCGCCGCGCCCGCGCCGCGTCCTCGTTCTGGGCGCGACGGGCACGATCGGCCGGGCGACGACGCGCGCGCTCGTCGCCCGGGGCCATGATGTCGTGTGCTTCGTCCGGCCCGGGTCGATCGACGCATCCGCCGCCGTGCGCTCGTTAGACAGTGCGGCGGTGCGCTTCGGCAAAGCGACCGATCCTGACTCGTTGATGCGCGATGGTTTTCGCAACGAACACTTCGACGTCGTGGTCTCCTGCATGGCGTCGCGGACCGGCGCGCCGAAGGACGCCTGGGCGGTGGACTACGAGGCGCACATCAACGCGCTCGAAACCGCAAAGACGGCGGGCGTCACGCATTTTGTCCTCTTGTCGGCCATGTGCGTGCAAAGACCCCACCTCGCCTTCCAGCATGCTAAGCTGGCCTTTGAGCAAAAGCTCATCGCCTCGGGGCTTGCCTATTCGATCGTCCGGCCCACCGCCTTCTTCAAGTCGCTGTCCGGCCAGGTGGAGCGCGTGAGGAACGGCAAGCGTTTCGTCGTCTTCGGCGACGGGAGGCAGACCGCCTGCAAGCCGATCAGCGACCGCGACCTGGCGTGCTACCTCGCCGATTGCCTCGACGATCCGGCGATGGGGAACCGCATCCTGCCGATCGGCGGCCCTGGGCCGGCGATCACACCGCGTGAGCAGGGCGAGAAGCTCTTCGCGCTGACCGGCCGGACGCCGCGTTTTGCCGAAATCCCCGTCGCGTTGCTGGACGCGATCGGGTGGGGGCTTGCGGCGCTTGGCGTGCTTGTTCCGCCGATGAAGGAGAAGGCGGAGCTGGCGCGCATCGGCTGCTATTACGCGACGGAATCCATGCTTGTCCTCGATCAGGAGACCGGTCGTTACAGCGCCGACAAGACGCCCTCGACCGGCAGCGACACGCTGTTCGACTTCTATGCACAGCTTGTGGCCGGACATGCGTCGGCGGAGCGCGGCGCGCACAAGGTGTTCTGAGCGGCTTCAGTCAGCGCGCCAGAAGTCCTGCGCCTCCTGCGGCAATCGGGAAAGAACCCGGTCCAAGCCTGTCGGGTCGGCGTGCCTGCGCACGGCCCAGGCGGTCGCTTCAATGGCGTTGTCGGGCGTCAGATTGTGGTTGGCCCGGACGCGCTTTGCCTCGTCCGTCATGGTCTTGCGGTCGGCAAAGGGCAGCGGCTCAGCGTCGACGTCCCAGTCCTTCACGAAGATGGCGGTCAGAACGCAGGGAAGCGCGTTTGCGAAATCCAACGCCTCTTGCGTGCTCAGCCGCCGCCGAAAGACCTGAAACACGGCGTCGACCGCCGTATAGGCCATGTTGTCGGATTCAAGCGCCATTCGGTCCTTCACATCGTCGAGGAAGGCGCGGAACTCTTCAGACGCCCGTTTGTAGGTCAAAGGCATCGGCATCGGGCGGCTCCTGGCGATCAGACGGACATGTCGGATAGCAACCACCGCCTGAGCTTAGGAGAGCAGGCCGTGTCGTGCGGGGCCATAAGTAACGTGCGGGGCGGGGCTGGCGGAGAGGATGGGATTCGAACCCACGAGACGCTTTGTAGGCGTCTACTCCCTTAGCAGGGGAGCGCCTTCGACCACTCGGCCACCTCTCCACCGCCGGAAATGCGGGGTTTGAGGCGATCGGTCAAGAGCCGAACTTGCAATATCGTGCAGAACGCTGCCAGAATATGCTCAAAGGGTGGCAGTCGGCCTGGCTCACTCGGAGGCGACCTCCGCAATAAAACTACATACTTAGCGAACGCGGGTTCACTGAAACTTCTGAAGTCTTGAGAGTAGATGAGATTTTGATCCACGCCCACAGCGCCATAGGCCTCCACCTGGTACGTCAGCCACTCCTGACTAGGTTGCTGAAGCTCGGCGCCGTAGAGCCGATCTGACAAGAGGCCAGCGCTCGGACGACCTCCATCCTAAGGCTTAGAACCTTTATGATGGGGCTGCCACTCGAGAAAAAGCTCCCCGCTCGGCGAACTGCGGGTAGACAGGCGCGACTGCAACCAAACCAACTAGACCCGCTCGGGAGAACATCGCCTTAGTATTTGAACGAGATTCTGAGTCAGTCGCTCTGCAAGATATCCGAGCTTACGACGGCTCATTCGTCCCATCGTAGGATACTGACCAACTAATTCAGGTGACACGATGCGGCGTTTCGATGCTTCCAAGTATCTGAGCGCATCTGGTTCAAGCTGCAACCGTTCAAGCTCAAACACGGTGCGGGCGACCTGGAACTCATACCGTAGAAGATGCGTTGCGGAGAGCACGACCGCAAAGTCCCTAAGTGCTTTTTGCTGATCTGGTGATCGAAGGAGGCGCTTCATATGAGCAGTCAACGCCTCTTCATCAGATTCCCTTAGTTCTTCGATGAAGGCCAGGTCGACGAGAACACCCCGAGCAAGTTTCCGCGCGATCGACGTGATGTATATCTCCCTCGCCCAATGGACGAGAACACCGGCAGCGAATGCTAAGTATAGAACCGCGACGACCAAAAAAAAACCCAGTAGCCAGTTCATTCTCCCCTCCCTTCCTATTGATATCTATCTCGTGCCCTCCTTATCTGCAATATGGTCACAAACGCAAAGAAAATCGTTGCCAATACTACTGTAAGTGAAACCCATCCATAGATCCCGCCGATCATCACTTTGGTCTGAAGACCGTTGATCGGGTTCCGCGAAATAACAAATGCGATAAGCGACACGATCGCGCTAAACAGGCTGCAATACATAAGTGTGCCGCAATTGTTCGCAAAGCGAACCTCCCTTTCGGATTCTGTGTAGGTCACGCACGCGATTGCAGATACTGCGAGTCCGCTCACGAATGCGTGGTCTAGAGCAAAACCAAACGAGCTCCAGGCAGTTGCGTCGTTGCGGATCATATACTCAAAGAAGTTCAAGATAAAGGGAAGGTAAGTTACAACGTAGGCAATGGATGCGGCGACGAAAGTTCTCCAGAAGTGTTCCGTGAATATCAGCTTCCGCACCGGCCTGTTAGTCATACGCCATCCCCCAAGAAAGATTATAACTTACATCCTACAATCAATGGGGGCAATTACTCGCTCAAGATTGTGTACACGGTCAGCACATTCTTTTGGTCGGCCAGTCATCCGCTCCGTACTGCTTGGACACGGTTAGAGTATAATTCACCGCCCACGCAGGCGGCGTTGTTATGAATGGCTAAGGATATCAGTGAGATTGCCAAGAGCTGAGCGCGTTAGAGCGCTGCTGCGCTGAATAGCATACCATCTGGTTGCTCTACCCGAAATCAGCCGCGTCATGGTGCTGACGGAGGTAGATCAGATCACGTTGCTTAGAGGCGGCGTGATGCTCCACCGCGCCGCCGGTCGTGGCCTCCGCGCGATCTGCAGCGAGCGCCTTTCCAGGCCGTGGTCAACCTGCGCGGGGCCGCCGCGCGCCCCGCCGGAGACCGCCCGTCGCCAGACGCCAGCAGCCGCGATCAGCCCTCTCCCGGGCCATGCCGGAGGATGCCGCCATCGGCGCTGAACACATGCACCTGGTGCGGCCTGAGCTTCAGCCCGAGCACTTCGCCCCGGCCGAGCAATCTTTGGCCGAGTTGGTGGACGGTGATCTGCGACTGGTCGGCGGCGGCTTCCGGTGTTGCGTAGAAATACGTCTCGCCGCCCAATTGCTCTGAAAGATCGACGATGACGTTGAGGTCGCCGGCGCCCTTCTCTGCCAGGTCGATATGCTCCGGCCGGACGCCGACCGTGATCTTGTCGCCGGTGTTCCGCTCCAGCGCGAAGGGAAGCGTCAGCGTCCCCTCACCCAACGTCATCGTTGTTTCAGCGCCATTCGTCGCGGAGATTGTGCCTTCAAAGAAGTTCATCTTCGGCGAGCCGATAAAGCCGGCGACGAAGAGGTTGGCGGGCTTATTGTAGAGGTCGAGCGGTGCGCCGACCTGCTCGATATGGCCGCCATTGAGCACCACGATGCGATTGGCGAGCGTCATCGCCTCGATCTGGTCATGCGTGACGTAGATCATGGTGCCGCCGATCTCGTGATGCAGCGCGGCGAGCTCCTTGCGCATGGCAACCCGCAGCTCCGCGTCGAGGTTGGAGAGCGGCTCGTCGAACAGAAAGATCTTCGGCTCGCGCACGATCGCCCGGCCGATGGCGACACGCTGGCGCTGCCCGCCGGAGAGCGCCTTGGGCTTGCGCTCCAGATATTCGGTGATGCGCAGCATCTCCGCCGCGCGGCGCACGCGCTGATCGATTTCCGGGCGCGGCATGTGCGAGTTCTCCAGGCCGAAGGCCATGTTCTTGTAGACCGACATGTGCGGATAGAGCGCGTAGGATTGGAACACCATGGCCAGCCCGCGATCGGAGGCCGGGATGTTGTTGACGCGCGCGCCGTCAATATGGATGTCGCCGGAAGTGACCTCCTCAAGCCCGGCGATCATCCTGAGAAGCGTGGACTTGCCGCAGCCCGACGGTCCGACAAGCACGACGAACTCGCCGTCGCTGATTTCCAGGCCGGCATCGTGAATGACCTCGACTAAGCCGTAGGATTTCTTCACGTGGGTCAGTTGCAGGTGGGCCATTCTCTTCCCTCTTGCGGATCGGGCGCCGCCCTCTTCAACGGCTTCTGCTCATCGCCGCCTGACGCGGCTCGGCGCGTTGCATGGCGAGCGGCGGGTGGCCGGCAAGGATCTGCCGGACATCCTCCACCATGGCATCGCGGATGCGTTTGTAGGAATCGGCAATGCCGCCGGCGCGGTGGGCGGACAGGAGAACCCGTTCAGCTGCGCGCACCGGCGCCGCCTCCGGCACAGGCTCCTCCGGGAACACGTCGATAGCGGCGCGGAAGCGGCCAGCCTCCGCAAGCTCCACAAGGGCGTCGAAATCGACGACCTCCGCCCGGCTGATGAGGATCACCGAGGCGTCGGGACTGATCAGCTCAAGCTTGCCGCGGTTCAGGAAGCCTTCGTTCTCCGCCGTCGTTCCAGCCAGGATGAATAAAAAACGGCTTGTCGACAAAAGCGCGTCCAACGACGACGCCTCAACGCCATAGCTGTGAAGATAACCGGGCGACAGCCACGGATCATACGCAGCGATCCGGCAACCGAAGGGCTTCAGCAGCGGCACCAGCGCGCGCCCCAGATTGCCGAAACCGACCAGTCCGACGGGCGCATCATAGAGGCTGTAATCCCCACGGTTTCCGGCAATGCCGTAGCGCTCGCCGCCGGCGCGAAAGTCGCGGTCGGCCAAATGCATGCGCCGGCCAAGGGCGATGGCGAAGCCCAGCGCTGCTTCAGCCACGGCAGGCGCCATGGCCGGTGCGGCGGATAGCACATAGATACCGCGGGCCTGGGCACCGGCATAATCGATGTTCGGCTCCCAATTCGCCTTGACGTTCAGGATCGCCTTCAGGAGCGGCGCGCGCTCCAAACGCTCCTCAGGCATGTCGGTCTGGCCGATGATGATCTCTATCTCCGGCAGCAATTGCTCCACCAGGTCGGCGGGCGCGCGCGAGCCGAAATGCGTCACGACCTCCCCAACATCCTCAAGCGCCGCGCGCGCATCGTCGGAAAAAACCATCTCCTCGGTACGCGGAAACGGATCGAGGAAGATCAGCGGCTTGTTGGAGGCGCGCACCGGGCCTCACTTCATTCCGGTTGAGGCAATGCCGGTCGTGATGAAGCGCTGCAGGAAAGCGAAGACGACGGTGACCGGCAGCAATGTTACGACGGTCATGGCCAACACGTAATGCCATTGCACGTTCAGTTCGCCCTGGAATGAGTTCAGGCCGATCTGCAAGGTGTAGTTCTCGCTGCGCGTCAGTACGATCAGCGGCCAGAGGAAATCGTTCCATCGCCACATGATGGAAAAGATGGCGAGCACGGCAAGCGCCGGCAGCGACAACGGCATCACAATGCGCCAATAGATCGACCATTCGCTGGCCTTGTCCATGCGCGCCGCCTCGATCAGATCGCGTGGGATGGTCAGCATATATTGGCGAAGCAGAAACACGCCGGTCGGCGTGGCCGCACCGGGGATGATAACGCCCCACAGGCTGTTGACCATGCCGAGCTCCGTCACAACCAGATAGACCGGCACGAGGATCACGGTGATCGGGATCATCAGTGTGCCGATGACGAAGGCGAGCACGAAGTTTCGGCCCTTGAACTCGTAGATCGCCAGCCCGTAGGCGGCCATGGAGTTGATCAGAAGCGTGATCAGCGTCGCCGCCGCCGTAACGAAGACCGAATTGTAGAGGTAGCGGACGAAATTGAATTTTTGCAGCGGGTCGATGTAGTTCTTCCAGGCGAGGCTGAACTCGCGAATGGGCTCACGATCGGCGATCGGCAGCCGCATGACGTTTTCCGGATCAGCGGGGTCGATCATCTGCGCGACGATGCCGATACGGCGTATCTGCGCCAGCTCGCGCACGCTGCCGTCCTCCATGGTCACGCGGAACAAGGGCAGCGGCTCGTCGTAACCCTCAACCGGCACCTCGACCTGTGCCAGCGGCAAGAATGTCGGCGGGAACTCCACCAGCCCGGCCTGCGTCTTGAACGAGGACAGCGCCAGCCAGACCACGGGACCGAACATCAAGAAGATGCCGAGCGCGAGATAGGCATAGGTGAAGACGTCCGTCCAATGCCATGCGCGTGCGTCGCGGCGCGCCGTAATGAAGGTGCGGACCGCGTTCATGCCGCCTTGGCCTCGCGGCGCTGCGCTGCGTAAAGCTGCGCCAACGTCAGGACGAGAAGCACCGCGCCGAGCAGCACAGAGGCCGCGGCGGCAAGGCCGAAATTCTGTATCTGGCTGGCGAAGCCCGTCTCGTAAATGTACTGCACGATGAAGAGCGTCGACGTGCCGGGCCCGCCACCGGTGAGCACGAAGACCTCGTCGAAGATCTGCACACCCTTGATCAAAGCGAGCACGATCACGACCAGCATGTTGGGCCACAGAAGCGGTAGCGTGATGCGCCAGAAGACCCGTGAGGGCTTGGTGCCGTCCATCTCCGCCGCCTCATAGAGGTCCGGCGGAATGGCCTGCAATCCGGCGAGCAGGATGAGCGTGTAGAAGCCCATATGCGCCCAGATCGACACGAAGATCGCCCAGAACATCGCCCAGGTCGGCGAGATGAAGAACAGGATCTTTTCGCCGCCGAGCCAGGTGATGAACGCGTTGAGCAGGCCGTCGCGGAGCAGGATCCACTTCCAGATCAGCGCCACCACGACAGGTGACAGCAGCACGGGGAAGAAGAAGACGGAGCGGAAGAAGCCGCGCGCCCTGATCTTGCGATTCAGCACAAGGGCGGTGACCAACGAGAAGATCACCAAGAAGCCGACCTGGAAGAAGACGAAGGTGATGGTGTTGTAGATGCTGCGCCAGAAGCGGTCTTCGCGGCAGGTGGAGACGTCGGTGACGTTCTCGCAGTCCAGCAAATAGCCGTACTGCTCCGCGCCCACATAGGGTCGGTCTTCAAGGTAGAGTTGGGTGCCGCCAGTGACAGAAAAGCCGAAATTGATGAAGAGCGGGATGACCACGAACGTGCCGAAGAACGCCAAGTTCGGGATCAGGAAAAGGTACGGCATGCCGACGACGCCGACCACCCGCTGCACCAGCCGCATCGGGTAATCGATGGCGGAGAACAATGCGCGCAGCGGCACGGCCACCAGCGCAAGCGCGCCGCTTCCGATCCTGTCGCGGAGGGTCGCCTCGGTGGTTGCGGCAGTCATGGCATCAAATCGGCCAGCCGGGCAGATCCGTCCCTGCCCGGCCGGCTGTCGCGACGGTGATTAGCCGCCGCGCTCCTTCTCAGCGATCTGCTTGGCGACGTCGTCGGTCATCCGCTCATAGGCTTCGTCCAACGTCATCTCGCCGACGATCGCCTGACCGAGGCGGCTGATCAGCGCGTTGAACATGACGCGGTTGTTCGGATAGCCCTGCAGATTGAACGCCGTCTCAGAGATCGACGGCACGGCGCCGGCAAAGACCTCAAGCGCGTGCTTGGCGAGCGGGTTGTCGGTCTGGAAGTCGACGCCCTTCTCCGCCAGGCCGAGATGGGCCGGCACGAAAAGCGTGCGTCCGTAGAATTCCGCCATCACCGGCTCGCTGGACAGATATTCCATGACCTTGGCGGTCTCTTCGGGATGCTCGGAGGTCTTCAGCGCGACCAACGCAGCGCCACCGGGCATGCCGGTGCAGGCCGCCGGCCCACAAGGCGCCGGCACCGCCCACCAGTCAAAGGCGTCGCCGATCTGCTCCTCAAACTGGCCGATCTGCCAGGAGCCGCTCATATACATGGCGACCTGGGCGTTGGCGAAGTCCTCGTTGGCACCGAGATATTGGGTGCCGGAGACGGAGCCCCAATGCTCTTTGGCCATCACGCCGGCTTCGTGCCAGTCGTAGATCTTCTGTGCCATCATCTTCAGCCCGTCGTCGACCAGGGCCGGGCCGCCGTCGGCGTCGAAGAAACCGGCGCCCATGGAGATCGCCGGTCCGGATACACGGTGGCCTGAGCGGTCAAAGGCAAGCGGGATCGCCAGATCGAGCTTGTCGGCGACCTGCTTTGCCGCGGCCGCCCAATCGTCCCAGGTCGCGCCCTCGCCGGGAACAGCGACTTCCGCCTGCTCAAACAGCGTCTTGTTGATGAACGGTCCGGTGACGGTGAGCTGTGTCATGAAGCCGGGGATGGCGCCCGGCGCTTCGTCGCTGCGCAGCCAGTTCAAGAACGGCCCGAAATTCGCCTCCCAATAGGCGGAATCAGAAAGATGCGGGCTCAGGTCGAGATAATGCTGCTGCAGGCCCCCAAGGTCAGTGACGCGGGCCATGTCGGGCCCCTCGCCTGCGGCGAGCTGCACCGGGAGGCTTTCAAGAATCGCCTTATAGGCGACGGTGTCGATGACCACCTTGATGTCGGGGTTATCCGCTTCAAAGCGATCCAGGAGGTCACGAAGGACTTCGCCCTCGTTCCCGTCATTGTACCAGGTAATGCGAAGCTCGGTCTGGGCAATTGCCACACTCAGCATGGCGCCAAGTGCAACGCTGCCGACCAGTGCCCCTCTGAAAGCCCGGTGCAGTAGCATGTCATTTCCTCCGTCTGTTTCGCGGCTTCGTGCGACCGCGGATGAGTGCCATACTTGGCATCGTCCCCTGGCGTCAGGGTGCGGCGGCTCGGGTCGCTTTCCTGCGATCCGGCCGGTTCCCCCGGCGCCAGCTCGGCCATGAGCCTGCATAGTCTAAGGAACGAGTGTCAAGGGCACGACATGCCTGGAGAAATCGGGGGAGAATTCGGGGTACAGGCCGGAAGTGCGTAAAGGCGCCTACCTCAGGCGGCAAGTACTGCCTCAATTCGACCGCGCAGAGCCGCGATTTCCTTTGCCATCTTGTCGCCGGTCTTGCGGAAGCGGCTGGTGGGAGTGGGAATGGAGACGGCATAGAGGTCGCCGTTCCGGTCGGAAAAGCCGATGCCGACGGCCGAAATCCCCTCGGTGTGCTCATCGAGATCGTAGGCGATTCCCGATTCGCGAACCTCGTCGATCAACCGTAGGAAAGCGTCGATGTCGCCCGCAACACCCGTTCGCGCCCATTCAGCGCGCGCCAGGCGCGTGACGGTGTCGTTGTCGAGGAGCGCCAGACAGGCCTTGCCGTTGGCGGGTGTCGTCAGGGGAAAGACATCGCCGACGGAGGATACGGCTCTGAGCCGCTGCGTTCCGGGTATCTGATCGACAAAGATCATGTTGTGACCGCGCAGGACCGACATATCGATCGTCTCCTGTGTGGTCCTGGAAATCTCCAGGAGCAGCGGACGAATCATCTCCACCAATGTGTAGCGCGCCGATTCGGCGAGCGCCTGAAGCTCCGGCCCGAGCCGAATGCCGCCGCCGGCAGCCGAGCCGATAACCAGGCGCTCCGCCTGAAGCGCGCCGACAATGCGCTGCACCGTGGAGCGCGGCAGGCCGACCCGCTCGGCAATCTGACCGAGGCTCATCCCGGCCGGCGCACCCTTCAGCGCCCTCAGCACCGCAGCAGCGCGGGATATCACCTGGATGCCGCCGCGCGCCTCCAGCAGCCCGTCCGTATTCGCCATCCGACGTCTATCCTTCACGCTCTCGCGGTGACGGCCGCGTTTCAGGCCGAGCCGCCCGGTCGCCGCTTGACTGCGATACGATACAGCCGTATCATGATACAGTACACGGTGCAGTCACAAAATCGCAAGCAAGAACACCGTGAGGACGAGATAGGCGCCCGACAGGCGCCGTCAGGGAGGTCGCTCATGACCGTCATGGTCCGCGGGATCGCGTTTCAAGACAATCGCGACAACGACATGGGGCTGGAGTTCTACAACCTGTCCCACCGCTACGGATTCCAATGTCCGAACTGGCCGTATTTCCGCGACGTCCAGATCGAGCGCATGCACTACATGGCGAAGTCGGGCGTGCTGTCGCAGCTCCTGACCACGACCATGCATGTGACCACGCATATCGATGCGCCGGCGCATGTCGTACAGGGCACGCCGTTCATCGACGAGGTGCCGCTGCCGCACTTCTTCGGCTCCGGCATTGTAATCTCGATCCCCAAGCAGAAATGGGAGCAGATCACCGCCGATGACCTTGAGAAGGCGTGCGGGCATGCCATCCGCAAGAACGACGTCCTGATCATCAACACCGGCTGGCACAAATTCTACGAGGACGGCGACTACTTCCCCTATTGCCCCGGGCTGGTGCCGTCGGCCGGCGAGTGGATGGTGGAGAAAGGCGTCAAGGTTGTGGGCCACGACACGCAGGCCAACGACCACCCGCTCGCTACGGCCATCGGCCCGCAGCGGAACGGCCCGCTCCTGCCGCATCTGGCGGATGAATATCGCGAATGGTCCGGCGGCCGCGACTGGAAGGACGACTTCCCCGATTGGGAGCCGGTCCACAACATCCTCTTCAAAGCCGGCATCCTGGGGATTGAAAATGTCGGCGGCGAGATCGACGCAGTCACCGGCAAGCGGTGCACGTTCGCGTTCTTCCCGTGGAACTGGGATCGCGGCGACGGCTGCATCATCCGCCTCGTGGCCATGGTCGATCGCGGCCAGAACTACCGGATCGAGGCCGGGGAGGCGTTCTGATGCTCGTCAAGCGCTTCGCCGACGCCCAGCCCTATGACGCGCCCAATCATCACGGCGTGGTCGGGCTGCGGCTGCAGGGCTTTGAGGATGGCGGACCGACGAACCAATGGGTGGGCTTGTCGCAGTTCCTGCCGGGCGGCGGCGCGGGTCCGGATTCCACGCCGTTTGAGAAGATCTATGTCGTGCTCGACGGCGAGATGACAATCATCATCGACGGCGAGGAGACGGTTCTCGGCGCCTACGATTCCTGCACGATCGCACCGGACGAAGTGCGCGAGATCGTCAACAGGTCGAACCGCGTGTGCACCATGCTGGTCGTCATCCCCTACCCTCCGGCGGGTCCGAAATGAGCACCGCCTTCGCCGATCCGCTGTCGCTCTTCAACGTCGCCGGCAAGGTCGCGCTGATCACCGGCGCGTCCGGCGCATTCGGCGCCGTGGCTGCCCAGACGCTCGCCGGCGCAGGATGCAAACTCATGCTCGCCGCGGGGAATGCGGAGGCGCTCCACGAGATCGCTGATGCGTGCGCGGGGCTTGGCGCGGAGGTTCAGACCCTCAACAGCCGTCCCGATTCAGAAGAATCCTGCGCAGCGATGGTCGAAGCGACGGTCGCAGCGTTCGGCCGGCTCGACATTCTGGTCGTCGCGTCGGGCATGAACAAGGTAGCCAAGATCGACGAGATGGCGCCCGACACCTTCACCGATGTGATGGACGCCAACGTCACGCAATCGTGGCTCTTGGCGCGCGCTGCCACGCGGCAGATGAAGGCGCAGGGCGGCGGCGGCAAGATCGTGCTGATGTCCTCGGCGCGCGGGCTGCTCGGCCATCCGGCGGGCTACACCGCCTATTGCGCCTCCAAGGCGGCGGTCGACGGGATCACCAAGGCGCTTGGCTGCGAGCTTGGCGCCACCGGCATCACGGTCAACGCCATCGCGCCGACCGTCTTCCGCTCGCCGCTGACGGCATGGATGTTCGCCGACACCGACGACGCAAAGACAGTTCGCGACGGCTTCCTCACGCGCGTCCCGAAAGGACGGCTTGGCGAGCCGGAGGATCTGGCTGGCCCCCTCCTCTTCCTCGCGTCCAAGGCATCGGATTTCTATACCGGCCACATCCTCTACGCCGATGGCGGCTACACGGCGGGCTAATTGATGAGCGACACAAAAACCATTGCAGTTGTCGGCGCCGGCATGATGGGCCATGGCATCGCGCTGACTTTTGCGCAGGCAGGGCATGCGGTCCGCGCCTTCGATCCGATGGAGGCGACGCGCGCAGGCCTTCGCGAGCGCGTCTCCAACAGCGTGCGTGCGCTCGGCGGGACGGATGCGGATGCGGAGGCGGTCAACGCGCGCATCACGATCTCCGAAACGCTTGCCGCCTGCCTTGCCGATGCGGACCTCATGTTTGAGGCGGCGCCGGAGAAGCCCGCCCTCAAGCAGCAGATCTTCAAGGACGCCGAGGCGGCCGCGCCGGCACATTGCCTGCTCGCCTCCAACACCTCCGTCATTCCCATCACCAAGATCGTCACCAATCTTACCGACAAGTCGCGGGCGCTTGGGACGCATTGGTGGAACCCGCCACACTTCATTCCGCTGGTGGAGGTGATCCGGACCGAATGGACCACGGAAGCGGCGATGGACGCGATGACGACGCTTCTTCAGTCCGTCGGCAAGACGGCTGTGCGCGTCGACAAGGACGTGCCCGGCTTCATCGGCAATCGCCTGCAGCACGCCTTGTGGCGCGAGGCGATCAGCCTTGTGGAGCACGGCATCTGTTCAGCCGAAGCCGTCGACACAGTTGTGAAGCTGAGCTTCGGGCGGCGCCTCGCCGTGATCGGTCCTTTGCAAAGCGCCGATTTGGTGGGCACGGATCTGTCACTCGACGTGCAGGAGAATGTTGTCGCCGATCTTGAGCGGCGCGCCGAGCCCTCGGCCTATCTGCGCAATCTCGTAGAGACCGGCAAGCTCGGCATGAAGAGCGGCGAAGGCTTCCACAAATGGACACCGGAAAGTGCGGCTGCGCTGCGCGCGGCTGTGGAAAGCCATCTGAAAAAAGCAAACGAGACCGACGGCTCGGCGTAAGCGCCGCGTCACCCATGGGAGGAACTATGATGACGAAATCAGCAGCGTCGAACCGCCCGACCCGCCGCGCATTCTTGACGGGCGTCTCTGCCACGCTCGCCGCGCCGGCGATCATGCGCCACACGCGCGCCTACGCGCAGAACCCGGTGGTCAAGGTCGGCCATGTCAGCCCGCGCACCGGGCCGCTCGCCGGCTTCGCCGAAGCCGACGAGCACGTGCTCGGCGCGATCGAGACGATCTTCAGCGGCGGCCTTGAGAACAACGGCAAGTCCTATGGCGTGGAGATCATCTCCAAGGATTCCCAATCCAACCCGAACCGCGCCGCGGAAGTGGCCGCCGACCTGATCCTCGGCGAAGAGGTCGACATCATCGTCGCTGCCTCGACCCCCGACACCACCAATCCGGTCGCCGACCAGGCGGAAGTCAACGAGGTGCCGTGCATCACCACCGACTGTCCGTGGCAGCCCTACTTCTTTGGCCGCGCCGGCGATCCGGCGGTTGGCTTTGACTATACGTACCATTTCTTCTGGGGCCTTGAGGACGTGATCGCCGCGTTCCTGGACCTTTGGGATCATCCCGACGTGAGCAAGGCGATCGGCGGCATCTTTCCTAACGACGCCGACGGCAATGCCTGGGGTGATCCGGAGCTCGGCCTTCCCAAGCCGCTCGCCGGAGCGGGCTTCACGCTGACCGATCCCGGCCGCTACCAGCCGCTCAACGACGATTTCACCTCGCAGATTTCCGCCTTCAAGCAAGCCGGATGCGAGATCGTCACCGGCAATATGATCCCGCCAGATTTCGCGACCTTCTGGGCCCAGTGCGCACAGCAGGGCTTCAGTCCGAAGATCGTGACGATCGGCAAGGCGCTGCTCTTCCCCTCCGTCATTGAATCGCTCGGCGATCGCGGCGACGGGCTGACCACGGAAATCTGGTGGACGCCGAACCATCCGTTCTCGTCGAGCCTGACGGGCGAGAGTTCCAAAGCGCTGGCCGATTCCTATGTGGCGGCGACCGGCCGGCCGTGGACGCAGCCGATCGGCTTCAAGCACGCTCTGTTTGAGGTCACTGCCGACGTGATCCGCCGCGCCGCCGATCTCGACGACCCGGCCGCCATCCTCGATGCCATCCGCACGACCGACATTCAGACAATCGTCGGCGGGGTCAACTGGGCCGCCGGCCCGGTGAAGAACGTCACCAAGACGCCGCTCGTGGCGGGTCAATGGCAGAAGACCGGCGACGGGTTCGACCTTGTCGTCACGTCCAACGCGCCGGCGCCGGAGATCGCAATCGGCGGCGAGTTGAAGCTGCTTTAGGGGTGCGACCCATGAGCGGCGCAGGTCGATCGCAAATACCTGCGCTGCTCACAATTGACGAGGCGTCATGGCCTCCATTTTGAGCCTTCGTGATGTGGAGAAATCGTTCGGCGCAGTGACCGTCGCCGATCAGCTGAGCTACGACGTCGCCGCCGGCGAAGCGCTGGGTGTTGTCGGCCCCAACGGCGCCGGTAAGACCTCCATGTTCAATCTGATCACCGGCACGCTGAAACCGGATTCAGGCGACATCGCGTTTGAAGGCCGCATGATCACGAGCACATCGGCAGCGGCTCGGTGCCGCGCCGGGATTGCGCGATCCTTCCAGATTCCCCAGCCCTTCGGCGGCATGAGTGTGTTTGAGAACCTGCTTGTCGCCGCCACCCAGGGCGCGCGCGAGCCGGCGCGGCGCGCCAATGCGCTTTGCCTCGACGTGCTGGAGCAGACCGGCCTCATGGCGAAGGCCAATGCGCTTGCAGGCAGCCTGACCTTGCTGGAACGCAAGCGTCTGGAATTGGCGCGCGCGCTTTGCGCCAAGCCGCGGCTGCTGTTGCTTGACGAGATTGCCGGCGGATTGACACAGCATGAATGCGAGGCGCTTGTCGGAACGATCACCGACATCCGTTCCACCGGCGTGTCGATCGTGTGGATCGAGCACGTCGTGCATGCGCTGCTTGCCGTCGTCGACCGGCTGATCGTGCTCGATTTCGGCCGCAAGATCGCCGACGGCGATCCGCACGACACGATGGCAAGCCGCGAAGTGCAGGAAGTCTATATCGGCATAGAAGCCGATGCCTGACGCGCTCCTGGAAACACGCGCGCTCAATGCGTTCTACGGCGATTTCCAAGCGCTGTTTGATGTGTCGGTTACGGTCGCGCCGGGCGAGGTCCTGGCGATCATCGGCGCCAACGGCGCGGGCAAAACGACGCTGATGCGCTCCGTCGCCGGGCTCCTCACCAACGCGGCCGATATGGTCGCCTTCAAGGGTCGGCCGATCGGCAGCATGCGTGCCGACCAGGTCGCGCAACTCGGTATCGCCATGGTGCCGGAGGGGCGGCAGCTCTTCCCCTCGCTTTCGGTTGAGGAGAACCTTGTCATTGGAGGCCAGGTGGGCCGCTCCGGGCCGTGGACGCTCCGCGCCGTCTACGCGCTCTTCCCGGTGCTTGAGGAACGCCGAGACATGCCGCCCACTACTCTGTCGGGAGGCCAGCAGCAGATGGTGGCGATCGGGCGGGCGCTGATGGCCAATCCGGAGATGCTCCTCTTCGATGAGATCAGCCTCGGGCTTGCGCCGATCGTCATCAAGTCGATCTACGACGCGCTGCCGGAGATCATCCGCGAAGGCACGAGCGCCATCATCGTTGAGCAGGACATCACCAAGGCGATCGCGGTCTCAGATCGCGTCTATTGCCTGCAGGAAGGCCGCATCGCTCTGGAAAGCGCCTCCGCCGATGCGTCGCGCGACGCTATCGCCCGCGCCTATTTCGGAACCTGACCATGGAGTGGGTGAACGCGATCGTTCAAGGCGTTCTGCTCGGCGGGCTCTATGCGCTCTTCGCTGCCGGGCTCTCGCTCATCTTCGGCGTCATGCGGCTGGTCAACATCGCGCATGGCGACCTCATCGTGCTTGCCGCCTATCTGGGACTGACCACGACGATCGCACTCGGCGTGCATCCCCTCACCTCGCTGATGATCGCCGTGCCGGCCATGGCGGCGATCGGCTATGTCCTGCAACGCGGTGTTCTCAATCGCACGCTGGGCGACGACATCCTGCCGCCGCTTCTGGTCACGTTCGGCCTGTCGGTCATCATTCAGAACGGCCTTCTGGAAATCTACACCGCCGACTCGCAGAAGATGAATGCCGGCGCAATTGAGACCGCAAGCCTTGAGGTCACCGGCGGCATCAGCCTCGGCGTGCTGCCGCTCATCATGTTCGCCACGGCCGTCGCCGTGATCGCCGGGCTGCAGCTTGTGTTCTATCGCACCGCGCTTGGCCGCGCCTTTCGCGCCACGTCCGACAACCAGGACATCGCGCAGCTCATGGGCCTCAACAAGGCGCATGTCTTCGGCCTTGCCATGGCGCTGTCGCTGGCCGTCGTCGGCATTGCCGGCGTGTTCCTCGGCATCCGCACGAGCTTCGATCCGGCGATCGGACCGGGGCGTCTGATCTTCGGCTTTGAGGCCGTGATCATCGGCGGGCTCGGCAATCTGTGGGGGACGCTCGCCGGCGGCATCATTCTGGGCGTCAGCCAGAATATCGGCGCGCAGATCCATCCCGGCTGGCAGACGCTCGCCGGTCACCTGGCCTTTCTCTTCGTGCTGGCCGTGCGCCCGCGTGGCCTTTTTCCGAGGATTGAGGGATGAGCGCCGCCGACAATCACATCGTCGCCCGCGCGTCGCCCGCCAGCCGGATCGCCGCCTTTATCGGCGTGCTTCTGCTGATCGGCCTGATCGCCGCGCCATGGTGGGCAGGCCGCGCCGATATGCGGCTGATCAGCGAAATCTGCCTCTATGTCGCGCTGGCGAGCCTGTGGAACCTGCTGGCGGGCTATGCAGGCCTGGTCTCGGTCGGCCAGCAGGCCTTCGTCGGGCTCGGCGGCTATTTCCTCTTCGCCGCAACGATCTTCTTCGGCGTGCCGCCCTTGGCGGCGATCCCGCTGGCGGCGGCCGCCGGCGCGGCCCTTGCGGTGCCCATCGCGGTTCTGATCTTTCGGCTGCGCGGCGCCTATTTCGCCATCGGCACATGGGTGGTGGCGGAGGTTTTTCGGCTGGTCTTCGCGCAGGTCTCAGCGCTTGGCGGCGGCTCGGGCACGAGCCTCCCCGCCGGCATCGTCAAGGGTATTGCGGCGAGCCGGTCTCTGCGCGAAGCCTATACGTATTGGATGGCGCTGGGGCTCGCCGTTCTGGTCGTTGCAATGGTCTATATGCTGCTGCGCTCACGGCGTGGCCTGGCGCTCACCGCCATCCGCGACAACGAGCTCGCCGCCACCAGCCTCGGCATCGACATCTGGCGCACCAAGTTCTTCGTCTATGTGATCAGTGCGGCGCTGACGGCATCGGTCGGCGCGCTGATCTTCCTGCAGAAGCTGCGCATCTCGCCGGACGCAGCGTTCAGCGTGAACGACTGGACCGCCTTCGTCATCTTCATCGTGGTGATCGGCGGCATCGGCACGATCGAGGGGCCGATCATCGGCACGATCATCTTCTTCCTCCTGCGCGAGACGCTTGCCGATCTCGGCACGACCTATTTGCTGGTGCTGGGCTTTGTGGCCATCGCCGTCATGCTGCGCGCGCCCAAGGGGCTTTGGGGCTACGTCAAGGACAAGACAGGCGTGGAGCTCTTTGCGCTGACGCGACGGGTCGTGCCAAAGCGATAGGCGTGCTCGCTACCCCCACCCGAAATTCCCGGCGCCTGCGGCTTGTGAATTTCGACCTCCCCGCAAGAGGGAGGTTGAGCGGTGCCTGCAGCTTTAATGCAGCGAGATCCACTCCCGCGCGGCCTTCAGCGCGGCGGCGATCTCTTCGCGGCTCATCTCGCCCGCCAGCTCCTCGCGGTGCTGCGCGGCGGCCTCGTCACCGCGCGCGGCGGCGATGTTGAACCATTTGTGCGCCTCGATCAGGTCGACCTGCCCCTCACGACCGGTGGAATAGGCCAGACCAAGCTCAAAGAAGCTCTGCTGCATCTCGCCAACAACGTTCGTCTCAAACTGCATGCTCATTTGACTGCGTTCCCCTTGCCCAGTTCCACTATCTGGCGGGTCACAATGCCCGCCTCCAATGGCTAAACCTTCCGCATTCGACGAAACCGACCGTTAACAGCGCGGCTTAACAGACGGTGACCGAGTGGTTCATGAAGCGTTTACGGGTTGCGCGATTTTTTATGCAACATACTGCAAACATTGAGTTTTCTTGTCTCGATCGGATGATTGCGAGACCTGCGTTTTTTGCATTTCATTCACCGCGTTGCAAAAAGGCCTCAGCTCATGCGCGGCGCTTGCACCGTCAGCGTGCGCGTTGCCCGAAGAGCACCTTTTGCGCGTCCTTATCGGTCGCCAGGTTGCTGCGCATCTCCGCACCGATCTCCAGTGCCTTCGCAACGGCCGGGCGCGCCAGCATCGTGTCGATCCAGCGTTTGACGTTGGGGAATTCGGCGATGTCGATGTCGCGCCGCTCGTAGCCCTTGACCCAGCCGATCAACGCCATGTCGGCGATGGAGTAATCGCCGGCCACGAAGTCGCGCCCGTCAAGGCGCTTGTCCAGCACGCCATAGAGACGATGCGACTCGTCACCGAAGCGCTTGATGGCGTAGGGCACCTTCTCCGGCGCGTAATGGCGGAAGTGGTTGTCGTGCCCGAAGACCGGTCCGACATTGGCGATCTGCCATGCCAGCCATTCCTCGACCTCCACGCGCTTGCGTTCATCGTCAAGCGGATAGAAACGGCCGAACTTGCGGCCGAGATAGAGCATGATGGCGGCGGATTCGAACACCGAGACCGGCGCGCCGTCCGGCCCCTCGGGGTCGACGATCGCCGGCATGCGGTTGTTGGGCGAGAGCGCCAGGAATTCCGGCGTGAATTGCTCGCCCTTGCCGATGTCGACGTATTTCACCTCGTAGGGGACGCCGAGCTCCTCCAGATGAATGGTGATCTTCCAACCGTTCGGCGTCGGCCAGTAATAAAGCGCGATCGGCTGCGACTGCGACGTGGTTTCTGCTGATGCCATGAGGTCCTCCTGTGCGTCGCCACCTAAGCCGCCGCACGGCTGACCGGCAAGCCAAACCGATACGGAATTCAGTCGCCCGTCAGCTCCGGCGACGCAGCGCAGCCACGAAGAAACCATCGGTTGCGGACCGGTGCGGGCTGAGGAGGATCGACGTTTGCGCAAGAACTGTCGGCGGCGACATTTCAGGCAGGCCCGCCTGCCAAAGCTCCGTCGCAGAGATCGGAGCAAAACGCGGATGTGCGGCGATGAATGCCGCCACGCGCGCGTCGTTCTCCGGCGGCAGCAGCGAGCAGGTGGCGTAGATCAGACAACCGCCGGGCCGAACGCACATCGCGGCCTGCTTCAGCGCGATGTCCTGCTCCGCTGTGCGTTTTGCCAACGCCTCCGGCGTGACGCGCCATTTGGCGTCCGGGCGGCGGCGCCACACCCCGGTCCCCGTGCACGGCGCGTCGACAAGCACACGGTCCATCCGATCCGCGAGATCAGTAAGCGCGGAGCGCTCAGGCGGCAGCACCTGCACGTTGCGCGCGCCGGCGCGCTTCAGCCGCTCATAGATCGGCGCCAGCCGGTTCTTGTCGGCATCATGCGCATAAACCTGTCCGCGGTTCTCCATAGCGGCGGCGAGCGCCAAGGTCTTGCCGCCACCGCCGGCGCACATGTCGAGCACCTGCTCGCCCGGCCTGGCATTCACAAGCAGCGCTGAGAGCTGGCTCGCCTCGTCCTGCACCTCGATGCGCCCGCGGCGGAACGCGTCCTCCGCCTGCACGTTAGGATGCCGCCGCTTCCCGTCGGACGGCGCGATACGAAGCCCGACGGGCGAAAACGGCGTCGGCTCTGCGCCGAGGCGCTGTAGCTGACGCATCGCCTTGTCGCGATCGGTCTTCAGCGCGTTGACGCGGAGGTCGAGTGGCGGGCGCTTCGCCAACGCGGCACCCTCGGCGATCCAGTCCGCACCGAACGCCGACTGAAAATGCGGCGCGAGCCATTCCGGCAGATCGGCGCGCACGTGATCCGGCGCGTCTTCAAGCCGAGCCGTTGCGAGGTGTTGGATCAAGTCGTCTGGAATGGGCTCCGGCGCATGGCGGTCATCTTGAAACGCATTGTTCAACGCGCGCGGATCGTTGCCCCAGGAGAGCACCGCCGCACCGACCGCCAGATGCCACGGCGTGTCGCCGCCGATGCGCCAGGCGATGGAGGCGCGGCGGCGCAACGCGTCATAGACGAGATTGCCGATGGCCGCGCGATCGCCGGAGCCGGCGAAGCGATGCGAGACGCCCCAATCTTTCAGCGCGTCGCCTGCCGGGCGATGCCGCGTCTCGATATCGGCCAGCACCTCGGCGGCTGCCGCGATCATTCCGGGCAGGCGCATCAACCACCCCCGGCAAGAACCAGCCAGGCGAGATGCACGACCAGCACTGCCACGCCGGCGGCGTTGATCATGAAGACGATACCGCGCAGCCGAATGTTGTCGGCGAAGACATGCACCAATGAGTGGATAATGCGCCCGACAAGGAACAGCCACGCCGCGGCGACATCGACGGCCGTCACCGCATCGAAATACAGCAAGGCAAGCGCGCAGAACCACGCCAGCGGCGTGAGCTCGAACTGGTTGGCGAGGTTGGCGGCGAGGAGGCCGGCCTGCGGCTGCAATTCGTCCGCCCGCGCAGCATCAGAGTCCCGTGCGCCCCGCCCCCAGACCGCCGGATAGCGCGCAATCGTCAGCCAGGCGTAGAGCCAGCCGATCCAAGCGATGTGCAGTATCAGCGGAAGAAGAAAGGCCTCAACCATTGCGACCTAGAGCCTCGTCCATTCTGATTGAATCGGGAAAGGAGGCTCTGTCTCTTTGATTGAACCTGATCCTATCCGACCGTGCGTCGCCCTCCCCCGCATTTCGCTTGCGCTCCATGCGGGCTACGAATGCAGCGTCGTCGGTGTATCGTAGCCCGGATGGAGCGAAGCGTAATCCGGGGACATCATCGCCTGCCGAAGCAGGCGTCGCGAAGGCGGGAAACCGGGAGCCACCCCGGATCGGGGTCTTATCGGATTCCGGCGGCATGCTTTTCGGGATCATGAGTCTTTGCTGGAGCATGATCTTATCCGAAAACCGGTTCCCACTTTTCGGGATCATGCTCTAGCTGCCGCCGGGGTAGTTCGGGCTCTCGCGGGTGATGGTGACGTTGTGGGCGTGACTCTCCCGCCAGGCGGAGCCGGAGATGCGGATGAACTCCGCTTTGTGGCGAAGCTCATCCAGCGACTTTGCGCCGACATAGCCCATGGCGGAACGCAATCCGCCGGCAAGCTGATGCAGGACGTTGGCGGCCGGGCCCTTGTAAGGCACTTGCCCTTCCACGCCCTCCGGCACGAGCTTCAGCGAGTCGCGGATCTCCGCCTGGAAGTAGCGGTCGGCCGAGCCGCGCGCCATGGCGCCGACGGAGCCCATGCCGCGATAGGCCTTGTACGATCGGCCCTGATAGAGATAGACCTCGCCGGGGCTCTCCTCCGTTCCGGCGAGCAGCCCCCCCACCATGGCGGCCGAGGCGCCGGCGGCGATCGCCTTGGCAAGGTCACCGGAAAATTTGATGCCGCCGTCCGCGACCGCCGGCACGCCGGCGCTTTCGGCGGCCGCCACCACGTCCATCAGCGCAGTGAGCTGCGGCACGCCGACACCGGCGATCACGCGCGTCGTGCAGATGGAGCCCGGGCCGATGCCGACCTTGACGGCGTCGGCGCCCATGTCGATCAGCGCGCGCGCGGCGTCGCCGGTTGCTACGTTGCCGGCGAGTACCTGCGTCTCGTTCGACAGGCGCTTCACCGCGGCGACCGTCTCCAGCACCATCTCCGAGTGGCCGTGCGCGGTGTCGACGACGATCACGTCGCAATCGGCGTCGAGCAGGCGCTCGGTGCGCGCCAAACCCTTGTCGCCGACGGCCGTCGCCGCGGCGACGCGGAGCCGGCCCTGATCGTCCTTGCAGGCGAACGGATTGAGGCGCGCCTTTTCAATGTCCTTCACGGTGATGAGCCCGATACAGTTCTGGTGGTCGTCGACGACCAACAGCTTCTCGATGCGATGTTGATGCAGCAGCCGCTTTGCTTCGTCCTGGCTTACGTTCTCGCGCACACAGATGAGGTTCTCGTGCGTCATCAGCTCCGACACTTTTTGCTGCGGATCGGAGGCGAAGCGCACATCACGATTGGTGAGGATGCCGACAAGCTTGCCGGTGGCCTGGCCGCCATTGCCGCCGCCGGCGACGACGGGGATACCGGATATGCCGTATTCCTTCATCACCTGCAGCGCATCTGAGAGCGGCGCGTCCGGCCCGATCACCACGGGGTTCACGACCATGCCGGACTCGAACTTCTTCACCTGACGCACTTCCTCCGCCTGGGCGTCCGGTTCGAGATTGCGGTGGATGACGCCCATGCCGCCGGCCTGGGCGAGCGCGATGGCAAGGCGTGCTTCCGTCACCGTATCCATGGCAGCGGAGAGGATCGGCAAATTGAGACTGATCGACCGCGTCAGCTTGGTGGAGATATCGGTCTCCGCCGGCAGCACTTCGGAGCGCCCGGGCCGCAGGAGCACGTCGTCAAAGGTGAGCGCCTCGCGGCCAGTGACGACGTCGATGATTTTGGCCATGCCAAGCCTCCGAAACGGGTAGCCGAAAGCGGGCCGCTGAGGGCCGCATCACAGGGAATCGGCTCTGGGATTGGCGCGGGTGCTTAACACGCCCTCTACGCCTTGGGAACGCCTCGAGACGACGCAGCGGCGCTATTCCTTCTCGCCGCCGCGAAACCCCGTCGCCAAAAGGTAAAGCTCGGCGCTGTCGGCGCGGCTGGCCGGCGGCTTGACGTGCTGGACCTTGGTGAAGTCGCGCTTCAACGAAGCGAGCAGATTGTGCTCCGTGCCGCCGCGAAAAACCTTGGCGAGGAACGCGCCGCCGGGCTTCAGCACCTCGCCGGCAAAGTCGGCAGCACTTTCCGTAAGCGCCATAATGCGCAGATGGTCGGTGGCCTTGTGGCCCGTCGTGGGTGCGGCCATGTCGGAGAGCACGACGTCCGCTCTTTCGTCGCCGAGCGCGTCGCGGATGGCGGCCGGTGCCGCTTGGTCGAGAAAGTCGAGCTCAAGCACGACCACGCCCGGCAGCGGGTCCATGGCCAGGTAATCCAGTGCCACGACCAGCGGTTCTTCATCGCTGGAGCCGACGCGCGCCGCAGCGACCTGCGACCAGCCGCCGGGCGCTGCGCCCAGATCGACGACACGCGCGCCGCGCTTCAACAGGCGGAAGCGGTCGTCCATCTCCATCAGCTTATAGGCGGCTCGCGAGCGGTAGCCTTCCTCTTTGGAGCGCGCGACATAGGGATCGTTGAGCTGCCGCTCCAGCCAGCGCTGCGAGGACGCCTTGCGGCGGCGGGCAGTCTTCACGCGTTTGCGCAGCGTCCTATGGCCGGACCCGCCACGCGTCTTCATTGCTGCGGCGAGGCAGGGCGCATTGCGGCGTGTGGGCCGAACTTGCGGCGGCCGCGAAGATGGCCATCGGCGCGCATCAGGCGCACCAGCATGCCTTCCCTGAGCCCTCGGTCGGCGACACGCAGGCGGCGACACGGCCATTCGCGGCGGATCGCTTCGAACACCGCACAGCCACCGAGCACCAGGTCGGCGCGCTCGTGGCCGATGCACGGATTACGGCTGCGCGCGGCGAAATCCATGTTGCGGATCTTTTGCATCATCCGCTCAATGTCGCTTTCTTCCATCCATAGGCCGTCGACGCGACGCCGATCATAGCGCGGCAAATCAAGATGTACGCCGGCGAGCGTCGTCACGGTGCCCGATGTGCCGAGGAAGTGAAAGGGCCGATCCGCCACGGCCTGCTTCAGCCCGTCGCGGGCGCGGAAGCGGTGAAACTCGCCGCGCACATGCTCCACCATCGCCTCAAAATCCGCCTCGCCGACATCGGTGCCGCCGAAGCGCTCGGCAAGCGTCACCACGCCGACGGGAAGCGACACCCAGGCGCGCATGAGCCCGCGCCTGCGGCGGCGCTTGTCGATCCACACGATCTCCGACGACCCGCCGCCGATATCGAAGAGCACGGCGCCATCGGCCTGCGGATCAAGCAGCGAGAAGCACCCCTCCGCGGCAAGCTGCGCCTCGGTGCGCTGGTCCACGACTTCCAGCTCCAGGCCGGTCTCCTCGCGCACGCGCGTGAGAAAGTGGTCACCGTTGTCGGCCGCGCGGCAGGCCTGGGTTGCGATGAGCCGCGCGCCGGCGATCGTGCGGTTCTCCATCTTGCGGCTGCAGATGCGCAGCGCGCCGATCGCCCGCTCCATTGCTTCGTCGCGCAGCAATCCGCTCTGCGACACCCCCTCGCCCAGCCGGACGATGCGCGAGAAGGAATCGACGACGCGGAAGGTGTCGCCCGCCGGCTCGGCAATCAGGAGCCGGCAATTGTTGGTGCCGAGATCGAGTGCGGCATAGAACGGCCCGCGCCCGCGCCGCCACCGGCGGCCGCTCCTCCTCCCGGCTCCTCGCCTCGCGCCGTCGCCATCCGCGCCGGCCTGGCCGGCGGGGTGGGCAGACGGCAGGGACGCCGGCGCGCCTGCGGCCGCCATCGCTGGATCGGGCCGCATCGGCTGCGCCGCTTCATCCGTGGCCGAACCGGGCTTAGACGTCGGCTGAGCCGAGTCCGGGCCCTTGACCATCAATCCGCTCGCTCTTTGGAGGACACGGCAAGCCGCGCCCTCATCGCGTTGAAGGCAGGATAGGCGCTCGGCCGATTTGAGGCAAACGGCGGCGGCCGGAACTCTGGCGGTGCGCTCGTCAGGCGGCCGCAGCTTGACAACGCCGACGCAACCGACCAAATCGCAGCACGGCCTGCCTGATTGGTGGGGGATAGTTTAATGGTAGAACTACGGACTCTGACTCCGTCAGTCTAGGTTCGAATCCTAGTCCCCCAGCCAGTTTTCAACGTGCTAGCGGAGAGCTCGGATGGCTATTCGCAGACTAGCCGCAAATTCGCGGGCTGCATGCTTCCACATCGCAGTAGATGCCGAACTCCCTTGCCCAGCGATTCCCAAAAGCGCACGGAGCTGCGGAAAAGCAATGAAGAGCAACACGGAGAGGAAAGCGCCAACGACCCAAAGCATCGACCCTATCTCGCCATCCAATTGATACGCCAGGGGTGTGGCTCTGCCTCACCGCTGGGTGACGGTGTGTAAGGGAACTGATCACGATGCGCTGCCAACACTGTCCATACATGATCGGGAATCGCAAACGGCGTGTCCTCTTGTGAGGACACCTGCCCGGGCGCGAGCGCGCGAACGACGATCTGCCGGGATATTAGTGTTGCAGCATGTCCACCATCCAACGCAGCGGTGAACGTTTTCTGGTTCTTCGCAAGCAGGTAGGCGATGATCTCGCGCTCCTTTTCTGTCATGTGCGAGATGTAGTCGCGCACGTCGCGCTGATCGCGCCGTCGGTTGACGTAGTGGACTATCCATATGCCGACAGGAAAGAAGCGAAGGGCCGCACTGGCCATGCTCGCTAGTGCGAGGCACCCGAAGAGGAGCACACCGAACGCCGCAGCGATGGTCACTAGGGGCGGTAGCGGCGGCAACCACTCCCAAGACGACGTCAATAGTAGCAAACCGCAAGCGACAGCGATGGCGGCGTTCTGCCACCCGCTCGCTTTGAGAATCTCCAGCCATCGCGGATCGGGAGCCATCCCGTTTCCCACGCCCTCATCCACTATCACTGTTACAACTCACTGCACCTGCGACCAAGCTATGACGGACTGCGCGTCCAGAGGAGACGACCACGAAGGATCAACTTATCCAATAGAGACATGGTGGTGAGTTCGTCGATCGGGATTTTGCCAAAGTCTGAATCTGGGTTGAGGGCATAATTGTTCGGCAAGTGTGCGACCAGCACGTCCTGCGGAACTGTCAGGTCGGGTTCCAGTGGCACAAGAGTGCGGTGCCTCTTCGGCTTGCGCCAGATCATCCCAGCTGCGGCTCGCTCACGTACCCCCCAGCCGGGGCGGTTGCCGTCGCGCCAGCATGGCGACGCCGCGAAGTCATCCATCTGCCTTTGGTGATATATCCAGAAGCCGTGGTAGGGATTCCGCGGCGCGAAGAACGGTTTGCCGTTCAGAAATCGGATGTGGTGGCTGCGCGCCGGTTTGAGCTGATCGGAACTAACCAATATTGCGCTGGCAGTTCGTTCGGTGCGAAGGAAGCCAAAAAGAAAGCCGTGGCGGTACAAACCCTCCGCTTCTCTGTGCCAGCGTTCGATCGCTTTCCGAGGCACGACAATGTCGTCCTCCACATACATGAAATAGTCATAGTTGCCCCTCTGCTCCGCCATATGTTTGCGGTGCTGCCACGTCAGCAAGAAGGGGTGATCGAGTCCGGGGTGAACGTCGATCCTGAGTTGGACATGATCGGGCGCGCGCGGCAGATCATGTGAACGGGCGTCCTCGGTGTTACTGTCGATCACCACTTGGATAGAACGAAGGGGGTAGTCGTAGACGGCCAAGAGCACCTGCTCCAGGAAGCGCCGCCGGTCGGACACGTAGTGGAAGGCTATGTGTACAAGCAGCGTGGAATTGCTCAGTTGAGGAAGCATGGGGTCACAGACGCCTTGGTTGTCTTGATTTCAGGCAAACGGATTGAAGCCTAATTGGCTGCGCCCATTATCCTACCTCGGAACGCCGCCGACTCCGACAGCGGCGGCAGCAGGCGGCAGGATCGTGGCGATCGCGAACGCGCCTGCGATGGATGCGGCGGCGGCGATGGCCAGGCCCACCTCGTAGCCCGACGCGAAAGATGCAACACCGGCGGCAAGCGCTACGCCAGCAAGCTGCGCAATGCGGCTTGCGGCGTTGTTGATGCCGGAGGCAAGCCCTTCATCAGCGTCCTCCACGCTCGACATGACCGACGATGTCAGCGGCGCGACCAAAACGGCAAATGACAGCCCGAGCAGCGTCATGGGCCCGATGATGCCGATCGTCAGCGAACCGTCGCGCGCCAGCGCCATCCAGGCATAGCCGATGGCCGCGCCGAGCGGTCCGACGATCAACGCTATGCGCGCGCCGAACCTGTCGGCCAGGCTGCCGAAGGCCCGCGACAGTAGCCCGACGCAGAGCGTGAACGGCAGAAAGACGAGGCCGGCCTCCGTCGCCGTCAATGCGCGGCGATCCACCAACTCGAAGGGGAGCAGGAAGAACATCACGGAAAGCCCGCCATAGATGAGCAGCGTCGCGACGTTCAGGCCGAGGAACGGCCGGTTCTCCACCAGCCGCGGCGGCGTCATGGGATGGTCGCTCCGGCGCTGCCATATCGCATACGCCACAAGTCCGACGCCGCTGAGGAGCGCCGCAACGAGAATGCCCGCAATCGGCGCGGCGTCTTGTGCGCCCTCGCCCGCTTCGCCCGGTCCGATGCGGCTCAGCGCCCAGGCGAGCGCGGTAAGTGCTGCCGCCAGGATCGCAGCGCCAACAACATCGAAGCGCCGCGGCTCGTTGCGGTCGGCGGGCGCATAAAAGCGCAGAAGCCCGTAAGCGACAAAGGCCAGCGGCGGATTGATCCAGAAGATCGCCGGCCAGCCGAAACTCTCCGTCAGCCAGCCGCCGAGGATCGGTCCGCCGGCGGTGGTGAGCGCCGAAGCAGCGGCCCACAGGCCGATCGCCTGGCTGCGCTGGTCGCGCGGATAGGTGGCGCCGATCAGCGCCAGGCTCGCCGGCGCCACGATCGCCGCGGCAACGCCTTGCGCGACGCGTGCGGCGATCAGAAACGAGGCGGAGGGGGCTAGCGCGCAGGCCACCGAGGCCAGCGCAAAGAGCACGCAGCCGGCCGCCAGCATGCGGGCCTTGCCGTAGACGTCGGCCATGACGCCGCCGATCAGGGTCAACGACGCCAGCGCCAGCACGTAGCCGTTCAGCACCCATTGAACCGCGGCGAGGTCTGCTCCGAGATCGGCCTTCAGCCGCGGCAGCGCGACGGTCAGCGCCGAGCCGTCGATGAACACCATCGACGAGGCGAGCACGCAGGCGGTGAGCACCATGCGGCGCTGGCGCGGCGATGCTTCGCGGCCGAGCGCGCGCGGACACGGCTCCGCTTCGATGATGCCGCGGTTGCATGGCTCGGTGAACGGCTGGGCCATTGCTCTTTCCTCGTTGGTCGCAACTCCATTTGGCGCTAGCCCTCGGACTTGCGGCCCTGGCGCGCACCAAGGCTATCATGGGAGGACGCGGCGCGGGGCGTCGTTCCGCCCCAATGCCTGGATGGCCGTTGGGGGCCGTTGCCGCCCTGCACTTGAAACATTGCAGAATCTCCGGTCCGTTGTCGGCATGACGTCCTCAGCGAAACGTCGGCGAGACTGGCGCCGCGCGCTCCAGGTCGGCGCCGCCGGCGTTTTGGCGATGCTTGCGGTGCTTCTGCTCCACACCACCAACCCGGCGCTCTTCAGCCGGCTGAGCGCGCTGGTCTTCGATTTTCAGCAGCAGCTCAAGCCGCGTCAGGAGACGGGCGCGCCCATCGTCATTGTCGATATCGACGAGGATTCGCTGCGCGAGCTGGGGCAATGGCCGTGGCCGCGCTCCGATATCGGTCGCATCGTCGACCGGCTGACGGAACTCGGCGCCGCGACGATTGCGTTCGACATGGTGTTCTCCGAGCCGGACCGCACATCGCTGCGCCTCGCGGCAGAGGACCTCATCCGCGCCGGAGCGCAAGTAGAGCTGCCGCGCGACCTGCCCGACAACGACGACCTTCTGGCCGCGGCCTTCGCCAAAAGTCGCGTCACCGCGGGCTTCGTGCTCTCCAATGAGAGCGAGATCGCGTTCCCGCCAGCCCGGACGGGCTTCGCCTTTGCTGGCGCCGACCCGCAATCCTTCCTGTTCTCCTTCAGCGGTGGCGTCATCAACCTGCCGGTCCTGACGGAGGCGGCGGCCGGTCTCGGCTTCTACAGTTTCCCGCCGAGCCCGGACGGGATCGTGCGCAGCGTGCCGCTAGTCGCCAGAGGCGGCGGCCAGCTCTATCCGGCGCTTTCAGTTGAAGCTTTGCGCGTCGCACAGGGCGCAGGCGCTGTCATCATCAAGGCAACCGGCGCAAGCGGCGAGGTCGACACCGGCCGCCCCGCCATGACGGCCCTGAAGGTGGGAGCGTTTGAAGTTCCGACCGGCCCGGTAGGTGATTTTCGCGTCTACTTCTCCGGTATCCCCAGCGTGCCGCGAATCTCCGCCGCCCGCTTTCTCGACCCGGCGACCTCCGCGCAATATTCTGACCTGTTGAACGGCAGCATTGTGCTCATCGGCACCAGTGCGGCGGGCCTGCGCGACTTGGTGGCCACGCCGCGCGCAGCGTCTCAGCCGGGCGTTGAGGTGCATGCGGAGATCATCGATCAGATCCTCGGCGAGGCGTTTCTGACGCGGCCCGATTGGGCGCCTGGGGCTGAGATCGTAACGGCGGTGCTGTTCTCGCTCCTTCTGATCGCCATTCTTCTCCTCACCGGACCGGTGATCGGTGCAGTCGCGGCACTGGTGGTCATGGGTGCGGCGGTTGCGGTCTCCTGGTTCGCATTCGCCAACGCTCAGCTTGTCATCGATCCGATTCTGCCGAGCATCTCTGCGGCCGGTGTCTACATCGCCGTTACCGCGCTGCTCCTCCTGTTGACGGACCGCGAACGCCAGTTCGTGCGGAACGCCTTTGCGCATTATCTGGCGCCAACACTGGTGGAGCGGCTGGCGGAGGACCCGGACGCGCTGGCGCTCGGCGGCGAGACGCGCGAGATCACCCTGCTCTTCAGCGACATCCGCGGCTTCACGTCCTTGTCGGAGAAGATGGACCCGCAGGAGATCACAGGGCTCCTCAACCGTTTCCTGACGCCGATGACGGACGTTCTGCTGCTGAACGAAGCGACGATCGACAAATATATGGGCGACGCGATCATGGCGTTCTGGAATGCGCCTTTGCCGACGGCGGAGCATCCGCGCCGCGCCTGCGTGGCGGCGCTGGCCATGCTGGACAAGCTGGATGAGCTGAACGCCCACGAAGAGATGCCGATCAAGATCGGCGTCGGGCTGAACACCGGCGTGTGCTGCGTCGGCAATCTCGGCTCCGAGCAGCGCTTCAGCTATTCCGCCATTGGGGACCCGGTGAACGTCGCCTCCCGCGTCGAGGGCCTCACGAAGCAGTTTGGCCTGCAGATTTTGATGACGGAGAATACCAAGGAGCACGCCTCCGGCATGGCGCTCCTGGAGGTCGACCTGGTGCGCGTTGTGGGGCGCGGCGAGCCGGTGGCGATCTACACGGTGCTCGGCGAGGAGCCTTACGCGCGCTCCGACAAATTCACCGCCCTCTTCAGCGCGCATGCCCACATGATCGCATCGTACCGCTCAGGCGATTTCGACGACGCCGAAGCGGGGCTAGAAGAGGCGCGCGGCATTGCGCCGAAACGACTCCACGCGTTCTACGATGTGTATGCCGAGCGCATCGCGGCGCTCAAAAAGGACCCGCCCGGAGCGGATTGGGACGGGGTCTTCACGACGCGCGAGAAGTAGAGGCCTCGCGAGACCGGCGCTTCGTGCGTTTGGTTTTTTCCGCCGCCGAGCCGTTTTCCCAGGCGGCGACGAGCTCTTGAGAGAAGGCTTTGGGGCTTTGTGAGGCGAACGCCGCGCCGAGCGCGAGGGCTTCGTCCCGCAACACCTTGCGCCGCTCGGCTGCGGCGCTCAACAGGATGCCGCAGGCGGGGTTCTTCTTGGCGGACGTCGCCTTGCTGAGCGCATTGCCCAGGAGCCAATAATCATGCTCTTCGCCAAGCAGCTCCGCGACGCGCTTCTCCTTGGCGTGGCGCAGGCGCAGAGCCTGCGGCGCTACGCTGCGAAACAGGCGAAGCTGCGAGGATTGATCCTTTACTCGCTTGCGCCATTCGTGAAGCGCCTCCGATTGGTCGCTTTTGCGGGCCTCCCGCCAATTCTCCTGAAGCTGCGACTGGCCGCGTTTCAGTCCTTTGGCAAGGGCCTTGGCGTCGCGCGGCCATGGCAGTTGCGCGACTTCAGCGTCGGCGGTCTCAAGCGCCTGGAGGACGCCATGCACCACCGCCTGGGCATTGGAGGGATCGTTGTCGGCGCCTTTGGCGCGAAGCTGCGCGCGCAACCGCTTCACATCGCTTTTGCGCAGGTCCTCGCCACATTGGTCGACCAGCTTGTCGAAGGTCTCCAGAAGCACGGTGTGGTCACGCGAGCCGGACAATTGCCGCCCGGCGTCGCGCCACAACCGGTTCTGCTTGCCGAAGTCCCGGCCAAGCGACGGCCGGGCCAGACGGGCAAGCGCGCGCAGCCGCTTAAAGCCCTGGCGTGCCTCATGGATCGCCCGCGCCCGATTTTTACCCGGGTCCGTCAGGCCGGCCCGCACTTTGGCGATCTCCTCCGCCGCCACACGGCGGAAGGCATCGCCGAGCCGCTCTCCTGGTTCAAAGCGCCACGCCACCTAACCGCACCCTCCGCGCTCGGCCTCAGACCACGAAGCATAGGGATGCCGTGCCAGCCGCGCAGCATAGTATGACGCCGTGCCTGTCACCTCCCGCCCGACCCAGGGCGGAATCGCCACCTCCTCGTCCTCGCTGGACAGCTCGATCTCGGCGATCACCAAGCCGTCATTGTCGCCGGCATAGATGTCCACTTCCCAGGTGTGGCCCTCGTGGGGCGCACGGAAGCGGGTCTTGTGCAGAAGGCTGCCCTGCCGCAGCTCAATGAGCAGCTCGGCGTCTTCAAGCTTCAGTGGAAGCTCGAATTCCTGGCGCGAAAGCCCTGGCTCTGCACTCTTTATTGTCAAGACGCCGCGGGAATCGTCTTCAATGCGCACACGCACGACAGCACGGTCGGTCTCGGCGATATAGGCTTGCCGAAACCGCGTCCCGTGATCTGCCCTTTGGCGCCAGCCGTCACTCGCGACGAGAAACTTGCGTTCGATTTCTTGCGGCACGAGCGCACTCTTTGTCATTGCATTGTCACATTCAATGCCGCGCGCGCGCTTTTTCGGTCAGCCCGTGGCCGGCGGTCTTATTGCCCGGCCTCTGCCCCCTCACCGCCTGCTCTATCGAGGCGCTCTTTCGCGTCGTCCTGTGTGACGAGGCGTGGGCCGGTGCTGACATTGGAGACGGGGATCGACCCGTGGCGGTGCAGCATCGTCAGAAACTGAACCGGCAAATAACCCTGCAGGAAGGGCTGCTGGTCGATGGCGAACTTGGCCGCACCCTCCGCGACGTCGGCCAGAATGGCGTCTGTCACATCGAACGTGCCGACATGAACGACGCGGCCTTCCAGCGCCTGAACAGCGTCAACGGCCGGCTCTCCGGAAAACGTCGCGCTGAGTGCAAGGATCACGTCCACTGGCTCGTCGTCGGCGAGGCGCTCGGTGATGGCGGCGCCGGCTTCCTCAGGGTCGGCGGGCACCGGCATGACCTCCACCGACCCGGCAAAGCCGTCGATGAACCCCTTGCACCTGAGATCGAGCGCGACGTTGCCGAGCTCGTGATTGAGGCATAGCGCGCTTGTGCCGGCGAAGCGCCGCATCGCCTCCCCGGCCACGCGCCCCGCTTCGTATTCGCCCTGGCCGACATGCAGCAATGCGCCGAGCGAGCGGCCGACATCGAAGCCGGAATTGATGGAAACCAGCGGAATACCGGCCTCTGCAGCCGCCTGCATGGGCTCAGCCAGAGCATCAGCGTTGGGGATGGAGACGATCAGCCCGTCCGGCTCCTCGCCGATGGCCTTGGTGAGGAGACCGGCCATGGCGTCAAGATCGAACGTCTCCGGCGCGCGGTAGACCAGTTCAACGCCCGCCTCCTCCGCCGCCTGTTCGGCGCCGCCCTTGACGCTCGCCCAAAAGGCGCTGGCCGTCGCGCCGTGCGTCACCATGATGTAGCGCAGCCTGTCATCCTGCGCGTGTGCGGGGATGCCGAAGAGCGTCAGCGCCGCAAGCACAGCGAGGAGGATTTGCATTCGTGGTTGGACCATCCCGAGCTCCGCAGGCGCCATGTCGCCCTCTCTTCGATGACTAACACATGCGCCGCTGCGGAAAAGGCGACCGATTGGCCTACCGGCGTAAAAATCGCGACCGGGGTGCGCCGGCGAGAGCCTTATCCATTCTGAATCAGAATGGAGGCTCGCTGTCTTTGAATGAGCATGATCGTGTCCGACCTTGCTTCGCCCGCCGAAGCGCGCTTCGCGAAGGCGGGAAACCGGTTCCCACCCCGGATCAATGTCCAGGGGAAGCTTTTCGGGATCATGAGTCTTGCCGGAGCATGATCTTGTCCGAAAACCGGTTCCCACTTTTCGGGATCATGCTCTATTGCGGCGGAGCGGCGGCGGCCGCGCTACGCGCGTCCGCGTCGGCCTTGGCGCGGTTGCGCGCGCGCCATGCCATTGGAATATGCGCCAGATAGAGGATGGCGCCGATCGACAGGAAGGTAAACGGGTAGCTGACCAGCAGGGCGACGAGGAGCACGCCGACGACCAGCACCGGAAGCACGCTGTCGCCGGGAATGCGCCGGCCGACACGCTTCAGCGAGCCGGTCGGAATGCGGCTCACCATCAAAAGCCCGACCAGGACCACGTAGACCGCAACGACGATTGCGGCAAAGCGGATGTCGGGGGCAAGGAGCTGCTCCAGATAGAAGGGGGCAAGCGCGAGCCCGGCGCCGGCTGGCGCCGGCGCGCCGACGAAGAAATCGCGGGCCCAATCCGGCTCCGGCTCTTCCGCAACCAGCGCGGCGTTGAAGCGGGCCAGTCTCAGGCCCGTGCAGATCGCCAAGACCAGAGCGCAGATCCAGCCGAAAGACGACAGATCGTCCAGCCGCCAGATGAACACGAAGATGCCCGGCGCAACGCCGAAATTCACGAAATCCGCCAAGGAATCGAGCTGCTCGCCGAATTTCGACGTGGCGCGGAAATAGCGCGCCACGTGCCCGTCCAGCCCATCGAGGATGATGGCCAGGATGATCGCTGCAATGGCCAGATCGAAACGCTGCTCAACGCTCATGCGGATGGAGGTCAGCCCGGCGCAGAGCGCCAGCAGCGTGACGAGATTGGGCAGCACCGCCGTGAACGGAACCAGGCGCCGGCGGGGCCTGCCACGCTTGGCGTCGGGGTCAACAGGCGGAAAGAGGCCAACCATCGCCTGATCCTAGAGCCTTCGCCATTCTGATTGAATCAGAATGGCGGCTCTATGTTTTTGCTGGAGCATGATCTTATCCGACCTTGCTTCGCCCGCCGAAGCGGGCTTCGCGAAGGCGGGAAACCGGTGTCCACTTTTCGGGATCATGCTCTAATCGCGGCGCGTCGGCATGGGC
>JANQKG010000025.1 GCA_028281235.1 Afifellaceae bacterium | reverse complement strand
CGAGCCGGAACTGAAGATCATCGACGTCTTCATCTGCAAGCTGCGCAAGAAGCTCGCCGCAGCGACCGACGGCAAGAACTACATCGAGACGGTGTGGGGACGCGGCTACGTGCTGCGTGAGCCGGAGGAAGAGGAATACCGCGAAAGCGCCTGAGCATCGCAAATCCCATTGAAAAAGGACGGCCCACTGGGCCGGCCTTTTCTTTGGCGTCGTGATTGAGACGTCACACGACGCCCGTTTCCACCAATGGCCTGAGAAACGCCTCACGATCGAACGGCTTCATCAGATGCGTGTCGGCGCCATTACGCTTCGCCCGCGCCAGATTGATCTCGTCGTGTTCCGAGGTGAGATAGATGATCTTCGTCTGATCACCGCCCGGCATGGCCCGAAGCTTGGTGAGGAACTTCATCACCTCGCCGTCCGGCATCATCCAGTCGACGATCACACAATCCGGCATCTCGTCGCTGCACTGCTCAAGAGCATCGGTGCGGCTTCCCGCCTCGCTGGCACGGACGTTGACCTCTTCCAGGATGCGCCGTGCGACCTTCCGGATGGAATTGGAATCGTCCACGATTAGACAATGTTTCATGGGACTCGCCCCCGTTTACGCCTGTTCCTGTTGCCGGCTTTTGCGGCAATCTTGATGTGGTTTGTAGCGAAGGGGCGTTACTTCCCGGTCAAGGAGCGTGCTTAAATTTCCGCCCTTCCAAAGCCGGGAATCCAGCCGATCGCGTTAATGAATCGGCAAGTGCCGATAATCGAAAGGATGTGCCGCAGCGCTTAGAGCCCGTTTGAGAATGCCCGCCATGCGCCGTGGCGATAGCTGATCAGACGGCCGCCCACCATGAAAAGGCCGGTTCTGGGCTCTTCTTTGATTTAAGAGCCAACGATCCGACCCTGTTGGCGCGAGCGAACGTCTGCTCATCCGACCGCCCGCCGTGAGGTTGGTCTTTCTAACAGGCTCTTAAGTCACCGATCGCGCGCCGATGATAACGCGATCGTCTTCCTGGGTCGCCGTGACGCCCATGCCGGCCTCGCGCGCCAAAAGCGCCGCATAAAGCGGCTGCACGGCATGCGCGTCGAGCGGATTGGGGACGGCTCCTTCCGCGATCACCTCTTTCACGCCGGCCGGCAGTCGCGCGCGGTCGCCCTCCGCCATGACGCGCATGACGGTCTCCTCATCATGCCGCTCAGCCGTCACGGTGATCGTGCCGCCGCGCGCGGCGGAGTTCAGCGCCACCATCACCAGGTTCAAAAGCAGCTTGGCTTCCGCCTTGGGCAGCATGCCCGCATTGACGTTCCATTGAAGCTCCGCCTTCTCCCGCTCCATCAGAGCGGCGACGACACGGCCGGCTTCCACCATGTCGAGCTCCGCGCCCGCGCCGCCCGACGCGCCGAAGGCCAGGCGTGAGAATTGCAGCTTGGCGGAGGCCTGGCGGGCGCTTTTCTGGACAAGGTCCTGCGCGAAGGTGCGCATCGACTCGTCCTTTTCCTCCTCCAGCACCTCAAGCCCGTTCACAATCGCGCCGACCGGAGAGATGATGTCGTGACAGACGCGGCTTGCGACCAGCGCGGCCAGCTCCAGCGGTTCGATCTTGAGGTCGGTCATCACACGCTCCGGACGGGCTCCGCGAATCTCCTACGCGTTCGACGAAGCGTTACAGACGCACCGGCAGGCTGCCAAGCGCAGCCCACCCGCCATCCGCATCTAAGAGCCTGTTTCAAGAATCAACCTCACGGGGCTCGGCCGGACGATCAGACGTTCGCTCGCGCCAACAGGGTCGGTCCTTGGCTCTTAAATCAAAAAGAACAAGAGCCCGGAACCGGCCTTTTCGTGGCGGGCGGCCGTCTGACCAGCGATCGACACGGCGCGCCGCCGGCGGTCTCTAAGGGCTCTTAACGCCACATTTACCTTGGATGATGAAGGGTAAAGACCGAGATGCGCCCGCCGGCGCGCGTTTCAGCGCCCCCGAAAGGACCGATCCATGGCCACGCTCCGCGCTCTGCTTGTCGCTTTCGCCGCCCTTCTGGTGGCAGCCGCAACTCCCGTCTCCAAGACACACGCCCAGACCAACAATGACGAATTCACCGCAGCGGAGATCGTTGACGCGGGCCACCGCTTCTTCGGCTCCGTCTCCGGCGGCCTCGCCACGCTCGTTGAGCGCGTCGTCTCAAGCTATGGACTGCCCAACGGCTACATCATCGGCCAGGAGGGCTCAGGCGCCTTTGTCGGCGGCCTGCGCTACGGCGACGGCGTCCTCTACACCAAGCTGGAGAGCCCGCGGCAGGTCTATTGGCAGGGCCCGTCGATCGGCTGGGACATCGGCGGCGACGGCAACCGCACGATGATGCTCGTCTATAACGTCCCCAACACGCTTGCCGTCTACCGGCGCTATGCCGGCGTCAACGGCTCCGCCTATCTGGTCGGCGGCCTCGGCATGACGGTGCTGGCCAATTCTCAGATACCGGACCGCACCGTCTATATCGTGCCGATCCGCAGCGGCGTGGGCGCCCGATTGGGGATCAATGTCGGCTATTTGAAGTTCACGCCAGAGCCGACCTGGAACCCCTTCTGACGCCGGGCCGCGCCGCGGCGGCGTGCCCGAATCGTCACACATCGGCCGGATTTGCGCTTATTCGGCGGGAATTGGTGTGTGCTCAGCCTAGGCTGCTGTTCCTGCCTGCTTTTCGCCTTTATATTGCCCGCCGGAGGGTAGCGTAGACGGAGCCGTCAATGATCCAGTCGGCGATGATGTTTGCCCTCGGCATCTTTGTAAGCGGGCTCGTATGGCTCGCTTTCTCGGTCGCCCTGGTGCGCCGCGCGCGGCGTCTCACCGAGCGGCGGTTGCTCGCCGGGGTCGCGACGCGACGGGCCGAGTTCGACGCCGAGCGCGACGAGTTGCGCACGCGCCACGCCGTGCAGATGCACCGGCTTGAGCGCGAGGTTAGTCGTGTACTGGACATGGCGACCGCCTATCGGCTGGAAGCCGACCTGAAGGAGCGCGACCTGATCAGCGTGCGCGCCGAATTGGACGCGCACCGCGAAGATTTCGCCGATGTCGAGACGCGGCTGAACGACGAGCGCGAGGCGATCCAAAGCCTGGAGCGCCGCCATGCGGAATCCGGCACCGCCCTTCGCGCCGCGCAGCACCAGTTGAAGGTAGAGACCAAGCGCCGTGGCGCCGCCGAAGAGGCGCTCGACGAAGCGAGCATCCTCGCCGACCAGCGTCGCGTCGCGCTTGCCGCGCTGCGGACGGAGAACAATGCCCTGCGCGCCCGCTTGGGCGAGGAGCCGGCCGAACCGCTGCCCTTTGAGCTTGAGGAACCCAAGCTACCGCGCGCCGTCGATACGCTCGACGCCTCTGAGGACGCGGAGGTCGCTGCTGAAGCAATTGACGCTGAGGAGGCAGCGGAGACCGGCGGCAGCGTCGTCCAGCTGCCCACGCGCGGCCGTCCCGCCCTCGCCACCGACACGCCGGACTCACCGGAGCACTCCGCCGCCGTGGTGGCTGAGGCCGCAAGCGATCTGCAGCGCATGGCGGACGAGGCGGACGCGCAAGACACCACATCGGAAGACACACCGACCGCGCCCCAGCGGCTGCCTGAGGCGCCTATCCCCGGCGTCACCAATATCGGCGAGCTCGTCGCGCTGCGCATGGCGAACGGTGCGGAAGGCGACGGCGAAACCGCAAGCGATTCCGAAAGCGACAAGCCCGTCGGCGAGAAGGCCGAGTCGCAATTCTTCGACGCCCTGGCTGAGATCCGCGCCCTCAAACGCGCCGGGACGAAAGGCGCGGAGTAGTCGACGGCTGTCGACCGTAGACTGGACCTACCTACAAATATTCTGTGAAAGAGCTTTGGCACTCCCTAGGGGACTCGAACCCCTGTTTCCGCCGTGAGAGGGCGGCGTCCTAGACCGCTAGACGAAGGGAGCAGCGCTGAGGCCCTGCATATAAGCGCGCGCCCTCCACCTGCGCAAGAGGTCCGACCGCGCAGAGGAGCGCTGCGTCATCGATATGCGGTCGTCCGCCCTAACGGAGCCCTCATAAAGAAGGAGCCGGCATCTCTGCCGGCTCTCCGAATACGGATCGTCTGAAACGCGCGCGCTCTATCTTCTTGTTTGAGCATGATCTTATCCGAAAACCGGTTCCCACTTTTCGGGATCATGCTCTAGCGCGGCGGCTCAGCCTGCTGGCCGAATATCCGCTGAACCCGCGCGGCAGCACGCATTTCGCGCCACACCGCATAGATCGCGCCGGTGCACATGGCCGCCGCCACGACGATCGCCAGCCCCGGCCAGAAATCGGAAAGCAGATAGGCCAGGATCAGGCCGGCGACCAGAAACCCCAGCTCGCTGATCGATTGCCGCACGCCGATCTGGCCGGCGAGCATCTGCCCGCGCCACGCGGCCTCGCTTGATTGCTCTTGTTGCATGTCCATTGTTGACTCCGTTACGGCCGGCATCGCCGCGATGCGGCCTCTCCCCAAAAGGCAAGACATCGCGGCCTCCAGCGACGGCGTGTCCTGGCCGACAACCAAACACAGACTCGTAAACAGGCCGGCAAGTCAGCGGCAGCGGTTTCACTCAGCCTGGCAAGAGGTTGGTAAGACGCGTTAACGGCCGACGACCGCGTGCTTCACGCTAAAATCCGGCGGCGTGCCCTACTCAGCAACCAGCTGATGGCGCGCCAGCTCAGCCCCGGTCGCAAGGTCCACCAGGAGCAGAACCGATGCGCCGCCGGGCGCCTCAAGGCGAAGCAGTGCCCGGTCGCCGTCAAGCGCTGTGCTGACGACCCGATGGCCCGCCGGGATGGTGATGCGCCCTTCCACCGGCTCTTGTGCCGCAAGGCCGGCGGCCGCAGCCTCAGCGGCGCGTCCGCTTTCGCCGACCTTGTAGACAATGGCGGCGAACACCGCGATAAGCCCCAGCATCATGATACCGCCGGAGACAAGCAGCAGGCGGACAAGCTTGCGCCTGAGCCGTTCCTGAGCGGGATCGAGCGGCGCGTCGTCTTGGTCGGTAACGCTCATGCGCGAACCCTTAGAGAAGGAAGCCTTCCGGGTCGAGCCCGACGCCGCAGGCGAGCGCCTCGATGTGTTCCTGGCGCGTCGCGCCGGCGGGCTCTCGCGAAGCCGCCTCAAGGCACTGATCCAAGAGGGCGCCGTCGATCGTAATGGGGTCATGATCCAGGACCCAAGCATGGCGGTCATTGCCGGCGACACCATCACGCTCCGTGTGCTGCCGCCTCAGCCAGCCGAGCCGCAAGCTGAGGCGATCCCGCTCGCCATCGCCTATGAGGACGACGACGTCATCGTCGTTGATAAGCCGGCCGGCATGGTGGTGCATCCGGCGGCGGGCCATTGGAGCGGCACGCTGGTCAACGCATTGATCGCCCATTGCGGCGACAGCCTGTCGGGCATTGGCGGCGTGCGCCGGCCGGGAATCGTGCACCGGCTCGACAAGGACACCTCCGGCCTCATCGTCGTCGCCAAGTCAGATGCCGCCCACCAGGCTCTGGCGGCGCAATTCGCCGACCACGGCCGCGAGGGGGAGCTCAGGCGCGAATACGATGCCCTTGTGTGGGGCATCCCCGATCCCCATATCGGGACTGTCGGGGCTCCCCTAAAACGCGACGAACGAAACAGGCAGAAGCAGGCAATCGCCCGCACGGGTGGCCGTCGCGCCGTCACGCATTACGAGGTCAAGGAACGGTATGGCGACCGCGCCGCGCTGATCACCTGCCGATTGGAGACCGGGCGGACGCACCAGATCCGGGTCCACATGGCCCATATCGGCCATCCGCTGGTCGGTGACGCCACCTATGGCGCCGGCTTCAAAACCAAGGCCAACGCGCTTCCCCCGGCGCTGAAGGCAGCCATTGAGCACCTCAACGGGCAGGCGCTGCACGCGCGGCTCCTCGCCTTCCGCCACCCACGGACAGACCAAATCCTGCAATTTGAGGCGAATTGGCCAAAAAAATTGACCAATCTTGTGCAATTGTTTCGGAAACGTGGTATTTAGGGGAACGTCCGTTCTTTTCGCAGCCGCACAATGGCCGTGATACTATCTGAGGACACAGGCAAAGGCCGCCGAATGCCTTTTGAGGCGCCGGTTGGCCGGGAAGGACAACGAGAATGGCCAAGGGCAACATACCGGTCTTCCGTTCAGGAGACGGAGGCCTGACGCGCTACCTCGAGGAGATCCGGCGCTTTCCCATGCTGGAGCCTCAGGAAGAGTACATGCTGGCCAAGCGCTACCACGAGCACGATGACCGCGACGCCGCGCATCGGCTGGTGACGAGCCATTTACGCCTCGTGGCGAAGATTGCCATGGGCTATCGCGGCTATGGCCTGCCGATCGGCGAGGTCATCTCCGAAGGCAATGTCGGGCTGATGCAGGCGGTGAAGCGCTTCGATCCGGAGCGCGGCTTCCGCCTTGCCACTTATGCGATGTGGTGGATCAAGGCGGCGATCCAGGAATACATCCTGCGCTCCTGGAGCCTGGTGAAGATGGGCACGACCGCCAACCAGAAGCGGCTCTTCTTCAATCTGCGCAAAGCCAAGAGCCAGATCTCCGCGCTCGAAGAGGGCGATCTGCACCCCGACCAGGTGAAGCAGATCGCCAAGAAGCTGAACGTCAGCGAGGAGGAAGTGGTCTCCATGAACCGCCGCCTGTCCGGCGACGCCTCGCTCAATGCGCCGATCCGCGCAACAGAGGGCGAGTCCGGCGAATGGATGGACTGGCTCGCCGATGACGGCGAGTCGCCGGAGGAGACGCTGGCGGAGCAGGACGAGCTCGATCAGCGGCGCGCCATGCTGACGGAAGCGCTCGACGTTCTCGACAAGCGCGAGCGGCGCATCTTCGAAGCACGGCGGCTGGCGGAGGACCCGCTCACCCTGGAGGAGCTGTCGACGGAGTTTGACGTCTCCCGCGAGCGTGTGCGCCAGCTTGAAGTGCGTGCCTTCGAGAAGGTGCAAAAGGCAATGCTGAAGGCGACGCGCGAACGCGATCGCGGCCAGGCAGCACTCGCCGCTCCCGCGCCCGCTTAAAGCCCTAGCAACAAGAAACGTCGCGTCGGTCGCCCGCCCCGCTTAGGAGGGAGCGGGCGATTGTGCGCGCGCGCCCGGCCGGCCGCCGGCCGCGAACACCCCGCCGATAATCAGGATCGCCCCAATCAGATGGTGCCATCCCGGCCGCTCACCGAGAAAGATGATGGCGAGCGTTGAACCGAACAGCGGCACGAAGTGAAAGAACGGTCCGGCCCGATTAGGACCAATCAACAGAACGCCGCGATTGAAGCAAAGATAGGCGAGGATGGAGGGAAAGATCGCGACGTAGGCGATCGCCGCATAGCCGCCTGCGTCAAGGTGTTCGATACGCGCGCCGAGCGCGTATTCCGCGACCGTGACCGGCACCAGAAGCACCGCGCCCCATCCGATGGTCACGGCCAGGAAGCTGACCGGCGAAATCGGCGGATGCTGGCGCAGAAGCGCGCTGTAGAGTGCATAAATGGCAATGCCGATGAGCATCGTGATGTCACCGACATTAAGGCTCAGGCTCGCCAGCCGCGCCAGCTCGCCGCCGCTGATGATGGCCAGCACGCCGGTCATCGATATCGCGATTCCGCCAAGCTGACGGCGCGTCAGCGGATCGCTCCACAGCATCCAGCTCAACAGGCCGATCAGAAGCGGCGCGCTTGATTGCAGCACCGACACATTGGTCGCGGTCGTGTGCTGCAGGCTCCAATACTGAAAGGTGTTGAAGGCGGTGATGCCGGTGAGCGACAGGGCCGTAATGATACCGATATGGCGGCGAATGATTGGGAGATCGGCCCGCAGTCGCGACCAGGCGAACGGAATCACCAGTAGAAATGCCAGGCTCCAACGAATCTGGTTGAGCATGGCCGGCGGGATATCCGTGACCACCGCCCGACCGACAACCGCGTTGCCCGCCCAGAACAGCGGGGTAAGCGTCAACAGGAGATAGGGCTGGTCGCGCAGTCGCTGCAGCAAGAACATGTCGCCCGCCGTGGGGCGCTCAGCGCCCAGGATTCTCAATCACCGGGATGACGGACGAACCGGCCCCTCCCGAAAGGAGGCTAAAGCACAATCGCAGAAGCGCAAACCGCCTTTGAATAGAACGTTGCAGATGGACGGAAAGCGACGGTGCCGCGAGCCTACGGTGTCCAGGTGGCCATCACCGTCTCAAAGACCCGATCACCCGGTATGCCCTTTTCGAAGGTGAGCAACGCCCGCGTCTGATCGTCATAGAGGATCGGCACGTCGAACCAGGAGCCCTCGCGCAGGAGCTGGATGTTGCGGCTGACCTGCTCCTCGTCATCCGACAGCGCTATCCAGAACAGTTCGCTGGTCACCGGCACGGCGGCTCCGGCGAGCGGCTGCCCGCGCGCCTGCTCCGTCTGCTTCATCACAAGCGCCGGCACACGCTGGATCGGGCTCTCCGAAAGCGAGCCGTTGAACTGGATCTCAACCAGATGGCTCGCCGGCAGCGCCGTGTCGTAGTTCTTGTAGATGGTGACCGTCGCCTCAACGCCGCGATCGGGGATTTGCAGCGTGGCGCGGATCGCCGGGTTTCCGTCCTTGGTAATGTTGGCCCAGCTCGCCGTGCCCTCATTCGCCTCGCCAGCCTGACCCTCAGCGCCCTGGTAGTAATAGATCGCCCGCTGCGCGACGAGGCTGGTCTCAGCTTCTCCGGTCGTGCCCTGGTCGGTGGAGAGCGCCGTCGTCGTCTCAGGCAATTGCGTGTCTGTCGGCTCCGGCACGACCATGACGTTCTCCGACGTCTCCGGCGCCGTGCCGGCGCCATTGGTCAGCCGGTCGTCGCTCTTGCCGGAATCATCGGTGACCGGATCCGGCGTCAACGCCGTGGTCTGCGTCGGCTCCTCCACGTCCGATCCCATGCCGAAGATCGCCATCACGGTGTCGCGCTGCGAGTAGGCCAAGGCGCCGATCCCGATTACCGCCACGACGATGACGAGAAGCCCGATCAGGGCGGGCATGCGCGAGGCGCGATCCTCCTCGTCAATGAAGTCGTCTTCGTCGTCCTCGTCGTCGTACTCGTCCACGACGTCTCTGGCGAAATCCTCACGCGGAGGCGGAGGAGGAGGTGGTGGTGGCGGAGGCGGCGACGGGGCCGTTTGCGTGGCAGCTGGCGCCGTGAAGGCGAACTCGTCCTCCTGCGGCTGAAAGCTCTGCGGCGCCGGCTCCTGCGGCGCAAATTCCGCCTCCAGCCGCGCCACAGCGTCTTCAAGCTCTTGGTGCTGCGCCTCGATCTCCCGGCTGGAGAGCGGCGGCTCGACGGCCGTCAGCTGACGCGCGAGCGCTGCCCGCGCGCGCTGGTAGACCGCCTCGCGCATCTCGGGGGTGGAATCCGGCAGTGCGGAGACGGAACGTCTGAGAATCGACGCGTAATCCGGCATGGTGACTACACTACTAACCTAGGAGCCCCGGAAAAATGGTTAATCCTGAAATGGATCGCGGACAAGGATAGTATCGTCGCGCTCCGGGCTGGTCGACAGCAGCGCCACCGGCGCCTGGATCAATTCCTCAATATACCGCACGTATTTCACCGCTTGAGCCGGCAAATCGGCCCAGGACCGCGCGCCGGCAGTTGATTCCTTCCAGCCTTCCAGCGTGACGTAATATGCGCCAATCCGCGCCTGGGCCGCCTGGCTAGCCGGCAATCGGTCAAGCTTGGCCCCATCGAGGTCGTAGCCGACGCACACCTTGATCTCGCTGAGACCATCAAGCACGTCCAGCTTTGTCAGCGCAACGCCCTCAATCCCGGAAACCTTCACTGTTTGACGGACGAGCACGGCGTCAAACCATCCACAGCGCCGCTTCCGTCCGGTCACCGTGCCGAATTCGCGTCCCCGCTCGCCGAGGAATTGTCCAATCTCGTTGTCCTGCTCTGTGGGAAACGGCCCCTCCCCCACCCGCGTGGTGTAGGCCTTGACGATACCCAAGACGTAGCCCACCGCGTCCGGGCCGAGGCCCGATCCCGCCGCCGCCTGCCCGGCCACCGTGTTCGATGAGGTGACGAAGGGGTAGGTCCCGTGATCAATGTCAAGGAGCGCACCTTGCGCGCCCTCAAACAGGATGCGCGCGCCAGCGCGGCGTTTGTCACCAAGCAGCGCCCACACGCAGTCCATGTAGGGCAGCAGCCGTTCGGCGATCGCAGCAAGCTCGTCATAGATCGTCTGAGTCTCAACCTCCGGCTCGCCCAATCCGCGCCGAATGGCATTGTGATGGACAAGCGCACGATCGATCTTCTGCGGCAGCGTGGAGAGATCGGCGAGATCGGTGACGCGAATGGCGCGCCGCCCGACCTTGTCTTCATAAGCCGGGCCGATGCCGCGCCCGGTCGTTCCGATACGCGCGCCCGGGGCGGCCGAGCCCTCGCGCAACAAATCAAGCTCACGATGCAGCGACAGGATGAGCGTCGCATTCTCCGCAATGCGCAGTTGCTTCGGCGTAACGGTGAGGCCCTGGTCCTGCAGCTTATCGATCTCCGCAATCAACGCATGCGGGTCAAGGACGACGCCATTGCCGATCACCGCCAGCTTGCCCGGCCGCACAACACCTGACGGCAGCAGGCTGAGCTTGAAGGTCGTGCCGTCGACCACCAGCGTATGGCCGGCATTATGGCCGCCCTGGAAGCGCACCACGACATCGGCGCGCTCCGACAGCCAATCGACAATCTTGCCCTTGCCCTCGTCGCCCCATTGCGAGCCGACGACCACCACATTCGCCATCTTAGAATTTCTTTCCGATGCCGGCTTCTTTGAGGATTACGTTGGCCGTATGCCGGCTGCGAATCTTGCCATCTACTGTGACCTTGGCACCGGTGCCAGGGTCAATCCACCGCTCATGGTCGCCCTTGCCCTGACGGTGGAACTCCCATCCCGCCTGTTTCAGCAGTTTGCGGACTTTTGGCGCGTAGTCGGCCACAGCCCCTTCTCCGAATCACATCGAGTGACCGACCCTAAGGCAGATGCAGATGCGTCAACCGTCTCCTTCACAGATTTATTCCGCCGCCTCGGCCACGAACTCGTCGTCCCGCTCGGCTAGGATGTGAAGAACGGCTCGTGGCGGCATCTGGTCCTCCAGAAAATCCGGAATGATCAGCATGAGGCGCTGACGCAGCTCTTCAAGCGTATCAGCCTCCGTCGCCAGCCCGCGGATGCTGGTTTCCGCCGTGTACCAGACCCCGGCTTCCGGATCCCATTTCGCCCAGACGTAGAATGTCGGCTTCATGGACTTAGCCCGTACGCTGTTGCGCGCCCTCAATAGCGGAGTTCCGCTGCGATCAAAAGGGCGCCTCCTCGCCAGGCCCCCACCTCAGAAATTCAGCGGCTTCACCTGCTGCACGTGCTCCAGCTTGTTGATCGCAGTCATCAGCTCAGGCGGGACGGGCTGGTCCACGGAGACAAGAGCGATCGCATTGCCGCCCTCCGTGTCGCGACCGAACTGCATGCGCGCAATGTTGATCTTATTTTCGCCAAGCAACGTGCCGAGATGACCGATGAAGCCCGGCCGGTCGTGATTGGTGATGTAGAGCATCAGCGGCGAAACTTCCGCCTCCATGTTGATGCCCTTGATCTGGATGATACGCGGCTTGCCGTCGGAGAACACCGTGCCGGCAACCGAGCGCTCCTGCCGCTCCGTCGCCACCGTGAGGCGGATATAGGTCTCGTAGACGCCGCGCTGCGACTGGCGGGTCTCGTCCACCGACATACCGCGATCGCGTGCCACCAAGGGCGCGTTGACCATATTCACTTCCGTCAGGATCGGCTTCAGCAAACCGGCAAGCAGCGCCGCCGTCAGTGCATTGGTGTTCATCCCCGCCACATCGCCGGCATATTCAATCCGCACGCCCTTGATCGGCGTCTCGGTGAGCTGGCCGGCGAAGGAGCCAAGCTGCTCCGCCAGGCGCACAAACGGCGTCATCCGACCCGCCTCTTCCGACGTTATGGACGGCATGTTCAGCGCGTTGGCGACCGCGCCGTCGATCAGATAATCGGAAATCTGTTCGGCGACCTGCAGGGCGACATTCTCCTGCGCTTCCGTCGTTGCGGCGCCGAGATGCGGCGTGCACACCACATTGTCCAGGCCGAAGAGCGGATTGTCGGTGGCGGGCTCCTCAGAAAACACGTCGAACCCGGCGCCGGCCACCTTGCCGGACTTCAAAGCAGCGGCGAGGTCCTCTTCCACGACGAGTCCGCCCCGCGCGCAATTGATGATACGCACACCGTCCTTCATTTTCGCGATCGCCGCCGCATCGATGATGCCGCGGCTCTTATCGGTCAGTGGCGTGTGGAGGGTGATGAAATCAGCGCGGCGCAGGAGCACATCCAGCTCGACCCGCTCCACACCGAGCTGCACGGCGCGCTCCTCCGACAGGAACGGATCGAACGCGATCACTTTCATACGCAGGGCTTGTGCGCGGTCGGCGACGATCGACCCGATATTGCCGCAGCCGATCACGCCGAGCGTCTTGCCGGTGATCTCCACGCCCATGAAGCGGCTCTTCTCCCACTTGCCGGCCTGCGTGGAACGGTCGGCAGCGGGCACCTGTCGCGCGACGGCAAGCATCAGCGCGACCGCATGCTCCGCCGTCGTGATGGAATTGCCGAACGGCGTGTTCATGACGATGATGCCGGCGGCGGTCGCGGCCGGCACGTCGACATTATCGACACCGATCCCGGCGCGGCCGATGACCTTCAGCCGGCCGTTAGCGGCGTCGATGACCTTCGGCGTCACCTTCGTGGCGGAGCGGATGGCCAGGCCGTCGAAATCGCCGATCGTGGCGGCGAGCTTCTCCTTGTCGGGGCCGAGCTTGGGCTCGAACGCAACGTCGATGCCGCGGTCGCGGAAGACGTTGACTGCAGCCTCCGACAGAGCGTCGGAGATCAGCACGCGATGCGTTGTCATGATGGATACCTATGCAGCTTTACGAAGCGTCGACTTGAGCTCGGCGAAGGCCCAATCGAGCCACGGCAGAAGGGCGGAAAGGTTCTCAGCCTCCACCGTGCCGCCACACCAAATGCGCAGGCCCGGCGGCGCGTCGCGATAGGCGCCGATATCGTAGGCTGCGCCCTCCCCTTCCAGAAGCGCCACCAGCGACTTGGCAAACGCCGCCTGCCCCTCGGCATCGAGTGCGGTAACAGCTGGATCGATAATCGACAAACAGACCGATGTGTTTGAGCGGGTGGCCGGATCGCGCGCCAGAAAGTCGACCCAGTCGGTGCGTTCCACCCAGCCGGCAAGGATCGCCGCATTGGCGTCGGCTCGTGCCATCAGCGCGTCGGCGCCGCCGATGGAATCGGCCCACGCCAAAGCGTCGAGATAGTCCTCTACACACAGAAGCGACGGCGTGTTGATGGTCTCGCCGGCGAACAGGCTCTCCGTCAGCTTGCCGCCCTTGGTCATGCGGAAGATTTTGGGAAGCGGCCAAGCCGGCTGATAGGTCTCAAGCCGCTCCACGGCCCGCGGCGAAAGGATCAGCATCCCATGCTGCGCCTCACCGCCGAGCACCTTCTGCCAGGAGAATGTCGTCACATCCAGTTTGTCGAAGGGCAGCTTCTGAGCGAAGGCAGCGCTTGTCGCGTCGCAAATGGTGAGCCCGGCGCGATCTGCAGCGATCCAATCGCCGTCCGGAACGCGCACGCCGGAGGTCGTGCCATTCCAGGTGAACACGACATCGCGGCAAAAATCGACTGCGGCGAGATCGCTGAGTGCTCCATAGGGCGCCTCAAGCACGCGGACATCGGCAAGCTTGAGCTGCTTGGTCACGTCCGTCACCCAGCCCTGCCCAAAGCTCTCCCACGCCAGCACATCGACGCCCCGCGCACCCAACATCGACCACAGCGCCATCTCCATGGCGCCGGTGTCGGAGCCGGGAACAATGGCAATGCGATGGTCAGCCGGCACGCCGAGCAGCCGCCGCGTCTCGTCGATGGCGTGCTTCAGACGGGCCTTCGACGGCTTGGCGCGGTGGGCGCGTCCGACAAGTGCGTCTTTGAGGTTTTCGGGGGACCAGCCGGGTCGTTTGGCGGTCGGGCCGGTGGAAAAACGTGGATCGTCCGGCCGCGTGGCCGGCTTAGCAATATCGCTCATCTTATCTACCCTTCCAGATAGGCGCCCCTCGTTGGGGAGGGGTGTCCCACCGGCGGGGCTAAAGGAGGCGTATCAGGAAGTCAACGCATGCCGCGGAGCGCATGCGCAGCACCAAAGAAAAGGGCGCGGCCGCTGTCGGCCGCGCCCCGATCTCATCAATGTGTGCTCTTACCAGAAGGTGTAGCGCACACCGAGCTTGATGTCGTGCGACGTCAAGTCTTCGAAGATCATCGGATTGTAGATGGCGTTGGTGCCGTCGAAGGCGATGATGTCGTCGGTCTCTCCGTCGCCCAGGTCGAGGTAGCGGTATGCCAGCTCAACGGTGAAGGCGTCCGTCACCTCAAAGCCGAGACCGCCATAGAGTGCCCAGGCGAAGTTCCACTCGTCGTGGTCGCCCGCATAGGCCATGGTCGGGAAGCCGGTAGACGGATCGCCCGGCGTGCCGTAATCGATGCCCGAGTCGCGGAAGCTGCGCAGCCGGACATTCGCCACACCGACGCCACCACCGACAAACGGTGTCAGGCCGTGCCAGCTGCCAAGGTCGAGATAGGCATTGGCGAGCGCCAGCCACTCGGATTTCTTAGCTGAGTAATCGTTGAAGCGCGGATCGCCGTTAGCGTCTGTCCAAGTGTCGAATCCGTGGAACTCGGTTTCGCCGCGATACTCGCCGGTCAGATCGAAGCGCAGCCAATTGTTGAAGCGATAACCGACGCCGACGCCGAACGTATTGCCCGATTCAAAGTTCAGCGTATGGAAATCAAGATCGGCAGCGCCTGCGAACAGCGCGTTATCAAGGCTATCCACCTCCTGGTTGGAATAGCCAATGTCGCCGCGCAGATACCATCCCTTCAGCACGAGCAGGGGAACCTCAGGAACGTCTGCCGCCTCGGCCTCCGGCACCGCAGTCAGGGCCGTCGCGCAGGCGGCGAGCGCGATTGTGCTCAGTCTGAACATTCTTCGTCCTCTCACATAAGCGGCGCGATACATGCGGTTGCACGACCGCCGTCACGGGAGAACGTGGTAAACAAGAATGTTTAATGAGCGTTTAATGGTGAATGAAGTCGAAAAGCACGATTAACAGCGCCCTCGAAAGTCTTGACCAACACTATGAAACTAAACCGGTCCAGAAAGGCTCATGCTTACCGCACCGCTTCAACTGCGCACAAAGGTCTTAAGACATCAGTAACGGACGTTACTGAACGATTAACCACCCGACCATAGAAGACTGAAAGCCCGATTGAAGAACGTCTGCCGCGCGCCTTACAGCCGCGCGTCGCGAGGTTGATTCTTCAAACAGGCTCTTGGGGCGAATCAGGCCGCGCGGCCGAGCACCTCGACGATGTCGTTGACCACCGTCTCCAGAAGATCGGCGTTGTCGCCTTCGCCCATCACGCGGATCACCGGCTCGGTGCCGGAAGGGCGGATGACCAGGCGGCCGCTGCCGTTGAGCTTCACTTCCGCTTCGGCGATGGCGCGTTTGACCTGATCGTTCTCCAGCGGCATGCCGCCGCGGAACCGGAAGTTCTTCAATACCTGCGGCACCGGGTCGAAGCAATGGCAGACTTCGCTGGCCGGCCGTTCCTCGCGGCGGAGAACCGCAAGCACCTGCAGTGCTGCAATCAACCCGTCGCCCGTCGTGGTGAAGTCCGACAGGATCATGTGGCCTGATTGCTCGCCGCCGATATTGTAGCCGTGCTGCCGCATATGCTCGCTGACATAACGGTCGCCGACCGGCGTGCGCACCAACTCAAGCCCGCGTTCGGCGAGATAGCGCTCCAGCCCGAGATTGGACATAATCGTCGCCACGACGCCACCGCCCGCCAGACGTCCTTGGCCGCTCCAATAATTTGCCACCACCGCCATCAACTGATCGCCGTCGATGACGCGGCCACGCTCGTCGACCAGCACCACGCGGTCGGCGTCGCCGTCGAGCGCAATACCGAGATCGGCGCGAACCTCGTGCACCTTCTGCGCCAGCGCAGCCGGCGCCGTTGAGCCGACATCGCGGTTGATGTTGAAGCCGTCCGGTTCCACGCCGAGCGCGATCACCTCCGCGCCAAGTTCCTCAAGTGCCATGGGGGCGGCGCGATAGCCGGCGCCATTGGCGCAATCGATCACCACGCGCAGCCCTTCAAAGCTCATCTCGCGCGGCAGCGTGCGCTTGGCTGCCTCCACGTAACGGCCGATCGCCACATCGATGCGCTTGGCACGACCCAGCGCATCGGAGCGCGCAAGCCTGTTGCTCATATCGGAATCGATCAGCCCTTCGATGTCCGCCTCAACAGCGTCGGACAGCTTGAAGCCGTCGGGACCGAAAAGCTTGATGCCGTTATCGTCGTACGGATTGTGCGAGGCGGAGATCATCACGCCGTAATCGGCGCGCAGCGACCGCGTAAGCATGGCGACGGCCGGCGTCGGCAACGGCCCGAGCAGAAACACATCGACGCCGACCGACGTGAAGCCGGCGACCAGCGCATTCTCGATCATGTAGCCGGAAAGACGCGTGTCCTTGCCGATCACAACGCGCTGGCGGTGGCTGTTGCGATAGTGAAGCCCGACCGCCATGCCGACCCGCATGGCGATATCGGGCGTCATGGGAAAGGCGTTCGCGCGCCCGCGAATGCCATCGGTGCCAAAGTAGCGCCTTGTCACATTGCCCTCCTCGGCGCCCTCCTCGGCCCCTCATGCGAACCGCCGCCGAAAGCCACCACGCCTGTCTTCCTATGCCGGCGAATCAAGCGCACGGCGACAGGCCGCAAAGCATAATGACTCAACCCCGCGCGCGGGCGTCAAAAATTGTGACGTATGGTTTCAGCCGGCCCCCGAAAGCGCGGCGACTTGAGGACCTGCGATCACGATTGCGGCTGCGGCTCCAGCCCGGTGTCGCCGCCCTTGTCGGATTGCGGCTTGACCGCGCCCGTTGACGGCACGGCGGAACCGCGCGGCGTCGACGGCGTGTCGTCGCTTGAGGGATCTTCACGCACGGGGCGCTTGCCTGCCAGGAGATCCTTGATCTCTTCGCCGGAGAGCGTCTCGAACTCCAAGAGGCCCTGCGCCAGGGTCTCCAGATTGTCGCTCTCAGCGGTAAGGATGCGCTTGGCTTCCTCGTAGCCCTCGTCGACCAGGCGGCGGACTTCCACGTCGATCTTGCGCGCCGTCTCTTCGGAGACGTTCTGCTGGCGCGCCACCGAATGGCCGAGGAAGACCTCTTCCTGGTTCTCACCCAGCGCCACACGGCCCACCGCATCTGAGAAGCCCCAGCGTGTCACCATGGCGCGCGCCAGCTTGGTCGCCTGCTCGATGTCGGAGGCGGCGCCGGACGTCACCTTCTTGCTGCCGAAGACGAGCTCCTCCGCAACACGCCCACCCATGAGGATCGCCAGCCGCGACGTCATCTGCTCAAACGTCATGGAGAGCTGATCACGCTCCGGAAGCTGCATCACCATGCCGAGCGCCCGTCCGCGCGGGATGATCGTGGCCTTATGGACCGGATCGGTGGACGGCACGTTGAGCGCCACGATCGCGTGGCCGCCTTCGTGATAGGCCGTCAGCCGCTTCTCATCCTCCGTCATCACCAGGGTGCGCCGCTCCGCACCCATCATCACTTTGTCCTTTGCGTCTTCGAACTCATGCATCGTGACGAGCCGCTTGCCGCGCCGCGCCGCAAGAAGGGCCGCCTCGTTGACGAGGTTCATCAGATCGGCGCCTGAGAAGCCGGGCGTGCCGCGCGCCACCGTCTTCAGATTGACGCCCGGCGCCAGCGGCACCTTGCGCACATGCACCTTGAGGATCTTCTCCCGCCCGATGACATCGGGATTGGGCACCACGATCTGCCGGTCGAAACGGCCCGGCCTCAGAAGCGCCGGGTCAAGCACGTCAGGTCGGTTGGTCGCGGCAATGAGGATGATGCCCTCATTCGCCTCAAAGCCGTCCATCTCCACGAGGAGCTGATTGAGCGTCTGCTCGCGCTCGTCATTGCCACCGCCGAGACCGGCGCCGCGATGACGGCCGACTGCGTCGATCTCATCGATGAAGATGATGCACGGCGCGTTCTTCTTGGCCTGCTCGAACATGTCGCGCACGCGGCTTGCACCCACGCCCACGAACATCTCAACAAAGTCGGAGCCGGAGATGGTGAAGAACGGCACGTTCGCCTCGCCGGCAATGGCGCGAGCAAGAAGCGTCTTACCGGTGCCCGGAGGGCCGACCAGAAGCACGCCGCGCGGAATGCGCCCGCCGAGGCGTTGGAATTTTTGCGGGTCGCGGAGAAACTCGACAATCTCTTCGAGGTCTTCCTTGGCCTCGTCCACGCCGGCCACGTCCTCAAACGTCACGCGGCCATGCGCTTCGGTGAGAAGCTTCGCCTTCGATTTGCCAAAGCCCATGGCGCGCCCGCCCGCGCCTTGCATCTGCCGCATGAAGAAGATCCACACGGCGATCAACAGGAACATCGGGAACCACGACACCAGCACGGAGAGGAACGACATGCTCTCGTCGTCCTGGCGTGCCTTGATCGACACGCCACGCTCTTCAAGCAACGTCACGTAATCGGCATTTTCCGGCGCCACCGTTTGAAACCGTGAGCCGTCGCTATACTGACCCGTGATTTCCTGCCCGGAAATGACGACGCTCTTGATGCGTCCTTCCGTCGTGTCGGTCCGGAATTGCGAGTAGCTGATTTCCGCCGCGCCCGACTGACCGGACGGATTCTGGAACAGGTTGAAGAGCGCCACCAGCAAAAGCAGAATGACCGCCCACAGCGCAAAGTTCCGAAAATTCTGATTCATTCGGTCATTTCTCCGGCAGCGCGCCTGAGCGGCGCAGCCTTCCCCATACCGCTAGATAGGTTCTAGCATAGTTGCTGCCAAGGTGAACCGCTGGCGACGCACCGGAAACCAAACCGCCGCAAAAGGTGAATATCAGCGTCGCCGGGGAAACCCGAATTCCTGGCCGACCAGGCATTCCACGGTAAGAGCGCTGAGCGCCCGGCCGTCGTCGGCGGCCCCGACGCCTTCCGGCAGCGCCGCAAGCGTCCCATCTTGATACAGCCCCGGCAGTGTCTGCAGCGTCGCGTGGCCGGCGCCGGCGGCCTTGAGATGCCTCTCAGCCCGGCCGAGCGGCGCAAGGCTGAGCCGCCCGGGAAGGCTCGGCACCTCCACGCGGAACCGCATATCCCAGACGACGGACTGGCCGGTCGACACGGAACTCTCACACAAGCCGGCGCGGCCCCATTCGCGCCGCGCGACCAGTTCGCCGCCACGCATGTCGATCACGACGCCGTGTAGCGTGCGCTTGACGGCCGCCCCATCACCTGCGCCGACAGCGGCGGAGCGCAGCGCCTCGACGCTGTCGAGCCGCGGCGTGTATTCCGCGCCACCCACCGCTTTGAGAATCAGCGCCAACGCCCGAAGCCCGATTTCCTCAGGCACGTCGGCGAATGATTCGGGCCGCCCTCTCACAACGCCGAACCGATCGACGGCGAAGTGCTTGCGCACAAAGGATCGCGTGTAATCGTCGAGCGCCGCCGCCGCGCGCGCCAATCGCCCCGCCGTCTCCGCCAGACGCTCCGCCGTAAGCCCATGCGCGGCAAGGTCCGGCATCAGCGATCGAAGCCGCACACGGTCGAAGCGCTGATCCTCGTTGCTCGGATCGCTTACCACCGGAAGGCCGCTTTCCGCGACGACGACGCCAAGCGACTCGCGCGAGACGTCGAGCAGCGGGCGAACCACCTCGACGCCATGAACCGTGCTGGTCTCGCTCATCGCAGCAAGCCCGTAGACGCCTGACCCGCGCGCCAGCCTCAAAAGAAACGTCTCGGCCTGATCGTCGCGATGATGCGCCGTGACGATCGCATCACAGCCGGCCTCACGCGCGGCATCGGCAAGGCAGCGATAGCGCACACGCCGTGCCCAATCTTGAAGATTGCCGGAGACGTGCGGCTCGCTCGCTTTCACGACCTTGACCGGCAGACCAAGCCGCTCGCCGTTCCGCACGACCAGCTCAGCCTCTGCCGCAGCCGCCGGCCTCAGCCCGTGATCGACGCAAACCACCAGCGCCGCAGGCCGCTCTTGCCATTTGGCCATGAGCACCATGAGCGCCGTGGAATCCGCGCCTCCAGAGACGGCAAGCACAAGCCCGCGGCGGCCGGCAAGACCACGGAAAAGATGGGATGGATCGAGAGAGGCAGCCTTAGCAGCCGGCCCGGCCTTGCTCTTCATTGACCCGGCTCATCAGCGACGCCGAGGCGTTCGGATATTTGCGCCCGACTTCCGCAAAAGTGGCGCAGGCGGCCTGCGCCTCGCCGAGCGCCGACAGCGACATGCCGAGCTTCAAGAGCGCATCCGGCCCTTTGTTGCTCGTCGGCGCTGTCCTGTAGACGGTAAGGAACGCGTTCGCCGCGTCGCGATATTCGCCTTGCTGGAGATGGCTTTCGCCAAGCCAGAACTGTGCGTCGGCTGTCTGCGGATCGCCAGGGAACGACGCCAGCCATGCCTTCAGGCTCTCCTCCGCCAGCGCGTAATCGCCGGTCAGGATGTAGCCATAGGCCAGGTCGTATTCATCCGCCGCCGAGCCACTGAGCGCGGTCGTGGGCGAGGGCGCGTTCGGCAGCGCGGCGGTTTGCGTTCCGCCTTCTTGACCGGGCGGGTTGGGATTGCCGAATTCCGGTTTGACGAGCTCCGGCGCGACGCCGCTGGCGAGCGTGGAAAGATCGACCGGCCCACCACCGCCGGCTCCGTCCGGCGCGACAAGCGGTTCGTCCGACGACACGCCCGGCGTGCCGAGCACTTGCGTGCCGTCGCCCGCCTCGCCCGGCTGCTGCAAATCCTGGCCGGTCGCGACGGTGCCCGTCTGCAGCGGCGCGCTTTGCAACGGCGGCAAGCCAAGCTGCGAGCGCAGCTGGTTCACCTCATAGGCCAGGCGCTCGTTGTCGCCCGTCAGCTGCCGGATGCGCTGCTCCAGTTCCTGGATATAGAGGCGCATCTGCCCTTCTTCCTGCGTCTGTGCGCCGGCCGGCACGGCCAACCACAGACAGGCAAACGCTGCAACGCAAGCTCGCATCATCGCAAGTGAACTCCCGTCAGTTCCGGACTTCTACACCCATCCGACCAATTCGGCCAAACTTCGACATTCCCATGGAAATGGAGGGGCCCATGGAAATGGAGGGGCCCGCGGAAATGGAGTGTCCCTGAAATGGCAAGGCCCGCGCGACGGCGGGCCTTATCTGTCATGCCATGCTTGGCCGGAGCTAGCCCGTCCCCTCCAGCACGGTGACTGAGCGGCGATTCTGCGACCAGCAGGAAATGTCGTCGCACACGGCGACGGGGCGCTCCTTGCCGAAGGAGAGCGTGCGCATGCGATTGGCGGCAACGCCCCGCGCAATCATATAGTCGCGCACAGCCGCCGCGCGCCTGGCGCCGAGCGCGATATTGTATTCGCGCGTGCCGCGCTCATCGGCGTGACCTTCCAGCACGAAAGCGTAATTGGGATATTGGCTGAGCCACTGGACCTGCCGGTCAAGCGTAGCGCGGGCCTGCGGGGTGAGCGCCGACGAATCGGTCTCAAAAAACACCCGGTCGCCGACCGCGACCTGGAACTCCTGCGTGCTTCCCGGAACGGCCGAGCCGGTCAAGCCGGCTTCGACCGTTTTTTGCTGACTGGCGCAGCCGGCGGCGAAGAGAGCTGCGCCCAGCATCGCGGCAGCGAAGACTTTTCCGACGGATGGGCGGGACGGCATTGCCGGAACTCCTTAGCGAACGTGTCGGCGTACTGGTAACCCTCTTAAGGTTAAGCAGGTGTCAACAACACGCTGCGGCCCCCTCGCGAGCGTCGCGCCCCTATAGCGCGAATGCCGCTGCCGGCAAAGAAATGCACCGAACCTTGGCCCTTCACCGGGTCGGCGTCGGCCAGCGAGCGTGCAGATCGTCGATGATGAAAGCGTGGGCGTGCCGGCCCCGCGCCTGCGATTCCGCCAGATGCGGGTGGTCCGGCGCAAGCTCCGGATGGTCGTGCGCCAGAACCTCCGGCTCGCTGGCCGGCCACCGACGCGCTGCGACAAAGACACCGGCCGCGGCGAGGACGCCCAGCACCGCAAGCGCGGCCGGCATTCCGGCCGTCTGGCCCAGCCAGCCCGCTAACGGATATGTGACCAGCCAACAGGCATGCGACAGCGCGAATTGCGCGGCATAGACGGCCGGCCGGTCCTCCCGATGCGCAGATCGCCTGAGGAGCCGGCCGACCGGAACCTGGGCTGCCGAATAGCCGATGCCGATGAGTGCCCAGAAGACCAGCAGCACCGGCCACAATCCGGAGGGCTGCATGCGCGCAGCCAATCCAGCAAAGCCGAGCATCAGCACGGCCATCGCGCCCCCCGCCGCGAGCATCACGTCGCGATCGCCAAAGCGGTCGAGCACTCCGGGAAGCGTAAGCGCCGCAACCATCGATCCGCCACCAAAGGCCGCCATGGTCAGCGCCAGAGCGGCGTCGCTCAGGCCGAGCGTGCCTTTGACCAGCACCACTGTGTTGACGATGACCATCGCGCCGATGGCCGCGACGGACAGGTTCAGCGCCAGAAGCGCCCTGAGCCGCGGCGTCGCCAGATAGATGCGAACGCCGCGCGTGATCCGCTTAAACGGCCCGTACCGGCCTACTGACCCGGCAGCCATCGGCAGCGTAACGGACAGCACCAGGGCAGCCGATGCCAAGAAGCCGGCGACTGTTCCGCCAAACAGCCAATGAAAGCCGATTACGCTGATCAGCAAGGCGGCGAGGATCGGCGAAAGCAGGTTCTCCAGATCATAGGCCAGGCGCGACAGCGACAGCGCCCGCGTGTAATCCCGCTCGTCGGGCAGGATGTCGGGGATCGTCGCCTGGAACGTTGGCGTGAACGCCGCCGACGCCGACTGCAGCACCGCAATCAACACATAAATCTGCCAGACCTGATCGACGAATGGCAGAGCCAGTGCGACCAACGCCCGGACAAGGTCGAGCGCGACAAGCAGAGTCCGCCGCGGAAGTCGGCTTGCCAAGCCGCCGGCCAGCGGCGCGACGCCGACATAGGCGATCATCTTGATCGCCAACGCGGTCCCTAAAACAGCACCGGCATTCGCGCCCGCCAGCTCAAACGCCAGAAGCGCAAGCGCCACACTCATCAAGCCGGTGCCGAGGAGTGCGACGACCTGGGCCGCAAAAAGCCGCCGGTACGTCCGGTTCCGAAGAACGGAGAGCATCAGTTGATGCTAGAGCATGATCGCGAAAAGTGGGCACCGGTTTTTCGGATAAGATCATGCTCCATAAAGGAGAAATCAGGCGCGGCGACGAGAATCGCCGCCGCGCCTGATTGCTAAAGGCCGAACTGTGCCTTGACGCCTGCGATATAGGTCGCGTCGTCCGCAGCGGCGCGGTTGGCGACGTATTCCTTGGCGTCTTCGCCCGCCGTGTAGCGAAGCCGGTCGGTTCCGTCGGTTACGGCTTCGTAGATCACGTCCGCGACGACCTTGGCGTCTGCCGCATTCTCCATGATGCCCTCGAACGCGCCGGCAATAGTGCCCGCCACGCCCTGATACTCCTCCAAGCTCTCGTCGTTGGTGAAGTCGAAAGAGCGACCGGCAAAGTCCGTCTTGATGGCGCCCGGCTCCACGATCTTCATTTTTGCGCCAATGACGCCCAGCTCGAAGCTGAGGGATTCCGACAGCCCTTCCACCGCGAACTTCGTGCCGTGATAAAGCGTGCCGAGCGGGAACGTGACCTTGCCGGCGACCGACGAGATGTTGACGAACACGCCGTCCTTGTTGGCGCGGAAATGCGGCAGCGCCGCCTTGGTGACCTCTAAGAGCCCAATGACATTGGTGTCGAACTGCCGCCTGATTCCCTCCATCGGAAAGGCTTCAAGCGGGCCAAATGCGCCGTAGCCGGCATTGTTCACGACCGCATTGATCTTGCCGAACCGCTCAATGCCGGCCGCGAATGCGGTGCTGATGGAGTCGGAATCCGTCACGTCGAGCCGCGTAACCAAAACGTTGTCGAGATTTGAGAGGTCGGTTTCCGCCTCGGGCCGACGCATCGTCGCGATGACGTTCCAGCCCCTCTCTTGAAAAAGCATCGCAGTGGTTTTGCCGATGCCCGACGAGGCACCGGTGATCAGAGTTGTCTTCGACATGTGGGGCTTTCCTGCTGGTTAGCGTGCAGAGCACTGGTCCCTAGTGGATTGTTTCAGACATTTGATATCCACCTGCGGCCCACCCTTCGGACCACTCGTGGGACTGCCGCCACAGATGGTTACGCCGTTCCGGTCCGTCCAGACCGAAAAGCAGCTCTCGCGTGTGTTTTTTTGAAGAGTCGCGCTAGCTCAGAAGCGGTGACCAGGCCGGGTCGGAGGCAAAGCTCGGCGTCGGCACGATCTGCTCATTGTAGCCAGTGATATCGACTGACCAGAGCTGCGGCCCGCCATTTGCACCGCCGGAATCACGGAAGAACATGAGCACGCGGCCGTTCGGCGCCCACGTCGGCCCTTCGTTATGAAAGCCTTCCGTCAGGATCCGCTCGCCCGACCCGTCGGGCCGCATGACCCCGATCTTGAAAGCACCGCCCTCCTGCTTTGTGAAGGCGATCAGATCGCCACGCGGCGACCAGACGGGCGTGCCATATTTGCCGTCGCCGAAAGAGATGCGCTGCGCCGGCCCGCCGAGCGCACTCATGACGTAAAGCTGCTGCTGTCCGCCGCGATCGGACTCAAACACGACTTGTGCGCCGTTGGGCGAGAAGGACGGCGCCGTATCGATGGACGGCGAATCCGTCAGCCGGGTGAGCTGGCGGGTTCTGAGATCCAGGCGATAGATGTTGGAATTGCTGCCCTGCTGCAGCGACAGCACGACGTGCTGCCCGTCCGGCGAGAAGCGCGGGCTGAACGCCATGTTCGGGAAATTGCCGATCAGCTCGCGTTGCCCGGTCTCAATGTTGAGCACAAAGATGTGCCAATTGTCGCCGGTGAGCGAGGCGTAGGCGATTTCCTGTCGCGATGGCGAAAAGCGCGGCGTCACCACGATGTCCTCGCCGCTGGTCAGATAGCGCACATTGGCGCCGTCCTGATCCATGATGGCGAGGCGCTTCACGCGCTGCGCCTTGCCGCCGGTCTCGTCGACGAAAGCCACGCGGCTGTCGAAATAGCCGCGCTCGCCCGTCAGTCGCGAATAGACCGAATCCGTGATGATATGCGCGAGCCTTCGCCAATTGTCAGGTGCTGCGAAGAACTGCTTGCCGATCAGATACTGACCCGACACCACGTCCCACAATCGATACTCCGCCATGATGCGGCCATCACCCGTGGGCGCCACGCTGCCGGAGACGAGCGCCTGCGCGCTGAGCGGCCGCCAGTTGGCGAAGTTTGGTGTAACGTTCGGCGGCGCGACCGGCTCGATGAAGGCCGACGGATCGATCGGCGCGAATAGACCTGAGCGCTTCAAATTAGCCGTGATCACCTGCGCCACATTCTGACTCAGCTCGTCGACCGCACCGCCGGCGCCGACGAAAGACGGGACAGCGATGGGCATCGGCTGGATCGTGCCTTGCGTGATGTCGACGCGAAGCTGCGCGACCGCCTGACCGCTTGTGGCGACACCTGTGACGCCAACAGCTGAAAGGAAGACGGCAAGCAGAATCGCCGGTCGCATTCGCCGAGAGGCCCGTCCCGCAAGTCTCATTCGAGGCTCCCTTTCGCTACCCGCCAAGCATCTCGCGCGGATCGAAGACAAAATCGATCCGGTTCCAGATGGTATACGTCTCCGGCCGCAATATGTCGCCAAATGGGGCGCATTGCACGACGGCGCGCAGCGCCGCCTCGACCGCCACCTGCGCGCGTGGATCGCTCGCCTGCTCCACGCGCTTGACCACCGGCGGGCGGGCAAGACTACCGTCCTCCAGAAGGTCGATCCGCACCTCCACGACCAGACTGCCCGCTTCCTGCACGGCGATCGGCGGATTCCAGCAGCGGTAGAGCCGCGCCTTCAGCGCACCGATTTCGCTCTGCGTCATCGCCGCCTCGGCCCGTCCGTCGATCGAGCCGATGGTTTGCGGTTCATCGACGGGGTTGGGATCGCCACCGCCGCTCGGGTCCTGCTTGTTGAGGAGTGCTGCGATATCGTCGGTATTGAACTCGCGCTCCTCCTCCTGCGGCTCAGCCGGCGGACGCGGCGGCTCAACGCGCGCTACATCCCGTGGCGGCTCCGGCCGCGCGCGCGGCACATTGGGATTGGTGATTACCCGCGGCTCCGGCTCGGCCTCCGGCTCAAGAGGTCGAGGCTCCGGTTCCGGCTCCACGTCCGCGAGCTCCGGCTCAGGTTCCGGCGCGGGCTCAGGCTCCGGGGGCGGCGCTTCGACGGTCTCAACCGGTGCTTCCGCCGGCGCTTCCAGCGGCTCAGGTGCCGGCGCCTCAGCCTCAATCTCCGCGATCGGCTGCGGCTCTTCTTCCGGTGGAAGTTCCGACGTCTTGATGCCGGCCAGAAGGTCGGTCACCTCGTCGACAGTGACCAGCTCCACCGGCAGCGCTTCGATGTCCTCCGCCTCAAGCGACGGTCCGGACGGCAGCGCGATCAGGCCGAGCCCTAAAATCGCAACATGGCCGACAACGGAGAAGGTGAGCCCGGCACGCATGGCTCAGCTTTCAGTCTCCTGCGCGGTGACCAAGCCAATGCGCTTATAGCCCGCAGCGTTGAGCCGACCCATCACGCGCATAATTGTTCCGTAATCGGCAGCGCGATCGCCACGCACGAAGATGCGCTCGTTCAGACCGTTCAGCGCAATAGCCTGCAGGATGGAGATCAGCCGATCGGCTTCGACCGCCTCTTCCTGCAGGAAGATCGTGCCGTCGGCGCGGATGGAAATGGTGATCGGCTCCGCATCGCCTTCAAGCGACTTAGCCTGCGTCTCCGGCAGGTCGATCGGCACGCCGACGGTCAGAAGCGGCGCCGCCACCATGAAGATGATCAGAAGCACCAGCATCACGTCGACGAACGGCGTGACGTTGATCTCCGCCATGGGCAGATAGCGCCGCCGCGCCTTGTGGCGGCGTCCCGTCGGTGTTGCGGAAGCAGGCGCGCCGGCCATCAGGCGGCGTCCCGCTCATCGATCTGCCGCGACAGGATGGCCGCGAACTCATCGGCAAAGCCCTCCATGCGGGTCGCAAGACGCGCCACCTGGCCGGAGAACTTGTTGTAGAAGACGACAGCCGGAATGGCGGCGAGCAGTCCAAGCGCTGTCGCCAAGAGCGCCTCGGCAATGCCCGGCGCGACGACCGCAAGGTTGGTGTTCTCCGCCGCGGCGATCGCCTGGAACGAGGTCATGATGCCCCACACTGTTCCGAAGAGGCCGATGAACGGTCCCGCCGAGCCGACCGTGGCAAGCACCAGAAGCCGCCGCTCAAGCCGGTCCACCTCGCGCGCCAGCGTCACGTCCATAACCCGGTCGATGCGCCCGCCCAATCCGTGCAGCGAGCGCACGCCCGATTCGTAGGTGCGCTTCCATTCGCGCATCGCTGCGACGAACAAAGCGGCAATGCCGCTGGCGTTGCGACTGGAGACCTGCTGATAGAGTTCCTCAAGCGACTGGCCGGACCAGAAGACGTTCTCAAAATGGTCCATCTGACGCCGCACGCGCGCGAAGAGCAGATACTTGTCGATGATGATCGCCCAGCACCAGATCGATGCGAAGATGAGGCCGAGGATCACCGCCTTGACGACGATATGCGCCTGCCAGAACAGCCCGAACAGCGAAAAGTCGCCCGCAGGCCCGGCCAACGCGGTCTGTACGACATCAGGATTCATGGGAAGGATCGCCTGTTCCGATCTCGCGCGGCTTGTCGCCGCCGAATGTGTCTAGAGCATGATCCCGAAAAGTGGATACCGGTTTTCGGACAAGAACATGCTCCAACGAAGAGACAAGGTGATAGAGCGTTGGAGCAAGAACAAGCGGCAACGCTCTGAAGCGCGGCCCGCGGGCGCTTAGCCCCAGCCTTGCGCCGCAACCTCGTGCCCTTTCCGGCCCCGCCGCGGCACCCCAACACTTTATGGTTAACGGATGGTGACGATCAAGGCTGTGGGAGGCCGCAAAGCGCTGGCCATCCGCCGGTTTTCGCCGCACGTGCCAAGGCGTCGCGGATCGCCTGCGGCAGCCGCGCCGGGCGACCACCGGGGCCGACAAGGGCGACGGTCACCTCCGCGGCGATCAACATCTCGCCATCGCAAAGCACCTGCTGCCGCAAGATGATGCGCGCGCCCGTGATCGCCTTCGGCGCAGTGCGGATCGTCAGTACGTCGTCGACCGACGCCGCTTTGAGAAAATCGATCGCCATATGCCGCACCGCGAAGGCGTGTCCATCGCGCGCCAGTTCATGGTGGTGGACGCCCAGGAGCCGCAAATAGTCCGAACGGCCGCGCTCCATGAAATGCAGGTAGCGCGCGTGGTAAATGCGGCCGGAGAAATCCGTGTCCTCAAAATAGACGCGCTGCGTGAGTTCGTGGCCGGTCTCCGTCAGCCGGCCGGCGATGGCGTGCGGCTCGCTCATGCGCCTGCGTGGCTTGCTTGGTCGTCGCTGTAAAGCCCTAGTGGAGCTGAGGGTGTAGCCCTGTTTGGCACGGCCTGCCCCTCTCCCCGGCGGGGAGAGGGTGGTTTGGAGCGCAGCGACAAACCGGGTGAGGGGGAGGATCAGTGCGGCTGCCCCCTCACCCGCCGCCCGCCTCGCGGCGAGCGGCGACCTCTCCCCAAAGGGGAGAGGAAGGGAGCGGGCTGCATGCAACGCGGCTCACCTCCCCCTTGCGGGGAGGTCGAAGCCGGCAAGCGGCAGCGCAGCCGGGTTCGGTTGGGTGGGGGTGAGCGTTCACGACCATTGGATCAATACCCCCACCGAGATTCGGGCGCGCCGCTTCGCCTCGAATTTCGACCTCCCCGCAAGGGAAGTGGTGCGCCCGTCGAAGCTCTCCCCGACACAAAAAGAAAACCGCCCGCCTCCCTTGCGGGAGACGGGCGGTGTTGCGACCGATTGGGGGGGGGGGCAGGAATCGGTCAGGCTTGCGGCTGAGGCTCCGGGCCACTCTCGTCGCGACGGCGCTCGGCCATGAACTGATCGAACTCGGCGCGGTCCTTCGACATGCGCAGGCGGTCAAGGAATTCACGGAAAGCCTGCTGCTCGTCCTCAAGACGCTTAAGCGTCTCCGCCTTGTATTCGTCGAAAGCCGCGTTGCCGCTTGAGGGCGTGTGGTTCCACCATTGCGAACCCTCGCCCATGCGGCTGCGCATGCGGTCCATCTTCTGTTGCATGCGCTGCATCTTATGTTCCCAGCGGGCGGAGCCGCGTGCGCTACATCCCATGCGTCCACTCCAGATCAAGAAGGCCAAGGTGGCCAGACCCAGTGGCCACCAGATGATGAAGCCGAGCACCATCACCCCGATCCACGCCGGGAGTCCGATGTCGTCGAGCTTCGTGGTGATATTCGCAGCGGTCATGACCGGCCTCGTGTGAATGTTAATAACATTTACATAGGCGGACCGATTGTCATCGTCAAGCCGGCCAGCCGAAGATTCTTCTTAGACCTTGACCGGATGATAGAGCATGCCCGGCTTCGGGAAATTGCCGGGCGTCTCATGGAAGTAGGACGATGAGCGAGCCGGTCGAAATCCGAACGTCGCGTGGTCCATGACAGGTTTCAGATCGTCGGGTTGGGAGAACTCTGCGCCCGCTCCCATATTGATAATAGGGAGCCCTAGATTCAGTGCCACAGAAGGTATTGTGGCTTCCACGTTGCCCCCCCAGGCTCCGGTGTCCATCTCGCGCTTGTATTCCTTAACAAGCGCTCTCGTTACACGCATTGCCGGAATGAAACAGGCCATTGGCTGAGCTCCGTCAGGCCATGCAAATGTTTTCCAGTGCGTCCACTCGGGATTGTCTTCAGGACGTTGAAAACGAAACGCGATCAGGTCGGCGCTGGTCTTTTCGGATCGCGTGAAGAAGGTCTTCCAATGTCCGGAATAGTCGACATCGTATTCCAAGAACCACAGCGCATCGAACGCTGACAGGACTGGGCTGCTAGCCGCCGTCATCACGACCAAATCACAATATCCAAGGCCAATTCCGCGTTTCGACGTCTTCATCTCGGCGTATCGATTGGGCATCGACGCCGCTAAGTCCTCATTGCGGAGAGGAATGTCCTGCTCGGTGCGCGGTGCCCAATGATCTTCGGCGACATGACGAACGCGGAAGGCCGGAATCCCGGCCTCGGATTGCAGCCTTTCGAAGTGGCGGATGATCCGCGGATTATCATTGTGGGTCACCAGCGCGACTGCAGTTCTAAGCATCTTCCATCCCGAGCCCGCGCAGATAGACCAGCATTCCGGCCTCCAGAAGCTCCTCCGGCGACATGGGAAGCATGCGCCGGCCGTCGTCGCCGCGGGCGAAAAGCGAAGCGATGCCATGCGCCATGGCCCAGACGTGGAAGCTCACCATGGCCGCCGGCGGACGCGATTTGGCCGGCGCCGTCGCAACCAGCGCCTCAGACGCGCTGCGCAGCACACCGTAGGCCCGATCGGCCACCTCGCGCAGCTCCGGATGGTCGCTGATCGCCACGCCCGATTCAAACATCGCCGAATAGAGCGCCGGCTCCTCTCGCGCGAAGGCGAGATAGGCATGGCCGAGCCGTTCAAACGCCCGCGCCGGATCGGGACGGCCCTCGTCCCACGCCGAAGTCAGCGCATCGGCAAACGTTTCGAAGCCACGCTTGGCGACATCGGCCAGAAGCTCGTCGCGGTCACGGAAGTGCCTATAGGGCGCGGCCGGGCTGACGCCGGCAGAGCGTGCGGCTTCAGCGAACGTGAACCCGGTCGGCCCCTTCTCGCCGATCAGATCGAGCGCGGCGACGATCAGCGCTTCCTTGAGATTGCCGTGGTGATAGCCCCGGCCGCGGCCGCGTCGCTTCCAGCTCATGTAAATAGGCTTTACATTATTGCCGGCAATTCGTCGATGTTTAGGACTGTCGCCTCACACGTCGTCATCCTTCTCCGGATCGGCGAAGAGGCCAGGCTGGCCGCTGCCCAAGGCGGGAACAGCCAACCCCAGATGCCCAAAAGCCTTGGGCGTCAGGAGCCGGCCGCGCGGCGTGCGCTGAACAAAACCCTGCTGGATGAGATAGGGCTCCACGATGTCCTCAATAGCGTCGCGCGGCTCCGACAGCGCCGCGGAGATCGTCTCGATCCCCACCGGCCCGCCACCAAAGTTCTCCGCGATCACGGAAAGGTAGCGCCGGTCGAGCGTATCGAGCCCGTGCGCGTCGACCTCAAGTGCCGTCAACGCTTTGTCGGCGAGCCGATCGGTGATCTCCTTGGCGCCATCGACGGCGGCGAAGTCGCGCACGCGGCGGAGCAGCCGGCCGGCCACGCGCGGCGTGCCGCGCGCGCGCCGCGCGATCTCGCGGGCGCCGTCATCGGAGATCGGTGCACCGAGAATGCGCGCCCCGCGCCGCACGATCACCTCAAGCTCTGCGTCGGTATAGAAATCGAGCCGCACCGGAATGCCGAAGCGGTCGCGAAGCGGCGTGGTGAGAAGCCCAAGCCGCGTCGTCGCGCCGACCAAAGTGAAGCGCGACAGGTCGATGCGCACGGAGCGCGCCGCCGGCCCCTCCCCGATGATCAGATCAAGCTGGTATTCCTCCATCGCCGGATAGAGGATCTCTTCCACGGCCGGCGCCAAGCGATGGATCTCGTCAATGAAGAGGACATCGCGGTCCTCAAGATTGGTCAGCAGCGCGGCCAGGTCGCCGGCCTTGGCAATGACCGGGCCGGATGTGGCGCGGAAGCCGACAGCAAGCTCGCGCGCCACGATCTGCGCCAGCGTCGTCTTGCCGAGGCCGGGCGGTCCGACAAAGAGTACATGGTCCAACGCGTCCTGGCGCGCGCGTGCTGCTTCGATGAAGACGGCAAGGTTGGCGCGCGCTTTCTCCTGCCCGATGAAATCGGCAAGCACCTGCGGGCGGAGCGAGACATCCGCGTCCTCACCGCGGGTCTCCGTTGAGACAAGGCGCGGGCCGCTCACCGCGCCAGCTCCTTCAGGCCGAGACGGATGAGACGTGCCGTCTCCGCCGCCTCGCCGGCCTCGCGCATCGCCGCCGCCACCGCCGCAGACGCCTGCGCCTGGCCGTAGCCGAGATTGACCAGCGCGGAGACCGCTTCGCTTGCCGGCTTGGGCGCGACCTTGTCGCCAAGCTCCGCCTGCAGCCGCACCGTGCCCATATCGACGCCCGCGAACGCCGGCGCGCGGTCTTTCAACTCAGCACAGATGCGCGCTGCAACCTTCGGCCCGACTCCCGGCGCGCGTGCAATCATCGCCTTGTCGGCAAGCGCCACGGCCGATGCGAGCTCCGATGCCGACAGCGTGCCGAGGACGGCAAGCGCCACCTTGGCGCCGACGCCCTGCACGGCCAGCATGAGGCGGAACCATTCGCGCTCCGCCTCCGTGCGGAAGCCAATCAGGCGGATCGCGTCTTCGCGGAACTGCGTCTCGATGAAGAGCACGGCCGCCTCGCCCGGCCCGGGCAGCGCCTCCAGCGTCTTGGCCGAGCAGCTCACCTGATAGCCGACGCCGTGTACGTCGAGGATGATCCAGTCCGCCCCAAAGCTGTCGACCATTCCGGAGAGTTTGCCGATCATGGGTGCGTGTCCGGCGCGATGATGTTGAGCGCGGGGAAATAGTTGCGATAGCGCGCGGGATCGCGTGTCAGCAGTGCATAACCGCGCAGCTCCGCATGCGCGCCGATATAGAAATCCGGCAGCGGAGAGCGCTTCTTGCCTCCAGCGCGGCGATAAGCAACAAATGCCCGCGATGCATTGAACGCCGCCTCCCATGGCAGTGTTTCACGTCTGAAGACCACGGAACTGAGCGCTTGATCCACTTGTCGCTGAGTCAGATAGCCGGCGCAAATCTCAGCATAGACAAGCTGATTGATGACAACATCCCCGCGACGCCTCGCGGCCTCGACACGCTTCTCCGACCAACGGCCCCACTGCGCATCCTCGTTAAAGACATCGACCAGCACGTTGGAATCGACGAACGTGTCGCTCATTCGCCGCGCAGAAGCTCCATAAATTCGTCCGTGCTCATTCCGAGGTCCATCGTTCCGCGGACGCGTTCGAGATATTCCTCAAACTCCACATCGCGATCGGGAGACTCATCCTTGTTCTTTTTGGCTCTCCGCAGAACGATCTCGTCGCCCTTCTCGCTCACCTCAAAGCGTGTGCCGGCGGCGATCTTCCTCCGTTCGCGGATGTGCTTCGGGATGGTCACCTGACCTTTGGCCGTAACGGTCGTTTCGTTCTTCATCGATCTTACCCTATAGCGTAAGAATAGAACATAGAGGCAACAAACTCAAGCAGTCCTTGCCACGGCGACACGAATGGCCGCTCCTCCGCGATGATGTGCGTGGCAAATAGCGATGGCCAGCGCATCGGCGGAATCATCACCGTCGAACGACGCCCTCGGCAGAAGCACCGACACCATCAAGCGAATCTGCTGCTTCTGCGCATGGCCGGCGCCGACCACCGCCTTTTTCACGGCGTTCGGCGCGTATTCGGCGACCTGAATGCCGGCGAGCGCCGGCACCAGCATGGCAACGCCGCGCGCCTGGCCAAGCTTCAGAGTCGCCGCCGCGTCGCGGTTGACGAAGGTCGCCTCCACCGCTGCTTCATCGGGGGCGTAGGACCGAATGATCTCGTTCAGCCGATCATGGATTGCGCACAGGCGCTCCGCCAACGGCGCGGCCTCCGCAACACGGATCGTACCCGCCGCAACGAAAGACAAGCGCGATCCGTCACTTTCCACGACACCCCAGCCGGTACGGCGGAGCCCGGGATCGATACCGATAATGCGAATCGCGCGGTCCACGCCGCGAATCGTACCGGACGACGGCCCGGATGTCAGCTTACGCGCGTGGCGGGCCGAGGCCGTGCTCCTCGCTCATCTTGCGCAGGTAGTCACGCAATGTCCGCCCCGGTTCGTCACGGAACGTATCGCCGCGTTCCGCCATCTCCGCGATCCGATCGGCACGGAAGACGCGGAAATCAGTCCTCAGCTCGCACCACGCGACGAGCGTCCAAACTTTGCCCCAGTGCGCGAGCCCGAGCGGGCGCAGGTCGCGCTTTGACCGTTCGCCGTCGAGCGCTTCGTAGACGACATGCAGGCGGCGGCGCTCGCGTATGGCAAGCTCCAGGCGGTCGACGATCTCGCGCGTCTCCTCCGGCAAGGAGATGCCGAAGGCGAAAAGATTGGTCTCTGCGGCTGCACGCTTCTCCTTCTCCGGCAGCACGGCGTCGATCTTGACGAGCGCCTCCTCTGCGGCAAGCGCCAGGCGCGCGCCGCCCCAGGCCTTGACGAAACGCGCCCCCAAAGTGAGCGCCGTCAATTCATCGCGCGTGAACATGAGCGGCGGCAGATCAAAGCCGGATCGCAGGATATAGCCGACGCCCGCTTCGCCATCGATCGGCACGCCGGTCGCCATGAGGTCGGCGACGTCGCGATAGATCGTGCGCTCGGAGACCTCCAGCTTCTCCGCGAGCATGCGCGCCGTGACGAGCCGACCGCCTCTGAGGTGTTGAACGATCTGAAAGAGGCGATCGGCACGGCGCATGACCGGCTCAGCTCCTGGTGAACAGGCCGATTGAGTTGCCGTCGGGATCGGCGCAATAGGCAAAGCGCCCCATTGGCAGCGCGATAATGTCGGAAAGCACCTTGCCGCCATTGTCGCCAACACGGGCGAGCGATTCTTCAAGCGGCTCAGGCGCCAGAAGATGGATCGTGTTGCCTTTGCTGGGCGCCGGGTCGCCCGGATAGATGTGCCCGGCAAGTCCTGTCTTGGTATCTTTGACCGGGAACATCGCCATCGGATTGGGACCGGTATTGTCCTCCGTGAGCTCGGTCTGAAGCACGGCGTCGTAGAACGCCTTCGCGCGCTTCATCTCCTTCACCGGGATCTCAAACCAAACCATCGCGTTGTCGGGTAAGGCACTGGCCATGTCAGCAGCTCCTGTCGGGGTTTCGTGTGACGGCCACACAATGGCACAGGCCTCCTGACAACATTCTGTCAGGAGGCCACGCCAATGCAACCGAATGAAGGGGACGCCTCAGGCGCAGGCCTTAAGAACGAAGCACGCCGGTCTCATAACGGCTGAGCACCGGGTCAGCGCAAATAGCTCCAATCGGCGTGACTTACCGCGCAGCAGGTGGCTTCCGGTGCTCGTCGCCATGAGATCCGCCGGCATCGCGATCCGTCTCAGCAGAGGCAGCGACAATAGCGTGTCTTGCCCGGTGGTGCGGCAGGCTTGCTCAATCCGAGCGGCCGTATTCATTGCATCACCCAGAAGCACAACCTCCGGACCAGCGCCGCCGATCTCACCAGCCGCAAGCGGACCAAAATGCAGGGCTGCACGAAATGTGAGCGCCTCACCGTACCGGCGAACGAGCGTGCAACGCACGGCGTCCAATGCCTCCCGGCAGGCGAAAACGCATTGAACCGCGCGCGCATTCTCCTGCTCAGAACAAAGCGGCCAGGTGGCGATAATCTGATCTCCGACAAGGCGCTGCACCTCGCCGCCATGCGCCTCGACCATGCCTGACAGGCGGACGAAGACATCGGAAAGCAGCGAATGGAACCGAACGTTTCCAAGGCGCTCCGCGACACCAGTCGAATCGACGATGTCCAGAATAAGGACGATGCGTTCCTCTTCACGAGGAACGGCATTCTCCGGCACTGCCGCACCGCGCGCGGCGCTGGAGCAGACCACTACCGCCACCGGTGCCTGACCGACACGCGACAGCCCCGTTCCGCAGCTTTGTTCCGCTTTCATTGCCACCTCTCCCGCACAATCTTTGGGCGCGTCACGCTGCCTCCGTGAACGATCAGACCAAGGACGAAGAAGAAGCTGCCGATCCGACGCCGGAATCATGCTCCTCTCACAGCGCTTCGTCGGGAGCATTCATGACACACCGGTCCTGACACCCTTCTGTCAGGAGCATGGCAATGCGCACAGAACTTGGAGAATGAACGCCGATGAGCCGGCGCAACGCCGGTGGAGAGCGTCTAATCCTCCTTCACCGGCACCGTGTAGTTCAGTGGCAAGCGTCCGCCGTCGGCATAGATCGTCTGCCCGGTGATGTAGCTTGCTTCATCCGAAGCAAGGAAGGCGGCGACCGAAGCGATCTCCGCCGGATCCCCGATGCGCCCGAGCGGCGTGCGCGACAGGAGGCGGTGCTTCGCCGCCGGGTCGGCGTTCACCGTGGCGAGCATGTCGGTCATGATGGACCCCGGCCCGATAGCGTTGACGCGAATGCCGTGCGGCGCAAGCGACAGCGCCATGGCCTTCGTGAGCTGGTTCACGCCACCCTTCGACGCCGAGTAGGGCACCTGGTTGGCGATCGCGAAGATTGCGTTGACGGAACTCATATTGACGATGGCGCCGGGCACGCCGCCCGCCTCGACCTGCTTGACCATCTGCCGCGCCGCGGCCTGCCCGACCAGAAACGCACCTTTCAGATTGACCTGAAGCACACGGTCGAAATCCGCTTCTTCAAGCTCCAGAAAATCCGCACCGTGCACGATGCCGGCATTGTTCACGACAACGTCGATCGCGCCCCAGACCTGCAGCGTGCTGGCGATCAGATTGGCGACATCTGCGGCATCGCCGACATCGCAGCGCACGAAGCGCACCGCACCGTCTGTGCCAATCTCCTCCACCGCACGGCTGCCGGCATCTTCATCGATATCGGCGATTACGACCCGCGCGCCATCCGACGCAAAGCGGCTGGCGATGGCCAGACCGATCCCCCGCGCCGCGCCGGTCACGATCGCGACTTTGTTCTCAAGCGACATGTTCACCTCACACCCACATGGCTGATCATGCCGATCAGCGTTAGCGCTGCAAGCGCAGCGATGTGGGACCGACTCAACACCGGCGGATTAGCTGGTATAGTTCCGCCGCGTGCACAGGAGCGCCAGGGGCAATCATGCGGTTTGTGTCGTCCGTAACGGTGTTGCTCGCGCTGGTTTTGTTGGCGGCGCAGCCTTCATTTGCCGAGAAGCGCCTGGCACTGGTCATCGGCAATAGCAGCTACTCCGGCACCGCAGCCCTGAAGAACCCGACAGGCGACGCAGAACTGGTAGCCAATTCCTTGCGCGCCGGCGGCTATGCCGTCAGCCTCCATCGCGACTTGACGTCAGCCGAGATGCGCTCCGCGATTGACGCGTTCATCGCCGAGGTTGGGCGCGCCGGACCAGACGCGCTGAGCATCTTCTTCTACTCAGGCCATGCCGCGCGGATCGCCGGCGAAAATGTCCTGATCCCGGTGGACGCCAGACGATCGTCAGCGGCGGCCCTCAGGCAGCAGGCTTTGCGCCTCAATGATTATCTTCGACGGATCGGCAAGACGTCGGCCACGCGCAACGTCGTCGTCCTCGACGCTTCGCGCGACAACTCGTTCGTGGCGAATGGTCAAGGCGCAATCGGCCTCGCGCGTATCAAGAAGGACCTGCTGACCGACGCACGAACCTACGTCATGTTCTCAGCCGGTCCGGGCCGCATCGCCGTTGACGGAGAGGGCGGCAGCAGCACCTTTGCGCGCGCGCTTGCCAAGCACATTCGTGTCTCACCGAGGGACCTGCAAACAGCGCTCACGCGGGCCAGGACAGAAACGGTTTCCGCGACCGACAACAAGCAAGTCCCCATCTTGTGGCGCCCAAGGCTTGGACCCGTCGTCCAAGCAGGGAATTCCGCCGCGCTTACGGAAGCGCCGCGCCCGCGACTCCGTAGCAGTGGCGATTCAAGCACCATCAGCGACACACCGCAGCCACGCTTCCCCTGGCCGCCGCCGCGCGCCTCGGCACGTTATGTGATCCCGCGCGACATCGTTATCCGCGATATTGCCGAGGCAACTTGGGGCGATGTGGAGTCCCGGCTGGTCGCGGCACTCGACAGCGCCGGCTATTTCGATCGCAGCGTCTATTTCGTGCCCTCAGGTTTCGCCATCGTGACACGGCTGGAGCGCATCGACGCTGACGGCAATCCGCTCGCGGAGGCCGATCGCTGGCCGCCCGTCATTGGCGCAACCGGGACGTTCTCGCTTGCCAGCTATATCTCGAGGCTCTTCTTTGCGGAGACCGGCTATTACCGGGTGATCGCCTTCATCGCCGCACCGCGCGCCTTCATGGAAGGCCGAGAACCGCCGACGGGTCCGGAGGCGACGGAATGGGTGCGCAGCGGCCTCAATGCCGTTCCGCCGGAGGCTCGCGACCTGCCCTATTCCGAAGATTTCACGCTGACCGCATTGATCTACGAGTTCCGACACGAAGGTGGCGGCATCGGCGCTGAGCTGCTTCTCCCGGGACGCTTGCCCGGCCGCGCTCATCTGGAGCGCGGTCGCATCATCACCATGCTCAGCAATTGATCGCCCGCCGCCGATGCGCCGACAGAAGGTCTTCCTAAGCTATCGGCGGAGCGACACCGCCGGCATGGCCGGCCGCGTGCACGACCGGCTGCGGCCGATCCTGTCGGATGACAACATCTTCCTCGACGTCACCGCGATCGTTCCCGGCGCCGACTTCCGCAAGTCGATTGAGAACGCGCTCACGCAATGCGATGTCGTGCTGGTGCTCATCGGTCCACGCTGGATGGAGAATGACCGCCTCGCCGACGAGAACGACTTCGTCCGCCAGGAAACGGTGATTGCGCTCGCCAAGGACATCCCCATCGTTCCAATCCTGGTGGACGGCGCGGAGATGCCCAAGCCGGAGGCGCTCCCGGGCGACATGCGCGAGCTGCATTTCAAGCAGGCCGTCCCGCTGGCGCACGCCACGTTCGATCGTGACATGGCGCTGCTTTCCGAACGTGTGCTTGGCCGCCCATCCGCGACACCTCAGCCTGAGCGGCCACGACCGTTCGCCCTTGCCATGTCCATGGCCGTGGGCGCGGCGGCGATGCTCGCGGTTCTTCTTCTGGTCGCAATCGTGCACAATGAATTGACCGGCCGCGCGCTCAGCGCGTCGATCGGCAGGGCAACGACAATGGCGCTGATCCTGGCATGCGGCATTGGCGGCGCCTGGCTCGGCCGCCAGGTCTTCAAGCGCAGGAGCTTTGCCGGTAACGCGTGATCAGTCACGCCCGCCCTTCGCGCAACCGATGCACAGCAGCACCGTCGGATCGAAGTCGAGCCGCCCTTCGGCAATCGGTTCGCCGCACTCGGCACAGAAGCCGAACTCGCCCTCTTCTATTCGCGCCAGTGCGGCTTTCAGCGCCACGATGCGCGCCTGCCGTCGGCGCTCCGCTTCCTGCGCCATGGCCTGCACCTGCATAGCGTCCATGCGCGACAGCCGTCCCACGCTCTGCTGATCAAGCGCCACCGGCGCCCGCTCCTCGGCGGTGGAATCGCTGCCGGAAAGAAGCTCGGCGAGCTCTTTGTCGATCCGCGCCTTGAACCGCGCCGGATTCATCGCGACCTACCGGCCGTTATCCTGCCGCAAGGCCGCCACCTCGGCGCGGAGCGCGCGCACCTCCGTCAGGATGACCTCCGTCTCGCTCATCATGGCGTCACGCTCCGCGCGCGCCTCCGCCTCGTGCTCCGATTGCATGGCGTCGACAATGACGCCGATGAAGAGATTGAGCACGGTGAACGCCGTGGCGATGATAAACGGCACGAACAGCGCCCAGGCAAAAGGATATTGTTCCATCACCGGGCGCACGATCCCCATCGACCAGCTTTCCAGCGTCATGATCTGGAACAGCGTGTAGGCCGACGCGCCGATCGAGCCGAACCAATCGGGGAAGTCGGCGGCAAAGAGCTTCGTTGAGATGACGGAGAAGACGTAGAAGATCAGCCCGAGCAGAAGCACGATGGAGGCCATACCGGGCAGCGCCGACAACAGGCCGGTCACAACGCGGCGCATCGCCTTCACCGTGGAGATCAGGCGCAGGATGCGCAGGATGCGGAAAGCGCGCAGCACCGAGAACGAGCCGGTCGTCGGCACCAGCGCAATCGCCACGACTGTGAAGTCGAAAATCCGCCAGGGATCGCGCCAAAAGCCCCGAAAATCGACAATCAGCCGCGCCGCGATCTCCAGCACAAAGACGGCGAGGATGACCCGGTCGAGCACCAACAGGAACTCGCCGAAGCGCGCCATGACCCGCGGACTGGTCTCCAGCCCGAGCGTCACGGCGTTGAGTGCGATCAACGCGAGAATTGTGTTGTCAAAGGCGGGCGTTTCAATAAGGCGCTTGAGCCGGTCACGGAGCATTGCGGCAACATCCAACGTCGAGTGAGCGTTCGCTGCCCTCCGTGGGGTGCCACGCCGCTTGCGTCAATATGCGGATGCGAATTGCCGCGCCGACGCCGCAGCCTAGGCCAAGGCCATGAAGATGTCCGTCCGCAGCTTATCCTCAGGCGTCGACGCCGGGTCATCGAGATAGACCTCCCAGGTCGGCGCGCCGAACGCCAGTCCCTGCTCCTCCAAATGGCGCACGAGCATCCCGTAGGTATCTCGCAACTCCCGATAAGGACCGATATGCACGTAGTTCAGGACACGGGCCGCCGGCGTCTTGGCCGCCTGCACAACGCCCCCGGCCTTTGCCGCATCCTCCGGCGACACGAAGATGCCGGAGCGAAAGTCCAGCTTCTCCGGATTGTAGGTGTAGTAGACGGAGAGCGGCGCCCCGGCCGGCGTGATTTTGTTCGCTTCGCAGAAAGCCATCACGTCTCGAAAGGCCGTACCCATGGCCGCGCTGACATCGTCGGGGTCCATCGAGCTGCTTCGGGAAACGTAAAGGTAGTCCCGTTCATCAACATACGTGATCACAGGATCGGCCATCGCACTGCCCCCTTTTTCCTCACGCGCAACCGCTAGACCAGATCGGCGCACCGATCGTTGATTCCCCTCAACGACGGCGCGCACGTCCTGGCTTCATCAGCCCACCGCCATCGCCGCCTTGATCTCATCAAGGATCGCCGGATCGTCGATCGTAGCCGGCACGCGCGGCGTCTCGCCTTCGGCGATCTGGCGCATCGTGGCGCGCAAGATCTTGCCGGAGCGCGTCTTCGGCAGGCGTTGCACCACATAGAGCGTGCGGAACGCTGCGATCGGGCCGATTTCGGCGCGCATGCGGCTGACACATTCCGCTTGCAGCTCGGTCGCATCGCGCGCCGCGCCCGCCTTCAAGACGACGAAGCCTCTCGGCACTTGTCCCTTGAGCTGATCCGCCACGCCAATGACCGCGCATTCCGCTACGTCGGGATGCGCGGCAAGCACCTCCTCCATCGCCCCTGTGGAGAGCCGATGGCCGGCGACATTGATGATGTCGTCGGTCCGCGACATGACGAACACGTAGCCGTCCGCGTCGCAATAACCGGCATCGGCCGTCTGATAGTAGCCGGGGAACTCCGCCAGGTAACTTTCGCGAAAACGCTCATCAGCGTTCCATAAAGTCGGCAGGCAGCCCGGCGGCAGCGGCAGCTTGACCGCAATATTGCCGAGCGTGCCGGCATCCACTTGATGCCCCGCATCGTCGAGCACCTGAAGGTCATAGCCCGGCATCGGCACGCCGGCGGAGCCGTATTTCACCGGCAAGAGGCCGAGACCGACCGGATTGGCGGCGATCGCCCATGACGTCTCCGTCTGCCACCAATGGTCCACGACCGGGAGCTTCAAATGCTCCTCCGCCCATTGGATGGTGTCCGGATCGGCCCGCTCGCCGGCAAGGAACAACGTACGCAGCGACGAGAGATCGTATTGCGGGATGAAGCGCCCGTCGGGGTCCTCCTTCTTGATGGCGCGGAAGGCCGTGGGAGCCGTGAAAAGCGCCGCCACCTTGTGCTCTGAGATGATGCGCCAGAACACGCCCGCGTCGGGCGTGCCGACGGGCTTCCCTTCAAACACCACCGTCGCGCAGCCATGCAGCAGCGGCGCGTAGACGATATAGGAGTGCCCCACGACCCAGCCGACATCCGACGCCGCCCAGAACGCTTCGCCCGGCTCAATGCCGTAGATGGCGCGCATGGTCCATTTGAGCGCCACCATATGGCCGCCATTGTCGCGAACGACGCCCTTCGGCTGACCGGTCGTGCCGGACGTGTAGAGAATGTAGAGCGGGTCGGTGGCGGCAAGCGGCTCGCATGCCACCTCCGTGCCGCGCGCTTTTTCGACCGAGTCCGCGAAGTCATGATCGCGGCCGGCGATCAGATCGCAGCGCTCCTGCTCCCGCTGCAGGATGAGGCAGGCCTCCGGCTTATGCGCAGCAAGCTCGATCGCTTCGTCGAGCAGCGGCTTGTAGGACACGATGCGCCCCGGCTCGATGCCGCAGGATGCGGAGACGACGAGCTTGGGCTTGGCGTCATCGATGCGCGTGGCCAGCTCCGGCGCGGCGAAACCGCCGAACACCACGGAATGGATCGCGCCGAGCCGCGCACAGGCAAGCATTGCCGTGACGGCTTCGGGGATCATCGGCATGTAGATGATGACACGGTCGCCCTTGACCACGCCGCGCTCACGGAGAACGGCGGCCAGCGCTTTGACGTCGGAAAGCAACTCGCCATAGCTGATCAGCCGTTTGGCGCCGGTGATCGGGCTGTCATAGATGATCGCCGTCGCGTCGGGCTGCTTTTCGGCGTGACGGTCGACGCAGTTCCAGCAGGTGTTGCACTCAGCGCCTGGGAACCAGCGGCCATAGACGCTGAGCGCCGGATCGAAGACCTTATCCCACGGCTTTATCCAGTCGATCTCAGAAGACGCAACGCCCGCCCAGAACCCTTCAGGATGGCGGCGCCAGCTTTCATAGATGTCCGCATAGCGGCTCGTCATTGTGCCCTCCCCTGCGCGTTTAGCGTGTTATTGGCGCCCATCATGTTTGCTCGGGCGCGCGACGCAACTTATATCTCGTCCCCGCGTGGCTGCGCGGCTCGTCAGGAGACAAATTCTCGGGGCCTTATCGATCTCCAGGGAGCTGTCCCTGACCAGGCCCGTGGGCTTGGATATACGGCGCCCACCTACATCTGTAGGTTCCCGGGATCGAAATCTCCAACGGCCGATGCGGCCACGCATGTCTTCGCCCGCCGCCATGGGCCCTCGCCGGGAGCATTCCTTCGCTGATGCTTGACTCCCCCGCCACGAAAGCCGAGCTGCGGGCGGTTGGCCTGACGCGCCGCGCAGCGCTGAACGAGGACGAACGTGCAGCGGCCGCGCGATCCGCCTTGGCGCGGCTTCGCCCCCTCCTTCGCGAAAGTGAAACAGTGTCTCTCTACTGGCCGATGCGCAACGAGATCGATCCGCGCGCGCTGATCGATGATGTGCGGACGGCCGGCGGCCGCGTCGCGCTGCCGGCGGTGGAGAAAGGAAGCATGGTCTTTCGGATGTTCAAGGACGAAAGCGGCCTGGAGGATGGCCCGTTTGGCACGCGGCACCCCAGCGCGGCACACGCAATTCTCGATCCCGATCTCATTGTGGCGCCGCTTGCCGCCTTCGATCGCAACGGCGGGCGCATCGGCTACGGCGCCGGCCATTACGACCGCGCCGCCGCTGCACTGCAAGCCGGCGGGCACACGTTCCGCATTATCGGAATCGCTTTCGCCTGCCAGGAGGTAGACCCCATTCCGGTCGAGCCCCATGACGTGCGGCTTGGCGCCATCGCCACCGAATGCGAGCTGATCAAGACGGAGGCCGCGTGAAGCTTCTTTTTCTGGGCGACGTCGTCGGCCGCTCCGGACGCAAAGCGCTGACGGCACAGCTCCCCGGCCTCATCGAGCGGCACGGTTTCGACTTCGTCGTCGTCAACGGCGAGAACTCCGCCGGCGGCTTCGGCATCACCGACGCAACGTTTCAGGAGATCGTCCGTGCCGGCGCCGATTGCGTCACCACGGGGAACCATGTCTGGGACCAGCGCGAGGCGTTGACGCTGGCCGATCGCGAAGAACGTTTGCTGCGTCCGGCCAACTACCCGGCGGGCACGCCCGGCCGCGGCGCGAATGTCTTCACCGCGCGCAACGGCGCCCGCGTGCTTGTCGTTAATGTCATGGGGTCGCTCTTCATGCCGGCGCTCGACGAGCCCTATCAGGCGGTCACCCGCGAGGTCTCCGCCTGCGTCATGGGCGCCGATTGCGACGCGGCCGTCGTCGACATGCACGCCGAAGCGACCAGCGAAAAACAGACCATGGGTTACTTCCTCGACGGCAAGGTGTCGCTCGTCATCGGCACGCACACCCATATTCCCACCGCCGACGCGCGTATCCTCGCCGGCGGCACCGCCTACCTGACCGATGTCGGCATGTGCGGTGACTACGATTCCGTCATCGGCATGGAGAAGGACGAGCCTCTGCGCCGCGCTACCACGAAGATTCCCTCCGCCCGCCTTGCCACAGCGACGGGCACCGGCACGCTCTCGGGCCTTGCCGTTGAGACGGACGACGCCACAGGCCTGGCGCGTCGCGTCGCGCCGCTGCGCATCGGCCCGGGCCTGGAGCCGGCAGAGCCCGATTTCGGGGATGCCGCGTGAGCGAGACACTCCGTGCCCGGTGTTCTTGCGGTGCGGTTCGCATCAGTACGAGCAGCGAACCACTTCAAGTGAGCTGGTGTCATTGCAAGGACTGCCGCCGCCAGACCGGAGCGCCGGCAGTCGTCTGGGCGGGCTTCCGAAGCGAGCAGGTGGTAATCGATGGTGTGCCCAAGCGCCGTCAGTCCTCCGATCATGTCGTCCGCGCTTTTTGCGGAGATTGCGGCACGCCCATGACCTATGAGGACGATCGCCTCGCCGGTGAGATCTACATTCACGCCGGCCTGTTCGACGAGGCCGATCATCTGGTTCCTGATCGCCACGCTTACGTGACGTCAAAACTCTTCTGGCTCCACCTGGAGGACGGGCTGGACAAGTTCGACGCGACAACCCGCGGGCGAAGCTGAGCGGTAGATTGGGTTGCCGCCTGTCAGCCCGATGCATCTAACCTCCCCCTTGAGGAAGGGTTAGCGAAGCGCGCCGGTTCGCCCGGCGCCGCATTGCAAGCGCGTCGCTCCCGCTGGACGCCCCGGTGCCGCCGGCTTATATCGGTGCGAAACCCTGAAAAATCCGGACGTTGAAGGGGCGCGGCCATGGCAGGCCATTCGCAGTTCAAGAACATCATGCATCGCAAGGGCCGGCAGGACGCGGCCCGCTCAAAGCTGTTTTCGAAGCTTGCCCGAGAGATCACCGTCGCCGCCAAGGAAGGCGGCCCCGACCCGGACGGCAATCCACGGCTGCGCCTCGCCATCCAGGCCGCCAAAGGGCAGTCCATGCCCAAGGACAATATCGAGCGCGCCGTCTCCAAGGCGTCCGGCGGCGATGCGGAATCCTATGAGGAGGTCCGCTACGAAGGCTACGGCCCGGGCGGCGTGGCGCTGATGGTGGAGGCGCTCACCGACAACCGCAACCGCACGGCCGGCGCGGTGCGCTCCTACTTTACCAAGAATGGCGGCGCGCTCGGCGAAAGCGGTTCCGTCGCCTTCATGTTCGATCGCGTCGGCGAGATCGTCTATCCGCCATCGGCCGGCGATGCCGACACCGTGCTGGAAGCGGCGATCGAAGCTGGCGCCGATGATGTGACAAGCGATGCCGACGCCCATCTCATTCAGACCGCGTTTGAGGATCTCGGCGCCGTCGCAAAGGCACTTGAGGCAGCGCTCGGCGAAGCACAATCGGTCCGCGCCGTGTGGAAGCCGCAGACGCTGACACCCGTCGACAAGGACAAGGCGGAGACCTTGATGAAGCTCATCGCCGCGCTTGACGATGACGACGACGTGCAGAACGTCTACGCCAATTACGACGTCGACGAAGCGACGCTGGAGCAGCTTTCTGCGGCGTAGCCTGGCGGCGAGCCCCGATGAGGGATGAAGGAGAAAGGGCCAAAGCTGCTTTGCTGCATCGATCCTTTCTCTGTCGTCATTGCCGGGCTTGACCCGGCAATCCACCCCGCAACCGGCGTATCGGGATGAGCAGCCCAGGAATGGATGCCCGGATCAAGTCCGGGCATGACGACTTTGGGTAGGCTCTGCTTCCGTCTCTCACGTAAACACCGGCATCGACACGATCGCAGAGAACAGGATCACCGCATAGGCGATGCGCCGGTAGGTCGACTCGCTGGCCAGGCCGAACATGCGCCCACCAAGAAAAATGCCCGCCGCGTAGATCGGAAAGAGCGCGAAGGAATAGGCGATCACCTCACGCGTGATGATGCCACCGGCAAGATAGGCCGTGCCGGAAAGCATCGTCGTGAATAGAAAGAAGACGAAGGCGTTGCCGCGCATAGTGGCGGAGACGACCTGCCGGCCCAGCCAATAGACAAGAACCGGCGGGCCCGGTGTCTGCACCGAGCCGCTCATGAAGCCGGAAAGAGAGCCGACCAGGACCGAAAGCCATGTGCGGCTGCGACCACGATAACGCCACCCCGCCGCCAGAACGCCGACCGACACCAGAATGGCGATCGACAAGCCCCAGCGCAGTGGCACGGGATCAATGTAAATGAGAACCATCACACCGAGCGGCACGGCCAGCGTAGCGCCGACTGCCAGCGGCGCAAGCTCACGCCAATCGACGATCCGCACCGCCTTCGCGGCAAAGGGCAGGACGAGGATGGTGTCGATGATGAAAAGCGTCCCGGCTGCGGCTTTCGGGCCGAGACAGGCGGCCGCTACGGGCATGAAGATCAGCCCCGCGCCGAACCCGGAAAAGCCACGCACCAGGGCAGCCGCTCCGGCGGCCAATGCCGCCGCCCAAAACAGCGGCTCCGTCAGGAATGAGAAGGTTGGCACGGCCTTGGCTCTTTGTGCGGCGCCCGTCCCGCAACACGAGCCGCAACAGGGGCCACGACACGGTCAGTCCTGATCGTTCTTCAGGGATTTCAACTTGGCAAAGACGGAATCGGCGTCGATCTCTTCGGCTGGTTTCTCAGTCGTTGCAGGCTCGCCTTCGGCTGGCTCGTCGGTGCGCGCGCGCAAAGCCGTCGTCTCTTCCGCGGAAAGCAGGCGCGCTCCTTCCGGCTCGCTCGGCGGCGGTGCTGCGCGCGCCGCTTTGCGCACCTCCATGTCGAGCTCAAGCTGGGTGCAAAGCCCCAGCGTCACCGGATCGGTCGGCTGCAGCGTGGCGGAGTTCCAATGCGTGCGGTCGCGGATCGCCTGGATCGTCGGCTTGGTCGTACCGACCAGGCGCATGATCTGCGCGTCCTTCAGTTCAGGATGGTTGCGCACCAGCCACAATATGGCGTTCGGCCGATCCTGCCGTTTGGAGACAGGTGTATAGCGTGGCCCCCGCCGCTTGACCTCAGGAACACGCACCTTCGATTCAGAGATCTTCATTCGGTAGCTGGGATCGGCCTCCGCCTTCTCAATCTCCTCACGCGTGAGCTGCCCCGTCAGTATTGGATCAAGACCTTTGATGCCCTGTGCGGCGTCGCCATCGGCGATGGCGCCCACCTCCAGCGGATGCAGGACGCAATAAGCGGCAATCTGATCGAAGGTCAGTGACGTGTTGTCGACCAGCCAGACGGCGGTGGCCTTGGGCATGAGCGGTGCGGTTGCGGCCAAAGCAAAGTCCTCCTTCGGCGCTCCCCCGGGATTCTCGGCCGGGAAAGCCGCATTCGTCGTCAAGATGACGGGAATTCAACCGATCATATATGCGCCGCGGACGAGCGAGGCAAGGAATAGTGCGGTGCTGCCTCGGCCTCTTTGATGTCGTCATTGCCGGGCTTGACCCGGCAATCCACTCCGCCGCGCCTCGCCAAGCAGAACGACTCGGGCATGGATGCCCGGATCAAGTCCGGGCATGACGACAACCGAGATGGGGCGTAGTGCCGCCTTACTCACTCATCGACAAAACGATCTTGCCGATGTGCTCGCCGCCGTCGATGCGCTTGTGTGCCTCCACCACCTGGTCGAGCGGAAAGACACTGTCGATGATCGGCTTGTATCCGCCCCGCTTGATCACCGGCCACACGGCCTCGTGGATGGAATGCGCCAGCTCCGATTTGAACGGAATGGGCCGGTTTCGCAGCGTCGATCCGGTCAGCGTAGCGCGCTTCATCATAATGCGGCGAAGATCGATCCGAGTCTTCGGGCCGGCCAGCGTAGAGATCTGCACCACGCGACCCTCATCGGCCAGCACATCGAGATTGCGCATCAGATAGTCGCCGCCGACCATGTCGAGAACCACATCGGCCCCATGGCCGCCTGAGGCTTCCTTTACCGCTTCGACGAAATCGCTCGTACGGTAATTGATGACGCAATCGGCGCCGAGCTTCGTCATCGCGGTACACTTTGCGTCCGAGCCGGCGGTGGCGGCGACATGAGCGCCGAACGCCTTGGCCAGTTGGATCGCCGCCGTCCCGATCCCGCTTGTGCCGCCATGCACAAGCAGCCACTCATCGCGCCTCAACCCACCGCGCTGAAAGACGTTGTGCCACACAGTGAACGTCGTCTCCGGCACGCCGGCGCCCTCAACCGGCGTCAGCGGTTCCGGCAGCGGCAGCGCATTGGATGCATGCGCCGTGCAGAACTCCGCATAGCCGCCACCCGGCACCAGCGCGACAACCTCGTCGCCCTCCTTGAAGTGGATGACGCCATAGCCGATGGCCGCCACCGTCCCGGCAATCTCCAAGCCCGGCACGTCGGACGCGCCGGGTGGCGGCGGATAATGGCCCTCGCGTTGCATGACGTCGGGGCGGTTCACACCGGCCGCAGCGACCGCCACCAAAAGCTCGCCCTCGCCAGGCTCAGGAACCGGACGCTCCTCAACAGCGAGCACCTCCGGTCCCCCGGGCTCGCGAATCCTGACTGCCCGCATGGTCGCCGGCACGTCCATCGTCGTTCTCCCTCGTTGGTCGAACCCCGTCGGTCCATTATCGCGGCCCTCCTACCATTGGAGGCGCTGACAATGAACCTGCCTGGCTGCTATCTTCTCCGGCCGGAGGGAGCGCCATGACCATTCTCGACGATGACCAGCCGACAAAGCGGCCGAGCGCGCATCCCGGCGAGAACCTGGACGACCTGTCTGTTGAGGAGCTGAGGAACCGCGTCGAGCTCTATCGCCAGGAAATCGAGCGGCTGGAGCGAGAGGTTGTGGCCAAAGAGAAGCACCTCAAGGCGGCCGATTCCCTGTTCCGGCGCTGATCTCTGCGATCGCTCAACGGAGATCGTTCGAAAGAGCCGCGGCGCGTTTACCAGGAATTAACCTTTGGCGGTGCTTAATGCGCCCGTCCAGCGATGGACGCGAGTGGCTCTTGCCCACTCTGTTTGACGCCTCCCTGTAACTCTTAAGAGCCGCTTCGCGCGGCTCTTTTTTTGTCCGGCGAAGCGGGCGCCTAAGCGCTTGACGCGCCGGGCGTTCGCGCTCAATCAGGCCTCGCCCCGTAGATTCTATGGCAGATAGTCCAAGCGGGAGGCCGGCATCGTTGTCCACGTCATTCTTCCCGCCTACCGGCCCAACCCGAGTTGGCTGGACCAGCAGCTGCACTCGATTCTGGACCAGACCGACATATCGGTACGTGTCTGGCTGGCGCCGGACGGGCCGAACGAGACCGATGCGGCCGCCATAGCCGCCCGGATCGGCGATCCGCGGATCGTCGTTCTGTCCTTCGATAAGCATGTCGGGGTCCTGCGCAATGTGGAGCGGGGCGTTGAAGCAGCATTGGCCGAAGCTGGCGCGAACGACCTCTTCGCGTTCGCCGACCAGGACGATGTCTGGCATCGCGACAAGCTGGCCAAGGGCGTGGCGGCCCTCCCCGACGCTCCGGTCGCCATGTCCACCCACGATGCGCGGATCATCGACGCTGAGGGGCGCGTGGCCGCACGGTCCGTGAACACCTACGAAGAGCGCCACCCCTATCTCGATCAGCTTGCTCTGCTCATGGCCAACAGCATCAGCGGCATGAGTGTGGTCGCAACACGCGAAGCCGTTGCGCGTGCGCTGCCGTTTCCCGACGCCCCGGAGCTTCTGCATGATTGGTGGCTGGCGCTTCTGGTGTCGGGTCTCGGCGCGATTGCCCGCATCGACGAGGCTCTGGTTGACTACCGCCAGCACGGCGACAATGTGATCGGCGCGAAACGCCCCGGCGTCTTGCCGCTTCTGACGCTGCCGCCCGTCCGCCCTTTTCTTGGCCGCCGCTATCGACAGATGGCGCGTGAGGCGTTCGCCGGGCGCCGGGCCGTGGCGATGCACCTCCAGGCACGCGGGGCTCTGACACCGCCAGCCGCAGCGTTCTTTCTCCATCGCCGACTTGGCGGCCTGACAGGGCACTGGCGCGGCAATCAGCGCCGCTACGTGATGCGGTGCGCCATCGGGATGCTGCTCAGCTAGTGTCCCGAATCTGAAGTTCGCATCATTATTCAGCCCGCTCCGAACGAACTTCAGATTCGATAAGGACACTAGCAAGATGTTGAAGCTAGTGTGGTTTTAGGGTTTGAAATTCCTATGCTGCGCTCGCTGGAATAATGACAGGAACTTCAAACCCACCACACTAGAGCGTAACCCTAAGAAGCCCGCCCCGGACCCTCATCCGGGGCGGCTAACGGACGCCCAGCCGTTGAGCTTTTTTCTTCACCATTTCGTAACTAACGCATTGATGCTGCGCCCAGACCGCGCAAAACTGCACGTCGGCACAGGGGGGACCGCTGCGCCGATCGATCAGTTGCGTCATCAGGTCACCGGCGAAAGAACAGCCGTGGAAACCAAACCCAATCGCCGCAGGACGGACCGCAAGGCCCCCATCTCCTTCGGCAAGGCTTACGCTCAATCCGAAACGTTCCGCACCCTCTTCAAGGAGGGCATGGCGCTGGTTGAGGAAACGGCCGACTATCTCGACGGGGACGGCCGCGACGCCGCGCGCGCCCTGCCGCGTCCTGCCTCCATCGTCTACGCGACGGAGTCGATGCGCCTGACCACGCGTTTGATGCAATTGGCCTCGTGGCTGCTTCTGCACCGCTCCGTACGTGAGGGCGAGATGACGGCTGAGCGTGCCCGCGAGGAGAAGACGAAAATCCGGCTGGAGTCGCTCAGCACCAACGCCGACGGACCGGGCTGGGACGACCTACCCGACAAGTTCCGGGCGCTGATTGAACGCTCGCTCAATCTTCAAAAGCGCGTGGAGCGTATCGACGCGGCCTTTCTTGAGGACGGCGTCCCACAGGCGGAGGATAATCCCGTCAACGCGCAGCTTCGCGACCTGGCGGCCGCGCTAAAGCGCGAATAGGCATTCGGCAGTCAGAAGCCGGCCTTTTGCCTATTGCCGACTGCCTAATCCCGACTTCTATTTCTTCTCGCCCAGAAAACTGTCGAACTTGGTCTTGAAGCGCGATAGACGCCCGCCACGGTCGATCAGGTGCTGGCCGCCGCCGGTCCAGGCCGGATGCGTTTTCGGGTCGATATCAAGGGTCAGCGTGTCGCCTTCCGCACCGTATGTGGAACGCGTCTCGTATTCCGTGCCGTCCGTCATCACCACCTTGATCATGTGGTAGTCGGGATGGATGTCCTTCTTCATCGTCGATAATCTCGTGCTGCCAGCCCGTGGTTCCGGGCGCCCAATGCTCGGCGGCGTCTATAAAGGAGCGGCTTTGCGGCATCAAGCCGGCATCCATCCCCTTGCGCGCCCGCCGGAACTTTGCTCCTCCTCGCTATACCATGGAATTGTCTAAGTCATTGCTGCGTCTGAGCGGCACAGAGCCACAGCGCCTGCGCGCGCTGGCGGTCATCCTGCCCTATGTCGCGCGCTACCGGGGCCGGGCATTCGCCGCCATCGGCGCGCTGGTGGCGGCCGCCATGGTCACGCTCGCCTTTCCGCTCGCCATCCGCGGCATGATCGATGTCGGCTTCTCCGACGCCGATGCCGGCTTCGTCAATCGCAGCTTCTTGACGCTGATCGTGCTAGCCGGCGCGTTGGCGTTGGCAAGCTCGTGCCGCTACTACCTGGTCATGACAATCGGCGAGCGCATCGTCGCCGACCTGCGCCGTGACGTCTTCGCTCATCTGATGCGGCTTTCGCCCGCCTTCTTCGACAAAGTGCATTCAGGTGAGATCATCTCCCGCCTGACAGCCGACACCACGCAGATCAAATCGGCGGTCGGCGCCAGCGCTTCAACTGCGCTTCGCAACCTTGTCCTTTTTGTCGGCGCAACGATCATGATGGTCGTGACAAGCCCGCGCCTGTCCGGGCTCATCCTGATGGTCATACCGGCGATCGTCCTGCCGATCGTCGCGTTCGGGCGCCGCGTGCGTCGCAACTCCCGCTTGGCGCAGGACCGGCTGGCGGATGCGTCCGCCTACGCTGCCGAAGGCGTGGGCGGGGTGAGAACGATTCAGGCCTACACGTTAGAGGGCGTGGCCGACAGCAGATTTGCGTCGCTGATTGAGACATCGTTCGCTGCGGCACGCCGCGCCACCGCCTCGCGCGCATTGTTGACGGCGTTCGCCATCTTCCTGGTCTTTGCAAGCGTCGTCGCGGTTCTGTGGTGGGGTGCGCATTCGGTGCTTGCCGGAACGATGAGCGCCGGGCTGCTCGGCCAGTTCCTGCTCTATTCGGTATTTGCCGCCGGCGCGCTCGGCGAACTCAGCCAGGTCTGGGGCGAGGTCAGCCAGGCGGCCGGCGCAACGGAGCGGATTGCCGAGCTTCTGGCCACCAAGCCGCGCATTGCCCGCCCGTTGCGCCCGCAACCTCTCCCCACTCCGACGCGTGGCGAGATCATCTTCGACAACGTCCACTTCAACTACGACGCGCCGGGCTCGCCGGTGCTGCGCGGCGTTTCGTTGAACATCCGACCCGGCGAACGCGTGGCCATTGTCGGACCGTCAGGCGCCGGCAAATCGACGCTGTTTTCGCTCCTCATGCGCTACTACGACACGGTGGCCGGTAATATTCAGATCGATGGCGTCGACATCAGGCAGGCCGACCCCGCCGCCATCCGCAAGGTCATCGGCTTTGTCTCGCAAGACCCGGCGATATTCGCGCTCACGGCCGAGGAGAACATCCGCTTCGGGAATCTGGATGCGGACCAAGCGGCAGTGCGCGCGGCGGCAATCGCCGCCTACGCCGACCCCTTCATCACCGCCCTCCCCAACGGCTACGATACGACCATCGGCGAGCGCGGCGTCACACTCTCAGGCGGCCAGCGCCAGCGTCTGGCCATCGCGCGCGCCATCCTCAAGGAAGCGCCGATCCTGCTTCTCGACGAAGCGACCAGCTCGCTCGACGCGGAAAGCGAGACCATGGTGCAGGAGGCACTGGAGACGCTGATGCACGGTCGCACGACATTGGTCATTGCGCATCGTCTCGCCACGATCAAAAGCGCCGACCGCATCATCGTCATGGACGAAGGGCGGATCGTGGAGGAAGGCACGCATCAAAGCCTCGTTGCGCGCGGGGGGCTTTACGCACGCCTTGCGGAGCTGCAATTCCACGACAACGGCGCATTCATGGAAGCGCCGTCACGCGCCGCCAGCGTTTAGCGCATGATCCCGAAAAGTGGACACCGTCTTTTCGGATAAGATCATGCTACAGCAAAGAGATAGCGCCAGGTGAAATGCGGGGGTCACTCGCACGCCCTCTCCTTTGTCATCCCGGAACGCGCGGCAGCGCGTGTCCGGGACCCATAACCCTCGGAGCCATGCGGCCGAAATGCCGGCGTGACCCGGACCGACAATGTTCATGGGTCCCGGTCTCGGCCTGCGGCCGAACCGGGATGACAGACGAGAGGTCTGATTGCGGCAGCGGCGTCAGCTACAAAGGCTAGGCGATCCACCGAAACGCGCCGGCGTTTAGCGCTCCGTCAGCTTCAGCTCGATGCGCCGGTTGCGGGCGTAGGCTTCCTCGGTGTTGTCGGGATCAAGCGGCCGGAACTCGCCAAAGCCGGCTGCGACCAAGCGCTCCGGTGCGATGCCGCGATCGATAAGGCGGCGCACGACGGCAATGGCACGCGCCGCTGACAGCTCCCAGTTCGATCCAAAGCGGCCGGTGACAGGCCGTACGTCGGTGTGGCCGTCGACCCGGACCACCCAGTTGATCTCCTCAGGGATTTGGCCCTGAAGCTCCAGGATCGCGTCGCCCAGCTTGTCGAGCTCCTGCAGGGCCTCGCCGCTGATATTGTCGCTACCGGTGGGAAACAGCACCGATGCCGGCAGCACAAAGCGATCGCCCACGACCTGAATGTCGGGCCGGTCGGCAAGGATTTGCCGCAGCCGACCGAAGAAGTCGGAGCGATAGCGCGACAATTCCTGCACGCGCTCCGCCAGCGCCACATTGAGCCGCCGCCCGAGATCGGCGATGCGCACCTGGCTTTCCCGGTTGCGACCTTCCGATGCGTCGAGCGCCTCCTCCAATGCCGAGAGCTGGCGGCGCAACGCGGCGATCTGCTGATTGAGCAATTCCACCTGCGCCAGCGCCCGTTGGCTGACCTGCTGCTCGCTCTCAAGTTCGCCTTCCAGGGACGAGATACGGCCTTCCGCCGCACCCGATTCCGCGCCGCTCGCGCTGAGCAGCCCCTGCAGGCGGTCGCGATCGCTGGTCGTAGCCGCAAGGCTCGCCTGCAGCGTCGCCAGTTGATCCGCCAGATCGCGCGTGTCGGAGCGCTCAAGCGACAGGAGGTCGGTCAATTCCGCGATCTGCGCGTTGAGACGGCTGAGCACCGTGTCCTTGCTCGTCACCTCCTGCCCGAGGAAGAACTGCGCCAGAATGAACACCGAAAGCAGGAAGATGAAGACCAGGATCAGCGTCGCCATGGCGTCGACGAAGCCCGGCCAATAGTCGATCCGGTTGAGCCCCCTTGCACGCGCACGAGCAGCCATCGCTCAGCTTACCCTAGGTCTCGCGGCGCACTTCGCTTAGACCGCCGTGCCAATCGTCATCGTCGCCGGCCCGGCGGATCGGCGTCACGTTCCGCTCCGTCACATGCGTCAGCCGTCGCAATGTATCGTGGAGCGCCTGTTGCTGCTGCGACTGCGACTCCATCCAGTCGCGCACCATCTGCTGCTCTTTGCGCATGTGCTGAACCATGCCCTGGATGCCTTCGGCGAGATTGGCCATCGCCGCCGTTGAGGCGCGCGAGCCCCCGCCCTCTTGCACCAGACGCGCCAGTCGTTCCACCGAGGCGCGGATTTCGGTGGAGCTGCCGGCGACATCTTCTTCCGTGAGCCCGAGCTCCTCCAGATCGGTGATCGTGGACAGCCAATCCTCCAGCTCCGTGTAGAAACGGTTCTGCGCCTGGCCAGCCTGCAGGTCGAGGAAGCCGAGGATCAGCGAACCCGACAAGCCGAAGAGCGACGACGAGAAGGCAATGCCCATGCCGGTGAGCGGCGCCGCCAGACCCTCCTTCAAGTCCTCAAAGATGATGCCCGAATCACCGGAGGTGACGCTGAGCGTCTGGATGGTGGCGCCGACCGCCCCGACCGTGGTCACCAGCCCCCAAAACGTTCCCAGAAGGCCCAGGAACACCAGGAGCCCGGCAAGGTAGCGCAGGATCTCGCGGTTCTCGTCCAGCCGGTTGCCGATGGAATCGAGGATCGATCGCCAGGTGGAGGTCGACAGCATGAAGCTGTCGGCGTGATCGCGCAGAAGTGCGGCCATCGGCGCCACGAGCTTGGGCGGCGCCTGGTCGAAATTCGTCTCGCGTCGGCGGAACGAGTTCACCCAGCGCACTTCCGGGATCAGGCCGACGACATTGCGCATGGCCATGGCGATGCCGATCACCAAGACACCTATGATCAGCCCGTTCAGACCGGGATTGTGCATGAAGGCGCTGGCCACTTCCCGGTAAAGGACAAGCGGGACGAATCCAGCAATGATCAGGAATATGACCATGCGGACCAGGAAGATCCGCGGACTGGAAAGCATATAGGGATCGAAGTCGCGTGCCATCGATCTCCCCGAACTGGCGCTACTGCGTCGCGGATTTGTAGCGCGTTTCTGCCCGCCGATGGAAGCGAAACGGCACGCTAGCGGCGAATTAGTGAGAGGAGCTGTCGGTGGATGGCTTCGTTTCCGGCAACCACGTCCCCCGATTCAAGCAGCCCGTCACCCCCATCAGCGTCGGTCACGAACCCGCCGGCTTCGCGGATGAGAAGGGCGCCCGCCGCAATGTCCCAGGGGGAGAGGCCGTGCTCCCAGAAGCCGTCAAACCGCCCCGCCGCCACCCAAGCGAGGTCAAGCGCGGCGGCCCCAAACCGCCGCACGCCCGCCACTTTCGGCATGATCGCCATCAGTTCATGGACATAGGATTCATGCTCGCCGTGCCCGCGAAACGGCATGCCGGTGGCGATCACGGCATCGTCAAGAGCCTGTCGCGAAGCGACCCTGAGCCGCCGATCGTTAACGAAGGCGCCGCTGCCACGCTCAGCGGAGAACAGCTCATCGCCGATCGGGTCGTAAACCACGGCGGCAAAAAGTCGTCCCTGCCGCTCCAAAGCGATGGAAATGCAGAACTGCGGGATGCCGTGAAGGAAATTCGTTGTGCCGTCGAGCGGGTCGACGATCCAGCGGTGCTGCGCGTCGCTGCCATGCGCCTCGCCTGATTCTTCCATCAAGAAGCTGTAGCCGGGGCGCGCCCGCTCCAACTCGGTGCGGATCACCTCCTCCGCGCGACGGTCGGCATTGGACACGAAGTCGGCCGGGCCCTTGCGCGAGACCTGAAGGTTCTCAACCTCGCCAAAGTCGCGCACCAGCCCACGCGCGGCCTTGGTCGCCGCCGTGACCATGACGTTGAGGATCGCTGATCGGGCCATAGCGCGCTACTCGGCGCGACGCACATAGGCGAGGTCGTTGGTGTCGACGACGATCTTTTCGCCCGGCGAGACAAAGGGCGGCACCATGACGCGCACGCCGTTCTCCATGAGTGCCGGCTTGTAGGACGAAGCCGCGGTCTGGCCCTTGATGGTCGGCTCCGTCTCGGTGATCTCCAGCACCACGTGGTCCGGCAGCGATATGCCGATCGGCCGCTCCTCATGAAGCTCCAGCGTCACCATCATGCCGTCTTGCAAGAAGGCGGCGCGCTCGCCGACGAACTCCGTCGCCAGATTGATCTGCTCGTAGGTGTCGGCGTCCATGAAGACGAGCATGTCGCCTTCTTTATAGAGGAACTGGAAGTCCTTGGTGTCGATGCGCGCGCGCTCCACGCGCTCGTCGGAACCGAAGCGATTGTTGAGCTTGCGGCCGTCGATGATGTTCTTCAGCTCAACCTGGTTGTAAGCGGGCCCTTTGCCCGGCTTCACCTTGTTGGTCTTCACCGCCACCCAAAGCGAGCCGTCATGCTCGATGACATTGCCCGGGCGGATATCGTTGCCGCTGATCTTCATTGCTGTCCTGAAGGGTTTTGGGAACGCCGCGCCTTGCACCACACTTCGCTGAGGGTGGCAAGGGCGTGGCGGAGGGGCGAGGCGTCTTGCTGATAATGGTGGCAAGCGCATAAATTCAGACGATGAGCCTGATCCGTAACGAACAGATCAAACTCACGGCGACTTATCTGAATGGTCTGGCCATTACTGTCTTTGCCGTTGGCGGGCTTGCGCCGGTGTTTTCCTACACTTTTGGCTCCATCGCGGGTCAGCCCCTGTGGGCGGTGGTTTTCGTTGCCGCGATTTGCCTTATCGTGAGCGCAGTCCTACATTTAGTAGCGCGCAGAATTCTTAGGGATCTTTCCCCATGAGCAGCACAGAGTTCATCTTGCTCTTCAGCATTATGCCGATTGGCGCGCTTCTGATCGCCACCTTCCTCATGATGCTGAAGTCCTAGCTCTTCGATCCCCGTCGTGGGATTTCGCTGCCGGCTCCGGCCAGCAGCAGCTAGGCCCTCGCCCGCAACCGGTTGACGTGCCCCATCTTGCGCCCGGCCCGGGCCTCGCGCTTACCGTAGAGGTGAACCAGCGCGTCGGGCTCCGCGGCAAGGTCCCGCCAGGCCTCCGCGTCCAGACCGATCAGATTGGTCATCACCACATCGGTGTGGCGCGTCGTCGGGCCGAGCGGCCAGCCGGCCACGGCGCGAATGTGGTTCTCAAACTGAGAAACCGCGCAGGCATCCTCCGTCCAATGACCGGAATTATGCACGCGTGGCGCGATCTCGTTGACCAGGAGCGACCCGTCGCGCTCAACGAAGAGCTCCACGCCGATCGCACCGACATAATCAAGCGCGTTCGTGATCTCCGTCGCAATGCGGCGTGCTTCGGCGGCAACCGCCGCATCGATCGACGCCGGCACGGCGGATGTCGCAAGAATGCCGTCGCGATGCACGTTCTCGGCTGGGTCGTAAACGGCAATCGCGCCGCGCACCGTGCGCACGCCGATGACGGAGATCTCGCGCTCAAAATCGACGAGCGCCTCAAGGATCGCCGGCGCGCCGAGCATCGATTCAAGCGCATCGCCCGCCTGGTCCGGCGAGCGTATCGGTGCCTGGCCCTTACCGTCATAGCCGAGCCGCCGTGTCTTCAAGATGCCGGGGATGCCGGTCTTGGCAATGGCCTGGTCAAGCGAAGCCCGATCATCGACCGGCGCGAAAGCCGCGGTTCCGATCCCGAGCTCCGCCATGAACGACTTCTCCACCAGCCGATCCTGGCTGACGGCAAGCGCCCGCGGCCCGGGCCGCACCGGCGCGCTTTCGGCCAATTGCTTCGCCGCCGCGACAGGCACGTTCTCAAACTCGTAGGTGACGACGTCGACGCTGCGGGCAAACTCCTCAAGTGCCGCCATGTCGTCATAGGCGGCGATCGTCTGCGCTGCCGCCACGTCGAAGGCGGGGCTCTCCGGGTCGGGGCAATAGATGTGGCATCTGAGACCGAGCCGCGCTGCGGCCAGCGCCAGCATGCGGCCGAGTTGGCCGCCGCCCAGAATCCCGATGACGGAGCCCGGCGGCAATGCGCCGGGCGCCTCTCCTTCGCCTGCCCCCTCCTCAGCCGTCATGGTCATCGCTAGGCCGTTCCGCCACAGCCTCTGTCCGCGCCATGCGCCAAGCAGCAAGCCGCTCCGCCAATGCGCTGTCGTCGCCCGCCACGATCGCCGCAGCAAGCAAGCCGGCATTGGTCGCGCCCGGTTTGCCGATGGCGAGCGTCCCAACCGGCACGCCGGCCGGCATCTGCACGATCGAATAGAGGCTGTCCTGCCCCTTCAGCGCGCCCGATTCGACCGGCACGCCCAGCACCGGCAGCGTCGTCATGGCCGCCACCATGCCCGGCAGATGTGCTGCGCCGCCAGCGCCGGCGATAATCACCTTGTATCCGGCGTCGCGCGCGCCCTTGGCAAACGCTACTAGCCGATCCGGTGTGCGGTGAGCGGAGACGATCCGTGTATCATGCGCCACGCTCAATTCATCGAGCGCAGCGGCCGCATGGCGCATGGTCGCCCAGTCGGACTGGCTGCCCATGACGATTGCGACGCTGGCGGCTTGGCCGGAAGCTTGCGGTGCCATATCGGCTTGACCCTGTGGAAAACGCTGGCGAACCCCGCCCCGGGGCGACGCCGACCGGCATGCCACACTTTCCCGGCCGGCTCAAAGCTTCGCGTCGCACCATCCCCAGCCCGCGGCAATCCGCGCAGAATCCTCAGGCGATGATGTCGGGAAGCAGCTTGTCTTCCAGTGCCTTGATCCGATCCTTTAATGCCAGCTTTCGCTTCTTGAGCCGCTGTATCTGCAAATTGTCCGGTGACGCCTGGCCTTGCAGCGCGTCGATGGCGCTGTCGAGGTCGCGGTGCTCCTGCCGCAACTGCGCCAGTTCGTTGCGGACGGCAGAATCCGCGACCTCGATGATCCGACCGCCGCCGTCCGTCTCGTCCTCCGCCATGGCCGGACGTTACAACATCGCAGCGAGTGCGGCAAAATGCGCCGAAACCGGTAACGACCGATCATCCATGCCTTGTCACAGGTTCGACATATACCCACCTTCGTGGCATTCTGGTTCGGTCCACTGACATGGAGGCGCGAATGTCCGTTGAATCGCATCTTGCGGAGCTTGAGCGGCGGCATGAGGATTTGAAGCGCGAAGTGCATGAAGCGCAAAGCCACCCCGGCTACGACGAGCTTGAAATCGCGGCCCTGAAACGACGCAAGCTGCTTATCAAGGATGAGATCGCCAAGCTAAAGGCTGACCAGGAGACGGCGACCACGCATTAGTTCAGTCAGTGTCGGCGCCTGAGGGGCGCCGGAAGCGCGTTCAAGGGCGGCTTCGGCCGCCCTTTGCGCTTCCCCGGTTGCGCAGCCGCGGATCGAAATGGAAACGCCGCGATCGTTCGACCCTCACCTCCTCCATGCCCTCATGTGAAGGATTGAGCATGACGTTCCACTCTTCAGGTACGATCACCGATGGCGTCATCATTATCAGTGCACCGCCATCCTGAAGCCATGCGTCACCGACCGCCCGGCAGGCTGCGAGCGGATCGGAATTGGCCATAAGCTTCTCGAACTGCCCAATGTGCACCGTCGTCGCGGCGGCATCGTCAGGCACAGACAAGCGAACGGCTTCAAGCTCAGGCAGATCGTCGCGCAGCGATGGTGGAATATGAACGAAAACCTCAAGCACGCTCAAAGACAAATGGGAGGACGCATAGACCATGCGCCGCCCGGGCGAGTTCCAGCGCCCACCGGCTAGCCGCGCGCCCTCTCCGTCAAGCACATGCGCATAGGCCGGCGATGCCAGCCGCCAAATCAGCCGCATCAGTCGTGGACGCCATGCGCGATGCGGGTCAGCACCGCCTCAACCTCGCGCGCACCGGCGTCGGTCTCCGCCAACTCAAAGGGGACGCGATCGCCAAGCGCGGGATTGGCTTTATTCAGGAACCGTCGTGCAAACGCCGCGTCGCCGAACGTGTCGGTCGCGGTTTGGGTAACACGCAAGTAGCGAGCGATCGCGTCGGCCTCGCTCGCCTTCAGCATCTGACGACCGGCGAGCCGGCGATTGAACGTACGCTCCGGAATCGCACGAAACACTTGCTTCGCATCGAGAATGCCATCGTCGATGAGGGCCCTGACCCTTTGTGCCGGCACACCCTGGGCGATCTCGTCATGAAGGAAAGGACGGCCCTCCTCCGCCAGTCCGCTCGGCGGAACTGTTGTGCCGTGGCTCTGTTTGCGTCGTGCCGCACGCGATGACATGGCTGCTACCTCCGCTACCGTCACTTGGACTGCACGCGCCGCTGACAGCCAAATGCCGTAGCACGCCCGGCAAATGACATCAACCAAGCACGTTTACAAAAGGGAGAATCTTCCTTATAAGGAAGAAGCATTTGCCCTACCTGGAGGCTCGCCCGATGGCCAACTTGTCATACACACGTACGCCAAAGCTTGCTGACCTCCTTAAAGCGGCTGATCCTCAAGGGGTTATGTATATTCGAGTGCTGAACGATAATACTCTGGCGCTGGGGGCGGACCCGCTTAAGCCCACCAAGATAATAGACCTTTCCGGAGAAAGCGTCGCGCCGTACGCAGCGTGCGTGACGGCGGAAGGCCGTCTAGATGAAGCCCTGCCAAGAGCCGACATCAGACCCGGGCGTCGAAGCGGCGACTATTGGTTCGAGATCGGGGGAAAGCGAGTTCAGTGTGGATCGCTCAAAGAGCTACTTGCCGAGGCGCTTAGGACGCTAGAGCGGACTCAACCCGGTACGTTGACCATCCTTGCAAAAATTCGAGGCCGGAGTCGACGAATCGTTGCCCGCGATCCACACAAGCTGTTCACAAAGCCGCACTTGGTACACGACTATGCTGAAACCCTGGACGGGGGCTGGTACTACGGAACGAACAATTCGGCGCGTGAGACCAACATCTGGCTGCAGCGTGCTGCAGAGTGCGCCGGGCTTGAATGGGGCACCGAGTTCCGCACCAGCCTTTAGCCGGCCCCTCTTCCGGCTATCGTCTGAGTCATGCGGCATTGGTGCTGCTGCAGCGACCTGAGCGGGCCCCGATTCAAGCAGCGGCCGGTTCGATCGCGTGACTACTCAGGCGCGTCGGGCAGACCCTGCAAGCGCTCTGCGATCCGCTCGATGCGCTCGGCCGCATGCATAAGGCTCTCCGCAAAGCTCTGCTCCAGCCCCTCAATACGCATCGCCGTATCGGTGCGCACATCGCGCAGGCTATTTGCCGCTTCTTCGGCCTCCGCCAGCCGGCGCTCCGTGTCGTTCAGCCGGTCGGTCATCAAAATGCCGGCCATCACCATCAGGCGCTGGTCGCCGATCTCGCCCAGCGCGGAGCGCAGCTCGTCGATGGCGGCATCAAACCGCTCGCCAAGCTGCTCCACATGTTCTTCCTCGCCGTCCTCGCAGGCCATGCGATAGACGCGGCCGTTCACGTTGAGGTTGACCTGCGCCATCAGCCGTCCTCCTCATCGGCTTGCAGGATCTCGCGAACCGTTGCGACCGCACTCTCCAGCCGGCGCGCGACATCACGGTTGATATGCTCCAGCCGCGCCGCGTGCGCCTTGGCGTGATCCAGCGCCTCCGCCAGTTCGGCGCGGTCGGTGGTCAGCATCTGCACTTCTTCCGCCAGCCCGTCGGCGCCGGTCGCCTGCGAAAGCCGCTGCTCCACGGCATATTCCAGGCTTTGAAGCGCGGCCTCCAATTGCCGCACGGCATGCTCTGTTGTCGACGGCATCGTCCTTCGCCTCCGCCGCACACCCCCACCGGCCTGCCGGTCACCCTGCTTCATAAGCATTGACGCGTATCGCCCGGCCAATCAAGCGGTTGGGGCACGAAAATTCAGCATCACTTGAAGCGAGCAGCGCCCGCCAAGCGGCGTTTTCAGCCGATCATCGCCGTCTTGATGATGATCTGGGCGCCGGGCGCCAGCGGCGTATCCAGGCTTGCCCGCTCGCCGTCCACGAAGATGTGGATGTTGCGCCGGATGCGTGGCGTTGAATCGACCAGCCGATCGCGCATCCCGGGCCATTGCTGATTGAGCGCCTCGATGGCCTCGCCCACATTGGCCGCGCTGAGCCCTATCTGTGGCGTGACGCCCGGAAAAAGGCGCACCAGTGCCGGCGGCAGCTCCACCTCAACGGCGCTGCCCTTGGCGCTATCCGTCAACGACCAGCGTCTCCACCGAGAGGATCATCGGCAGATGCTCGGCAATCCGCTGCCAGCCGTCGCCCTCGTCGGCGCTGGCAAACAGCGAGCCGGTATTGGTGCCGAAATAGACGCCCGCCGGTTCCAGCGCATCGGTGGCCATGGCTTGGCGCAGCACGCCGAAAAAGGCGTTCTCCTGCGGCAGGCCGTTGCGCAGCGCCTCCCAGCTCTCCCCACGATCGCGCGTGCGCCAGACCGCCGCCTTGCCGTCGGGCGGATAGCGCCCGGCCGCGTCGCCGTTGAGCGGCAGGAGATAAAGAACATCCGGATCGCGCGGATGCGCAGCCGCCGGAAAACCGAAGCTCGACGGCAGGCCGTTTTCGATGCTGTGCCATTGAAGGCCGCCATCGTCGCTGCGGTACATGCCGCAATGGTTCTGCTGATAGAGCCGGTCCGGCATGCCCGGCGCCATCACCACACAATGCACGCACTGGCCGAGCTCCGGATATTGCTGGCCCTCCGGCATGTAATCGTTGCGCGTGCCGCGATTGCGCGGCTCCCAGGTCTCGCCACCATCGGCGGAATGAAACACCCCGACCGCCGACATCCCGACCCAGATGCGCTGGCCGCCATTCGGCTCCACGACAATGGAGTGAAGATTCAGCCCCCCACCGCCCGGCTGCCAGTCGGGCCGCGTCGGGTGATCCCTGAGGCCGGAGACATGCCGCCATGTGGCGCCGCCATCATCGCTGCGGAATAAGCCGGCGGGTTGCACGCCGGCGTAGAGCGCGCCGTTCGCCGGCGCGACGCTCCACACAGTCTTGATCGGCTCCTCGCCCTCCGCATAGGCGAGCCCCTCGCTGGAATGCGTCCACGTCTCGCCAAGGTCGGTCGACTTCCACACCGCCGGGCCGAACCATTGATCGCCACCGCCGCCATAGATGGTGCCGCTCGCAGCGTCGCCTTTGACATGGTTCATCGGCCACACTTCGCAGAACGGCCCACGCAGCGCCCAGGAACGGCGGTTTGTATCGCTCTCCACGATGAACGCGCCGCGCGTCGTGCCGACGAGAACCAGAACCTTCTCAACCATGTCCGCCTCCGCCTCTAAGAGCAAGTCTGAATGCCGGCCTCACGCCGTGACGTTGTTTTCAAACAAGCCCTGACAGCGCGCATCATAACGGCTCTCACCGTCGTAATCACGGGGCCGCACCACACCCTGTCGGAACGCACTTGCGCGCTTGACGCAAATCGAAGCGCGGTGCGAAGGTCCGGCCGTTCGATAGCGCTCGCAGCGTTTCGGTTCGCCGGGCCTCGGCGCCAAAGGGAGGAGAAAATGCAAAGACTACTGAAAAGCTTGCTGCCGGGTGTATTTGCCGCCTCGCTCGTAGCGGGCGCAGCCCAGGCGCAGGACCTGACCATCGCCTCGTCGCTGCCGAGTCTCGGCTTCCCGTTCTTCGTGCACATGCAAAAAGAGCTGCGCGACGAGGCGGAGGGCCTGGGTGGCATCTCGCTGGTGGAGACCGATGGTCAGAACCAGACGCCGAAGCAGACCGCCGACGTGGAAGCGGCGATCGTGCAGGGCGTCGATGGCATCATCATCAGCCCGATCGACGCCGTCGCCATGGCGCCTGCTCTGCAGCAGGCCGTGGACGCCGGCGTTCCCGTCGTCACCATCGACCGCCGCGTCGACGGCGTGCCTGGCATCCTTGCCCATGTCGGCGCCGACAACGTACTCGGCGGCGAAGCGCAGGGACGCTTGATCACGGAACTGTTCCCCGACGGTGCGCGCATCGTCAATCTTCAGGGTCAGCCCGGCGCCAGCCCGGCAATCGACCGCAATGCGGGCGTCCACAACGTGCTCGACCAGATGTCCGACAAATACGTGTTCGTCGCTGAGCAGACTGCCAACTTCGCGCGCGAAGAAGGCGCATCGGTGACGGAGGCGATCCTCGCCGGCCTCGACAGCCCGCCCGACGTGATCGTCGCCGCCAATGACGACATGGCGCTCGGCGCGTTGCAGGTCACCCAGGAGCAGAACCTCGACATCCCGATCATCGGCTTCGACGCGCTTCCTGAGGCGCTGGCCAGCGTGCGCGACGGCGGGCTCGCCGCCACCATCGAGCAGTTCCCCGGCGGTCAAAGCCGCGGCGCCGTGCAGACACTGGTCAAATATCTCCGCGAGAACGTGGAGCCGGAGAAGGTGATCCTGCTGACGCCGATCGCCATCACCAAGGACAACATCGACCAGGCCGAACGGCTCGGCGAAGTGCAATAGACCTTGGCTGCGGGTCGGCATGAGCCGGCCCGCGCTTCTCCATCGGGGGCGAACGATTGACGGGCGACGCACTCCCGCCGCATGACGAGCTGCATCCGCAGGCGAAGTTCGACGCCGTGCAATTTGCCGCGCTCTGGGCAGCCCCCATCTTCCTGCTGCTTCTGATCGTCATCTTCGCGACGCTCGAGCCGCGCTTCCTGCACCCCATCAACGTCTTCAATGTCCTCAGGCAAGTGTCGATCGCCGGGCTCATCGCCATCGGCATGACATTCGTGATCATCACCGCCGGCATCGATCTATCGGTCGGCTCGCTTCTGGCGCTCTCCGGTCTGGTCGGCGCCTATGTCGCCAAGGGCGGGCTTGAGGATCGCTTCGCCGTCGGCGCCAGCGTCGATGCCGGGAATCCGGTCTACATGGCCATGGGCGCGGCCATCGCCGTGGGCATGGTTGGCGGCGCGCTGCAGGGCACGATCATCACGCGCCTCAAGGTCCCGCCCTTCGTGACGACATTGGGCGGGCTCACCGCCTTTCGCGGCGCCGCTTTGTGGTTCTCCGAGGGCGGCCCGATCAGCGGCTTCGATCCGTCCTATACGTGGTGGGGCCAAGGTCGTATCGGCGACGTGCCGGTACCGGTCATCATCTTCCTCACCGCCGCTTTGATCGCCCATATCGTTCTGAGATACACACGCTTCGGCCAGCACGTTTACGCCACCGGCGACAACCCCGCCGCAGCGGACCTGAACGGCGTGGCGACTAAGCGCATTACGTTTTCCGTCTACGTGATCGTCGGCTTCTTCTGCGGGCTCGCCGGGTTCCTGCTTTCAGCGCGGCTGAGCTCGGCGGAAGCCGTCGCCGGCCTCGGCCTTGAGTTGACCGTGATCGCCTCGGTGGTGATCGGCGGCACCAGCTTATTCGGCGGCATAGGCAGCGTGTTCGGCACGGTCGTCGGCGCGCTTTTGATCGGCGTTCTGACCAACGGCCTTGTTCTGCTCAACGTCTCCTCATTCGTTCAGCAGATCGTCATCGGCATCATCTTGGTTGCTGCGGTTGCCTTCGATCAATTTGCGGCGCGACGACGATAATGCGTGACCGATTGTTTCGTCCCCGACATGCGGACGAAACCATTTTGAGGGTTGTCTGAGTCAAATCAGCTCCCGCACGAAAACCATCTGAAACACAAACGCATCAAAAGCGCGCGCACCAAAAGCGGGTGTGGGCCTGGGCTCCTGCTTCGCGGTTCATAACAACAGGAGCGCCCTCCATGTCCTTTATCTCTAATCGCATCCATCGTGCCGACAACGCTTTCGCTCCGGTGCGCGACTTCTATTTCGCCTCCGCTTACGCGGAGCGACGGAACGCGCCTGGTGTCTGCGACTTCACCTTCGGCAACCCGCACGAAATGCCGCTCTCGGGGCTCGTCTCGGCGATCCGCGAGCGCGCCGTGCCTGAGAACAAGAACTGGTTCGCCTACAAGACCAGCGAAGAAGACCCCCGCGCCTTCCTGGCGGAGCGGCTCAGCCGCGAGATGGGCATGACCTTTCATCCGGAGGACGTCGCGCTGACCGCTGGCGCCTTCGCTGCGATCATGGTGGCCTTTCGCCTTGTGCTCGATGCCGGCGACGAGGCGATCTACTCCGAGCCGGCGTGGTTTTGCTACGAATCGATGCTGCACGCCGCTGACGCCGTGCCACGCAAGGTCGCGCTGAAGGGCCCAGCCTTCGATCTCGACCTTGAGGCGATTGAGCGCGCCATCGGTCCGAAGACGCGGATGGTGATCGTCAACACGCCGCACAATCCGACCGGCCGCATCTACGACCGCGCAACGCTGCAGGCGCTCGCCGATATGCTCGACCGCGCGTCGCTGCGTTACGGCCGGCGCATCTTTCTTCTGTCGGACGAGCCCTACCGTCGTCTACGCTTCGACGGGAACGGCTTTACGAGCCCCGCGGAAATCTATCCGTGGACGCTGGTGTCCTACAGCTTCGGCAAGGTGATCCTCGCGCCGGGTCAACGGCTCGGCTATCTGGCGCCCTCGCCGCTTATGCCGGAGGCCGACCGCCAGGCGCTCTGCGACGTGATGTTCTCCGCGCAGATGGCGATGGGCTGGTGCTTCCCCAACGCGGTGATGCAATACGCCATCCCCGACATAGAGGCGCTGACCATCGACGTTGCAGCCCTTGCTCGACGGCGCGACCGCCTCATAGAGGCTCTGTCCGACGCGGGCTACGAGGTCTTACGGCCTGAGGGCACGTTCTATCTGTGGAGTCGCTGGCCTGAGGGCGATCCGGAGCGCCATTGGCAAATGCTCGCCGACCGTGACGTCTTCGTCATGCCCGGCAGCATTCTCAACGCGCCGAACCACTTCCGCATCTCCTTGACGGCGTCTGATGATATGGTTGAGCGCGCCCTGCCCGCCTTCAAAGCAATCGGCGAAGCCGGTGCGCCACGCGCTGCCGCCTGACGCAACGCAACAAAAAACACGAGGAAACGACAATGGCCCGCTACGACAACATCCTGGAGACGGTCGGCAAGACGCCGTCGGTGAAGATCGCCAAATTTGCGCCGCCGGGCGTTGAGCTCTACGTCAAGGTCGAGGCATTCAATCCGCTCGGCTCCGTCAAGGACCGCCTGGCACTCGGCGTCATCGAGGCAGCAGAGAAGAGCGGTGCGCTGAAGCCTGGCCAGACGGTGATTGAAGCCACCAGCGGCAATACCGGCATTGGCCTCGCCATGGTCTGCGCACAGAAAGGCTATCCGCTCGTCGTCACCATGGCGGAGAACTTTTCCGTCGAGCGCAGGCGGCTGATGCGCTTCCTCGGCGCCAAGGTCGTGCTGACGCCCGCCTCGGAGAAGGGCACCGGCATGCTGGCCAAGGCGGTGGAGCTTGCGGAGACGCATGGCTGGTTCCTGACTCGCCAGTTCGAGAACGAAGCCAATCCCGATTTCCACTCCAAGACCACGGCCGTGGAAATCATGCAGGATTTCGCCGATATCGGCCTCGACTATTGGGTCACCGGCGCCGGCACCGGCGGCACGCTGAAAGGCGTCGCGCGCGTCTTGAAGAAGGAATGGCCCGACACGAAGGTCATCGTCTGCGAGCCGGACAACGCGCCGGTGATGAAAAGCGGCGTGCCGCAGGCGCGCGAGGCTGACGGCACGATCACGCAGAGCCACTCGCACTTCCGTCCGCATCTCATGCAAGGCTGGTCGCCGGACTTCATGCCGCAGCTGACGGAGGACGCAATCACCGCCGAGCTGATCGACGAGATCGTTCCGATCAAAGGCGACGACGCGCTGCGTCTGTCGCGCGAGCTGGCGCGGAAGGAAGGCATCTTTGTCGGCATCTCAGCCGGCGCCACCTTGGCCGGTGCGCTGGAGGTTGCCGCGCGCGCGCCGAAGGGTTCCAAGATCCTCTGCATGCTCCCCGATACGGGCGAGCGTTATCTCTCCACGCAGCTCTTTGAGGACATCCCCGCGGACATGACCGACGATGAGGTCGTGATCGCGCAATCCACGCCGCGCTACCGCTTCGACACGAAGACGCCGCCCGCCCCGCAGAAAGGCAACGGCTCCCCGTCTCCCGTCTCGCCGGAGGCCGATGCCTTCGTCGAAAGGGTCATCGCCGACCGCGATCAGCCTGTGGTGATGTTTGCGCTGGAATGGTGCGAGTTCTGCTGGTCGGTGCGCAAGGCGTTCGACGCCATGGGCGTTCCCTATCGCTCCGTCGACCTCGATTCCGTCGATTACCAGAAGGACAATTGGGGCGGCCAGATCCGCGGCGTCCTGACAGCCAAGGTCGGCGCGCCGACCATCCCGCAGATCTTTGTGGGCGGCGAGCATATCGGCGGCTGCACGGAGACGCTCGACGCCATCAAGGACGGGCGCCTGCAACAGATGCTGGAGACCAACGCCATCATGTTCGACCGCGCCAAAGAGGTGGACCCCTACAGCTTCTTCCCGAAGTGGCTGCATCCCCGGTAGGGATTACGTAGCCCGCATGAAGCGCAAGCGGAATGCGGGGCCCGCTCGCACACCCTCTCCTTTGTCATCCCGCAAGCGGCGCGGGAGCGGCGCTTTGCGGGATCCATACCCCCGGAGCAAACGGGCGGAACACGAGCTTTGATCGAACCGGCAGTGTTCATGGGTCCCGGTCTCGGCCTGACGGCCGAACCGGGATGACAAACGAGAGGCTCCGAGCTGAACCACCACGTTGACTCAATAAAGCAAGCTGATATCACTCCGCCGGCAAATCCGGGCTTTGGGGCAGACGGGCGGCCCTGAGGCCTCGTACGAGGCTCTCTCTCAGGCGGAATTTGGAATGACGGACGCCGTTCCGCACGCGCTGATGGCCAATGCAGTTCGCGCTCTGTCCATGGACGCGGTGCAGAAGGCCAATTCCGGCCATCCCGGCATGCCCATGGGCATGGCCGACGTTGCCACGGTGCTCTTCACCAAGCACCTGAAATTCGACGCCGCCGATCCGGATTGGCCGGACCGCGACCGCTTCGTGCTGTCAGCCGGCCACGGCTCGATGCTGCTTTATTCGGCACTCCATCTTCTCGGCTACGAGGCGATGACCCTGAATGAGCTGACGCGTTTCCGTCAGCTGAACTCCAAGACCGCCGGCCATCCCGAATACGGCCACGCGCCGGGCATTGAGACGACGACCGGGCCGCTTGGTCAGGGGATCGCCAATGCCGTCGGCATGGCTCTGGCGGAGCGGCTCATGAACGCCTGTTTCGGCGACGACCTCGTCGACCATTACACTTACGCGCTCGCCTCAGACGGCGACCTGATGGAGGGGATCAGCCAGGAGGCGATCGCGCTTGCCGGACATTTGAAGCTCAACCGGCTGATCGTGCTCTTCGACGACAATTCCATCACCATCGACGGGGCGCTGTCGCTGTCGGACTCCACGGATCAAGTCGCACGCTTCGAAGCGGCCGGCTGGTGGGCGATGCGCGTCGACGGCCATGACGAGGCGGCAATCGACAAGGCGATCGCCGAGGCGAAGCTGAGCGACCGCCCCGTACTGATCGCCACCAAGACCATCATCGGCAAGGGCGCCCCCAACAAGGCGGGCACAGCGTCCTCACATGGCGCGCCGCTCGGCGCAGACGAGATTGCCGGTGCGCGCGAGGCGCTCGCCTGGCCGCACGAACCCTTTGTCGTGCCCGACGACGTGGCCGGCGCCTGGCGGCTCGCCGGCCGCCGCGGCCGCACCGCGCGCGAAACCTGGGAAGGCCGCATGGAGGCGGCCGACGCCGCAACGCGTGACGAATTCCACCGCCGCCTGGCAGGCGACGTTGCACCCGCGCTCGATGAAGCCATCGCCGCGCTGAAGCGTTCATACGCGGAGACGCCGCAGAAGGTCGCGACGCGCAAGGCCTCGGAGATGACGCTCGATGCCGTCAACGAAGCGCTGCCGGAGACGATCGGCGGCTCCGCCGACCTGACCGGTTCCAACAACACCAAGAGCAAGGGGCAGGAGGACGTCGCGCCCGGCGATTTCGGCGGACGCTTCATCCGTTACGGCATCCGCGAGCACGGCATGGCCGCCGCCATGAACGGCATGGCGCTGCATGGCGGGCTGATCCCCTATTCCGGCACGTTCCTCGTCTTCTCAGATTATTGCCGCCCCTCCATCCGCCTGGCCGCGCTCATGCGCCAGCGCGTCATCCACGTCATGACGCACGATTCCATCGGGCTCGGCGAGGACGGCCCCACGCATCAGCCGGTGGAGCACCTCGCGGCGCTGCGGGCCATCCCCAACCTCGCTGTCTACCGACCCGCCGATGTGGTGGAGACGGCGGAATGCTGGCAGCTCGCCCTCACCGATCGCCACCGCCCCAGCGTGCTGGCGCTGACGCGGCAGGGGCTGGCGCAGGTGCGCCACGGCTTCGTCGCGGAGAACCTGTGTGCCCGCGGCGCCTACGAGCTCGCCGCCGCCGACCGCGAGGCAAAGGTCTCCATCTTCGCCACCGGCTCCGAGATCGCCGTCGCGCTTGAGGCCAGGACGCTCTTGGAAGCGCAGGGGATCGCCGCGCGCGTCGTCTCCGTGCCGTGCTTTGAGCGCTTCGCGGAGGCCGATGAGGCCTATCGCGAGGAGACGATCGGCGCAGCGCCGCTTCGCGTCGGCATCGAGGCGGCCGTGCGCCAAGGTTGGGATTCTTTGATCGGGAACAATGGAATCTTCGTGGGAATGGCCACATTCGGGGCGAGCGCCCCCTACGAGGACCTTTATCGCCACTTCGGCATCACAGCAGAAGCCGTCGTCGAACAGGTGCGGGCCCGCCTCGGGTAGACGAAAGCCGTCATCGGGAGCCTAAGGGCGCGCTTTGAGCGAAATCGGAAAAGGAGAGGCTGATGGCCCTACGCGTCGCAATTAACGGATTTGGCCGGATCGGCCGCAACATCCTGAGAGCTCTTGTGGAATCCGGCCGGACCGATGTCGAGATCGTGTCGGTCAACGACCTCGGCCCGGTGGAGACCAACGCCCATTTGCTGCGCTACGATTCCGTCCACGGCCGCTTCCCCGGCGAGGTCAAGGTCGATGGTGACACGATCGATGTCGGCCGCGGCCCGATCAAGGTCACGGCCGAACGCGACCCGGCGGCGCTCAAACACAGCGATCTGGGCGTCGATCTCGTCATGGAGTGCGCCGGCAAGTTCAACTCCAAGGAAAAAGCCTCCGCGCATCTCGATGCGGGTGCCAAGCGCGTGCTGATCTCAGCACCGGCCGGCGACGCCGACCTGACGATGGTCTATGGCGTCAATCACGAGGACCTGAAGGCGGAGCACAAAGTGGTCTCCAATGCCTCGTGCACGACCAACTGCCTCGCCCCGGTCGCCTCGGTGCTGCATGACACGGTCGGCATCCAAAAGGGCTTCATGACCACCATTCACGCCTATACCGGCGACCAGCCGACCTTGGACACGCTTCACAAGGACCTCTACCGCGCGCGTGCCGCGGCGGTGAACATGATCCCGACCTCCACAGGCGCGGCGAAGGCCGTCGGCCTTGTCCTGCCGGACCTCAACGGCAAACTCGACGGCGTCGCGATCCGCGTGCCGACCCCGAACGTGTCGGTCGTCGACTTCAAGTTCATCGCCAGCCGCACAACCTCCAAGGAAGAGATCAACGAGGCGATCCGCACCGCCGCCGAGCAGCGGCTGAAAGGCATTCTCGGCTATACGGACGAGCCGCTGGTCTCCTCCGACCTGAACCACGACCCGCATTCGTCCATCTTCCACATGGACCAGACCAAGGTGATCGACGGCACGATGTGCCGCGTCATGAGCTGGTATGACAATGAATGGGGCTTCTCCTGCCGCATGAGCGACAGCGCAGTCGCCATGGGCAAGCTCGGCTGATCTGAGCCTCGAGCTTCCGCCTGACCCGGGGCGGCGCGATTATCGCGCCGCCCTTATTCTTTGCCGGATGGACGGGCCGTGCCGTTCCGTGGCAATCTGGCCTTGATGCGCCGCCGCGCAATCATCGGGAGTGACGTCTCCGATGAGTGACACCGACACCAAGCCACGCACCAAGGTCAGGCCGAAGACCGAGCGGCCACGGCTGCACAAGGTCATCCTCGTCAACGACGATTATACGCCGCGCGAATTCGTCGTGACGGTGCTGAAGGGCATCTTCGGCATGAACGAAGACCAGTCGTACCGGGTGATGATCACGGCGCACCGGCGCGGCACGAGCGTTGTCGCCGTCTACACGAAGGACATTGCCGAGACCAAGGCGACGGAGGCGACCGATGAAGGCCGCCGCGCCGGCTTTCCGCTGCTCTTCACCACAGAGCCGGAGGAATAGAGCGCCGCTCAGACGCCGCGGACGATCTTCGTCGTCTTCAGCGTGTCGCCGGCAAAGCCCTGAACGGCGGTGGCGAAGGTCTTGAAGAAATCCTGCGACTGCAGATGCGCCAACGTCGCCTCGCTGTCCCAACTCGGCACGTGCACGCGGCTCTTGCCGTCCTCTTTGACGAAGACGTGGTAGCGGAACTTGCCCGCGAGCGCCGCGTCGCCCGAGATCGCCGCGAGGAACGCCTCCATCGCCTGGCTCCACGGCGCTTCATCGCCGCTATACTCGTATTCGATCAGTAAGCCGCCCATTGCTTGCTCCCTGGAACGGATTTGCATGGGCATAGTCTTGCCCGTTAGGATACAAGGTCAAGTAGGGTAACGAACGGGCCTTAGGCGCATGAATGACACTATTGCGGAGAACTGTCCGGTCGAGGAGACGATCGAGCTTCTGGGGCGACGCTACACGCTCCTCATTCTCCGCGCCCTGCTCTATGCCGACGCTCCGCTGCGCTTTGGCGAGCTGAAGCGCGACGTCTCAAGCGTCAGCCAGAAGACGCTGACGCGGAGCCTGCGGCAACTTGAGCAAAGCGGGCTGGTCACGCGCACGGTCTACGCGGAGGTGCCGCCGCGCGTGGAATACGCGCTCACGGAAGCGGGTCGCGAGTTGATGCCTGTTTTTCTGGCCATGAGGGATTGGCGTGAGAGGCATGGCAGCCTCAGCGTTGGCTGACGCGGCGGTGACTCTAGGGATTGGGTTTGTAGCCGGTCACCGCTGCCGATCGGCTGTCATCCCGGTTCGGCCGTCAGGCCGAGACCGGGACCCATGACCACCGAATGTTGCGTGAGGAGCAAGCACTGTCGCCGGCATTCTCTTTATTGGCTATGGGCCCCGGACAAGCGCTGACGCGCTTTCCGGGGTGACAAATGAGAGGTGTGTCAAGGATACGAGCCGACGCCCCGCCTTGGCCAGGATACGCCTCAGCGCGGCAGACGATAGAGATAGTAGCGGTTCTCCGAGACCCCTTCCGGCAGAGGCGCTTCGATATCGGCGAGCGCTTCGAGCGGCTGGTCGCTGGCGATGATGCCGCCGGGCGCCATGAATGGCGGAAGAAGCGGCCCCAGCCAGGCGGCAATTCTGGCGTTTCGGGCATCGTCGCCCGTGCCGATATCGGAGTGCATCAGCGCCACCCGCCCGGCAAAGCGTGGCTGCGCCTCAAGAAGCGTCTCCTCGATATTGCCGAGGATGAGCCGGTCCTGCGGCGGCACAGCCGTGGGGTGGGCGCTGACGCTGCGCTCAAAGACATAGATGTCGCGGCCCGGCAGGCGCGCACGCAGATGGTCGTAGGTGCGGCCATTGCCAAGGCCGAGCTCGCAAATGACGCCGGGAATGGCCACCGCCTCAGACGCCGCCCAGTCGAGGCAGGCGCGCTGCGCCTTCAGCCGGCGAATGGCCTTGTCGAGACGGGTCAGGGGCTCAGACGATTTGGACACGCGAAACGCACTCTTTCGCCCGTGTCATCGCCATGCCGTTGATCTCTGTCAACTCACGAACGCTGGTGATATGAGACAGCCGCCGGTGACGAACCTTATCCGATACCCGTGAGTGCCAATGCCCTTTAGAACCCTCAACGACGCAGGCGACCTGAAAGGCAAGCGCGTGCTTCTGCGCGTCGACCTCAACGTGCCGGTCAAAGACGGCAAGGTCACCGATACGACACGCATCGACCGCGTCGCCTCCACTATCACCGAACTGTCCGATCGCGGTGCCAAGGTGGCGCTTCTGGCGCATTTCAAACGCCCCAAGGGCAAGCGCGTGGCGGAGATGTCGCTCGCGCCGGTCGCTGAGGCCGTGGCCAAGATCATCGGCCGGCCGGTAGGCTTCGCCGGAGACTGCATCGGCGCGGAGGCGGAAGAGGCGGTGGCCGCGCTTAATGATGGCGGCATCGTTCTTCTGGAGAACACACGCTACTATGCCGGCGAAGAGGCAAACGACGCCGAGTTCACGGCCACCCTGGCCAAGCTCGGCGACGTCTATGTCAACGATGCCTTTTCTGCCGCCCACCGCGCCCATGCTTCGACCGAGGGCCTCGCACATCACATGCCGGCCTATGCGGGGCGCGCCATGCAGGCCGAACTTGAAGCGCTTGAGAAGGCGCTTGCCAAGCCGGAGCGGCCCGTGGTCGCCATCGTCGGCGGCGCCAAGGTGTCCGGCAAACTGGAACTCCTTGCCAATTTGATCGGCAAGGTCGATGCGCTGGTCATCGGCGGCGCCATGGCCAACACGTTCCTGGCCGCCAAGGGCGTGGCGATCGGCAAGTCGCTGAGCGAGCCCGACCTCGCCGACGCGGCCCGCCAGATCATGCTGTCGGCCGCCGATGCCGGCTGCGCCATCGTGCTCCCCACCGACGTGGTGGTCGCCGCCGCCTTGGAGGCGAACGCCAAGGCGGAGACCGTGGCGCTGGACGCCGTGCCGGCCGACCATATGATCCTCGATGTCGGCGCCGACACGCTTGCAGCCGTAAACACCTGGATCGACAAAGCCAAGACGCTGGTCTGGAACGGCCCGCTCGGCGCCTTCGAAACGCCGCCTTTTGATCGTTCGACGGTGGCGGCCGCCAAGCACGCCGCCATGCGCACCCGCGACGCGGGGCTTCTTTCGGTGGCCGGTGGCGGCGACACGGTCGCTGCCCTCAACCTGGCTGGCGCGGGCGCCGATTTCAGCTACGTTTCGGCAGCCGGCGGGGCTTTTCTGGAATGGCTTGAGGGCAAGGCGCTACCGGGCGTAGAAGCGCTCAGAGCCGCATAGGAACACATGAGAGACAGAGGAGAGCAATCATGAGCGAAAGGCTGGAGGACATTGCCATCCGCATGGTCGCGGAAGGTCAGGGCATCCTGGCCGCAGACGAAAGCTCTGGGACCATCAAGAAACGCTTCGATTCCATCCAGGTGGAATCGACGGAGGACGCCCGCCGCGACTATCGCGAGATGTTGTTCGGCGCCGGAGACGCCATGAAGAACTTCATCTCCGGCGTCATCTTGTTCGACGAGACGATACGCCAGAAGGCCCAGGACGGCACGCCGCTGGTCGACATGATCAATGCCGCCGGCGCAGTCCCCGGCATCAAGGTGGATAAGGGCGCCAAGGACCTTGCCCTGCATCCCGGCGAGAAGGTCACTGAAGGCCTTGACGGCCTGCGCGAACGCCTTGCCGAATATTATGAGCTGGGTGCGCGCTTCGCCAAATGGCGTGCCGTCATCACCATCGGCGAGGACGGCCGCCCGAGCACCAATTGCATCAACGCCAACGCCCATGCCCTGGCGCGCTATGCGGCACTTTGCCAGGAGGCGAAGATCGTGCCGATCGTGGAGCCGGAAGTGCTGATGGACGGCCCCGACGCCAAGCATGACATCGACCGTTGCTACGAGGTGAGCGTCCGCACGCTGAACGCCGTCTTCCACGAACTATACATCGCGGGCGTCATGTTGGAAGGCATGGTGCTGAAGCCGAACATGGTGGTGCCCGGCCAGCATTCCGGCAAGACAGCGAGCGTGGAGGAAGTGGCCGAGAAGACGGTCAAGGCGCTGAAAGCCATGGTGCCGTCCGCGGTACCCGGCATCGCCTTCCTCTCCGGCGGCCAGTCCGACGAACTGGCCACCGCACACCTCTCCGCCATGAACGCCATGTATGACGTTCCCTGGAAGCTCACCTTCTCCTACGGGCGGGCATTGCAGCACGCGGCACTGAATGCCTGGCAGGGCAAGGCGGATAATGTCGGGTCGGCCCGCGCCGCCTTCTCACACCGGGCGCGCATGAACGGGCTGGCCGCAACCGGCGGGTGGAAAGCGGAGCTGGAGAAAGAGGCGGCCTGAGGCTCCCCCTCACCGGCGCATGGACGACGCTGCCGACGCACCGCGCCTCTTTCTCATCACGCCGCCGCGTGTTGAGGCGGATCGCTTCGTGCCGCGGCTGGAAGAGGCGCTTGGCGGCGGCGACGTCGCCGCCGTGCTGATCGCCGGAGATCGCGGCGGCGCTATAAGCCAGGCTGTCGTAGAAAGGCTTGTGCCAATCGTCCAGGCGGCCGGCGCCGCCGCCCTCATTGCCGAGGACACCAGGCTCGCCGGCCACGTCAAAGCCGACGGCGTGCACATTGAATCCGGCGTCGACGATCTCCGCATGGCGATGAAATCGTTCCGCACGCAGCGCATCGTTGGCGCGGGAAATCTCTCTTCGCGCCACGCGGCAATGGAGGTCGGCGAACTGGAGCCGGATTATGTGTTCTTCGGCCGGCCGCACGGCGACACGCACGACGCCCCTCACCCCAAGGCGCTGCAATTGGCCGAATGGTGGTCGGAGCTGATGGAGATTCCGGCTGTTACCATGGCCGGGCGGTCGCTTGATAGCGTGGCGGAGGCCGCCGCCACCGGCGCGGCCTTTGTGGCCGTGCACGACGCTGTTTGGCAGCACGCCGGTGGGCCGGGCGAGGCCGTCGCCTTGGCGGAGGCGGCACTCAGCCGGAGCGGGAGGCAAGCTGCATGAGGTTTCCCGTTCCGTGGGCGGTACTTGCATGTCTGGCGCTGGCCGTCCTGCCACATGGCGCGGCCGGCCAGAGCATCCAGGAGCGCATCGAGCAAGGCCTGTCGGCCGCCGGCGAGCCAGCGTCGGGCATGGCCGAAAACCGGCCGCCGAGCATCACTGTCGCGCCCAACCCAACGGAAAGCGCGGACGTCTCGCTCGCGCCTTCATCCCAAACGTCGCGTTTGCGCACCACGCTTGACCCGATCCAGGTGGAGCAGCGCATCGACAAGGGCCTGACGGCCGCCGGCGAAGCCTCCGCCTTCCCTCCCGATCTGGCCTTCGGCGCGTTTCAGCGCGGCTGGTTCCTCACCGCATTTTCGTTGGCGTTGGAGCGCGCCGAAAACGGCGATCCGGTGGCGCAGACGCTTCTCGGCGTCCTTCAGTCGCGCGGCCTCGGCGTCAAGCAGGATCTGAGCGCAGCGGCCGAATGGTTTCGTTTGGCAGGCCAGGGCGGCGACAAGGAAGCGCTTTACTCGCTTGGCCAGCTTCATCTCGACGGCCGCGGCGTGGAGCGTGATATTGCTGAGGCGGCGAGGCTCTTTCGCCTGGCGGCGGATAAGGACCATTCCGGCGCGGCGCGCGAGTTGGGCTATCTGCTTCTCGGCGGTAGCGGCGTTGACCAGAACGCCATGCTTGGCGCGGCGTTTCTCAGCCGCGCCGCGCGGCTGGGCGACATGGATTCTCAGTTCACGCTGGGCAGCCTCTATATCGAAGGCGTGGGCGTGGCGAACGACGAGGCGCAAGCCGCCCGCTGGTTCGCCGAAGCAGCACAGAACGGCCATGTCGGCGCGCAGGTCGAATACGCCATCCTCCTCTATAACGGGCGCGGCATAACGAAGAACAAGGCGGAGGCCGCCTATTGGCTCCGGCGTGCGGCAGAGGCCGACAATCCCGCCGCGCAGCTTCGACTTGCCAGGCTGCTGGCCGACGATGGCCGGCCTGAGGACGAGCTGGAAACCGCGCGCTGGTATCTGATCGCCAAGGCGCGCGGCGTGGACGATGCCGACATGGAGGTGTGGCTGTTGCAGCGCACGCCTGAGACGCGCGACGAAGCGGCCAAGGCGGCTGCGGACTGGATCGCGGCACGACGCGGCGTGGCGCTTGCTGCGGCCGGCCCGGCCGGCGCCCGCGCGAACGGTGGACAAGCCCAATGAGGGCTTTTATATGCGGCCACCGCGCGGCGCCTCGGCGTCGGCCAGCATGCTCATGCATGAAGCAAGTATTGCGCGACGCACGCGCTGAGCCCTAGAAGCCAGCCCCCGATGCGGGTCCGGGGCTGGATGCCGGTTTGCACTAGGATTGTCCTTCACCGAAGAGATAGGGCGTTGGCGCGATTTTATGAATGCGATAACACTCTTTACGCCGTGACCTGCTGATACGGACTGGTCGCGAAGACATGGAAACCGAGATGCGCGCCGCCTACCCTCTTCGCAATATCGCACCTATCGCAGCCGCCATCCTGGCGCTGACGCTCGCCGCCTGCCAGTCAGCGCGCATCGGCAGCAACGTGCCCGTATCCGTGGAGGCGGAGGCCGCCTCGGAGACCAACATCGAATCGCTGACCGCTGTCATTCAGCGTGAGCCCAACAATGCAGAGGCGTACAATGTGCGCGGCTCCGCATTCGGCCGCGCCGGCAAGTACCGCGAAGCCATCGCCGATTTCAACAAGGCGATCCAGATCGATCCGAACTTCGCACGCGCCTACGCCAACCGCGCCCTGGTGCATCGCCTGAACGGCGATACGCAAAGTGCCGCTGAGGACTACAATCGGGCGATCCGCGCTGATCCGCGCTATGCCCCCGCCCTCGTCGGTCGCGGTAACATCTATCGCCAGCAGGGGCAGCTCGGCCTGGCGCTCACCGATTACAATGCCGCGATCCAGATCAATGCCACCGACCCTCAGGCGTTCCACAATCGGGGCCTCGCCTATCAGGCGCAGAGCCAGCACCAGCGGGCGATCGAGGATTTCACCACCGCCATCGGGCTGTCGCCGCGCACCGCTGAGCCCTATGACGGCCGCGGCCTGTCCTATCTGGCGCTCGGCGATGCGCGTGCCGCCCTCGACGATTTCAACGAGGCCGTAAAGCGCGACCGGAGCAGCTTCACCGCATGGACCAATCAGGGCCTGGCGCTTGAGGCCCTCGGCAAGCGGCAGGAGGCCAATGCCGCCTTTGCCCGCGCCGCCAATCTCAACCCCAGCTATCAGCCGGCCAAGGACGGCATGCGCCGCACCCGCGGCACTGGTTAGCCTGAGCCGCCACTTGGAGCCGGCGCAGCGGTTTCTGCCAGCCGCGCCACTTCCTTGGCGTGGCGTGCCCAGGCGTCAATCTCCGGATCATCAAGCAGATTGATCGCCGCCCTGAGCGCCTCCAAATGCTCCTGGTCGCCGAACCCCGTCGCCCAATATTTGGTGTGCGCGACGAAGCTCTTGGCGGCGTCGCCGCAAAGCGCGACATCCTTGACGCCCGGTCCGAAAAGCGGCGCCACCGGCCCGGCGATGACGTCGCCCCATAAGAGATTGTTCCGCGGCGCATAGATGTTGGTCCAGCGCACGGGCGCAAACGGAGCGGCGTGATGCGGCACCTCCCCTTCGCCGGTCTTTGGATCATAGGTGAAAGAATCGGTGTGCTCCGGAAGCGGTGGACAAAGCGGCAGCTCGCGCTGCGCGGCGCGCGCGCGGAACATCTCCGCCACCGCCAGCGTCACTGAATCGAGCTGCTGCCACCACCTCTGCAGCCGCGGCGAATCGAGCTCCTCCTCTTCGCTCCTCATGAGCCTTTGGCCGTCATCCACCAACAAGAAATGCGCATGGGTCAGCGGCGAGCCGAGCGTCACGAAATCGGTGACCTTCCAGACATCCTTCGCGACGTGGTGGATGTCGTCGAAATAGGCGCGCTGCGCGTCGCGATAGGCCATCAGCGCGTCGCGGTCGTCGGGCCGAGCGCGTAAATCGGCGGACGCCGCTTCGATCGCCGCCAGCGCAGCGCTCTTCGGCGTGACGCTGTGCTTGATCTTACCGTTTATGTCGCCCCACAGGAGACTGAGAATGTCGTAGCCGACGACGGTGCCCAGGCTGTGGCACACGACAATGATGCGGTCGTAGTCGTCGCGTTTTGTCAGCGTTTTAAGCAGATCCAGGCCGGCCCCCCGGATCATCGACCGGGCCGCAATGTTGGGCGGCGCCGGGGTCAGGTAGCGGGCCGCGTCTCCCACCACCTCGGCCAGAACGCGGCCGGCAAGATACCTACGCACATAGTACCAAATGGTCGACGCAGCCGCGACAAAGCCGAGGTAGAAGGCAAACGGCGAACCCGGAGCGTTCTCCCGGCGTAAAATCTCGACCACGAATGGCAACAACACGATAACGGTAGCAGCAGAACATGCCGCCACCCATGGCGCTTTGACCGCCGGCGGCACGCGGTCGGCGCCACGCACCAGCAACCGTTTGAGCCATGCGAGCACCTGCGAGAACTTCGTACCCTGCATCATGTGGGCCCAATAGAACTCGTAGAAATCCGTGCGCTTGCCGCCGATATCATAATTCGTGGTGATGCGCCGTGTTTCAAAGCTCTGGGTGACGAAATCGCGCTTCGACCAGGTCCGCGGTTCGTTCGAACGCGCCTGCCAGGGGGCGTTCATCCACGCCGCTTCCACGAAGCTGCGCAGCGTCTCCATGGGCGCCTGTTCACCCATGCCGTGAATGACGACGACGGCATTCTTGGGCCGTCGTTTGGACGATGTGGCCCGTGCGCTCTTCTCTTGCGCTTGATCCGCCATGGCTGCGCCCTCCCCGCGGTTGGTGAAACGCTACCATCACAGCCAGGAGGCGCAAGGCCCGATACGATGATGCTCTAGTTAGGGCGTACGCCGTGCTCGCTGAGGAAGTCGAGCACGCTCGGCCAAAGACCCTGCTCCCACAAACCAATATGGCCGACATTCTCAACGATCATCAGGCGCTTGGGCTCGGCCGCCAGCTCAAACATCCGCCGCCCATGCGCAACAGGCACGACCGCGTCGTCCGCGCCGTGCAGGATGAGGACCGGCTCCACAACGCGCCCGATCCGCTCGCGCGAAAGAAACTGATCGTGCATCAACAATCCGACCGGCACCCAAGGATAGGTCTCCCGCGCAATGTCGACGGCAGCGGTATAGGGCGCCTCAAGAATCACGGCCGCCGCCTCGCGCTCCGTCGCCACATGGATCGCAACACCCGAGCCGAGCGACTCGCCATAGAGCACGATGGGTCCGGTGCGCGCCGCTAGCCAATCATAGAGCTCCAGCGCGTCGGCAAGCAGCGCATCCTCGCTCGGCCTGCCGCCGCTTCCCGCATAGCCACGATAGCTCGCAGCAAGCAGCCCCAACCCGGAATCGAGGATTTTTTGGAACGATTCCGCGCGCATGGAGATGTTGCCGGCATTGCCGTGGAAATAGAGCACCGACGGCTGCCCCGGCTGAGGCTCGGCGTGCCAGCCGAGAAGCTCCGTCCCGTCGGCCATCGTCAAGGTCACGGCCTCGACGGAGCTGAGCCCGACCTCCGCCGGCGCAGCGAGCGTGCCACCGGGCTGGAAGACAAGATTGCGCTGGAAGACGTAAAGAAAGCCGACGACCGCGACATAGACCGCCGCGGCGATGAGAACGACCGACAGCACGCGCCTTATGGCTCCGTTCCACATGGGGCGAGCGGCGCCTCCCTAAAGCGCCTTGACGATGTCCTCCGTCATCTTCTTGGCGTCGCCGAAGAGCATCATCGTCGCCGGCTTGTAGAACAAGGTGTTGTCGATGCCGGCATAGCCGGACGCCAAGGAGCGCTTGACGAAGAGGCAGGTCGCCGCCTTGTCGACGTCGAGGATCGGCATGCCGTAGATCGGCGAGGTCGGGTCGTCGCGCGCCGCCGGATTGGTCACGTCGTTGGCCCCGATCACATAGGCGACATCGGTCTGCGCGAATTCTGAGTTGATGTCGTCGAGCTCAAACACTTCGTCATAGGGCACGTTGGCTTCCGCCAGGAGCACGTTCATATGGCCCGGCATGCGGCCGGCGACCGGATGAATGGCGTATTTCACCTCAACGCCCTCCGCCTTTAGCTTGTCGGCCATCTCGCGGAGCGCATGCTGCGCCTGCGCCACGGCCATGCCGTAGCCCGGCACGACGATGACACGCGAGGCGTTCTTCATCAGGAACGCCGCGTCATCGGCGGAGCCCTGCTTGACCGTCTTGTCGCCGGCATCGCCCGCCGGCCCGGCCGTCTCGCCGCCGAAACCGCCGAGAATGACGGAGAGGAAGGCACGGTTCATCCCCTTGCACATGATGTAGGAGAGGATGGCACCGGAGGAGCCCACCAGCGCGCCGGTGATGATCAGCGCCGTGTTGCCGAGCGTGAAGCCGATACCGGCCGCCGCCCAGCCGGAATAGGAGTTCAGCATGGAGATCACGACCGGCATGTCGGCGCCGCCGATCGGGATGATGATGAGCCCGCCAATCGCCAGGCTGACGATGACGATGACCCAGAAGGCGAGACGGCTCTCCGTGGTCGCCAAGACAATGATGAGGATGACGAGGAGCACGCCTAGTCCGGCGTTCACCACGTGCCGCGCCGGCAGGATGATCGGCGCGCCGGACATGCGCCCGTCGAGCTTGGCGAAGGCGATGACCGACCCCGTGAAGGTGATGGCGCCGATCGCCACGCCGAGGCTCATCTCAATCAGCGCCTGCGTGTGGATCGCCCCCACCTCGCCGATTTCAAAGGCTTCCGGCGCGTAGAGCGCTGCCGCCGCCACCAGAACGGCTGCCAGGCCGACCAGCGAATGGAACGCCGCGACAAGCTGCGGCATGGCCGTCATCGGGATGCGTCGAGCGATGGTTGCCCCGACCCCGCCGCCGGCGACGACCGCGACGATCAGCATCGCCCAGGCGAACAGACCGGATGGCGGATGCCCGAAAAGCGTTGTCAGCACGGCCAGCGCCATGCCGACCATGCCGAACATGTTGCCCTGGCGGCTGGTCTCAGGATGCGACAGCCCGCGCAGCGCCAGAATGAAGAGAACGCCGGCGATGAGATAGAGGAAGGCGGTGAGACTGGCGCTCATCAGGCGTCCTCCTCCAATGCTCGTCGAAGCTCAGTTGCGAGCGGGGGCAAGTCTTCGCGAACGGTCTTCACAAGAATGTCTGGACGGACATCTTCGTACCCGTGGACCAAATGGTGCCTCATCCCGACAATGTTCCGCCACGGAATACCGGAGAGTCTGTCTCGAGTTTCTGCCGGTACACGGTTGGCAACTTCACCAATCGTCTGAACCGCATAGGAGACAGCGAAGAACGTACGCTCGTCGGCCGCGACCGAGGCGTCGTCTCGTGCGCCCAGCAGTCGGATGGCGCTCTCAGAGTAACGGAGCATCTGTGTCAAGGCGTGCCGGTCCGATTCATCCATTAAAGCTGAACAAGGTCGTGCGCCATGCGCGCGCGCAAAGCGGGGCGGAGGTTCTCGCGCAGCACGAAATCCACGCGCTGCCCTGTACCGAGCGCATCGGCCACCTCATTCTCAGCTCCCGCAATCTGAAACAAGGTAGGAACCGACGTTATGTCGACCCACACGTCTACATCGCTCTCATCGGTCGCCTCGCCGCGGGCGACGGAGCCGACAATGCCGATCATCCGCACACCGTATTCGCGCTCGATATGATCGCGCTGCTCGCGCAGCTTCGCGAGGATGAGCTCCCGATCAACGCTCATGCCCGCTCTTTCTTCTTGTACATGGAGAGCATGCGCTGCGTGACGAGGAAGCCGCCAAAAATGTTCACGCTCGCCAGGAGGAGCGCCAGGAAACCGAAGAGCCGCGCCAGGCCCGTCCCTTCCGCCATAAGCGGCACGCCGACAGCCAGCAGCGCGCCCACGACGATCACCGACGAGATGGCGTTGGTCACGCTCATCAGCGGCGTGTGCAGCGCCGGCGTCACCGACCACACGACGTAATACCCGACGAAGATCGCCAACACGAAGATGGAGAAGCGGAAGACGAAGGGGTCGATCGCCCCGCCGCTCATTGCATGAGCAGCCGCGCCCGCGGCGTCACCGAAAAGGTCCTGATTGAGCGCCATCTCCGCCGCCAGGTCGGCGGCCTCCTGCGCTTGATCCGCTGCGGCCGCAGCAGCATCGGCCGCCTCCTGTGCCCGCCGCGCGGCGTCGTTGATCGCCTCGTTCTCCATTACGCCTCACCTCCCCCGTCGGCGGGCTTTGCGGCAAATGACGGATGCACGATCGCGCCGTCCGCCGTCAGCAGCGTCGCTGCAATGATCTCGTCCTCGCGGTCGATCATGAGCGCTTTGGTCTCTTTGTCGATCATCGGATCGACAAAAGCGAAGATGTTGCGCGCCAGCAAAGCCGACGATGACGCCGCGATGCGTCCGGGCATATTGAGATGCCCGACGATGGTCACACCGCCGACCCGCGCGACCTCACCGGGCACGGCACCCTCGACATTTCCGCCGCGCTCCACGGCCAGATCGACGATCACGGAGCCCTCCGCCATCGAACCGACCATCTCGGCACTGACGAGCTTCGGCGCCGGGCGTCCGGGGATCAGCGCCGTGGTGATGACGATATCCTGCTTGGCGATGTGATCCTTCACCAAGGCCGCCTGCTTCGCCTGGTATTCCGCCGACATCTCCTTGGCGTAACCGGCTTCCGTCTCGGCCGCCTTGAACTCTTCGTCCTCCACCGCGATAAACTTGGCGCCGAGCGAAGCGACCTGCTCCTTGGCGGCGGGGCGGACGTCGGTGGCGGAAACCACGGCCCCAAGCCGACGCGCCGTCGCCACCGCCTGCAGGCCGGCAACGCCGGCGCCCATGACGAAGACGCGCGCGGCCGGAACGGTGCCCGCCGCCGTCATCATCATCGGCATGGCGCGGCCGAACGCGGCCGATGCCTCAATCACCGCCTGATAGCCCGCCAGGTTCGCCTGGCTGGACAGCACGTCCATCACCTGCGCGCGCGTGATCCGGGGAATGAACTCAAGCGAAAAGGCCTGAAGACCCGCATCGGCGAGCGTCTTCAGCGCCGCTTCGTTGTCATACGGATCCATCAGCGCGACGACGGCCGCACCTTTCCTGAAGCCGATGACGTTCTCCGGCCGGCGGACCAGCAGAACCATGTCGGCATCGCCGAGCGCTGCCTGGCGTGTGTCTGCAATGTCCGCCCCGGCGTCGCGGTAATCCTGGTCGAGAATGCCGGATGCGGCACCGGCGCCGGCCTCCACACAAACGGTCGCACCGGCGGCGACGAACTTGCGCACCGATTCCGGCGTCGCAGCGACACGCGGCTCCATCGCCGCGTCCTCCTTGAGAACAGTGATGCGCATGCGTCAGTGGTCCGGTTCCGACATTTGCAATCCTTGCCAGCCCTCGCCCGAGCAAATGTCGGAACCATAAGGACCACGAGTAAGTCTATGAGTCTAGTGGAGCTTTTGAGTTCGACATTTGAGCACGAGCCTCGCTGCAGACGAAACTCATATGTCAAACTCGCTCCACTAGCCGAGCGTCAGGGCCATCAGGACGAAACCGATAACGATGACGCCCACCAGCGCCTTGATGTCGCCCTTGGCCACGACGCAGATGATGGAGGCGATCGTCGTCAGCACGATCATCAGGACACCAAGCCAGAAGGCGTTGCTGGCGAGGCCAAAAAGCACCAGCGCCTGGAGAATGGCGATGGTTGCGGCGGTGCCGACCTTGGTGAGCGCAATAAAGCCGGTATAGGTCCGCTCGTGCTCCGGATAGTCCATTGAAGCGCCGACCTGGACGGGTCCGGAGGGCGAGTGTTCGGCCATGCATTCCCCCAGGAAAGCCTGTTTGCCGGTGAGGCTGATTGACAATGTTGCCGGCCTTTTACACAAGCAGCGAAATCGGAGCAACGTGCCGACCCGCCGCACGCGGCGATTTCGCCCCGCTAAGGCAAAAGAAACCGCAGCAGGGCGTCGAGCGTCTCCTTGGGCCGCTCCTCCGCCAGAAAATGCCCCGCCTCGATCGCCTCGCCGCAGAGGTCGTCGGCCCAGCCGCGCCACACCTCCAGCGGATCGTAAAGCCGCCCGACGACACCCGTGCTCCCCCATAGGACGAGCAGCGGACAGGCGATCGTCCGCTTGCCGAAATCCGCCTCGTCGTTGCGGTAGTCGCAGGTGGCGCCAGCGCGATAATCCTCGCAAATGGCGTGCACGGTCGCCGGGTTGGAGAAGGCGCGCCAGTAATCCTCAACAGCCTCCGCCGCAAGGAACGCCGGCAACGCACCCCCGCCAGGCCAGCTCCGCTTGAAGAACGACTCCGGATCGCCGCCGATCAGCTTCTCCGGCAATGGATGGGGCTGCGCGAGAAAAAACCAGTGCCAGTAGCCCATGGCGAAGCCCATGTCGGTGCGCCGGTAATGTTCGTAGGTGGGCAGGATGTCGAGGACGGCGAGCCTCTCCACGCATTCGGGATGATCGAGCGCCATGCGATAGCCGCAGCGCCCGCCGCGATCGTGGCCGACGAGGGCAAAACGCGTGAAGCCGAAATGGCGCATCACTGCCATCTGGTCGCGCGCCATCATCCGTTTGGAATAGGACTCGTGACCGTGCGCCGATGGCGGCTTTGAGCTTTCGCCGTAGCCGCGAAGGTCAGCGGCGACGATAGTGAAATGCTCCGCCAGCGCCGGCGCGATTTTGTGCCACATCATGTGCGTTTGCGGGTTGCCGTGGAGGAGCAGCAGCGGTGGGCCATCGCCGCCGATGCGCGCGCGGATCGTCACCTCGCCCGCATCCACTCTATGGAGCTCAAATCCCTCAAACATATGCTACCCCGCAATGCGCGTGCCGCCTCCCGGTCCGCGAGCCCAAATCACACCGGGCTGAGGCGCTCGCGGGTCGCGCTAACGAAGCGCCAGGCCGCATAGAGGCCGACGGCCGCCAGCGGCAGCGAGCCCGCGAATATCCAGAAACCGACGGCGCGCATTGTTGCCTCGGTTGCCCCATCGGCAAAGCCCGCCGCGTTGGCGATAATCCCAACATAGGCCGCACCTAGCGCGTATCCCAGCCTTTGCAGGGTCGGCATTGCGGCAGCGACGCGTCCGACATCGCCTGCTTCCGCGAGCGCCGTGACCCGGCGCAGGATAAACGTCCACGCCATACCGAAACCGACACCCTCAAATGTCGCGAAGACGAGCACCGCCCAGAACAAGCCGTTTGGCACAGCAATCGCAAACCCGGCGATGCTGATGGTCAGGACACCCATCCCACTGAGGATCAGCGCACCATCAAACCGCTCCCGTACGCCGGAGACGATCACCGCCGTCACCGACCAGCCGATTGCCGAAAGCGCGACGATGTAGCCGGCGGTCAGCGCCGAGACGCCATAAAGCCGCGTGAAGACGAGCGGGCCGTAGACGGTGAGCGCAACGGTTGCCACGGAGAAGCACACGATCATCAAAAGGGCCGCGCCGACACCATCGCGTGGATCGAATGTGCGCCGTGGCAAGAGCCGGCTTTCCGTTCGACGCCCGTCCATGCGCAGGAAGAGCACCAGAAGCAAAAGGCCGACGGCGACCAGAAGCGGTGTCGTGAGCGGCGAGACCGCTATGCCGGCGGCCGCGACCGCCAGCACGCCGAGCGACAGAACGCACAGCCGCCATAAAGGCAAGCGCGTGGCGGCGGGAACGTCCTGCCGCTGGTCCAGCGCACCGGTCATCCCGATGGCGGCCGCCAGCACGATCGCCTGCGCAGCAAACGACCAGAACCCGCCACGCCACAATCCTGCATCGGCGAACAGCCCGCCAATGAGCGGACCGACGAAAGCCGAAACGCCCCATAGTGCCGACACGGCCGCGATCGCGCGCGGCATCAATACGCGCGGGAAAAGCAGTGAGACCGACACGAAGGAAAGCGCCGCAAGGCCGCCGCCGCCCAAGCCTTGCGCCAGACGGCCGGCGAGCATGACGCCCATATTGGGTGCCAATGCGCTGACCACGCATCCCGCTGCGTAGATCATTGCAGCGACCATCATGGCCCGCCGCAGACCAGTGCGCGCGGCGATGACGGCGACGGACGCGCCGGCAGCGATCGACCCGATCTCGTAAAGCGCAACAGTCCACGCGACGAAACGCGCGCCGCCGATGTCAGGCACAATTTTTGGGATCATCGTCGTGACGAGCAGGCCGTCAGCCGCATGCAGCCAGACACCGAAACACACGATGAAGAGCCGAACGGAATTGCCGCCTTGAAGGAGCGCCCGCCAGCTGACCGCCTGCGCGTCGCCGCTGCGCATCAAGCAGCGTCGGGCGCCGAAACCGGTTCAAGCCCCGCGTCGCGAAGAGCAGCCGCCTGCCGCTCAGCGACGATGGCGCGCTCAAAGCCTTCGATCTCCGCTTCAAACATCTGATGAAAGTTAAGCTCCGCCCTGAGATGCAGGAAGACGGCGCCGAGCCCCACCGCGGCGCGGTTCATCAGCACGAATTCTCGCGGGATGGTCACCGCCGCCCCTTGCGCCTGCAGCGATTGCTTGACCTGCCAGACTTCGCGGCGACCGTATTTGTGCGGCTCCACGCCGTCGGCAATGGTGCGCACACGGTCGTCTAAGAGCGGCGCGTAGATGAAGCGCGCCCACAGGCTCAGCGTGTCGACGCGCTCCTCGCTCAGATCGCCGAAGCCCCAGCTGCCGAACGCATCTCTCACACGCTCCTTGTCGCCGGCCTGGAAGCCGCGGTAGAGCGCCACAACGCCCTCCACGAAGCGCGGCGGAAAGATGCGAATGCACCCATAGTCGAGAAGATTGACGCCCTGCGGCGCACCCGCTTCTTCAAAGACGGTGTAATTACCGAGATGCGGATCGCCGTGGATCACGCCGAAATGCGCGAACGGATGCCACCACGCATAAAACAAGGCGCGGGCGATAGAATTGCGTTCCTCTAGCGGCCGGTCGGCGAAAGCGAGCAGCGGCTTCCCCTCCAGCCAGGTCATGGTGAGAAGCCGCCGGGTGGAGAGCTCAGTCACGGGCTCAGGGACACGGACATGCGGCGCGTCGCCGAGGATCGTGCCGTAGAGCCGCAGATGCCGCGCCTCCCGCTCGTAGTTGAGCTCTTCGCGGAGCCGCGCGCTCAGCTCCTTCGCCACTTCGCGCGTATCGACCTCCGGATTGAAGCGTCGCTGCACGGCAAAGACCATTCCGAGCTGCGACAGATCGGCTTCCACGGCGGAATCCATGTCGGGATATTGCAGCTTGCAGGCCACCTTCCCTCCGTCCGGTACAATCGCGCGATGCACCTGCCCCAGCGACGCCGCGGCGGCCGGCTCATGCTCGAATGAGCCGAAACGCTTTTCCCAGTCGCCACCAAGCTCGGCGCGCATGCGGCGGCGAACGAACGCCCAGCCCATCGGCGGCGCTTCCGCCTGCAGCTTCTGAAGCTCTGCGGCATATTCCGGCGGCAGCACGTCGGGGATGTGCGAGGCGAATTGCGCCGCCTTCATCAGCGGGCCCTTGAGCCCACCAAAGGTCCGCGCCAACTCAGCGGCAAGCGCGGCCGCGTCGGAGCCGCGCCCCAGCGCCCGCGCGCCAATGACCCGCGCCGCCAGGCCGCCGACGCCCGTGCCGACCCGTGCATAGCGGGAGAGACGGCCGGAGAGGCGGTTGGCTTCATCGTCGCGCATGGAAGACATGGCGACGCTCACTTGGGCCTGCTGGAAGACAAAAGCAACCGGGCGGCTTGCCGCCGGGCGCCGCTCTCTACGACGCCTGCTCCATCGCCTCCAGCTCGGTGATCAGCTCTTCAATCAATGCCAGGCCCATCTGCCAGAAGCCGGGATCACTCGCGTCCAGGCCAAAAGGCGCCAGGAGTGCCCTGTGCCGCTTGGAACCGCCGGCTTTCAGCATGGCGAAATATTTATCCTGAAAGCCGCCCTCCGCCTCCTCGTAGACGGCGTAGAGCGAGTTCACCAGGCAGTCGCCGAAGGCATAGGCGTAGACGTAGAACGGCGCGTGGATGAAATGCGGGATGTAGGTCCAGAACGTCTCGTAGCCCGGGCCGAGATGGATCGCCGGACCCAAGCTCTCCGCCTGCACCTCCGTCCAGATTTCACCGAGCCGGTCCGCGGTGAGCTCGCCATCGCGCCGTTCCAGATGCACCTTGCGCTCAAAGACGTAGAAGGCGATCTGCCGCACCACCGTGTTGATCATGTCCTCCACCTTGGAGGCCAGCATGACCTTGCGCTCCGTCGCGTCCGATGCACGGGCCAGCAATGCGCGGAAGGTCAGCATCTCGCCGAAGACGCTCGCCGTCTCCGCCAGCGTCAGCGGTGTCTGCGATAGAAGCAGGCCCTGATCGGCGGCCAGCGTCTGATGCACGCCGTGCCCAAGCTCATGCGCCAGCGTCATGACGTCGCGTGGCTTGCCCTGATAATTGAGCAGCACATAAGGATGCGCCGACGGGACGGTGGGATGCGAGAACGCCCCCGGCGCCTTTCCCGGACGCGTCGGCGCGTCGATCCAGCCCTCCTCGAAGAAGCGCCCGGCGATGTCGGCCATCTCCGGCGCGAATCCGCCATAGGCGGTGAGCACGGTATCGCGCGCCTCCTCCCATCCGATTCGCCGATCGATGGTCTCCGGCAGCGGCGCGTTGCGGTCCCAGAACTCCAGCTGCGTCTTACCCAGCCAACGCGCCTTCAGCGCGTAATAGCGATGCGACAGCCGTGGATAGGCGTCGCGCACCGCCTCAACCAGCGCATCGACCACCTCCGGCTCGACGCGGTTGGCGAGGTGACGGGAGTCCGCGACGTCCTTGAAACTGCGCCACTCATCGGAGATCGCCTTGTCCTTGGCGAGCACATTGGTGATGTGGGTGAAGAGACGCAGATTGCCGCTGAACGTCGCCACAAGCGCCTCAGCCGCCTTTTTGCGTGTCGCTTCGTCCGGATCGATCAAACGGTTGAGCGTCGGCTCCAACGCCAGGCTCTCACCGTCGACATCGAAGCGAAGCTCCGCCAGCGTCTCGTCAAAGAGCCTGTTCCACGCCGCCCGGCCGGTGACGGATTTTTCATGGAAGAGCCGCTCGATCGTGTCGTCGAGTTGATGCGGGCGCTCCAACCGGAGGTCGTCGATCCACGGGCGATAAGCGGCAAGCTTGGGCCCGCTCATCGCCGCCTCGATCAATTCCTCGTCCAGTTGATTGAGCTCCAGCTCGAAGAACAGAAGGTCCGTGGAGATTGTGGTCAGCCGCTCCCGCACGTCACCGAAGAACTTGGCGCGCCCCGCATCGGTCGTGTCGCCGACATAGACAAGATGGGCAAAGCTCGCGAGCCGGCCGAGGCGTTCCTGGATGTCTTCGTATTCGGCGATCGCCTCGCCAAGCGCGTCGCCGCCTGCGGCGTCTTTGGTAAGCGCCGGAAGCTTGCCCTTGTAGCAGTCCTGGAAAGCCGTGCTCGCTGAAGCAATCGTCTCCAGGTCGCGCTCTACCTCCGGTGCATCCATCGCCGGATAAAGGTCAGACAAATCCCATTCCGGCAGAGCGCCCAGCTCCCCCGATTGCTCGCCCATGCGTTCTGCCTTGCCGGCCAAAACTGCCTCCTCGTCACAATTTCGCGCCGCCTGCCCGCCACACACTTTCGCCTGCGCTAAGACGATCTTAACCGCAACGACCGAAAGTGCTTTCGAAAGCCGAACGGCACTTCACGCGGCTCCGGCGTCGCCCAGCGGATTCTCTCGGAAGGTGATATGGCAGTTCATGTCCTGGTCGTCGATGACGATCCTTCCGAATGCCGCCACGTTGAAGATATCGTCCGGAGCCTGGGACACCACGCGGAGACCGTGACAAGCGGCGAAGCAGCGCTTGCCCGCCTCACCCGAGCCGACGCACCGCCGATCGCCGCGATGATTGTCGATCTCGTCATGCCCGACCTCGACGGCATGGCGGTGCTGGATCGCCTGACGCGCCGATCCTTCGCACCGCCGGTCATCGTACAGGCCGCGCCCGGCGGCGCCGATGCCGCTGTAGCCGCCATGCGCGCCGGCGCCTTCGACTTTCTGCTCAAGCCGGCTGCCCCCGATCGCCTGCGCGCGTCTCTGACCAACGCGCTGAGAATCGGTGCGCTGGAAAGCGAGGTTCTACGCATGCGTCTCAGTCGCTCCGGCGCGCTCGGCCTCAGCGACATCGTCATGCAATCATCGTCCATGGAGCGGGTTCAGCGACTGGCGGAGCGCGCCGCGCGCTCCCGTATCCCTGTGCTGATCGAAGGCGAGCACGGCACGGGCAAGGCGTTGCTGGCCCGCGCCATTCACGGATCAAGCGCCCGCCGCGGCCGGCCCTTCGTGAGGATCGACTGCAGCCAAACGGGCCATGGCACATTGGAGCAGATCCTTTCCGCCCCTTCCGAGGCTGGCACGACGCGTGAACCGACGGTGAGCGGCGGCACGCTTTTTCTTGATGAGATCGGCGCGCTGCCACCAGACATGCAGCGCCGCCTCGCGGAGCTTATAAGCGAGCAGGAGGCCGGCGCAGCGCCCTCCGGCCGCCGGCATCTCAGTGACATTCGACTAATCGCCGCGACCAGCCGCCGCCTGATCGAGCTCGTCTCCGAAGCGGCCTTCGACGAGGCGCTCTTCTATCACCTCAACGTCTTGCCGATCTGGCTGCCGCCGCTCCGCGAACGCCGGTCCGATATCCCCGACCTTGCCCGGAGCTTTCTGGCGCGCCTGGCGCCGGAAGCCGGCCGCTCCTTCGTGACCGGCCTCTCCCCCGCGGCCATGGACCTGCTTGCCGCCGACGCTTGGCCCGGCAACATCCGCGAGCTGGAGCACGCCATCTTCCGCGCGATCATGCTGTGCCAAGGTGCGGAGATCACGGTTCGTGACTTTCCGTTGATCGCCGCGCGCAATTCCGGCGCTGACGAGCGCCCCGCGGCCGCGGAGCAGGCGGACGCCCCTGCGGCACACGCCGGTGTTGCAGTTCAGGGACAGTTTCCCGGCGAATATCCCACAGCCGCCGCTCCGCTCGCTGACTCCCCGGCCGCGGCGCGATATGGTCTCACCCATCTTCTGGACGATTGTGGCGAGCTGCGGTCGATTCAGATGCTGGAAGAGGAAGTCATTCGCTTCGCGATCGACCATTACAGCGGGCGGATGAGCGAAGTTGCGCGACGGCTGGGTATTGGCCGGTCGACTTTGTATCGGAAGGTCCGAGACTACGGAATCGCAGTGGGCGAGCCGGCCGCATCGTAGCGTTGAACGACCCCGGTGCGGGTTCAGGGCTGGCCAAAGCAGGGAGTGATGGGACGGATGAAAGTGCTGCGGGTCGCACTTCTGCTTGGTGCTTTTTCGGTTGCGGCTTTGCCGGCTGCTGCATTGGAAATGGGCAGCACGGGAGGCCAGTTCGCCCGCGCCTCTGCGGCGAAGCTCAACGCCGTTGAAGCGGCGCTTGAGGCAACCGATAAGAGCCGCAACGCCCTTGAGCAGGCGATCCTGGCCGATGTGTCGTCCTTCTACGAGGCGCGCGGCTATCGCCCGCTCTGGTTCAACGGCAGCGACGTCTCTTCGCAGTTGATCGCCCTGAAGCGCCGCATGGCCGGCGCTGCGAGCCTCGGCCTCGACCCCGACGATTACGCCACGCCGCATGTCGCGGACCGGCGCTATTACAATTCCAAGCGCCTCGGCCACGCCGATGTGGAGTTCAGCCTCGCTGTTGCGCGTTTCGTCGCGCATCTCTCGTCCGGCCGCATCAAGCCCACCGATGTCAGCCGCCTGATCACGATGGAGCCCCAGCGCCCGGAGATCGCATCTGTCCTCACCGAGCTGTCGCAAGCGCCGTCGGTCGACATGGCGCTCCACCGCTACGAGCCGCAGCATCCGCAATACCGCGCGCTGAAGGCGAAGCTCGCCGAGCTGCGCGCGCTTGGCGAAGAGGACGACCGGATCGTCGTGCCGGACGGCAAGATGCTGAAGCCCGGCAAAAGCGATGAGCGCGTCGCGCTGCTTCGCGAGCGCCTCGATATCGCGCTGCCGGCCGAAACGGCCGCAACACTTTATGACGAAACGCTGGTGGAGGCCGTCAGGGCCTTCCAGGAGGAGAACGGGCTCAGCGTCGACGGCATAGTCGGCCCGCAGACGCTTTTGGCGCTCAACGGCCGCAGCCGCGAGGAGGACATCGCCTCCATCCTCGCCAACATGGAGCGCTGGCGCTGGATGCCCGGCGATCTCGGCGCGTTCCATGTTCTGGTGAATGTGCCGGAATTCAAGACGCGCGTGTTCGACGACGGCGAAATCGTCCACGAGACCCGCGTCGTCGTCGGCAAGCCGCGCAATCCGACCCCGATGTTCTCCCACGCCATCGACCATTTCGTGGTCAATCCGTATTGGAACGTGCCGACATCGATCCTCAAGAACGAGATGATGCCGTCGATCCGCGCCAATCCCCACGGCTATTTTGCGCGGCATGGTTACCAGGTGCTGGCCAACATCAAGGGCCGCATGCGCCTGGTTCATCCAGCGAGCGTCAACTGGCACGCGATCAATCCGCGCTCGGTGCGGGTGCGTCAGACGCCCGGCTCCCACAACGCGCTGGGGCGCATCAAGTTCATGTTCCCCAACCAGCACTCCGTCTATCTGCACGACACGCCGTCAAAATCGCTCTTCAAGCGTGACCGGCGCGCCTTTTCCCATGGCTGCGTCAGGGTGCAGAATCCCTTGGATTTCGCTGCTGCCATCCTGCCGGCGGCCGCCCCGGACTGGAACGCATCCCGCATTGAGCGGCTCTATGGCGGCAAGGAACGGCGCGTGAACCTCGACAGCCCGGTTCCCGTGCATTTGAGCTACTTCACCACCGCCGTGGCTGCGGACGGCGAGCTTAGCCGTTTTGAGGATATCTACGGCTACGACCGCAAGATGACGGAATTCCTAGGGTCCTAGAGCATGATCCCGAAAGGTGGGAACCGGTTTTCGGATAAGATCATGCTCCAGCAAAGACCTAGAGCCGGGGTTTGATTCGCCCGCCCCCGCCATTGAAACACGCCGCATTTCTGCCATAAGCCACTTCTTAAGTCGGGATTAAGCAAACTACGCCACGATTTGCGCCGCGGGTGCCAGGGCCGGGCGACACCTGGAAGAAGGGCGACTGCATTTTGAGACCATCCGCCGCGCCATTGTCGATCGGCTCTTGCGTCGGTTTGGCGACCGGATTGGTGCTCACGATTCTGGTGGCGATGCCGCTTGGTGCGGCTGACGCCCGCGAAGGCAACCGCACACTCAAGCTCTATTTCGGCCATACCGGCGAGCGCGGCGAGTTCACGTTCAAGCGCAACGGCCGCTACGACCGCAGGGAACTGGAGCGGATCAACCAATTTCTGCGCGACTGGCGCAAAGATGAAGCAACACGCATCGACCCCGAGCTCCTTGATCTCGTGTGGGAGGTCTACAAGGAGGCGCGCGCCAAGGACTACATCCATGTGGTCTCCGCTTACCGCTCGCCGAAGACCAACGCCATGCTGCGCAAGCGGGGCCGCGGCGTCGCCAAGAACAGCCAGCACACGCGCGGCAAAGCGTTGGATTTCTACATCCCTGATGTTCCCATCAAGAAGCTGCGCTCCATCGCCATGAGGAAGCAGGGCGGCGGCGTCGGCTATTATCCCAGTTCCGGCTCACCCTTCGTGCACCTCGACACCGGCAGCGTTCGCGCCTGGCCGCGCATGTCGCGCAGGCAATTGCTCGCGCTTTTCCCCAACGGCGAGACCCTGCACCTGCCGTCTGACGGCAATCCGCTGCCGGGCTATGAGCGCGCGGTTGCGAAGCTGCGGCAGGCGTCCTCCAGCAGCACCACCCTCGCCTATCTGGATACAAGCGAGCCGGAGAACGTCGACCGCACCGGCACCGAAACGGCGACGACCGAAAAACAACGCGGCGGCATGCGCGCTTGGCTGAAGCGCGTGTTCCCGGGCGATGGCGAAGGCGGAGCGACCGGCGAAGCCGAGGCGCCAATCCCCGCACAACCGGCCAGCGAGCCGCTGATCGCCGCAACCGATGACGGTCTAGAGCCGCGCCGCCCGCGGGCGCGTCCAAGCACCGAGGCTGAGCTGGCGATCGCCGAACTCGCACCAGCGCCTGTACAGGCAGACCTCCCGGCGCCGACAACCGTGACCCCGGCGGACGCCCGCATGATGGCGACGCTGGCCTATGCGCCACCCAAGCCGCGGGCCCGCCCCGACCCGGTCTTTTTGGCCGCCAGCCTCGTCCCCGGCGGAACGACCAGCGAGCCGCTTCCCGTTGGCAGCTTCGCTGCACTTGCCGATGAGCCGCAACAGGCCACGCGTTCGCAAGCTCCAACCGACGATCCGATCGCACGCGCTTTCGCCGCGCTTGAGGAGCTGCCGTCTGACGACGACCGCGCCGTCATCGCCGCCTTTGCCGCGATGCGTGGTGGCAAGCCCGCGCCGCAAGACCAGACCGCAGCCTCCACGGCGGGCGTGGTCATCGCCCCGGACGGCGTGCCGAGCTACAGCGCCGACCAAGACGCGATGCGTGGCCTCATTGCGACGCCGGCGACCTACGAGACCCACGATCCGCAATTCGCAAGCCTGGCCATGCCCGTGCCCTCGCACAATGCGTCGGACATCTACAAAGCGCCGACGGCCGCCAGCGAGGCCTCCGTGCTGGGCGACGCACCAGACCTGCCCATTGACCATTTTGAGGTCGCCGAGCGCGGGAAGGCGAACGATGAGCGCGGCTTCTTCCTCCGCCTCTTCGCCGGCCTGATCGAATAGCGCCCCAGCCGGGTCGACCGCGCCCCGCCGCGCCTGCTATCTCAAGCGGCAATCATGTCCACCGATCTCCACAGACCGCCGGCGCGGCAGGCCGCCGATCTTCAACGTGCGCTCGCCTATGTGAAGCCGCGCCTTGAAACGATACGCCGCAATATCGCGAGCTCCTGGCGCTTCGTCACGGGGCGGCGGCGCGATCTGCGGTTTGCCGTGCAGCCCTATGATACGTTCCAGATCGCCGGCGCTGCAGCGCTCACGGCCACAGCACTTGTGCTGCTCATTCTTGTCGCCGATCCGTTTGTGCCGGCCTGGCGTGAAACGCTTCCCCCATCGGTCGTTGCGTTCTTCAGTTTCTTCACGCAGTTCGGCAAGGCCGATTGGATTTTGATCGCAACCGGCGCAGCGACGATCATCGCCCATCTGATTGACGCCAGCGCCACGCCGAAGCGCGAGCGGATCACGCGCGCTACCCGTGTGACTGCCGCCGCCTATGTCTTCCTTACGGTGGCGATATCGGGCATCACCGCCAACCTCACCAAATACGCGCTGGGGCGCGCGCGCCCCAAACTCTTCGAGGAGCACGGCAGCACGGCCTTCGACTTCTGGGCTTGGGATCCCGACTGGGCGAGCTTTCCCTCTGGCCACGCCACCACCGGCATGGCGCTCGGCGTTTCGTTGGCGCTTCTGTTTCCGCGTCTGAAATGGGTCTTCCTGTGCCTGGGATTTTGGATCGCCGCGAGCCGCCCGTTTGTCGGCGCGCATTACGCCTCCGACATGCTCGCCGGCTGCCTGCTTGGCGGCTTGATCGCCTGGCTCCTGGCGCGTGCGCTTGCCCGCCGCCGCCTGATTTTCGGCTTCGATCGTGAGGGGCGCCTGATCAGCCGCCCCGGCGCTTCGGGGCTCAAGTAGACCTAAGCCGCCTCCGCGGCGCTCTCCGGCACCATGCCCAGCGCATGCATGTAGAGGTCGAGCAGCGCCTCTTCCTCCTGCCGCTCGGCGGTGTCTTTCTTTCTGAGCCGGATCACCTGCCGCATGATCTTGGTGTCGAAGCCCTGCGACTTGGCTTCGGCAAAGACGTCGCGGATGTCGTCCGCGATCCCCTTCTTCTCTTCCTCCAGGCGCTCGATGCGCTCAACAAAGGACTTGAGCTGACCTGAGGCTACGCCACCCGTTTCCGCCATACCGACACTCCTCGCTGACTGATGCCCCATTGGCTGTTGCGAGGTGCGCTCCGAGCGCGGCAAAGGTCAACACGCCGCCGCCAACAATCCTCGATATCCAGAGGTCAGCTGTGGCCCGGATGGCTCTTCTCAAACGCCGCCTTTTGTTCTGGAGACGCTTCCGTCTGGTAGGTCTCGCGCCACACCTCGTAGGGCATGCCGTAGACGATCTCGCGGCTCTCCTCCTTGCTCAGCGCATGGCCCTCCGCCTCCGCCGCCTCGCGATACCAGTTCGACAGGCAGTTGCGGCAGAAGCCCGCGAGATTCATCATGTCGATGTTCTGCACGTCGCTGCGTTCGCGCAGATGCGCCACAAGGCGGCGAAAGGCCGCCGCCTCCAACGCCGTCCGCGTCGCATCATCCATTGGCGGCATCTCTTAGTTCCTCTTCGTCGTCCGTCGTCGATCCGTAATACTGCACTTCGCCGAGCGCCGGGTCCTGAAGCGCGTCATCGATCAGCGGCTCCAGCCGGTCGGCCCATTCCAGCACGCCGGGCGGGCTTTCGATCAAATCGTGGCGCACTTCAAGAAGCGCATGGGCAAGCCCGCGCTTGGTGCCGTGGCGATACATGGTGTCGTGCTTCAGCGTGCCGGCATAGGGTTCGTTATTCCCCACCCTCAACCCGTGCTCGGCGCGAAGGCCGTCCAGCAGCGGCAGCGCGAAACGCGGATCGCGGTCCCACAGGATTCCGGCATGCCAGGGCCGATGATCGCCCTTCCAGACCGGCGTATAGGAATGGATGGACAGAAGCGCCGGCGCGCGCCCGGTTGCAAGCATCGCGTCGATCATCTCTTCGATTGCGGCGTGGTACGGCCGGTAGAAGCGATTGAGCCGCCGCTCGCGCTCAGCGGCGTCGACATGCGCGTTGCCGGCCACCACCGCGCCGTCGGAAAGGCGCATGACGAGGGTCGGGTCGTCCTCCCCCCGGTTGGGGTCGATCAGAAGTCGTGAGAAGGTGGTGAGAAGGGCCGGAGCCTGCAGGCGGTCCGCCAAGTCCCGCGACAACGGACCGACGCCGATATCACAGGCAATATGCCGGTTAAGCTCCGCTTCCGGCATACCGAGATCGCCATATTCAGGCGGAATAGCATTGGTTGCGTGATCGGCCAGGATAAGGAGGCCGCAATCAAGTCTGCCCTCAATCGCTTCGTAGGAATCGGCGTGGGCGAGGCTTTCTGCGGCGCAAAGCTCTTCATCCGCCACGGCCAGGACCGGGCTTTGTTTCGTCATTCAAGCCCCAAGAAGACAAGAGAAACGGCCCGTAACGAGCCATTGACGACATGATAAGCGCTGCCGCGTCCGCCTTCCAGTGCCAAGAAAGCGCCCCCTTTGCCGTATTTTGTCCAAATCGTAACGACTATGGTGAACGATGAGTTGCTTGAACCGGCGTAGACGAAAGGCAGCTTAGGTGGCGCGTACTCTATCGACCCCGCGGCCGGAGCGCCGCGGCTTGGCCGCGAAGGTCATTGTAACGGCGGGTCTGTTGCTGGTCGCCTCGTCGGCCACGGCGCAGGATGAAGGCGCCATCACCGATCGCATCCAGTCGGTTTTCGACCTTGTCTTACGCAATCCGGCCGAGCCGCCGGAGACCCTCGCGCGCCGCGCCCGGGAGCACCGCGCAATGGTGCAGGACACCGGCTTCCCGGCCCTGGCTTATCGTCAGGTGGAGTCCGGCGTGGCGGCGTTTCAGCCGGGCCTGCCCGCCGATCCGGCGGCCGGAATAATCGGGCGGGTCTTTGCCGCCGAGCCCTTGCAGCTCGCGCGTCTGCCCAAGCCTCGGCCCGAGCGGGCAATCGTCACCGGCAGCATTCCGCGCGCGCCGCTTGAGACGGATTATTTCAAGCGCTTCGCCGGATCGTTCGAAGGCTCAGGCGAAGTGAAGCGGAACGCCGAAGCGCGCGCCAATCGCGTGAACTGCAAGCTGACCGGAAAGCCGTCCAACAGCGGTATCGCCATCACCGGCAAATGTGGCGTGTCATTCATCTCCAGAGCGGTGGAGGCCAATATCCGCTTCGACCCGTCGACCAACGCCTATACGGGCACCTATATCGGCTCGCGCGTTGGCCCGGCCAAGCTGTGGGGCAAGCGGCGCGGCGATTCCGTCGTGCTGACCATCACCTGGCCGAAGCCGGTGAACGGCGACACCAAGGCGACGATGGTCATCCGCAATTCCGGCAACGGATCGCTGGCCATCACCGTGACCGACGATGTCAGGCCGGGCGGCCCGAAAGCCGAGGTGACGCGGCTGGCGCTGGATCAGATCTGATCTGAGTCGGCAGCGACCGGCATTCCTGACGAACAAGAGATGCCCACGCCCGATGCGCTGGCGTCGCGCGGCGTCGCTTCGCTATGATAGAGCCTGCCGCCTCCCTCTGATGTCATTGCTGCATGGCCTCGCCGTCCTCCCGCCTGCCCGCCTCCGCCTTCGACTTCGCGCCCGCCGCATTCGTTGCGCTCGTCTGCGGCGCGCTGGCCATGGGCATCTCGCCGATCTTCGTGCGCTTCGCCGAGGTCGGACCGTTCACAAGCGCCTTTTGGCGCGTGGCTCTGGCGCTGCCGGCGCTATGGATCTGGGCGGAACTGGAGCGACCGCGCGTTCAACGCCAATCCCCACCTGTCTCCTCCGATGGGTCCGCACGGCTGTCGATCGTCGTAGCCGGGCTGTTTTTCGCCGGTGACCTGACGTTCTGGCACCTGGCGATCGTCCACACATCAGTCGCCAACGCGACATTCCTCGCAACCCTGATGCCGGTCTGGGTGGTGCTCGGCTCCGGCTTGTTTCTCGGCGAACCGGTGGAGCGCAAGGTCTTCGCCGGCCTGGCGCTCTGCCTGATCGGCGCAGGGGCGCTGATCGGCGACACGTGGTCGGTGCGGCCGGAGAACCTTGATGGCGATTTCTACGGCCTGGTCACATCCTTCTTCTTCGGCGCCTATGTGCTGGCGATACGCCGCGCGCGCCGCGTCTACGGAACCGGGCAGACGCTGTTCCTGTCGACCCTTGTCACGGCCGCAATCCTTGGCGTGCAAGCGCTCGTCCTTGAAGACACGATGTGGCCGCTGACATTGTTCGGCGTCGCCGCACTGGTGGCGCTGGCGTTGATCAGCCATGCCGGCGGCCAAGGCCTTCTCGCTTTCGCGCTTGGCCACCTGCCGGCGGCCTTCTCCTCGCTCGTGATCTTCCTGGAGGCGATCGCAGCGGCGTTTTTCGGATGGATCATCCTGGGGGAAAATGTGGGCGCTATTCAGCTTCTCGGCGCGATCGCCATCTTCGCCGGCATCTGGGTCGCACGCCCGCGCAGCAAGAAGCGGCAGCCGGCATGACGCCGCGTGCGCTCTGCCGGACGATGTTCGACGCCGCCGTGGCGCGCGCGCAGCCGGCAATATGTCTGCCCCCGCATCTCCCCCCGCCGCCGGAGCGCGGCCGGCTGATCGTGCTCGCCTGCGGCAAGTCGGGCGCGCACATGGCCGAGATATGCGAGCAGCATTATCTCCGCGACGGCCTCATCGATGCGGAGCGGCTGGTGGGCATCTGCGTCACCCGCCATGGCTATGGCCGACCGTTGCAGCAGATCCGCTGCGTAGAGGCCGGTCACCCCGTGCCGGACGCCGCCGGGCTCAACGCCACCGCCGATGTGCTTGAGCTCGCCGGGACAGCAGACACGCACGACTTGGCGCTGGTCCTGATCTCCGGCGGCGGCTCGGCCAATTGGACGGCGCCGGCTGAGGGCCTGGGCATCGACGACAAGCAGGCGCTCACCAAGATGCTGCTCGCCTCCGGCGCACCGATCTCCGACATCAATATCGTGCGCAAGCACCTGTCGCAGATCAAAGGCGGACGGCTCGCCGCGCGTCTCCATCCCGCACCCTCGCTGTCCTTGGCGATCTCTGATGTGCCCGGCGACGATCCCTCGCTGATTGCCTCCGGCCCGACCGTGCCCGACCCCACCAATGCCGCGGACGCCCTTGCGGTGCTGGCAAAATGGAACATCGTCACCCCGCCGGCGGTGAGAGCTGTCCTGACAAGCGCCCGCGGCGAGACGCCTAAGCCCGGCGACGCCATCTTCGACAAGACGGAGATGCGCATCATCGCCCGCCCCGCCGATTCGCTCGCTGAAGCCGCGGAGATCGGCCGCGCCGCCGGATACGACGTTGAAATGCTTGGCGACGCCGTGGAAGGCGAGGCCCGCGAAGTCGGCGCTGCCCATGCACGCCTGGCGCTGGAGCGGCTGTCGCTGGGGCGGCCGACGATCCTGCTTTCCGGCGGCGAACTGACCGTCACCGTGACCGGAAAGGGCCGCGGCGGCCCAAATCAGGAATATGTTCTTGGTTTCGTCTCATCTGCCGGCGGCGCCCCGGGCCTCACCGTGCTCGCCGCCGACACCGACGGAACCGACGGGGGCGGCGGAGATCCCACCGATCCGGCCGGGGCCTTCGCCGACGCGACGTCGTTAACGAAGGCTCAAGAAAAAGGCCTCATTGCCGCCAACTTCTTGAAAACAAATGATGCTACGCGATTCTTTGAGCGGACCGGCGACCTTCTGGTGACCGGGCCGACGGGCACAAATGTCAATGACTTCCGCTGTGTCGTCGTTGACAACCGAAATATCGATGGGCAATACAATTAACTGCCTGGTAGGTATGAGCCCAACGGAGAAGGGTGGGGCTATGTGGCTTCTCCGCCGGAGCACGATCCTCGTACTCCTGAGCGCCGTTCTGTCCTACGTCTTTGTGAGTGCCGCCGCGGCAGATTTTCGAGTCTGCAACAAGACCAACAGCCGCGTCGGGATCGCCATAGGCTACAAGGCTGACCGCGACTGGACCACCGAGGGCTGGTGGACCATCGAATCGGAAAATTGCGCGACAATCCTCGCCGGCCCGCTCTCCGGCCGATATTACTACATGTATGCCGTCGACTATGACCAAGGCGGCGAATGGGGCGGCAGCTCCGCTTTCCTGTGCACCCGAGAGAAAGAATTCACCATCGAAGGCGTGACCGATTGCGTTGCGCGCGGCTACCAGCGGACCGGGTTTTATGAGGTGGACACCGGAACCCAGGAGAGCTGGACCGTTCAACTCACCGAGCCGACCAGCCGGGGAATTGGAGGCCGATGAGACGGCGGCGAAAAACCAAGATTCTCGCCACGCTCGGACCCTCATCAAATACAGCCGAAACCATCGAGAAGCTCTTTGACGCTGGTGCGGACATCTTCCGCATCAACATGAGCCACACCTCGCAGGACGCCATGCGCGACCTGGTTTCCGCCATCCGACACGTGGAGACGAAGTTCAATCGGCCGCTGGGCATTCTCGCCGACTTGCAGGGCCCGAAACTCAGAGTCGGCGCTTTTGCCAACGGCACCGTTGAGTTGGAGCGCGGACAGAGCTTCACGCTCGACTGTGACGATCGGCCGGGCAACGACCAGCGCGTCTGCCTGCCGCATCCGGAAATTTTCGAAGCGCTGGAGAACGGCCACACGATCCTTCTCGACGACGGCCGTGTGAGGCTTCGCGTCAAGGAATCGGAATCCGACCGCGCCGTGACGGAAGTCGTTCAGGGGCGCAAGCTTTCCGACCGAAAAGGCGTCTCCCTGCCTGACACGACGCTGCGCTCCGGCGCGCTGACGCCCAAGGACCGCAGCGACCTTGATGCCGCTCTGGCCGCGGAAGTGGACTGGGTGGCGCTGTCGTTCATCCAGCGGCCCGACGACGTGGCGGAAGCGCGCAAGATCGTTCAGGGCCGCGCCGGCGTGATGTCTAAAATCGAGAAGCCGCAAGCCCTGCAGCGGCTCAGCGAAATCATCGACATCTCCGACGGCATCATGGTCGCCCGCGGCGATCTCGGCGTGGAGATGCCGCTTGAATCGGTACCCGGTGTTCAGAAGCAGATCACGCGGCTCGGCCGACGCGCCGGCAAGCCCGTCGTCGTAGCCACGCAAATGCTGGAAAGCATGATCACCGCGCCGGTGCCCACCCGCGCGGAAGTCTCCGATGTCGCAACGGCGGTCTTTGAGGGCGCCGATGCCGTCATGCTGTCGGCGGAATCGGCGGCCGGGGAGTATCCTGTCGAAGCGGTAGAAACCATGAGCCGCATTGCCGAGGCGGTGGAGCAGGACCGGGTGTTCACCTCCATCCTGCAGGCGCAGCGTCCGGAACCGGAAACAACCGGCGCCGACACCATCACCTCAGCCGCCCGCCAGATCGCCGAGGCCTTGGGGCTTGCTGCGATCGTCAGCTACACCTCATCGGGCTCCACCGGCATCCGCGCATCGCGTGAGCGGCCGGGTGTGCCGATCATCGCACTGTCGCCGGTACGTCGCACGGCGCGGCGATTGTCGGTGATCTGGGGATTGCATTGCGTGGTCACCGAGGACGCGCGCGACATTGACGAGATGGTCAATCGCGCCTGCGCGATCGCTTACAATGAGGGCTTTGCCACGCCCGGCCAGCGCGTCATCATCACCGCCGGCGTGCCTTTCGGAACGCCCGGTGCCACCAACCTTCTGCGCGTCGCGTTTATCGGGCCGGACGGCAAATCGGGGATCTAGCTAGGCCGGGACGCCGCCAGCTGTCGTCATTGCCGGGCTCGACCCGGCAATCCACCCAACCGCACTTCGGCAAGCGAGGAGGCGCCTCAAATCTCGCGGGCAGTGGCCTTCTTCTCCAGCCGCTCGAGCGATTCTTCGATCTTCTTCAGCTGCGGATTGATCTTCAGCGTCCGCCGGAAGACCGCTATCGCCTCCACATCGCGGTCGAGCGCCTGGAGGATGACGCCGAGCCCCGAAAGCGCGCCGAAATGGCGCGGCTCAAGCGCCAGCGTTTCGCGGATGTCGGCCAGCGAGGCGCCGTAATCGTCAAGCAGATAATAGACGGTGGCGCGCTTGTTCCACGCCTCAGCGAAATCGGGCTTCAGCACGATGATCTGATCGAGCAGGTCGAGCGCCTGCGAATATCTCTTCTTGTCCGTCGCATCCGTCGCCCAGGCCAGAAGCAGGTCGGCCGTGGCGCTCCCGGACGTGTTGAAGCGGCTGAGGATTTCGCGCTCAATCCGCTTGCCGGTCTGCGTATCGGCGTTTTCCGGCAGCTTCTCAAACAGCGCATCGAGCGACAGCTCACCGATCGCACGCGGCGTCAGGATGTCCGGATCATCCTCAACCTCGGCCCGCGCCGCGGCCACGGCCATCGTTAACGAGAGTGCGAGAATCGCGACGAAACGCATCATGGCCGAACGCTAAAGCGCTCCGGCCGCGCGGTCAAAACACGTTCGCTTGGGTGCCTGGGTGAGTGCTTGGGCGCTGCCGCTTAGCCCTGGCGCGCCTTGAAGCGCTTCTGCGTCTTATTGATGACGTAAACGCGTCCCTTGCGCCGCACGACGCGGTTTTCGCGGTGCCGCTTCTTCAGCGACCTGAGGGAATTTCTGATCTTCATTCTCTGCCGTCCTGCGCGCCGAGGCATTGCGCGCCAAAGATGTCGCGCCGCACTTAGGTGCGCCTAACCGCCTATGTCAATGGCGGCGCGCACAGTTCTCGGCTCAGGCCGACCCGGCCGACGCATCGCCAGAGCGCTGATTGGTGAGGCAGCGAAACAGGTCCTCGTCGCGGATCAGCCCACCCACCAAGCCATCCTCGTGGACCAGGAAGGGCCCGGTATGCCTGAGGCGCGCGTTGATGAGCGCCCTCAGCGGCGTCTCGCCGTCTACGGCAATGCAGGCCCGGCGCGGTGCCGCCTCCAGCCGCTCCAGCGAAACGACGTAGACCGGCGCATCGTCGCGCCACACTTCACCGTCAAGCGTCAGCGTCAGCCCGTCATCAACCTTGAGCCCGCCATTGGCGCCGGAGCGCGGGAACGATCCGATCGGCGTCATGATCTCCTGAGCGCGCAGCACATTGAGCGGGTTCATATGCGCCACGAAATCGCGCACATAATCGCTCGACGGGCTGAGCACGATGTCCTGCGGCGTACCGACCTGCACGATCTCTCCGCCCTCCATGATGGCAATGCGCGAGCCGATCTTCAGCGCCTCGTCGAGGTCGTGGCTAACGAAGATGATCGTGCGGTTGAGCTTGCGCTGCAGCTCCAGCAGCTCGTCCTGCAGGCGCACGCGAATGAGCGGATCGAGCGCAGAGAACGGTTCGTCCATCAACAGGATCGGCGCCTCGGTGGCAAACGCACGAGCGAGGCCGACGCGCTGCTGCATGCCGCCGGAGAGTTCGTGCACGCGCTTGTCACCCCAGCCGGCGAGCCCGACCAGCTCAAGCTGCGCAGTGACATGCTCCATACGCCTGCGCCGCGGAACGCCGTCAAGCTCCAAGCCGAGCGCAACATTGTCGTTCACTGTGCGCCAGGGAAGCAGCCCGAATTGCTGAAACACCATCGCGACGCGATGCCGGCGGAGCGCGCGAAGCCGGTTCGCCGAGCAGGTCTGAACATCCACGTCCTCATTGCCGTCAAAGACCGTGACGCTGCCGCGCGCGATTCTGTTGAGCGCGTTGACCGCGCGGATGAGCGTCGACTTACCCGATCCCGACAAGCCCATCAGCACAACGATCTCACCCTCATAGACGGAAAGCGTCGCGTGCTTGACGCCAACGATCTGCCCGGTCTGCTCAACGATCTCCGCGCGGCTCTTGCCGGCATCGATGAGCGGCAGGGCGCGTGCCGGATCGCTGCCGAAGACGATGTCAACATCGCGGAACGCGACGACTTCGCGTCGTGGCGTCTCCGCCGCCGCCATCACTCAGCCTTCTCGCGGGCGCGCAGAAGCCTGTCGAGAATGATCGCCACCAGCACGATGACCAGCCCCGCCTCAAAGCCCATGCCGATATTGACGGAGTTGAGCGCGCGCACCACCGGTACGCCGAGCCCGTCGGCGCCAACCAGAGCTGCAATCACCACCATGGACAGCGACAGCATGATAGTCTGCGTCAGACCCGCCATGATCTGCGGCGTGGCGAACGGCAGCTCCACCTTCCACAGCAATTGCCGCCGCGTGGCGCCGAACGCCTCCGCTGCTTCAAGCAGGTGGCGCGGCGTGGTTGAGATGCCGAGATGCGTCAGCCGGATGGGGGCCGGCACGACGAAGATCGCCGTGGCGATAAGGCCCGGAACCATGCCGATGCCGAAAAACACGATCGCCGGGATGAGATAGACGAAGCTCGGCAATGTCTGCATGAGGTCGAGAATGGGCCTGAGCGCTGCGTAGAGCCTTGGCCGATGCGCGGCGGCAATGCCAATGGGCACGCCGACCGCCATGCAGATCAACGCCGACGACACGACAAGCGCAAGCGTCTCTGTCGTGGCCTCCCAGTAGCCCTGGTTGACGATGAAGAGGAGCCCGACGGCGATGAGCACTGCAAACAGGATCGAGCGGCGAAGCGCATAGGAGAGGACGACGATTGCCGCGATGACGATGAGCGGGTTGGGCGCCTGCAGCACCCACAAAATCGCATCGATCCCCGCCTGCAGGCCTTCGGAGATCGCGTCGAACACCGCCCCGCCATGCGCCTGCAGCCAATCGACGCCGGCCTTGGCGGTGCGGCCGACGGGGATCTTGTAGCTCGTCAGCCAGTCGTAATTCGTCAGCCAGTCCATGCGGGCCGCCCCCTTAGGGCCTTTTCCATCCTGATTGAATCAGAATGGAGGCTCACTCTCTTTGTTGGAGCATGATCGTATCCGAAAGCCGGTCTCCACTTTTCGGGATCAAGCTCTAGAGGAAGGGGAGGCATCACATGAGTGATGGCGCCTCCCCGGGTCAGCTTATTGGAGGCTGGCCTGTACCGCCGCCAGGCCCGGCTCGCCGCCGGCCGTGGTCACGCCGTCAAGCCACCCGTCGAGCACGCCCATATTGGCCTTTAGCCACGCCGTGGCGGCGTCGCCCGGGTCGGCGCCGTCGTTCAGGATGGCGCCCATGATCTCGTTCTCCATCGCGAGCGAGAAGACGAGATTGGTGAGGAACTTTCCGACATTGGGGCACTCGCCGACATAGCCCTGGCGGACATTGGTGTAGACGGTCGCGCCGCCATAATCCGGGCCAAAGATGTCGTCGCCGCCCGCCAGATACGCCATGTCGAAATTGGCGTTCATGGGATGCGGCTCCCAGCCGAGGAAGACGATATGCTGATCGCGGGCGACCGAACGCTGCACTTGCGCCAGCATGCCCTGCTCGGAGGATTCCACGAGTTCGAAGCCGGACAAACCGAACGTGTCGCCCTCGATCATGTCGAGGATCAAGCGGTTGCCGTCATTGCCGGGCTCGATGCCGTAAATCTCACCGTCGAGCTGATCCTTGAAATTGGCGATGTCTTGAAAACTCTTAAGGCCGGCGTCGAATGTGTATTGCGGCACGGCGAGCGTGTATTTCGCGCCTTCCAGATTGGTGGCGATCGTCTCCACCGAGCCGTCCTCGCGATAAGGCGCAATGTCCGCTTCCATGGTCGGCATCCAATTGCCGAGGAAGACGTCGATGTCGCCGTTCTTCAGCGACGCATAGGTGACGGGCACCGACAGCACCTTCACGTCGGTCTCGTAGCCGAGCGCCTCAAGCACCGTGGTCGTGGCCGCGGTCGTCGCCGTGATATCGGTCCAGCCGACGTCGGAGAAACGCACCGGCGAGCAGCTCTCCGGGTCCTGCGCGGCGGCATTTGCGGCGGATAAGGCAAGGATGGCGACGGCGCCTGCCGCTGCCTTCAGACATACTCGCATCGAAGTCTCCCTGGGCTTGTTTTCTGGCGCGTCCGCCCGCTTGCCGCCGGCACCGCCTCGTTTCATCGAAACACCAAGGGCGGCGGCTTGGCAAGTTTATTTTGATTGATCAGTCAATCAAAAACCTCTATGCGCTGCCCCTGAAAACGAAGGGAAATGAGGAGCGACAATGCCGCGGATCGGGATGGAGCCGCTGCGCCGCAAGGCGCTGATCGTCGCTGCGATCGACGCCATACACGATCGCGGCATGGGCCACGTGACCATGGGCGAGATCGCCCGCCGCGCCGGCGTCTCGGCGGCGCTGGCGCACCATTATTTCGGCGGCAAGGACCAGCTGCTCTTAGCGACGATGCGCCATCTCCTGGCCGAGCTCGGCGACGAAGTGCAGGCCGAGCTCGCCAAGGCGAACTCGCCGCAGGAGCGGATATCGGCTGTCATCCGTGGCAACTTCTCCGCCTGCCAGTTCCGCCCCGCCGTGATCTCCGCCTGGCTCGCCTTTTATGTTCAGGCGCAGACAGATCCGGAAGCGCGCCGGCTCTTGCGCATCTATACGCGCCGCCTGGAGAGCAATCTCCTGCATGCGCTGCGCGACCTCACATCGCGCGCCCAGGCCGAACGCGTGGCGGAGATGGCCGCCTCGCTTATCGACGGATTGTGGATCAGACGCTCGCTTGCGGAGAGCGGGCCCGACGCGGAGGGCGCAGCGGATCTGGTTGAGCGCGCCATCAATGACGCACTCAAACGCAAAGATGCCTGAAGCCGATTACGTCATCATCGGCGCCGGCTCCGCCGGCTGCGCGCTCGCCTATCGCCTGTCGGAGGACGGGCGGCATTCCGTGCTGGTGCTTGAATATGGCGGCAGCGATTTCGGGCCGCTGATCCAGATGCCGGCGGCGTTCTCCATCCCCATGAACATGCGCGCCTATGATTGGGGCTACAAGACGGAGCCGGAGCCGCATCTGGGCGGGCGTCGTCTCTCAGCACCGCGCGGAAAGGTCGTCGGTGGCTCCTCCTCCATCAACGGCATGGTCTATGTGCGCGGCCATGCCGCCGATTTCGACCGCTGGGAGGAGCAAGGCGCCACGGGCTGGGGCTTCCGGAACGTGCTTCCCTATTTCAAACGGATGGAGAACGCGCACCTTAACGGACACGGGGCCACGAACGGCAATGGCGCCGCCAACGGCGCGCTTGGCTGGCGCGGCACGGACGGCCCACTGCATGTCACCCGTGGCTCCATGACAAACCCCCTCTACCAAGCCTTCACCGAGGCCGGCCTTGAGGCTGGCTATCCCTTCACCGCCGATTACAACGGCGCGCAGCAGGAAGGTTTCGGCCCGATGGAGATGAATGTGTGGAAGGGTCGCCGGTGGTCGGCCGCCAACGCCTATCTGCGCCCCGCCCTGAAGCGCCCCAATGTGCGGCTGATCACCGGCGCGCGCGCCGAGCGCATTCTCTTTGAGGGGCGTCGCGCTGTCGGCGTGTCGGTCCGGCGGCGCGGCCGCCAGGAGACCGTAGGCGCGCGCAAAGAGGTGATCGTCGCTGCATCCGCCTTCAACTCTCCACAGCTTCTCATGCTGTCCGGCATCGGCCCGGCTGAGCATCTCAGCGCCCACGGCATTGAAATTGTCGCCAACCGGCCCGGTGTCGGCGGCAATCTGCAGGACCATCTGGAAGTCTACGTGCAGCAGACCTGCCGCCACGCAATAACGCTGAACGCCCATCTCGGACTGCGCGCGCGCGTCAGGATCGGGCTGCAATGGATGGCCTGGCAGAGCGGCCTCGGCGCCTCCAATCACTTTGAAGCCTGCGCCTTCATTCGTTCGCGCGCCGGCATCCCCACCCCTGACCTGCAGCTTCACTTCCTCCCGGCGGCGGTGCGCTATGACGGCCGAGCGGCAGCAAATGCCCACGGCTTTCAGGTGCATGTCGGCCCCATGCGCTCCGCCTCGCGCGGCGCCGTGCGCCTCAAGTCAGGCGACCCCCGGGCGGCGCCCGCCATCCGTTTCAACTACATGGCTGAGCCTGAGGACTGGAGCGATTTCCGCCACGCCATCCGCCTGACGCGCGAGATCTTTGCGCAGCCCGCCCTTGCTGCCTTTGGCGGCGAGGAGATCGCACCGGGCAGCGCGGTGCAGTCTGACGACGCACTCGACGACTTCGTCCGTGACCATGTGGAAAGCGCCTACCATCCCTGCGGTACGTGTCGCATGGGCCCGGCCGATGAGGTGACGTCGGTGGTCGATTCCGATTGCCGGGTGATCAGCACGCACGGCCTGCGCGTAGTCGATTCCTCCATCTTCCCCACAATCACCAACGGCAACACCAACGCCCCCTCCATCATGGTGGGTGAACGCGCCGCCGATCTCATCCTGGACCGGCCGCCCCTCCCCGCCTCCAATCTTCAGCCTTGGATCAACCCCGCCTGGGAAACGACGCAGCGCTGAAGTCAGACAACCGATACTCCCGCGCTGCAAATCCCCCGCACTTTCCGCTAAGACCGTCGCCTTTGATCGTCTAAGGGGAGCGCGTGACCACGAACGCCCCCACCGCTTTGCCTGACACATGGCGCCGGCTCTCCCGCCGGGCGCTGCCGCGCGACACGGTCGCGTTAGCCCGCTTCCTGATTGGCAAGGTTCTTGTGCACGACACGGCGAATGCGCGCCTCGCCGGCCGTATCGTGGAGACGGAAGCCTATCTTGTCGGCGACGCGGCGAGCCACGCCTTCCGCGGCATGACCAAACGCAACCGGGCGATGTTCCTGCGGCGCGGCCACGCCTATGTCTATATCGCCTACGGCACCTGGCCGGCCCTCAACGTCGCCAGCGACGAGGAAGGCGTCGGTGCGGCGGTCCTCCTGCGCGCGCTGGAGCCCCTGGAAGGACATGCGGCCATGCGCCAACACCGCGGCACGAACCGCGACATTGATCTGGCGCGCGGACCCGGACGGCTGGCCGGCGCCATGCAGGTCTCGCTCGCCCATGACGGTGTTGACCTCGTCGGCGGCGGCCCGCTCTACCTTGCCGCGGCGCACGGACCCACCGGCGCCATCATCACCGCCACCCGTATCGGCATCACCAAGGACGCGGAACGTCCGCTGCGCTTCCTTGAGCGCGGCAACCGCTTTGTCAGCGGCCCACGACGCCTGATCGGCCCGCCCGGCGGCCGCCGCACATGAGCACGTTCGTTGCACTCGCAGTGCTCCTGTCGGCACTCCTTCACGCATCGTGGAACGCCATCATCCGCATGCCCGGCGACAAGATCGTCGCCATGACGTTGGTCGTCGGGGCGGCCGGGCTGCTTGCCATCCCGCTGCTGTTTCTGTTCCCCATGCTGCCCGGTCCGGCGTGGCCCTACGTGATCACTTCGACGATCATCCATGTCGGCTACAACATCGCCTTGGCGATGGCCTACCATCACGGTGAGCTGACCAAGGTCTATCCGCTCTTACGCGGCGCCGCACCGCTTACAACGCTCATTGTCGCGCTGGTGTTCCTCAACGAGGGCGTCACCACCGGAGAAATCGTCGGCATCGTCGTCCTGGCGTTCGGCATCCTGGCGCTGATGCTCGACGGCGGCTGGCGCGTGCTGCTCGCCTCGCCACAGGCGGTCGGCTATGCGGTTGTGACGTCGCTTTGCATCACTGGCTACACGCTCGCCGACGGGCTCGGCGCGCGCCTTGCCGACAATGCGCACCAATATGTCGCCTGGCTCTTCTTTCTCGACATGCTGCCGCTCGCCGCCGGTGTGCTGCTCTTCAAGCGGCGCGCGCTCTTCGATGCGATTGGCGCAAGCTGGTTGGCCGGACTGACCGGCGGCGCCCTGCAGCTTGCCGCCTACTGGATCGTGATCTGGGCCATGACCGTAGCGCCGATACCCGTCGTCGCAGCCTTGCGCGAGACGAGCATCCTTTTTGCGCTGTTGATCGGCGTGGTGTGGCTCGGCGAGCGGGTGACCTGGGTGCGCGCCGCCTCGGTGGTCACCGTGCTTTGCGGCCTTGCGCTGATGCGACTGTGAAGCCCTGTCGCGCAGGCGCGCCCTTGCCTGGGTCGCCACGTTTGGCTTCTACTCACGTGACCAGCAAACAACGTAATCCCACCGCGGACGGCCGCGCGATGACCTCAGACGCCAAACCTGCTCCACCCTCGCCGGATCGCGAGGCAGGCGAACCCGACCGCATCACCATAAGCGGGCTTTGTGTGCAGGCCTTCGTGGGTGTGCACGACTTTGAGCGAACAAGGCGACAGAGCGTCGTCTTCGATATCGAAGCGGAGACGGTGTTGGGATATGCGGAGACCGTCCGTTCCACGGGAGCATATGTCTCATACGCCGATATCGTTCAGCACATTGAGGCGCTTGCTGCATCGGACGAGCACATTGAGCTCCTCGAAACCTTGGCGGAATCCGTTGCCACTTTCGTGCTCTCCAACGCCTTGGTCGCGGCCGTCAAAGTGTCCGTCCAAAAACCCGACATCTTCGACAATGCCGATCGGGTCGGCGTCGTAATCCATCGCCGCCGCGACCATGGTTAGAAGCTTCGTTGCCCTCGGCTCAAATCTCGGCGACCGGATGCAGCACATGAAGGATGCGGTCGCAGCGATCGACAAAGAACCGAACTGCGCGGTCAGCCACGTGTCAGCGCTCTACGAAACCGCACCCGTCGGCGGCCCTGAAAATCAGGGCCCGTTTCTCAACGCCGCCATGGAGATTGAAACAACGCTCAAGCCCCAAGACCTGCTCCGCACTTTGCATCGCATCGAATCCGACCACCGCCGCGAGCGCGTGATCCCCTGGGGGCCGCGAACGCTTGACCTCGATCTCCTTTTGTATGGCGACATCGTGAGCGATAAGGCCGAGTTGACGCTGCCGCATCCGCGTATGCATCAGCGCCGGTTCGTGATGACGCCGCTCTGCGACCTCGCCGCCGACCTCAAACATCCTCGGACGGGCTATACGATGAAGCAGCACCTCGACATGCTGCCCGAAGAAGCCGGCGAGCTGAGACGCGTCGCCTCAGACTGGGCCGAGCCTCCACAGGAGCGCGCATGATCACGCCGGATCGATTGTTGCCGCTGTGGACGGCGCATCAGGACGCCCTTCGCCACCCCGTGAAGAGCTTCGCTTTTCCCCGTTTCGGCCGACGCTTCGACGACAAGCCCTATCAGCTCGGCGTCATCAATCTCTCACGCGATTCCTCCTATCGTGAGAGCATCTGCCACAATGTCGATTCCGCCCTCTATCGCGGCCGGCGGATGACGATCGAAGGTGCCGCGATTATCGATGTCGGCGCTGAATCGACCGGCGAGGCCGCCGACCGGGTCGACATTGACCGGCAGATCGCAACACTTGTCCCGGTTGTGAAGGCGCTGGCCGATGACGGGATTATCGTCTCCGCCGAGACCTATCATGCGCCCGTCGCCGCTGCCGCGCTTGCGGCCGGGGCCGCCATCATCAATGTCACGGGACGCATCGACGACCCGGCGTTCTACGAAACCATAGCGCGGCATGAGGCCGGGCTGATCCTCTGCTACACGCCCGGTGAGACGGCGCGCTCCACTGATGAGCTTCCCGGCGCCGAGATCATCATCGACCGGCAGATGACGTTCTTCCGCGATCGGCTCGCCATGGCGACGGATGCGGGCATTGAACGCATCTGGGTCGACCCCGGATTCGGCTTCGCGCTCAATCTCCCCGACGGGCCGAAGCGCGTGCGCTATCAGACCGAGAGTTTGCTGCAATCCTTCCGGTTCCGTGTGCTCGGCTGGCCGGTCTGTGTCACCATGCCCTCGTCGGTCTATCTGTTCCAGGACGAGGTGCGATGTGCGGAGACCGCAATGGCGACGCTTGCTTTGCTCGCTAAAGCAAACCTGCTTCGCAGCCACGAGGCGGCGCGCGTCCAGCCCGTGCTCAACCTGCTTGAGATGTGTTGATGACCAACCCGCCAAGTAACGACCGCGCCGGCGTGGCGCTGGTGACCGGCGCGGGGCAACGCGTCGGGCGCGCCATTGCTGTCGGGCTCGCCGCGCAGGGCTATGACGTGGCGGTGCACTACAACAGCTCGGCAAAGGGCGCCGATGAAACCGCTCAGGAAATCGCCGATCTGGGTCGGCGTGCGGCGACCCTGCGCTGCGATCTCACCATGGCGGAGACGAGCGGCGGCCTGATTGAGCGTGCGCGCGACGCGCTTGGGCCGGTCAACGTTCTCATCAACTCCGCGTCCTTGTTCGACAAGGACAATCTTCACGACCTTAACACCGAGAGCTGGTCGCGATTGATCAAAGTGAACCTCGCAGCACCAATCTTCCTGATGCAGGCCCTCGCGCGCCAAGATCCCCTCCCCGCACCCGCCGCCATCATCAACCTGCTCGACACGCAGATGGCCTCCGCGTCGCCGGAACGCTTCAGCTATTTCTGCGGCAAGTTCGGGCTGGAAGGTGCGACAAGGCTCGCCGCCTCATCGCTTGCGCCCAAGCGGATCACCGTCAATGCGATCGCGCCGGGGCTTGTCCTGCCGAGCGGGCAGAGCGAAGAGACGTTCCAACGCCGCCAGCAGCTCACGCCGCTCGGCGAGGGGCTCAGCACGGACGATATCGTCGCCGGCGTTCATTACTTGATCGGCGCGCGGCACGTCACGGGCCATACCCTCGTGATCGATTCCGGCCAGAAACTCCTGGGCTTCGGCAATATGCCCGCCGCGACGGAGCGCTAAACAAGCGGCGCCTTTCTGTGCGGCGCTACCGGGCATTTGCCGGCACTTGGCATGGTTTTAGCTGAGCTAAAACGTCGTTGACTTTCCCTACGCGTCAACGCACTGTTTTAGCAGTACTAAAATCAAGGCATGTGAGGTGTCGTTGGGCCAGTCCGCACCCGTGGATGACACGCGTGAAATGCATCTCCTGGGCGAGCGCCTGCGTTCGCGGCGCAAGGACATCGGGCTGACGATGCAGCAGGTCGCCGACCAGGCCGGGTTGTCGGTCGGCTTCATCTCCCAGATCGAGCGCGGGATCACGGCGCCTTCGCTGTCGTCGCTGGTCTCCGTGTCTCGCGTGCTCGGCCTTCATGTCTCCGAGTTCCTGGTGCAGCCGCCGGCCCGCGTTCCACAGACGCGCCGCAACGAACGGCCGGTCTATGCCATCAGCGAAAGCGCGCTCGCGTATGAGCGCATCTCCTCCTCGTTTCCGGGAAGCGTCCTGCGCAGCGTCATCATCCACGAACCCCCCGGCCATCGCAGCGAGCCCATCGCTCATGACGGCGAAGAGATGATGTTCGTGCTTGAAGGCGCGGTGACCGTTGAGGTCGATGGAGAGCGCTCCGTCCTGCAGGCTGGCGATTCCATCCACTTCCCCTCAACCAAGATCCATTCCACCTGGAACCATTCCGACCGACCGGCGACCATTTTGTGGGCAGGCACGATGGATGTGTTCGGCGAGGACGAGACCAACCGCACGCGGCAACGCGATGCGGCCGATTCACCGAAGTTACCGGCAAATATCAAACAGGGAGTTGAGCTATGAGAAGTATCTTCACGACAGTCGCCGCGGCGGCCTTGTCGGCGACGGCGCTCAGCGCCGTCCTCCCGTCGGACGCATTGGCTGGCGGTGTCCTGCGGCTCGATGAGGTGGCCGTCGGCGAACTCGATCCGGGCAAGGCGTCGGACTACGCCGACTCCATCCTGATGTTCAACGTCTACGACACGCTGGTGCTGCCCAAGCAAGGCGGCCCCGGCCACGTGCCGCATCTGGCGGAAAGCTGGGAGAGCGACGGCAACAGCTACACCTTCACGCTGCGCACCGACGTCAAGTTCCAGTCCGGCAACACGATGACGGCCGACGACGTGGTCTTCTCCTTCGACCGCATGAAGACGCTCGGCCAGGGGCTCTCCTATCTGTTCGGCATTGTCGAAAGTGCGGAGGCCGTCGACGCCAACATTGTCAGGTTCAACCTGTCTCAGCCCTCAGCGGCCTTTGTCGCGTCGCTGGTGCGCCTTCCCATCGTCGATAAAGCAACCGTCATGGCCAATCTCGGCGATGGCGAGGGCGACATGAAGGATTGGGGTCAGGCCTACCTCTCCGCCAACGGAGCCGGCACGGGCGCCTACAAGGTGACGTCGCACAATCCGCAGGAAGAGACCGTGATGGAGAAGAACGCGGACTACTTCCTCGGCGTTGCCGATGCTGCACCCGACACCGTGCGTCTGCGCTACGGCCTGGAAGCGGCCACCGTGCGCACATTGATCGCGCAAGGCGAGCACGACATATCCTCACAATGGCTGCCGCCGGAAGTGATCAAGGCGCTTGCCGCCGACGGCGCACAATTGCTGTCGGAATCAGGCACCGGCGCCTTCTATGTGAAGATGAACACGACCAAGCCGCCGATGGACGACGTCAATTGTCGCCTCGCTTTGTCGAAAGCCTTCGACTACGAGGCCGCCATCAAGATGATCGCCATCACCGACGAGATTTCGCAGGGAAGTCCGTCGACCGGCGGCATTCCCGTCGGCATGTTCGGGGCCAATCCCGCCGATGCGATCCTCACGCGCGATATGGACGCGGCCAAGACGCACCTCGCCGAGTGCCAGCACAGCCCGGACGACTTCACGCTGGAGCTTTCCTGGATCGCCGAGGTTCCGCTTGAGGAGCGTTTCGCGCTGTTGATGCAGGCCAATTTCGCGGAGCTCGGCATCAAGTCGGAAATCAAGAAACTGCCGTGGGCTCTGTTTTCCGAGCAGGTCTCCAAGCCTGAGAACACGCCGCACATCTCGCAGCTCTTCGTCACGGCTGTCACTGGCGATCCCGACACGCTGCTTTATGGCCAGTATCATTCCACCGCGGCCGGCACCTGGCAGTCACCGGAATATCTGAACGACGCCGAGGTCGATAAGCATCTTGATGCCGGCAAGACCGCGACCGACGATGCGGGCCGCGAGGCGGCCTACGCCGCGCTCAACGCCCGGCTGATGGAGATCGCACCGTCAATCTACGGCTATGACCGCAACTCCGTCTTCGCAGCGAGCAACCGTGTCCGCGTGCCCGCCCTCTCCGATCCGGAGAAAGCCTTCGGACTTGACGGCATGGGCTTCTCGTTCCGGCTGATGGAGATGACCGAGTAGGTCGCAACACCGGAGCATCGGTCGTCCGGCGCCAACACCAAGCACCTGACGACCGCCTCCCTCGCGGGCCGCTTCTCTGGCGGCCTGCTGATCGGGCAGAACCGAGAGCCATGTCGCCCGTCGTCCGCCTGTTGGCCCACCGGCTGGGCATGTCGCTGATCGTGCTGGTCGGCGTGTCCATGCTGATCTTCGCAATTGCCCGGATCATTCCGGGCGACCCCGCACGCATCGCGCTCGGGCCGAACGCCACGGCGGAGCAGGTTGAAAACCTGCGGCAAGCGCTTCACCTCGACCAGTCGATTGTCGTGCAATACGGCCACTTCGTCGCCGATTTGCTGCGCGGCGACCTCGGCGTGTCGCTTTACACGAACCGGCCCGTCATCGTCGATATCGCCCAGTTCCTGCCCGCTACGCTGGAACTGGTTCTCGCCGCCGGGATCATGATGATCGGCATCGGGCTGCCTCTGGGAATCATCTCCGCGCGCTATCGCGGACGATGGCCCGACAATCTGGTCCGGCTTGTCTCGTTGCTCGGTGTTTCCGCGCCGAGCTTCGTCTGGGCCGTGATCCTGATGCTGCTCTTCGCGTTCTTCCTGCCGATCTTCCCGATCGCCGGACGCATCTCCGACATCTATTCCATCGAGGCGGTCACCGGCTTCCTTCTGATCGACACGCTCATCGCCGGCAATGTCGCCGCCTTCAGCGATGCCGCATGGCACATCGTTCTGCCGGCCTTTGCGCTTGCGGTATCGGGCATCGGTCAGGCGGCCCGCCTCACCCGCGCCAACATGGTGGAGACCTACGACAAGCCCTATATCGAAATGGCAAGGTCCTATGGCTTTCCCGACCGCCGCATCGCCAATCGCTTTGCCTTCCGCCCCTCGCTCATCCCGGCGCTCACCATCATCGGCCTCGATTTCGCGGCCATGCTCGGCAACGCATTTCTCGTGGAGGCTGTGTTCGCGTGGCCCGGCCTGTCGCGCTACGGCGTCGCCGTCATCCTGCGCAAGGACCTGAACGCCATCGTCGGCACGGTGCTGATCATCTCGGCGACGTTCCTCATCATGAACATCATCGTCGACCTCCTGATCGCCTTCATCAATCCACGCATCCGCCATTCGCAGAGGCCGGCATGAGGCGCACCATCGCCATATTGCTGCAGAACCCGCTATCGCTGCTCGGCGTCATGCTGGTGACAATCGTGGTGCTGTCGGCGATCTTCGCCGACTTAATCGTGCCGTTCCCGGACCACAAGGGCGCCGTCGTCGATTTCGCCAATTTCAACAAGGCGCCGGAATGGCCCTACATTTTCGGCACCGACCTCGTCGGCCGCGACATGTTCTCGCGCATTGTCTACGCCTACAGAATCTCGCTGATCCTCGGGATCGTGGTCCTGGCGATCGCCGTGCCGATCGGCGTTACGGTCGGGCTGGTCGCCGGCTATCTCGGCGGCTGGACGGAATACGCGCTGATGCGCCTCACCGATGTCTTCCTGTCGGTCCCGCCTCTGGTGCTCGCCATGTCCATCATGGGCGTTTTGGAACCGACATTGCTCAACGGCATGATGGCCGTCACCGCCATGTGGTGGCCCTGGTATACGCGCCTCGTCTACAACATCACCCGCGCGGAGAAGGAGGAAGGCTATGTCCTGGCCGCGGAGGTCATCGGGGCCTCCAGGCTCCACGTCATCTTCCGCGAAATCCTGCCCAATTGCGTGCCTGCGATCATCACCAAGATGACGCTCGACCTCGGCTTCGTCATCATCATCGCGTCCTCCTTGTCGTTCCTTGGCCTCGGCGTGCAGCCGCCGACACCCGACCTCGGCTCCATGGTCGCCGACGGCGCGAAATATTTGCCTGATTCCTGGTGGCTGACGGTGTTTCCGGGGCTCGCTATCCTGGCCGCCGTCTTCGGCTTCAACCTGGTCGGCGATGCGCTTCGCGAAATTCTGGGAGCGGATCAATGAGCGTCGCCACCCTCGACATCCGCGACCTTTATCTCTCCTTCAAGGGCTATGTCGGCACCGTTGAAGTGCTGCACGGCATCTCGCTGCATATTGAGCGCGGCGAGCGGGTGGCGCTCGTCGGCGAGTCCGGCTCCGGCAAATCGGTGACCGCTCGCATCGTGCTCGGCCTGTTGCAGGAGCTTCGCAGCGCCCGCGTGACCGGCGAGTTGCTCTTTGAGGGAACCGATCTGAGCACGCTCTCCGCTGCGGCTCGCCACGATTTGCGCGGCACGAAGATGTCGATGATCTTCCAGGACCCGACCTCGTCGCTGAACCCGGTCTACACCATCGCCACGCAGTTCCATGAAGTGCAAAAACGCGCGCTTCCCTCGCTCGGCGCGGCGGAATCGCGCGCCATGGCCGCCAAGATGCTGCGCGACGTCTCAATCACCGAGCCGGACCGCGTGCTCGATTCCTATCCCTTCCAGCTCTCTGGCGGCATGAACCAGCGTGTGATGATCGCCATGGCGCTCGCCAACGAACCGTCGCTGCTGATCGCCGATGAGCCCGGCACTGCGCTCGATGTCACTGTGCAGGCGCAAACGCTGACGCTGATGCACGATCTGGTCGCCGAGCACGGAACGTCGGTGCTGTTCATCTCCCACAATCTCGGCGTCGTGCGCGAGTTCGCCGACCGGGTCTACGTCATCTACAAGGGCCGCATCGTGGAGAAGGGGCGCACACAATCGCTCTTTGGCAATCCCGGCCACCCCTATACCCGCGCCTTGATGGCCGCGGTGCCGAAGATCACCGGCGGCGGCGTCGCCGATGTGGAGGAAGCGTCGGAGGCCTTCGCCGAGCCGATGGTCGACCATGACAGGCAGGCGGTCGCATGAGCCCGCTCCTCTCCGTCAGCCATGTCTCGAAGACCTTCCGCCTCGGCAGCCACGAAATCCGAGCCGTTCAGGACGTATCCTTCGACGTTGCCGAAGGCGAATGCCTGGCCATCGTCGGCGAGTCCGGATCGGGGAAAAGCACCATCGCTAACATGGTGCTCGGCATCTATCCTCCTTCCGACGGCACGCTCACCTATCGCGGGGCGCAATTGCCGGCCAGGCGTGACCTGTCGCATCGCCGTGCCATCCAACTCGTCCAGCAAAACCCGCTTTCCTCGCTCAACCCCAAGCGCTCCATCGGCGCATCGCTTCACCTTCCGCTCGACGTCCACAAGATCGGCGCGGCCGCAGACCGCCGCGAGCGCATTGGTGCACTGTTGGAGGAGGTCGGCCTCCCCGCCGATTTCGCCAAGCGCTCACCAGCCGCACTTTCCGGAGGCCAGCGACAGCGTGTCGCCATCGCCCGGGCGCTGGCCTGTGAGTCGGAGCTCGTCGTACTCGATGAGCCGACCTCCGCACTCGACGTGCTGGTGCAGGCGCGCATCCTGAAGCTGCTGCAGCAGCTGCGCACGCAACGCGGCCTGACCTACATCTTCATAACCCACGATCTAGCGGTGGTGCGCAACATCGCCGACCGCGTCGCCGTCTTCGAGAAAGGCAAGCTTGTGGAGTTGGACACGCCCGAACGGCTCTTCGCCGAGCCCTCGGCTGAATATACGCGCAGCCTCATCTCCGCCGTTCCGGTCGTCGGCAACGACGAAGTGCGGCTGCGCGAGCAACTTGCGGGAATCGATCATGGCTGACGGCAACCTCTCCGGCATGGCGGCAGCACTCGCCGCACCCGACGGCCAGCCAGAGGCCGCATTCGAGGCGCTCTGCGATCTCTCGCGTACAATCATCGGCCACAGATTGTTCACGTTGATGACCTTTGACATGGCAACGCACGAGGCTCGCCGCACCTTCTCCAACATGCCTGACGCCTATCCGGTCTCCGGCCGCAAGCAGGTGGAGGAGAACGGTTGGACACGGCAGGTCATCGGCGAAGGCCGGACATTCGCCGCCAACACGATCGAAGCGATCGCCGACGTGTTTCCCGATTACGAGCTGATCCGCTCGCTCGGCTGCGAATCCGTCATCAATGTCCCCATCGTCGTTGCCGGCCGGTTTCTCGGCACCATCAACTGCCTTGACGCGGCCGGGCATTACACGGCCGAACGGATCGCCGCATCGGAGGCGTTGAAGCTGCCCGGCGCGGCCTGTTTTCTTCTGCAACACACGATCGACCAGGGAGGCCTCTAGTGGCTGGCAAGACAATACGTGTGGCAACCGATGTCGGCGGCACGTTCACCGATCTGGTCTGCTTTGAGACGGATCCCGACAACGGCCGATCGACGGTCGTCACGGCGAAATCCGACACCACACCACCCGACTTCGAGCGCGGCGTTCTGAACGTGCTTGAGAAAGGCGGCGTCGACCCGGCGACCGTCGATTTTCTGGCGCACGGCACCACCGTCGTCATCAACGCGCTGACGGAGCGCAAGGGCGGCACGGTCGGACTGATCACCACGCAAGGCTTCCGCGACACGCTGGAGATCGCGCGCGGCAACCGGCCCGACTTCTTCAATCTGCACTACCAGAAGCCCAAACCCTTCGTGCCGCGCTATCTCCGACGCGAGCTACCGGGGCGGATGAGCTATCGCGGCGAGGAGATGGCGCCGCTCGATCTTTCACCGCTGGCGGATATCCTTGATGACTTTCGGTCCGAAGGCGTGGAGGCGATCGCGATCTGCTTTCTGCATTCCTACGCCAACCCCTCGCACGAACAGGCGACGCTGGCGAGAGTGCGCGAGTTGTGGCCAGAGGCTTCGGTCGTGTCCTCGCACCAGATCACCCGCGAGTGGCGCGAATATGAGCGCACCAACACCGCCGTCCTCTCCGCCTATGTGCAGCCGACGGCGGAGCGCTATCTGCGTCGCCTCAATGATGGCCTGAAAGCCAAGGGTTTTACCGGCAGCCCCTACATCATGCAGTCCAATTGCGGCGTGGATTCACTTGAGTCGGTAGCGCGTATTCCCATCACCATGGTGGAATCCGGACCCGCGTCAGGCTTTTGGGGTGCCGCGGAACTCGGTCGCCTGATCGGCGAGCCGAACGTGCTGGCGCTTGATATCGGCGGCACCACAGCAAAATGCTCGCTGATTGAGAACGGCCAGGTCCGCATCATGACGGATTACTGGATTGAGCGCGATCGCACCTCCGCCGGCTACCCGATCATGGTGCCGGTCGTCGATCTGGTGGAGATCGGCAATGGCGGCGGCTCGATCGCCTGGGTCGACGATTTCGGCAAGCTGCATGTCGGGCCGCAATCGGCCGGGGCCCTACCCGGGCCCGCCGCCTACGGCAAGGGCGGCACGGAAGCCACCACCACCGACGCAAATCTATGGCTCGGCCGCATCAACCGCGACTATTTCTGCGGCGGCGAGATCGACGCCGATATGGCAGCCGCAGAGACCGCAATCAAGAATGTCGGCGAAAAACTCGGCGTCGACGCCGACGAGGCGGCGCGCGGCATCATCCGCATTGCCAACAACAACATGGTCAACGCGCTGAAGCTGGTGTCGCTCAATCGCGGCTTCGACCCGCGTGACTTCGTGCTCGTCGCCTTTGGCGGCGGCGGCGCGATGCACGCCATGGCGCTCGCCGCGGAGCTTGGCGTCAAGAAGGTGGTCGTGCCCGCCGGTGCGCCGGTCTTCTCCGCCTGGGGGATGATGATGTCGGACCTACGGCGCGACTACTTCGTCACCAGGCTGGTCGATCTGCAAAAGGGCTCAGAAGCGACCATCGAGCAGACCTTCGCCGACACCGAAGCTGTCGCACGGCAGCAATTCGGCGATGAAGGCGTTGAGCCGGAGCGGGTCAAATTCGTGCGCTTCGGCAAGTTTCGGTATCAGAACCAGGAGCACACCACCGAGGTCCTGCTCGACGGCGCCGTTACCGCGGAAAACCTCGCCAAGATCGAGGCCGATTTCCACGACACCTACGAGCGCGAATACACCTACCGGCTCGACGCGCCGGTTGAGATGGTGGGCATTCACCTCATCGCCTCCGCCGAAATCGGCAAGCTCACCATGAGCGAAGAGCCGCGCGGCGAGGCCGACCCCGCGCCAGCGCTGAAGGGAAAGCGCGCGGTCGATTATGCGCTTGAAGGCATCCACGAAGCCGACATCTACGACGGCACCAAGCTGAAGCCGGGCATGGTGCTGAACGGCCCGGCCATCGTTGAGGACCCGGGCATGACCGTCGTTCTGCATCCCGGCAACCGCGCCGAACTGGACGGTTACGGCAACATCCATATCGATATGGCGAATTGAGGATCGGACCCATGAGCGCAATCTCCAACGACCCGATCACGCTGGAAATCATCCAGAACTCGCTGCAGGCGGCGGCCGACGAGATGTTCGCGGCGATGAAGAAGACCGCCATGAGCTCCATCATCTACGAGGTGCTCGACATGGGCACCGGCATCATGGACGCCAAAGGCGAACTCGCCTCGTCGGGCGCCGGCATCCCCGCCTTCATCGGCGTGCTCGACAAGGCGGTGAAGGTGATCATCGCCAAGTTCGACCAGCCCGGCGACATTGAGCCGGGCGACGTCTTCGCCACCAACGACCCCTATTATGGCGGCGTCACGCATCTGAATGACATCGTCGTCGCCATGCCGGTCTTCGCCGGCGGCCGCATCATCGCCTGGACTGCCAATATCGCGCACAATTCCGACGTTGGCGGTATGGCCCCCGGCTCTCTCACCGGCGAGGCCACCGAGATCTTTCAGGAAGGCCTGCGCCTGCCCGCAATCAAGATCATCTCCAAGGGCGAGCCGATCAAGCCGGTGATGGAGATCATCAAGGTCAATTCGCGCATGCCGGACGTGCTCGAGGGCGATGTCTGGGCAGCGATCGCGTCAGTGCGCGTCGGCGATCGGCGTCTGCGCGAGCTGGCGGAGAAGTACGGCGTCGCCACCTTCGAGAACGACATGGTCGCCTTCATGGATTACGGCGAAGAGGCGTCGCTGAAGGCGCTGTCCGGCCTCCCCAAGGGCACGTTCGATCTGTCGGAGGAGCAGGACGACGGCCGCATCTTCAACGTCAAGATCACGATCGCCGACGATGAGTTCACGGTCGACCTGCGCGACAATCCTGATCAGGCAGACAATCCGGTCAACACCAGCCGCGACGGCGTGATGGTCGCGGCGCAGATGATCTTCAAGTCGCTGACAGACCCCTACTCGCCGGCCAATGGCGGCTCGTTCCGCCCCATCAATCTTCTGACCCGCGAGGGCTCCGTGTTCCACGCCAAGGAGCCGGCGCCGATCGGCTTCTATTACGAGATCGAGCTGCGCGTTTACGACATCATGTGGCGCTGCCTCGCCCCGCACATGCCCGACCGCCTCGCCGCCGGCCATTTCGCATCCGTGTGCGGCACGTTCATCGGCGGCATCCACCCCGATACCGGCCGGCAATATACCATCATCGAGCCGCAGCTCGGCGGCTGGGGCGCCAGTCGCGTCCGCGACGGCAATTCCGCCATGTTCTGCGGTTTCCACGGCGAGACCTTCAACTGCCCTGCCGAGATCAACGAGGCCCGCAACGGTCTTTACGTCGACCGCATGGAGCTCAACATGGAGCCCGGCGGTGAAGGCAAGCACACCGGCGGGCGCGGCATCGTCATGGATTACCGCATCCGCACCGACAATGGCTTCCTCACCGTCGGCTACACGCGGTCGAAATTTCCGGCCTGGGGCGTGGACGGCGGCGCCGATGGTTCACCCAATTACGTCGAGTTCCGCCCCAAGGACGGCGAGCCGGAGACGTTCGCCTTCATCTCCGGCAAGGTCACGCATGTCGATGACGTCATCCGTGTCGTCACCGGCAATGGCGGCGGACAGGGCGATCCCAAGGAGCGCGACCGCGACGCCGTGCGCGACGACATCAAGAACGGACTGATCACCAAGGAGCGCGCCGAGAAGGTCTACGGTCCGGCCTGACCGTCGACACATCCCGGCCCATTCATAAGGAGGATGACATGAACGCACCGTTGAAAATCATGTATCTGAACCCGCTGGGGTACAGCGACGCCGACGGCATCTTCGCCAAGATGGCCGCTGACCACAAACTGCCCGGCACCGAAGTGCACGTGACGTCTCAGCCCAAGGACGATGGCGCCTTCACCCATATCGAGTTCCGTTCGTATGAAGCGATCGTCACCCGCGGCATCATCCGCGCCGTCAGGGCGGCCGCGCGCGAAGGCTTCGACGGCCTTGCGATCGGTTGCTTCTATGACACCGCGCTGCACGACGCGCGCGAGATTTCCGGCGACATGATCGTCACGGCGCCCTGCGTGGCGTCCTGCGAGATCGCCGCCAGCCTCGCCAACCGTTTCGGCGTAATCGTCGGCCGGCGCAAATGGGTCAACCAGATGCAGGCGACCGTGCACGAGCACGGCCACCGCGACCGGCTGGCCGGCTTCTACCATGTCGAGCTCGGCGTGAACGATTTCCAGCGCGACCACGCTGAAACCAATCGGCGGCTGACTGAAGCCGGGCGAAAGGCTGTGGAAGAGGACTACGCCGAAGCGCTGATCCTCGGCTGCACGCTGGAGGTCGGCTTCTATAACCAGCTCTCCGAAACGCTGGGCGTGCCGGTGATCGACCCCTCGGTCGCCGCGCTGAAGCGGGCCGAATATGCCGCCATCCTCAAGCGCCAATGCGGCTGGGTGCCGAGCCGCAAATGGTCGTGCGAAGCGCCTTCGGAAGAGGAAATCGCCCGCTTTGGCGGCTTCGACGACGGCGAGGCGTTCGGCAACCGCATCGTCGTTGAGGCGGAGCCCGGCGCAACATCACTGGCGGCCTGACGCTGCGCCGTGCTTACGCGTTTCGCTCGGCAAAGCCGCCGACAACGCCAACGACGAGAAGAAAGGACAGGGTGCCGTGGCCAGAGAATGGGTGATCAACGCCTATGGCGGATATGAGGGACTGGAGTTGGTCGAGTGCGCCGTGGAGGAGCCCGGCCCGACCGATGTGCGCTTGAGGGTGGAGGCCTTTGCGCTCAATTGGGGCGACGAGGATCTGATGAATGATCGCTATTCCTTCAGCTTCTCCGCCTTCCCTGCGCGCATCGGCTGCGAGGCTGCCGGCATCGTGGAAGCCGTCGGCGAAAAGGTCGAGGGGATCGAGATCGGCGAGCGTTATTGCACCTTGCCCTATTTCTACGATCGGCGCGGCACAAGCGCCGACACGATGCTCATTGACCAGGCCTACATCACCAAGGCGCCGGACGGCCTGACGAAGACTGAGGCTGCGTCCATCTGGATACAGTTCATGACCGCCTACTTCCCGATCGTGGAGCTGGCAAAGGCGGCGCCCGGCAAGAACATTCTCGTTCCCGCCGGCACCAGCACGTCCGGGAACGCGGCGCTCAATATCGGGCGGCTCTGCGGCGCGACGCTGATCGCCACGACTCGGTCGGAGGCGAACAGGCAGTACCTGCTGGACAGCGGCGCCGATCATGTCTTTGTCGATGACGGCGGCGACATCGAGGGCTTTCTGCGCGACGTGACCGATGGTGTGGGCGTGCATGCCTCGTTCGACCCGGTCGGCTCAGACTTCATGGACCGATACGCCAATGCCATGGCCAAGGGAGGCATCCTGTTCCTCTATGGCGGCTTGACCGGGCAATATGCCGTTCCCCCCTTCCTGCCCATGATCCAGCGAAGCCTCTGGTTCCACACCTATTCGATCTTCAATTACGTGGAGGACGATGCGGCGAATGAACGAGGCAAGGCCTATGTCTACAAGGCCATCGCCGAGGGCCAGCTCAAGCCGAACGTGGACCGCGTGTATCCGATGGAAGGTTACAAAGACGCATGGCGTTATTTGAGGGGCACAAGGACCAGCCACGGCAAGGTGGTGGTGGAAACCGGGGTCTAGCGGAGAGGATCATGGACCGTCTGGAAAAACTGCGCGCAAAGATGCGCGATACCGGCACCGGCCTCGTCGCGCTCGGCCCCGGCCCGCATGTCGACTGGCTGCTTGGCTTCCATCCGCACCCCGATGAGCGCCCCTGCCTGCTGCTCGTCGGGCCGGAAAAAGAAGCGTTCCTCATGCCGGCGCTCAACGCCGAAGGGTCGCGCGAAAGAACCGACATCGCCTTCCACGAATGGGCCGATGCGGACGGACCGGTGGATGCGCTGAACGCTGCACTTGCCGCCACGGATGCGGATCGCGCCCGCTCCGTCGCCATCGACGAGACGATGCGCGCCGATTTCGCTCTGCTCCTGCTCGACAACCTGCCCAACGCCCGGCGGAGCTTCACGGAGGACACAATCGGCGCGCTGCGCATGCGCAAGGACGACACCGAATACCGGCACCTGAAAGAAAATGCGCTTATCAACGACCGCGCCATGCAAGCCGGCTTCGCCGCGCTGAAGCCCGGCGTGACGGAGCTTGAAGTCGCGGCGGCTATCCGCGCGCATTTCGCGAGCGAAGGCGCGCAGCCGCAATTTACGATCGTCGGCTCCGGGCCCAATGGCGCGTTTCCGCATCACGCGACCGGCGAACGCAAGCTTGAAGTCGGCGACGCGATCGTCATCGACATCGGTGGCCGCAAGGACGGCTTCCCCTCCGACATGACGAGAATGGCAGCACTTGGCCACGCGCCGGAGGGCTACGCCGAAGTTCACGCCATTGTCGAAGCCGCCGTCCAGGCGGGGCTCGCCGCGGCGAAGCCCGGCGTCGAAGCAAGGACAATCGACGCTGCCGCCCGCGACCTCATCACAGAGGCCGGCTACGGCGAGTATTTCGTGCACCGCACCGGCCACGGCCTCGGCATTGAAGTGCACGAGCCGCCCTACATTACCGCAACGTCTGAGACTCTGCTCGACGAGGGCATGGTGTTCTCCATCGAACCGGGCATCTACCTGCCGGGACGCTTCGGCCTCCGGCTGGAGGAGATCGTCATCCTGCGCGCCGACGGCCCGGAGATCTTTTCGGAGTTGCCGCGCGCGCTTCATATTGCCGATGGCTGAGACCATCCGTGCCGCAAGACGATTTCGACACGTTTACGATCTCCGTCATTCAGGCGAGCCTGATCGCTGCCGCCGACGAGATGTTCGCGGTTCTCAAGAAGACCGCGATGAGTCCGATCATCTATGAGGTGCTGGATGTCGGCACCGGCATCACCGATGGGGAAGGCAATCTCGTCTCCTCCGGCGCCGGCATCCCGACCTTTGTCGGCGTGCTCGACAAGGCGGTCAAACGCATCATTGAGCTGAACGGCGCCGATGCCATCCGGCCTGGCGACATGTTCGTCACCAACGACCCCTATTTCGGCGGCGTCACGCATCTCAACGACGTGGTGATCGCACAGCCGGTGTTCGCCGGCGGCGGCCTCGTCGCCTGGACCGCCTCCATCGCGCATTGGAACGATGTCGGCGGCAAGACGCCCGGCTCCATGGCCGTCGATGTCAGCGAGATTTTTCAGGAAGGCCTGCGCCTGCCAGCGATCAAGCTGTTTGAATGCGGCGAACCGGTGCGCTCCGTGTTTGATATCATCGCGGTCAATTCGCGGCTGCCTGATTTCGTGAACGGCGATCTTTGGGCGCAGGTTGCCGCCTCACGCAAGGCGGAAGCGCGCATCCGCCAGCTTGTGGATACTTACGGGGCGCCGGCCTATCAGGCGGCGCTGTCGGCGCTGTTCGAAGAAGGTGAGCAACGCGGTCTGGCCGGCCTTTCCTCGCTCCCTGAAGGCACCTACGCCATTGAAGAGGAACAGGATGACGGCGCCCTGTGGCGCGCCACGATCAGCGTGACCCGCCACCGCTTCATTGTCGACCTCAGGGACAATCCGCTCCAGCGCAACGCGCCCTACAACACCAGTCGCGACGGCGCCGTCATCTCCTCGCAGATGATCTTCAAGGCGCTCACCGATCCGACCTTGTTCGCCAATGCCGGCTCGTTCCGCCCGCTTCACGTGATCACCGAGCCCGGCACGATCTTCCACGCCACCGGAACCGCACCGCACGGCTATTACTTTGAGACCCGCATCAGGCTTTACGACATGCTGTGGCAGTGCATGGCGCGCGCCATGCCTGAACGCCTGCCCGCCGGCCACTTCGCCTCCATCTGCGGCACGGTGATCGCCGGCCGTCACCCCGACACCGGCCGCCGCTACACAATGGTGGAGCCGCAGATGGGCGGCTGGGGCGCAACGTCGAAGCGCGACGGCCTCGACGCCATGTATTCCGCAAGCCACGGCGAGACCTTCAACTGCCCGGTGGAGATCTGCGAAGCGCGCTACGGCATCGATGTCGGCTACAAGCGCCTGAACGAGACAGACGAAGGCCGTGGCCTGCATGCCGGCGGCAAGGGCCTGGAGATCAGCTATCGGCCGCGCGGACACGCTGTGCTTTCCGCCGGCTACAGCCGCAACAAGCAGCCCGTCTGGGGCCTGGACGGCGGCGGCGACGGCGGGACGAACGGCATCGCGATCGTGCGCGCCGCCGGCGCACGCGAGGACCACGCCTTTGTCTCAGGCCTTAAGGTCGATCCCGGTGACGAGGTTGTCGTGTCGACCGCAAATGGCGGCGGCTGGCAGGCCGAGCGCCCGTGATCGGCATAAATCAGTACAGCCGCAAGATCCTACACAATCAGCGTTGAGCGGCGTAGTGCCGAAGGAAATCGATGTAGCTGATTATGCCAACGAGTTTTTGGTCATCTACAACCGGCATGGCGCCAAACTTGTTGAGACAGAGAAGGTCGGCTGCTTCATGAGCCGGCGTGTCTGACGTCACGCATTGCGGATTCGGGGTCATGCAGTCGATGACCTGGATTCCATCCAAGACGTCTTCGCGCGCGGTCTCGACCGCCTCGCCGAGAACCGGAGAGTTGACAGCCAGACGGACGTCGCGATCCGTGACAATGCCCACCAATTGACCATCATCAACGACCGGGAGATGTCGATATCCGGCCCGGTTCATCTTCAGCAAGACCTGATGAAGAGGGGCGTCTGGCGACACCACCTCTGGTGATTCGCTCATCAGATCACCGACTCGCAGCATCGCCATGGCCGTTCCCCTGTTCAGCGTCTTGCCACTTTAGGGGAGTGCGTCGAGGCCAAATTGATTGGTATCAACTCAGCACGAACGCTGCTGAAACCGCCGGGATCATGCAGCAAAAAGAATGGTGGGCGCGACTGGGATTGAACCAGTGACCCCTACGATGTCAACGTAGTGCTCTCCCGCTGAGCTACGCGCCCTCTTTATGGGGGTCGCCGTGTTGCCACGGCCGCGCGGATATAAGCGCAAGCGGCGAATGCGCGCAAGGCTCCGCGCGCGGAGGATGCGCTAGAGCATGATCCCGAAAAGTGGAGACCGGTTTCCCGCCTTCGCGAAGCGCGCTTCGGCGGGCGAAGCAAGGTCGGATAAGATCATGCTCCAGCAAAG
>JANQKG010000033.1 GCA_028281235.1 Afifellaceae bacterium | reverse complement strand
CCAAGCTGAGCCACGGTCTTCAAAAGACCCAGGATGAGACGGTCTCCCGCCTGTGCACATTCCTACAATCACACAATCTCGACAGACAAGGATGAGGTTTCGTGTTCTATTTGCCGGTTGCTTGTCAATTCGGTGCGCACTTGGGCTCTTCATCCCGCCTCATGCTGAGCCTGTCGAAGCATTGCCAAAGTCGGCACCGCTCCATCCTTCAACAGGCTCAGGATCAGGTTTCGTGTTCTATTTGCCGGTTGCTTGTCAATTCGGTGCGCACTTGGGCTCTTCATCTCGCCTCATGCTGAGCCTGTCGAAGCTTCGCCAAAGTCGGCACCAATCCATCCTTCGACAGGCTCAGGATGAGGTTTCGTGATCTGGGTGAGTGCATTGGTGCTTGTGACTCCGTTAAACGGGCACAAGGTTCAAAGGATTTTATGGACGCCTTGCGCGGTCGCCAAGATTTTGCCGCTCGCGTCTTCGAACACCTTGTTCTCCGTGAAGAAGGTGGAGCGGCCCTTCCGGAGGAGCCGGCCCTCGGTGCGGATGATGTTTTCCTGGGTGCCGGCGATGAAGTTGCAGGACATGTTCACCGTCACGGTAGCGGTCGGTCCCGCCTCGCTGTGGTTGCCGGCGAAGGTGCTGGCGATGTCGAGCAGGCTGAGAAGCACGCCGCCGTGAATCCAGCCTTGCCGGTTCCGGTGCTGCCGCTGGACCTGCAATTCCAACTCGACATAGCCGTCGCGCCATTCGCGGAAAGTGTAGCCAAGCAGTTCATGAAAGGTGTTTTCCGTGTCCGGAAGCGTCTTGAAGGTCGCCATGGGAATCCGTCTTGTTGCTATTTTTCGAGGAAGCTGCGGCCGATGAGCTGCCGGTGGACCTGGTTCGTGCCTTCCCAGATTTGCGTGACCTTGGCGTCCCGCATCAGGCGTTCGACCCGGTATTCCTTGATGTAGCCGTAGCCGCCATGGAACTGCACCGCGTCGGTCGCGATCCGCATCGCGAGGTCCGAGGCGCGCATCTTCAGCATCGACGCCTCGACCCCGAAATCCTCCGCGCCGCCGTCGACCAACCGGCCTACATGCCAGAGCCAGTTCTCACACATCGCGAGGTCGGTCGCCATGTCCGCCAGCATGAATTGGATGCCCTGGAACTCGACGATGCGTCGGCCGGACTGGCTGCGCTGGTTGATATAGGCGACGCCGTCCTCGAAGGCCGCCCGGGCGATTCCGAGTGCGTGGGCCGCGACGCTGGGGCGGGACTTGTTGAGCGACGCCAACAGGATCGGCAACCCGTCGCCCGGTTTGCCGAGCAGGTTTTCCATCGGCACCCGGCAATCGTCGAACACCAGACCCGACGTCGACGAAGCCCGCAGCCCCATCTTGTCTTCCGGCGTCGTCGCGCTGAAACCCGGCGTGTCCTTCTCGATGATCAGCGCGGTGATCGCGCCGCGCGGATCGTCGATCTCGCTCCATTTGCCGAAGACGAGATAGAAATCCGAGGCACCGCCGTTGGTGATGAAGGTCTTGCCGCCGCTGACGACGATGGCGTCGCCGTCCGGCGTGAACCTGGTCTGCATGCCGGTCGCGTCCGATCCGGCATTCGGCTCGGTGATGCAGAGCGAGGCGAGCGCGCCCTCCGTCATACGCGGCAGGAACTTCCGCCGCAAGGCCTCGCTGCCGAGATCGATCACCGGCTTCATGGCGTGGAAGTTGGTTGCCCAGATCACGCCGGTCGACGCGCAAGCCTTGGAGATTTCCCGGACGCAGGCGAGATACACGCAATAGGACAAACCCGCGCCGCCATAGGCTTCCGGGATGAACATGGCGTTCAGGCCCAGCGCGTTGATGTCCGACACGTTGTCCCACGGAAAGCTGCCGTCGCGGTCATGTCCTTCCGCGCGCGGCGCGATCTTCTCGCGCGCCAATGTTCGCACGCTGTCGAGCAGCAGCGACTCCTCTTCGTTCAACCGAATCGTATCGTCGAGTTGCGCGAAGACCTTCATCGGTGGTGAATGCTCCATGCGTTTGCGTTCGTCACGCCATCCTTCGACAAGCTCAGCAACTGTGTTTATGTCTCGTTTAGTTTGTATGGTTGCTGATCTCTGATGATGGCGTTGAGCTGGACGATCATCTTTCG
>JANQKG010000052.1 GCA_028281235.1 Afifellaceae bacterium | reverse complement strand
TCATGAGCTCAAAGGCGTTGAGCGGGCCGCCGAAACCGGCTTCGGCGTCGGCAACGATGGGGGCGAACCACGTCTCCACCGAATGCCGGCCCTCCAGGGCCTCGATCTGGTCGGCGCGCTGTAGGGCCCGGTTGATCTTGCGCACCAGCTCGGGACCGGAATTTGCCGGATAGAGCGACTGGTCGGGATACATGGCGCCAGCGGTGTTGGCGTCGGCGGCGACTTGCCAGCCGGAAAGGTAGATCGCCTTCAGCCCGGCGCGCACCATCTGCATGGCCTGGTTACCGGTGACCGCGCCAAGGCTGTTGACGTAGTCCTCCTCCTCAAGAAGCCGCCACAGCCGCAGCGCGCCGTGCTCCGCCAAGGTTTGACGCACGTGCAGTGTGCCGCGCAGCCTGAGAACGTCCTCCGGCCCATATGGCCGCTCAATGCCGTCAAAGCGCCCAAGCGGTGAGCCGGGAACCAGATCCTCCATCGTCGTCATGTCGATCCTCAAAAGATGTCCTGTTACTGTTCTTTACATTGCAGCGCAAAAAGTCGAGCCTTTAGCGCGTTCGCAGTGCACAAAAGCGGTAATTTTGTATAGGGTTGCAAATTGCGGCAGTTAAGTTGTAAATTCTGTCATAGACAGGATCGGCCATGGCTGAGCGAAAGATCTTTGCGGGCGGACGGCTGAAACGGCTGCGACAGCGGCTCGGCCTCAGCCAGACGCAGATGGCGAACGAGATCGGCGTGTCGCCCAGCTATCTGAACCTGATTGAGCGCGATCAGCGCCCGCTCACAGTGCAGGTGCTTCTGAAGCTGTCGGCGGCCTACAGCATCGACGTCACGGAACTCTCCGACGCCGACAGCGCCGGCACCGTGGAGGCGCTCAGGGAAGTGTTTTCCGATCCGCTGCTTCTTGGCGAGGTCGCCTCGCCGAGTGAGCTTTCCGACTTCGCTGACGCCGCGCCCAACGCCGCGCACGGCATGATGCGGCTGTTTGAAGCCTATCGCGAAGCGCTGGAGCGGCTTTCGGAATTGTCGCAATCCATCGCGAGCCAAGGAGCGGCGCCGGCGGAAACAGCGCTCCGCGATCCGCTCCATCAGGCCGCTTCTTACTTTGAGGAGCACGGCCCGTGGTTCCCGTCGATTGAGGAAACGGCGGAAGGCCTCGCCGACGCGCTCGCGCCGCATGATGATCCCGCCGACGCGCTGAAGGCACATCTTCAAGAGCGGTTCCGTGTCGATCTCAGAATTCTGCCGGCGCATGTCATGCCGGTGGAGCAGCTGCGCTACGATCGACACTCGCTGCGTCTGTTCATGTCGGAGCGCGTGCCGCTCATTGAGCGGCCCTTTCTCCTGGCACGACAGATCGTCCTTCTCGGCCATGCGTCCCTGATCGAGCGCCTCACGAAAGAGGCGGACCTCAAAGACCCGGAAGCCATGCGTATCTGTCGAGCCGGTTTCGCGCGGCGCCTGGCAGAGGCGATCCTGGCGCCGCGACGGGCGCTCGCCGCGACGGTGGCCGGGGAGGCTGAGCCCGACATCATGCGGTTGTCGCAGCACTTCACGCTCAAGCCGTCGCGGATCATGGCGCGACTGGCGACACTTGGCGCCGGCGGCGTAGAGGGCGTCCTCCCGGCTTTCGCGATCGTGCTCGACGCATCAGGCAGCGTGCTTGCGCGCGTGCCCGGCGCAGGCTTCCCGTTTCCGCGGTTCGCACCCTTTTGCGCCAGGCTGCCGGTGTTTGACGGGCTGACGCCCGGCCGGCCGGTCTCCTCAGAGCTGGTGCTTGCCGACGACAATTGTTTTCACTGCGTGGCGCTTGCGGAGGACGGCCCAGCCGATCCCGGTCTTCCGGCGCCGCGGCGGCTGGCCCTCATTGGCTGGCGCAAGGCGGAGGGCGCGCGGATGCGCAATAGCGACGTGCGGCCGATCGGGGTGACATGCCGATTGTGCGATCGTAGCGACTGCGCCTATCGCCTGCAGCCGCCGGTGACGCAGACCACGAGCTATCTCGACCACGCGATCGGGCCGGCGGATTACGAACTCGCCGGTTGAAGCCGTGCTGCTCCAGCGTTCGATCTCTTTGATGGAGCACTGTCTTATCGGAGAACCGGTTTCCCCTTTATAGATCATGAGTCTTGGCTGAAGCATGATCTTATCCGAAAACCGGTTCCCACTTTTCGGGATCATGCTCTAAGATTTTCGGCCAGTCTTGGGCGGAACCCACGGGATCAGGAGGATCGAGCGTGCAGGCGATCACAGCAAGGCTTCTGGCGGCCGCGGCCATCTCATTTCTGCCGCTCAATGCAGCAGCGCAGGATCAAGTCGTCAACGTCTTCAACTGGTCGGACTATATCGGCGAAGGCGTGCTCGACGACTTCACGGCAGAGACCGGCATCAAGGTCGTCTACGACGTCTATGACACGATGGAGATGATGGAGGCGAAGCTGCTCGCCGGCAGCTCAGGCTACGACGTCATCGTGCCGACGGACCGCAATCTGCAGCGGCTGATCAAAGCGGAGGTCCTGCAGAAACTCGACGAATCCAAGCTCCCCAATCTCAAGCATCAATGGGAGGAAATCCGGCAGGAGCTCGGGGCTTACGATCCGGACACGCAATATTCCACCAATTACATGTGGGGCACGACCGGGATCGGCTACAATGTCGGCAAGATCGAAGAGCGCATGCCCGGCGCGCCGGTCGATTCCTGGGACCTGATCTTCGATCCGGAGATCATCGCCAAGTTCGCCGATTGCGGCGTGCATCTGCTCGACGCGCCCGACGACATGATCCCCGCCGCGCTGCACTATCTGGGGCTCAATCCCAATTCCAAGGATTCCGACGAAATCCGCCAGGCCGGCGAGCTTCTCAAGTCGATCCGCCCGCATGTGCAGAAATTCCATTCGTCGGAATACATCAACGGCCTCGCCAACGGCGATATCTGCCTGGCGGTGGGCTATTCCGGCGACGTCTTGCAGGCGCGCGACCGCGCGGCGGAGGCAGAGAACAATGTCACGGTCGAATATTCCATTCCCAAGGAAGGCGCGATGATCTGGCTGGACAGTTTTGCTGTGCCCGCCGACGCGCCGCATGCCGACAACGCGCACGCCTTCATCAACTTCATGCTGCGCCCCGACATCGCCGCGCGCAACTCCAACTACGTCTACTACGCCAATGGCAGCAAGGCATCGCAGCCGATGCTCGACGAGGAGGTCCTGACCGATCCGGCGATCTATCCCGACGACGACATCGTGGCGAAGCTCTACACGACTTCGATCAGCCCGCCGCGGGCACAACGCACCATCACGCGGGTCTGGACGGAGGTGAAGACGGGCCAATAGGCGGGGCCGTTCCATCGTTGCAGGCAGCAAAGCGGTCGGCGCGGCGTTGACTAGTCTCCCGCCTGGATCGGGTGCATTCCGATGAAGGCCGCGCTCGGCGCCGTACGCCGCTCCTTTCAGCCCTGGGCTGACCCGGCGGCCAAGCCTTTCATCACGTTCCGGGGCGTGACCAAGCGCTTCGGCCAGTTCGTCGCCGTCGACAACCAGACGCTCGAAATCTTCGAAAGGGAGTTCCACGCTCTGCTTGGGCCATCGGGCTGCGGCAAGACCACGCTCCTCAGAATGCTGGCGGGCTTTGAGACGCCGAGCGAAGGCGACATCCTCTTAGAGGACAAGCCGCTTGCCGGCGTGCCGCCGCACCGGCGGCCGGTCAATATGATGTTCCAGTCCTACGCGCTCTTCCCGCATATGAGCGTTGAGGCGAATGTCGCCTTCGGCCTGAAGCAGGACAAGCTGCCGAAGAGCGAGATCGGCGACCGCGTCGCCGACGTGCTCAAGCTGGTCAAGATGGAGGCCTTCGCCAGGCGCAAGCCCGACCAGCTTTCCGGCGGGCAGAGGCAGCGCGTGGCGCTGGCGCGCGCTATCGCCAAGCGGCCCAAGGTGCTCCTGCTCGACGAGCCGCTCGGCGCGCTCGACAAGAAGCTGCGCGAAGAGACGCAGTTTGAGCTGATCAACCTGCAAGAAACGCTCGGCCTGACCTTCGTGATCGTCACCCACGACCAGGAGGAGGCGATGACCATGGCCGACCGCATCTCGGTGATGGACCATGGCAGGATCGTGCAGGTTGCCTCACCGGCGGAAATCTATGAGCGGCCAAAGTCGCGCTATGTCGCTGACTTCATCGGCTCGGTGAACATCTTCGAGGCCGAGGTCGACAACGTCACGCCGGAGCGCATTCATCTGGCCACGACGGACGGCTTCGATGTGGCCTGCGACGCAGATATCGCCGCGGCCAAGGGCCAGACGGTGTGGTTCGCCGTGCGGCCGGAGAAGGTGCGCATCTCGCACGCCGCGCCGGCCGATGCCGGCATCAATGCCGTCGCGGGAGAGGTTTGGGACATCGCCTATTTCGGCGACATGACGCTGTTCAATGTGCGGCTCGATTCCGGCCGCATCGTGCGCGCCAGCGCGATGAACGCCGCGCGCATCGTTGAGCAGCCGATCACCTGGGAGGACCGGGTCTGGCTCTCCTGGTCGGCCGATGCCGGTGTGGTCCTGTTGGATTGAGGCCTGTTTGGGTTGAGGAGACGGGCATGGGGGAGCGCAAAACGCTGGGACCGCGTATCGCAACGTGGATTCCGTACGCCTGGCTCATCATCTTCTTCCTCGCGCCGTTCCTTATCGTCTTCAAGATATCGCTGTCGGAGCCGACGCTCGCCGTCCCGCCCTACGCGCCGGTCTTTGAGAGCCTCGCCGACATCTGGGTCAAGATCGGCGCGCTCTCGTTTGCGAACTACACCTGGCTCGCCGAGGACGCGCTCTACATCAAGGCCTACGGGTCGAGCCTTTGGATCGCCTTTGTCTCCACCATCCTGGCCTTTCTGATCGGCTATCCGATCGCCTACGGCATGGCGCGCGCGCCGCGCGGGCTGCGCCCGATCCTCTTGATGATGGTGATCCTGCCGTTCTGGACGTCGTTCCTGATCCGCGTCTATGCCTGGATCGGCATCTTGAAACCGGAAGGCCTGCTCAACCAGTTCCTCTTCTTCGTCGGCGTGATCGACCAGCCGCTGACGATCATCAACACCAATATCGCCGTCTATATCGGCATCGTCTATTCGTACCTGCCCTTCATGGTTCTGCCGCTCTACGCATCGCTGGAGCGGATGGATGAGACGCTCCTGGAGGCGGCCGCCGATCTCGGATCGACACCGCTCAAGACGTTCTGGCAGGTGACCTTCCCGCTGTCGCTCCCCGGCGTGTTCGCCGGTGCGCTTCTCGTCTTCATCCCGGCGGTGGGCGAATTCGTCATCCCCGATCTTCTCGGCGGCTCTGAGACGCTGATGATCGGCCGCACCTTGTGGAACGAGTTCTTCTTCAATCGCGACTGGCCGGTGGCGAGCGCCGTCGCCATCGTGCTTCTGGCGCTGCTCGTCGTGCCGATCGTCATCTTCCAGAACGCTCAGGCGCGCATGCGGGAGACGCGATGATGCGCCGCTTCACCGCCTTCAATCTCGTTTCAATCGTGCTCGGCTTCGCGTTCCTTTATCTGCCGATCGTGCTTCTCGTCATCTACTCGTTCAATGCTTCGCGGCTGGTGACGGTGTGGGGCGGCTTCTCGACAAAGTGGTACGCGTCGCTGCTTGAGAACGAGGCGATCCTCGACGCGGCATGGGTGACGCTCCGCGTCGGGCTCGTCTCCGCCACGATCGCTACCGTGCTTGGCACGATGGGTGCGGTGGCGCTTGTCCGGCGCGGGCGCTTCTTCGGACGAACCTTGTTCACCGGCATGATCATGGCGCCGCTCGTCATGCCGGAGGTGATAACGGGCCTGTCGCTGCTGCTGCTTTTCGTCGCCGTTGATTTCGATCGCGGCTTTTGGACCGTGACGATCGCGCATATCAGCTTTTCGATGTGCTTCGTGGCGGTGGTCGTGCAGTCGCGCCTCGTCACGTTCGACCGGTCGCTGGAAGAAGCAGCGCTCGATCTCGGCGCGACGCCGCTCAGAGCATTCGTTCAAGTGACACTGCCCAACATCTTCCCTGCGGTCGCGGCCGGGTGGATGCTCGCCTTCACGCTGTCGCTCGACGATCTGGTGATTGCGAGCTTCACGACCGGACCCGGCGCGACGACGCTGCCGATGAAGATCTACAGCCAGGTGCGGCTCGGCGTGACGCCGGAGATCAATGCGGTGTGCACCATCCTTGTGGCGCTGGTCACGCTCGGTGTGCTGACAGCGACGATCGCCACCAAGGCGCGGGCGTTCAGCCCGCAGGCGGAGGCGCGCTGAGTTAGTTCGCCAGCAGCAATTGCCGCGGCTGCGGATCGTCCAGCGTCCCTTCAACGGCGAAGGCGGTTGCCGCGTCGCTCTCAGGATCCGCGCCGGCGGCCTTCAGCGTTCCGTTCAGACCGAGCGTTCCGTCGCGAAGCCCGATCCAGCCCTGCGCATCGGCGACATAGGACGACGTCGTCAGCCGGCCGCGCTCCAGAACGGCGACGCCGCGCGAGAAGCTGAGGCCCGCCGACACCATCTCCGTCGGCACCGGCGACAGGTGCTCCATCGGCGCAGCACTGGTCGAAACGCCGGCCTCAGCGGCAAGTGCGGCTATGCCGAAGCTCGGCACCTCCCCTTGCCGCACCTCCAGGCGTGCTGTGCCGTTCAGTCCGTCGAGCAACGATCCCAGATCGCTACCGGCTGAGGCGATATCGAGAATGGCGGAGCCGGTTCCGCTGATCGTCGGCACAAGGCCGATCGCCGGACCGACGGTCTCAAGGTCCACGTCGCTGACGCGGAGCTGCGCCTCGGCCGCGGGCATATCCCCGCCGGTGACAGCCAGGTCGCCCGAAAGAGCGCCACCCTCAAGGGCGGCGCGCGCTACGCCGATTTCCAGGCGCGCGTCCTTGAGCGACGCGGTGGCGGCAGTGCTGCCAGCGCTGAGCGAGCCCAGCTTGACGGAATCGGCGGAGAGCCTGATGTCAGCGCTGAATTCGCGGAACCATTCCGTGGGCAGCGCCACGCGCCGCCAATCCTCAGAATCCTCAAGCGATGCATAGAGGCCGGCGAAATAGGGCGAGAGATCGAGGGAGTCGAAGGCCAGCGTTCCCGTCACGTCGGGCGGCGCGCTGGCAGTGATCTTGAGTGCGCCGGACGCGCTGTTGCCGTCCAGGGTCAGCTCTGCGTTGGACACGGACAAGACGCCGCCATCAAACTCCGCATTGCCGAAAAGACTGGCCTGGCCAAGCGTCGAGCCAGAGCCGATCGGGTTGCCGAGCCAGCTCGCCAGGCGGCGGAGCGAGGACGTCGACAGCTTCAGCGATCCGTTGAGCTTGGGCAGCGGATAGTCCTCCGCCTCGCCGGCAAAGACGACGGAGACGGGGGCCGATTCCACCCGCGCGGTAACGGGCGTCACCGCGTCGCTCAGAAATTCGAACGGCGCTTCGGCATCCAGACGAAGCGACACCTGCTCGCCGCGCCAGATGCCGGACCCCTCAATGGTGAGCGGCGTGCGCACGCTCGTCCACTCGACCTTGAGGTTGACGGAATCGAAACGCTCGCTTTCCCCGCTCACGCGATCCTCAAACAGGATCGTGCCGCCATTGAGGTGAAAGATTCCAAGCGGAACATCGCCGGCAAAAGCCAGCTGCAGCGCTGCCGCACCGGCATCGAACGCCCAGTTGCGCCGGCCCTCGCCGTCTCGGATCAGGCGAATGACCGGCCGTTCGATGACAAAGGAATCGACCTCCACGCGTCCGATCATCAACGGCGCCAGGCGGATCGTGCCGGTCAGGCGGTCCATGGAGATGATGTCCGCATCCTCCATGTCGGGCGGGCCGGAGACTTTCAGATCGTTCAGCGTGACGCTGAGCGGGGGAAAGATGTCGATCTGAGGCTCGCCCAGGAGCGACACGTCGCGGCCGGTCCAGCCGGCGATCTGCTGGCCGATCTCCTCCTTCACCGCATCGCGCGGCAGGAGCGCCACGAACAGCGAGAACAGCGCGATCACGGCCACCGCAACCAATGCAATACTGACCGCTACGCGCTTCATCTGAGCCGACAATCCCCTTTATGCGCCCCCGCGATAGAGCGTGGTTGGGGTGATGGCAAGGCGGGCGGCTTGGCGCATTTCCGCGCCTGTGGCAATGCTGCGTCGTACCTATGATCCCGTCAGCTGCCCGGAACCGCCATGGCTGAGACCCCGCTCTGGACGCCAGACCCCCAGACCCTTCAAGACGCGCCGATCACAGCCTTCACGGCGGAAGCCGAACGGCGGGCCGGCAGACCCTTCGCCGATTATGACGCGCTGCATGCCTGGTCGGTGGCCGATCCGGGGGCGTTCTGGGATCTGGTGTGGGATTTCTGCGGCGTGATCGGCGAGAAGGGCGCGCGCCGCATGCGCGAGGGCAGCACCATGCCCGACACGCGGTTCTTCCCCGATGCCAAGCTCAATTACGCAGAGAACCTGCTGCGGGAGAGCGGGGACGCGGAGGCGATGGTCTTCCGCGGCGAGGACCAGGTGGAGCGCCGGCTCAGCTTCGACGACCTCAACGCGCTCGTGTCGCGTCTGCAGCAGGCCATGCGTGATGCCGGTGTCGGCGTCGGCGACCGCGTCGCAGCGATGCTGCCGAACATGCCTGAAGCAGCGGCGGTGATGCTGGCCGCTTCATCGATCGGTGCGATCTTCTCCTCCTGCTCGCCGGATTTCGGCGAGCGTGGGGTCCTCGACCGGTTCGGGCAGATTGAGCCAAAGCTGTTCTTCGCCTCAGACGGCTATTGGTATAACGGCAAGGAGATCGCTGTCGCCGACAAGCTGAAGGCGATCGCCGACAAGCTGCCGAGCGCCAAGGCGACAATCATCGTGCCGTATCTCGGTCGCGCCGATAGGGTGGCGGATACCGTTCCTGGCGGCGTGAGCCTGGAGGCGTTTCTTAAGCCCTTCCAGCCGCTGCCGCTCAGCTTCGAGCGCCTCCCCTTCGATCACCCGCTCTATATTCTGTTCTCGTCGGGCACGACCGGCGCGCCGAAATGCATCGTGCACGGCGCCGGCGGCACGCTGCTGCAGCACCTCAAGGAGCATCAGCTGCAAAGCGCGCTCATCGCCGGCGAGCGGCTCTTCTACTTCACCACCTGCGGGTGGATGATGTGGAACTGGCTGATCACCGGGCTGGCAAGCGGCGCGACGCTGCTCCTTTACGACGGCTCGCCGTTTTATCCGGACGGCAACGCGCTCTTCGATTATGCGCAGGCGGAGCGCATGAGCGTCTTCGGCACATCCGCGAAATTCATCGACGCGGTACGCAAGGCCGGGCTTCGCCCGCGCGACACACACGATCTCTCAACCGTGCGCATGATGACCTCCACCGGCTCGCCGCTGGCGCCGGAGAATTTCGACTTCGTCTACGACGCCATCAAGACGGACATCCATCTCGCCTCCATCTCCGGCGGCACCGACATCGTTTCCTGCTTCGTGCTCGGCGTGCCGAGCAAACCCGTATGGCGCGGCGAGATACAGGGGCCGGGCCTCGGCATGGCAATGGATGTCTATGACGAGGACGGGCGCCCGGTGCGCGGCGAGAAGGGCGAGCTTGTCTGCACAAAGCCGTTCGCCTCCATGCCGGTGATGTTCTGGAACGACCCGGACGGCGCGAAATATCGCGGCGCCTATTTTGAGCGCTTTCCGGGCGTATGGGCGCATGGCGACTTCGCCGAGCTGACCGCCCATGGCGGCTTCATCATCCACGGGCGCTCCGACGCGACGCTTAATCCCGGCGGCGTGCGCATCGGCACGGCGGAGATCTATGCGCAGGTGGAGGCGATGCCGGAGGTCGCCGAGGCGCTCGCCATCGGCCAGGATTTTGAGGGCGACGTGCGGATTGTCCTCTTCGTGCGGCTGGCGGAGGGCGTGACCCTCGACGAGGCGCTTATCGGCGCAATCAAAGCGAAGATCCGCTCAGGCGCTTCGCCGCGCCACGTGCCCGCAAAAATCATCGCGATCGCCGACATCCCGCGCACCAAGTCCGGCAAGATCACCGAGCTCGCCGTGCGCGACATCGTCCACGGCCGCGAGGTGAAGAACAAAGAAGCGCTGGCTAATCCTGAGGCGCTGGAGCTTTATCGGGGGTTGGAGGCGTTGCGAAGTTAAGCGACGATTCTGTTCAGCCTCTGCCGTGAGTATTTTGGTGACAGTACATCACAACGCGGAATCCTCGGAGAACATCCTTCGCGATTGCTGTCTCTCCTGCAGTCACTCAAATTGCCACTCCTTCGTTGCAATCGAAATTTCTAGTTGATTATCGCAGAACGATAGTCATACACTATCTGCTACAACTTTGTGGCGAGCGGCGCGTCGCGTAACATTGGTCAGCTGGGGGGCTGCCATGCGCGCTGTTCGTTCGATGCTCCTTTGCGGCGTTGCATCCGTTGTTTTCACAGGTTGTGCAACACATCCATTACCGGAAGACGTTACGAGGGTTCGGACCTTCGACATCATCCAGAGAGTACGCTGCGAAGCGCGAGAAGCAGTTAGCGGGCAACTTTCTGCCCAGTTGCTTCGATCGAGTGTGGCCGACTCGAGGCGCGTTGGCGTTGCGATCCAAAGCGGTGCGCTTGAAGTCGCGGACTTCGTTGAACGATACGACGCTGGCTTGATATCGACCGACAAGACAACTCGGGAGAGGATCAAGAACTACAGAGGCGCGGCGATCGCGATGGCTTTTACATTTGATATCACTGAAAATAACAAGGGAAGCTCGAGTTTCGGTTTTCGAGACCCACTTTTTAATGGCCTTTTTGACCTAAAATTCTCGAGTGGAGCTGATTTAACAAGGCGGAACGAACGCAAAGTAGAAATCGGTGACAAGTTTGAAACACTTTTGATAGACGATAAACTGCAAACGTATTGCCTAAAAGTCGATTATTCTCAAACCACACCCTTCTATCCAGTAGTTGGTTCAATAGGTCTGTACGAGGTGATTGATACCTTTCTGAGAGTCGAGCAGAACGTTGGGCTCGCGGGAACACTTGCGGACACTCTAGAGTTTGAAACAAAAATCCACGGCTCTTCTAATCCTAAGATAACACTTTCGCCATTGGGAAAAAGTCTGCAGCTTGTTGAGGCCGGTGGAACTGTTAGTGCAGAACGTAGAGATATTCATCGTGTTATTGTCACTGTTAAACCGGTACGGAAAAAGGTAAAAGCAGATCCTATTGAGGTTAGCATCGTTTCTCTTCCAGGCTCGCCAGGAACGCAGCAGTTTGGGAGCCCAACACCTCCAGGAGTGGCTGCCCCTACACCCGAAGACACGACTTTGCGTGATGCGCTAGATGCCGCTAGACGGGAAAGCGCGGCCGAGGAACTCTCTGACGCCATAGACGAGAGGTTCAGAAGAATTCTTGAGGACCTGCAATAAACGTACGGAGTAAACATGTCGCGCAGGAGGAACACTCTGTCTCAGCCGCGCGGACCATACAGGCGAGAGTGCCTAGTTTCGTGCTATGTGTTGTCCTACCCCGTCGGACAAACATAGCAGCGGTCGAGCTTCAATCATGACCGCCAATTTCTGCCGCTATTCGGATCAGAGACAGCGTTCATCGACTCTCACCGCTCCTCCTTCAACGTCAGAATATACGCCGCCGCATCACGTGTCTCCTGCGATGTCAGAGTGATGTCCGGCATTTGGCGATGCGGCGTATTGAGGATGACGCGGATGGCGGTCGCCGTCATGCTGGGTATGGCGGCGGTCTTTCGGAAGGTCGGTGCGTCGGGATGCGGCGAGACCATGCTCGTGCGTCCCACACCGTGGCATTCCGCGCAGACGGCGCGCGCCTGATCGTCGTGCGCACAAAGATTTCCAGGATCGATTGCGGCAGCGTCGGCGATCAAACGCGCGACATCATTGAGCCGGGTCAAAGCCGCACACGCGGTCAAGCCGGGCTTTCGGGCAGCGCAGGTCGATGAAATGACTTAGCGGACGCCAGGCTGAGTTCACGCGCCAGCCACAAGCAATGTGTGGGGCAAATTGAGAAATGGTACAGCCGCTCGGGATCGAACCGAGGACCTTCGGATCCACAATCCGACGCTCTAACCATCTGAGCTACGGCTGCATCTCTAGACGTTCAGTCCACGCAGCGGAAACTAGTGCATGCGGGGCGTTAATTTCAAGCGAAGGAAACGGCGGGGCATCCCTCGGGCGGCACATGCGGCGGCGTCGTGGCCACCGCCGCCTTGCCTCAGGCCTCAGCGGCCGCCTGCGGGCGCCCGCCGCCCTTTCCGGACGGCGCCAGGATCATGATCATCTGGCGGCCCTCCAGCTTGGGCTCCGCCTCGACCTTGGCCATCTCGTCCAGATCGTCACGCACGCGGAAGAGAAGCTGCAGGCCGAGATTCTGGTGCGCCATCTCGCGGCCGCGAAAGCGCAGGGTCATCTTGACCTTGTCGCCATCATCGAGGAACCGCCGCGCCGCCCTGAGCTTCACGTCATAATCATGCGTGTCGATATTGGGGCGCATCTTGATCTCTTTGACCTCGACGGTCTTCTGCTTCTTGCGCGCCTCAGACGCCTTCTTCTGCGCCTGAAACTTGTATTTGCCGTAGTCGAGGATCTTGACGACGGGCGGGCGGGAATTGGGAGCGATCTCTACCAAGTCCAGGCCGGCGTCCTCCGCCAGCTCGCGCGCTTCGTCGATGTCGACGACCCCGCGGTTGTTGCCATCTTGGTCCACTAGCTGAACCTCGGGGATTCGGATCTCGTCGTTGACCCGGGGCCCTTCCTTGACAGGAGGGGGAGCACGAAACGGTCTGCGAATGGTTAGTTCTCCTTACGTTGTTTCCATTAAGGGCTATGGCGCCGGCAGCTTACCGCGCGGCCTCTCAGGGTGCCACAGCGAAAGTTAAAGAATCTGGCCAATCGGCCCGCGAGTCAACTCGTTCGCTGATGGCCTGCTGTACGGCTCACGCAGAACCACGCCGGGTGAGCCGGTCGTAGACGGCCAAAGTCGCCTGCTGCATCGCCTCCACCGAGAAGCGCATGGCATGCGCCCGGGCGCGCCCGGCAAGCGCCTGGCGCTCGCGCGGCGAAAGGGCAAGCGCGGCGTGGATTCCATCGGCCAGTGCCGCCGTGTCGCCGGGCGGCACCAGCCAGCCGGTGCGCTCATCGGCGGTAGAGACGGGCGGCGCAAGCACGGTTTCGGCCGTTGCTCCGAGCGCCGTCGCCACGACAGGCACGCCCAAGGCGGCGGCCTCCACGGCCGTCCGCCCGAACGCCTCCGGCTCGGTTGAGGCGATAATCGCGACATCCGCCAGGGCCAGTGCTGCCGGCGCATCGGCGCAGTGACCGACGATCCGCACGCGCCCGTCTAGATCGTGCGCGGCGATCGATCGTTCAAGCGTCTGGCGATAGGTGTCACGGCCCTGCGCGTCGCCGGCCAGCACGAAGACCAATTCGCCATGCGCCCTCAGCTTCGGCAGCGACGCGGCTTCAATGAGGACGCTCTGGCCCTTCCAGCCGGTCAGGCGTGCAAGGTTCAGCACAATCCTTTCGCCGGCTTCCAGCCCCCAGGAACGCCGCAAGGCATTGCGGCTTTCCTCGCTGACAGCTTCGGCGCTGAAGCGCGCCAGATCCGTGCCGCGCTGGATCACGACAATGCGCTCAGGCGCGGCGGCGTAGCGCTGGGCAATCAGGTCGGCTGTGTAGTGGGAATTGGCGATCACGACGTCGCCCGCCGCCATGACGGAATTATAGAGCCGCTTCAGGGCATTTTGTTCCGCGTAGCTGCCGTGGAACGTGGTGACGAAGGGAATTCCGGCGCGGCGGCTGGCAAGCCGCGCCGCCCAGGCGGGCGCGCGCGAGCGCGCGTGCACGACGTCAATGCCGAACTCTTTGATCAGGCCGCCGATGCGCAGCACGTTCAGCCCCATATCGTAGGGGTTCTTCGCCCCCACCCGCACATCGAAAAGCGTCGCGCCAATCTCGGTGAGCTCACCGGCAAGGCGGCCGCCGGCGCTTGCCACGAGCGCATGATCGCCGCGCTTCACCAAGGCCGCGGCGATATCGATGGTGGTGCGCTCCGCGCCGCCCGTTTCCAGCGTCGGGATGACCTGCAGGACCGTGAGCGGGCGATCGTGCGCCGGTCCGCCCATTTCAGCCTCAGCCGGGCCGGGCGGCATCGCGCTCTGTTGAGACGGGCTTGACGACATGCGGCGCTTCAAGCACCTCCGCAGTTTCCGATGAAAGTTCGGCCGGCAGGAATAGAATGGGCCAGAGGCGATTGAAACATCTCACGGTGGGGTCGGGCGAGGCGGCGCGACGCATCGCCATCCTCCGCCGCGCCGGCAAGGCGCCCGGCCTCTTCTGGCTCGGCGGCTTCCGCTCCGACATGGTCGGGACCAAGGCGGAGGCGCTCGATGAATGGGCTGGCGAGACCGGCCACGCCTCCACGCGCTTCGACTATTCCGGCCACGGGCAGTCCGATGGCGCATTCGCCGACGGCACGATCTCGCGCTGGCTGGATGAGGCGGAGGCGGTTTTCGACGCCGTCACCAAGGGCCCGCAGATTCTGATCGGCTCGTCGATGGGCGGGTGGATCGCTCTCCTCCTCGCCAAGCGGCTTCTGGAGCGAGACGCCGCCGACCGGCTCGCGGGCATGGTGCTTCTGGCGCCGGCCTTCGACATGACGAAGGACCTGATGTGGGACAGCATGAGCGCAGGCGACAAGCGCCGTATCCGCAAAGCCGGCTTTCTCGCCGAGCCGTCGGCCTATTCCGACGAGCCGGACATCATCACGCTGGCGCTGATTGAGGACGGGAAGCAGCACCTTTTCGGCAAGCGGCCGATTGAGGCTGGATGCCCGGTCCACGTCATTCAGGGCATGGCCGACCCCGACGTGCCGTGGACCCACGCCACCAAGCTGATGGAGCGGCTCGCCTTCGACGATGCGGTGCTGACTTTGGTGCGGGACGGTGATCACCGCCTGTCGCGGCCGGAGGATATTGAGCGGCTTCTGAGAGCGGTGGACGGACTGGTCGCCAGCTGAAGAATGCGGCTGGTCCTATTCTATCCGAGATAAGGCAACGCCATCACGGCCGTGGAAATTGCCGTCAAGCCGACAAAGGCGGTGATGCGGATGGCGAAGTAGCGGATCAGGTTGGTCTGAGCGGTCATGGTTCTGTCCCCCAATGCGATGAGACCGTTCTATGGGCCGATCGTTTCCGGTTGCGGACTTGAGGGGACAAATCGGTTTCGTTGCAGGGCATCTTTGTTTCTTGCCCGCCGCGGCAACGAAACATGAGCCGCTGGCAGCCTAAAAAGGCGCCGCGATTCGACTTTTTCACGGTTTCGTGCAACGGAACCGGCATGCCGACAGAGGTCAAAATCTGCGGGCTTTCCAGCGAGGAGGGCGTGGACGCCGCGCTTGAGGCAGGCGCCGATTTCGTCGGCTTCGTCTTCTTTCCGCCGAGCCCGCGCAACATTGCTATCGACCGCGCCGCGGCGCTTGCCGAACGCGCGCGCGGCAAGGCACGGATCGTGGCGTTGACGGTCGATGCCGATGATGCGCTTCTGGCGGCGATCGCCGCCGGCCTGCGGCCGGACCTCCTGCAGCTTCACGGCAAGGAGACGCCGGAGCGCACTGCCGCGGTCAGCACAGCCATGGGATTGCCGGTGATGAAGGCGCTCGGCGTTGCGGAAGCCGGCGATTTGCGACGCACGGAGGACTATCCGGCCGCCGAGCGCTTGCTGCTTGACGCCAAGCCGCCGAAAGACGCCACACGGCCGGGCGGCAACGCTGCGGCGTTCGACTGGGACATTCTTCGCGGCTTCTCTTGCCCAAAACCCTGGATGCTGGCGGGCGGCCTGACGCCGGCCAACATCGTTGACGCGCTGGCGGCCACGGGCGCGACCGCCGTTGACGTCTCGTCGGGTGTGGAGCGCGCGCCGGGCGAGAAGGACCCGGCGCTGATCCGTGCCTTTGTAGAGGTTGTGCGGGCGTTCGACGCTGCGGCGACCAAGCGCCTTGCCAGTTAGGCACAGGCCCGCAGGATTAGACCGATGAACATTGCGCAACCCAACACCTATCGCGCCGGGCCGGACGAGACCGGCCGCTTCGGCCTCTTCGGCGGCCGCTTCGTCGCCGAGACGCTCATGCCGCTGATCCTCGATCTGGAGGCAGCCTACGAGGCGGCAAAGGAGGACCCTGAATTTCAGGCAGAGCTTGCCGATCTCGGCAAGCACTATACCGGCCGTCCGAGCCCGCTCTATTTCGCCGAGCGGCTCACGACCCATCTCGGCGGCGCCAAGATCTACTTCAAACGCGACGAGCTGAACCACACGGGCTCACACAAGATCAACAATTGCCTCGGGCAAATCCTGCTTGCCCGGCGCATGGGCAAGACGCGCATCATCGCAGAGACCGGCGCCGGACAGCATGGCGTCGCCGCGGCCACCGTCTGCGCGCGTTTCGGCCACCCTTGCGTCGTCTATATGGGCACCACCGACGTGGACCGGCAGAAGCCCAATGTCTTTCGCATGAAGCTCTTGGGCGCGGAGGTGCATCCCGTCACCTCCGGCGCAGGCACGCTGAAGGACGCACTCAACGAAGCCTTGCGCGACTGGGTCGCCAACGTCGAAAACACGTTCTACATCATCGGCACCGCCGCCGGCCCGCACCCCTATCCGGCCATGGTGCGTGACTTCCAGTCCGTCATTGGCAATGAAGTGCGCGAGCAGCTGATGGAAGCGGAAGGCCGGCTGCCGGATGCTCTGGTGGCGGCGATCGGCGGCGGATCAAACGCTATCGGTCTGTTCCATCCCTTCCTCGACGACCGCGACGTGGCGATCTACGGCGTAGAGGCCGGCGGGCATGGGCTCGACCAGGTCAACGGCCACGCCGCCTCCATGAGCGGCGGCTCGCCCGGCGTGCTTCACGGCAACCGCACCTATCTCTTGCAGGACGGTGACGGGCAGGTGCTGGAGGGCCATTCCATCTCCGCCGGGCTCGACTATCCCGGCGTCGGGCCGGAGCATTCCTGGCTGAAGGACACCGGCCGCGTCACCTACGTGCCGGCGACCGATCAAGAGGCGCTGGAGGCGTTTCAGCTCTGCACCAGGCTGGAAGGCATCATCCCGGCGCTGGAGCCGGCGCATGCGCTGGCCCATGTCATGAAGCTCGCACCGACCATGGCAAAGGACCAGATCATCGTGATGAACATGTGCGGCCGCGGCGACAAGGATGTGTTCACCGTCGGCGATGTTTTGGGCGTTGATCTTTGAGGCGGCAGACGTGAGTGAGACAACCCGTATCGACCGCCGGTTCGCCGAACTGAAGAAAGCCGCGCGCCCGGCGCTGATGACCTTCATCACCGCCGGCGACCCGGACATGGAGACGTCGCTTGCCATCGCCAAGGCGCTGCCGGCGGCGGGCGCCGACATCATCGAGCTAGGCATGCCGTTCTCCGACCCGATGGCTGACGGTCCGGCGATCCAGGCGGCCGGCCGCCGTGCGCTGAAGGCCGGGCAGACCATGGTGAAGACGCTGGAGATGGTTCGCGCCTTCCGCGAAACGGATCAGGACACACCGCTTGTGCTGATGGGCTATTACAACCCGATCTACATTTACGGCAACGATCGCTTCCTGGCTGATGCCAAGGAGGCCGGCATCGACGGGCTGATCGTCGTCGACCTGCCGCCGGAGGAGGACGAGGAACTCTGCCTCCCGGCGTTGAAGGCCGGGCTCAATTTCATACGCCTGGCGACGCCGACCACCGACGACAAGCGCATGCCGGCCGTGCTGCGAAACACAAGCGGTTTCGTCTATTATGTCTCCATTGCCGGTATCACGGGAACCAAGGCGCCGGACAGCATGGCTGTGTCGGAAGCGGTTGAACGCATCAAGCGGCATACCGATCTACCGGTTGCGGTCGGCTTTGGCGTGTCCAAGCCGGAGCAGGCCGCTGCAATCGGCCGCAACGCCGACGGCGTCGTGGTTGGCTCAGCGCTCGTGCGGGCCGTTGAAGCGACGCTCGACGATGAGAACCGCGCGACGGATCGTACCGTTGCGGCCGTCACGGAGGTGGTTGAGGCGCTTGCGCAGGGCGTTCGCGCTTGCCGGTTGATGGCGGCGGAATAGGAAGGTCGGCTTGGCAAACTGGATACAAAACGTCGTTCGCCCAAAGATCCGGTCCTTCTGGGCCAAGCGGGAATCGCCGGAGAACCTCTGGGTCAAGTGCCCGGAGACGGGCGAGATGGTGTTTCACAAGGATCTGGAGACAAACCAGTTCGTCTTCCCCAATTCCGAATATCATCACCGCATCGACGCGCGCACGCGCTTCCGTCTGTTCTTCGACAACGGCGAGTATGAGACGCTGCCGGTGCCGCAGGTGCCAGTCGATCCACTGAAATTCCGCGATGAGCGCCGCTACACCGAACGCCTGAAGGCGGCCAAGGCCAAGGCCGGACTTGAGGACGCCGTGATGCTCGGCGCCGGTTCGGTGGAAGGCGTGCCGCTCATCGCCGCCGTGCAGGATTTCGACTTCATGGGAGGGTCGCTCGGCATGGCGGCGGCCGATGCGATCATTGCCGGCGCTGAAGCCGCGGTTGAGCGCAAGCAGCCCTACATTCTCTTCGCCGCGTCGGGCGGGGCGCGCATGCAGGAGGGCATCCTCTCCCTCATGCAGCTGCCGCGCACCACCGTCGCCGTCCACATGGTGAAGGATGCCGGCCTTCCCTACATCGTCGTCTTGACCAATCCGACGACTGGCGGCGTCACCGCGTCCTACGCCATGCTCGGCGACATCCATATCGCAGAGCCCGGCGCGTTGATCGGCTTTGCCGGGCCGCGCGTCATTGCGCAGACGATCCGGGAGGAGCTGCCGGAGGGCTTTCAGCGCTCCGAATATCTGCTTGAGCACGGCATGGTGGATATCGTCGTGCATCGCCATAAGCTGCGCGAGACCGTCGCGCGGCTCTGCCGTCTCCTGATGAAGATGCCGCCACCGCCGGCCCGCCCGTCCGGAAACGGGGCCTGGGAGGATGGCGGCGACGAGGCCGCCAATCCCGCACCCGAGCCGCCCGGCGAAGCCAAGCAAGCGGAAGACACGCAAGCCGCCACCTCGTCCTGACACCATGTCGGGATTGGAGCCACTCCTGGAGGCGCTTGGCGCGCTCCACCCACGCCGCATCGACCTGTCTCTGGGGCGGATCGAGCGGCTGCTCGATCGCCTCGACCGACCGCAAGATCGCCTGCCGCCGGTGATCCATGTTGCCGGCACGAACGGCAAAGGCTCCGTCGTGGCGTTTGTGCGCGCCATGCTGGAGGCGGCTGGCAAAAGCGTCCATGTCTACACCTCGCCGCATCTGGTCCGCTTCAACGAGCGCGTCCGGCTTGGCCAAAAGGACGGCGGCACTTTCGCAGACGACGACGTTTTGGGCGATGCGATCCGCCATGCGCTTCACGTCAATGACGGCGAGCCAATCACGTTCTTTGAGGTCACGACTGCGGTCGCGTTGCATCTATTTGCGGAGCACGACGCCGATTATTGCCTGCTCGAAGTCGGTCTCGGTGGGCGCTTTGACGCCACCAACGTCATCGATACGCCGCTGGCGACCGCCATCACTCCGGTCAGCTATGACCATGCGGAGTTTCTCGGTGACGACCTGGCCGGCATCGCGGCGGAGAAGGCCGGTATTCTGAAGCGCGGCGTGCCGGGGATCATTGCACCGCAGGACGAGCATGCGCTGGCGATGATCGTGGTTGAGGCGGAGGCGGCGGGCGCGCCGCTCTTCCGTGCCGGCGCTGAATATATCGCTTTCGCCGAGCGCGGGCGGCTCGTCTATGAGGACGAACTGGGCCTCATCGACCTGCCGCTGCCGCGTCTGGCCGGCGCCCATCAGGTCGACAATGCGGGGCTCGCCGTCGCCATTCTCCGGGCGGCGGGCATTGCGCTCGATACGAGTGCGCTGGAGACGGGCATGGTCGCCGCCGACTGGCCGGGTCGATTACAGCGGCTGCGCAAAGGCCCGCTGGTCGAGGCGGCGCCGCCAGGCTCTGACATATGGCTCGACGGCGGGCACAACCCGTCGGCCGGCGCAGCGGTGGCGCAGACCCTGGCGGAGTTTGAGGAGCGCGACCCGCGCCCCCTCGTGCTGATCTGCGGGATGCTCAACACCAAGACGCCGGAGGGCTATTTCCGCCCTTTCGCCGGACTGGCGCGGCGCGCCATGACGGTGCCGGTGCCCGGCAGTGACGCCGGCATCGATCCGGAGCAGCTTGCCGCGATCGCCAAGGCGGCCGACGTGCCGGCCGCGCCGTTCAAGACAGTGCGCGCTGCTCTTGACTGGCTCCGCGCCGATTTCGGTGAGGAGGCGCCCCCGCCGCGTATTCTGATCAGCGGGTCGCTTTATCTGGCGGGTGAGGTCTTGCGGGAGAACGGCCCGCTGCCGGCATAAGGAAACCGACTAAGCGGCGGCAGTCTGTATCCACTTCTCCAGGTCGCTTTTGGGGCCGGCGCCGACCTTCATGTCCACCGGCTCGCCGTCCTTGAACATGATGAGCGTCGGGATGGAGCGCACGCCGTAGCGGATCGTCGTCTCCTGGTTCTCGTCGATATTGAGCTTGACGATCTTTACTTTGCCCTCGAGCTCTGAGGACAGTTCCTCAAGATGCGGCGCAATCATCTTGCAGGGCCCGCACCATTCCGCCCAGAAATCCACAACAACCGGCTCCGGGGCCGTGAGCACGTCAGTGGCGAAGTTCGCGTCTGTGACCGCCTGGGTCATATTCGTCTCCCAATCACTCTCGGCCTCGATAAGTAAGAACCGGCCCCGGCCCGGTCAAGGAACCCGATTGCGGCGTATCCCGAATTGTTCAAGCGCATCGCGCATCAGCGCCGGCGGGATGGGCATGAGGCTTGCGTCGGCGGTCCAGACGAGGCTGGCGTGCATGTCGACGCCCGGCTCTATCTCTGCGAGTAAATGGCGGTAGAGCGCCAGCTGCCGCACATAGGCGGGGTCGACATCGGCGGGTGTGGCGGGAACCGACCGGTCGGTCTTGAAGTCGACCAGCTGCCAGACCGCCCGGTCGGGAAGCACACGGTCGACGCGACCGCTGACGGCATACTCGCCGGTCTCCGTGGCGACGGTGCCGACGACGGCCAGCTCGCCGCGGCTTTCTGGCCCGAACAATGGCTGAAGGGCAGGCTCCGCCAGAACAGCTTCGACCTCGTGGAGGATCGAGGCGGCGAGCGCGGGATCGTGCGAGACCTCTCGATCGAGGAGTGACTGTGCCGCCGCGTGCCGATCCTCCGCCGGCATGGCCGGCAACAGCTCAAGCAGCCGGTGCACGATCCGGCCGCGCAGCAGTGCTTCGCCCGGCGAAGCGTGTCCGACGCCGGAAGCGGATGGCGGCGATGGATCGGGCTCGCCCAGAGCGCGCGAGGGCCTGAGCGGCTGGGGCACCGGTGGCGGCGGAGCCACCGGAGCGAAGAGCCAGTCGGGCGGTGCGATGTCAGTGTCCGCCGCGAGGGCTTCATCCTGGAGCGTCAGCGGCTCGCGGGTGGGCTGCGGCCAGACATAGGCTTCGCTCAACTCGCCGCTTTCGGCATCACGCGCAGCATCGACAGGCACGAGTGCTGAGGCGACGAACGCGTACCAGCAATCGCCGGGCGTTTGCTGACCCCTGATCCCGCCGATATAGAGGACGTCGCGGGCGCGCGTCATGGCGACATAAAGCAGGCGCAGATATTCACGACGGCGCTCCGCATCGGCCGCTTCGTCCGCCTCACGCTGCGCCTCTGGCGCCGCCTCAGCCAAACGCCGCCACAGAAACGCCGGGTCGTCGCGCACACCGATATTGACCAGCAGATCACGCTGACTGGCCGGGGCAATCAGCCCGCCGGTATCGGCGAGGAACACCACGTCCGCCTCAAGACCCTTGGCGCCGTGCACGGTCATGACACGCACACCCGCCGCCCGTTCTTCCGCCTCGCGTTTGATATCCGCTTCGTTGGCGCGCACGAAGCGTACAAGGCCTTGCAGCGACGGCGGCTCGACCCGTTCGTAGGCAAGCGCCTGGCTGAGAAAGGCGTCCAGCACATCATCGGCTTCGCCGCCGAGGCGGGCGCGAAACGCGCGGCGACCGCCTTCCGGGCCGAGGATCGTCGCAAAAAAACGGAACGGCGGGACCTGGTCGGCCATGGCGCGCCAGCCGTTAAGGCGCGCGGCGATCGCAACGCAGGTTTCATCCTCCGCCTGCTGCAGCGCCGACCACAGGCTGGCGGGCCCGCGATGGGCGGCAAGCGTCAGCAGAGCATCTTCATTTAGACCCAGAAGCGGGCTCTTGAGACAAGCGGCGAGCTGCAAATCGTCGTCAGGCAGAAGCATCACGTCGGCCAGCGCCAGAAGATCGAGCACAGCGATGTGGGTGGCGAGCGGAATGCGATCGGCGCCGGCGGTGGGGATCTGCCGCGCGCGCAGCGCTCGGTTCATGGCCGCGAAGAAGGCGTCACGGCGGCGCACCAATACAAGGATCTCAGCATCACTGAGGCGTTTGCCGGACGGGAGCGCCGTGCCGCGCAATTCGGCGATTTCCTCAGCGATGCGCTCAGCCAGCGTCGTCTCCGCCGCGCTCGGGGCGTCGTAGGGCGCGGTCCAATCCTCCGGCTCCTCTGCCCGTTCGCGGACGATGCGCGGCATGATGACGACGCGACCCGGCTCATCGCCGCGGTGCGCTGCGTGCACCTCATAATCGGAGGCTGTGATTTCCTCGGCGAGCGCGCCGCAAAAGACCGCGTCGACGGCTTCCAGGATTTCGCGCGTTGAACGGAACGACAGGAAGAGCGGCCGCTCCACGAACGCTTCCTGGGCGTCGGCGATACGGCGGGCGAAGAAGCGGCGCATGTCGGCGAGCATCTGCGGGGCCGCGCCCTGAAAGCCAAAAATCGACTGCTTGTCGTCGCCGACGGCGAAGATCGTTCGCGGGCGCTCCGATGCCCCCGCCCCGGCGAAGAAATCCTCTGCGATCGCCTGCACGACCGCCCACTGGTCCGGGCTGGTGTCCTGCGCCTCGTCCACCAATATGTGCTCGATGCGACGGTCGAGCTTGTAGAGCACCCAATCGGCGGCGTCGGCGCGCGACAGGAGGTTGCGGGTCTTGGCAATCAGATCGGTGAAGTCGAGCGCGCCGGCCTGCCGCTTTGCGCCATGATAGCGCTGCAGGATGGCGTCGCCGACCACGAGCAGCGCTTCGGTTGCGGAAAACGCACGAACAAGATTGAGACGTCCGGCAAGCGGAGCAATCCGTTCAGCCTCGGCCGCAAAGCGCTCCTTCAGCCCGACGTTCTCCTTGGCGAAATCGGCGCCAAAGCGCTGCGCATGCGGCCGCCAGGACTTGCTCTTGCCGTGCCAGCTCAAGAAGAAGGCGATGCGCGCGCGCGCATCGTTCGCCGTATCGCGGGCAGCGAGAATTGGCGCAAGCTCGCGGTCGGCGCGCGCGTTCCAGGCATGCGGCGCATCGGCCAGGCTCTCCGTCAGCTTGGCCGCGAGCGCCTTGCAAACCTCACGGCTCCAGTCCTCCGACGTGCAGACATCGCGGCAGATCGATTGCTCGTCCTCGTCGTCGTTGACGGCCAGCCGCCGACGAAGATCCGCGATCGCATCTTCAATGTCGCCCGCCCCCGCCTCGCCCGCCTTCTCCATCCAACGCCGGATGAGGTCACGCCCTTTGATCAGCGCATCAAGCGCGGCATCCATCTGCATGTCGCCGGTGTCTTCGGCCATGCGCCGCAGCGCGTCACCCAACCGTGACGATTGGCCCGCCACGGCCTCGTCCATCACCGCCGCGCGCGCATCGGCGATCAAAGCGGCGGCGGCGGATTCGTCGAGGATCGTGAACTGGCCGGGGACGTTCGCCTCGAAGGGAAACTGGTGCAGCAGCCGCTCACAGAAGGCATGGATCGTCTGGATCTTCAGGCCGCCCGGCGTCTCAAGCGCCCGGGCAAAGAGCTGGCGCGCCCGACACATCTCATCGTGTGACGGCGCGCGCCCTTGCAGATGTTCGATCTCCTCATGCAGCGCCTCATCCGACGCCATGGCCCAGCGCCCGAGCCTATCGAAGACCCGGCGCGCCATCTCCGCCGCAGCAACCTTGGTGAAGGTGAGGCTCAGCACCGTCGCCGGGTCCGCGCCGGCAAGCAGCAGGCGGATCAGGCGCTGCGTCAGTACATACGTCTTGCCGGAGCCGGCATTGGCGACGACCCAGGCCGATGTCGCCGGGTCGGAGGCCTCGTGCTGGAAGCGGCGCGTGCGATCGAAGGCGTCGCTCATGGCTGCGGCGGTCCTTCGTCATCCTCCTCCTCGGTGGTCGTCCATTCCGCGACGCGCGCGAGATGGTCGTAATCACCGACGAAGGTGCGGCCCCGCTCCGGGATACGGCGTGAGATGTATTGCGCGTCGGGCCTGGCGAAGGCGGCAACAAGCGCTGCAAGCCGCTGCTCGGTCACCGCCATGATCTCTGCCAGGCTTACGCCCGGCTTGCCGCGGGTCGCCGGCACTTCGCTGCGGTCGTGGTGCTCGCCGCCAGCGCCGCGGCCGGAGAGGCGGTAGTAGATGAGCTGCGACGGCGCCGCGGCGGGGAGGCCTTCAAAGCCGCCGGCGCGCGCGATCAACGCTTCAAGGGGAAGCTGCGGCGACAATGTGCGCACCATCTTCATGGAAGGCGGCGCGCCGGTCTTGTAGTCGAGGATTGCAAGGCTGTCGTCGACAAGCCGATCGAGCCGATCGGCGCGGGCCGACAATTCGAAGCCGCCGGCGATCGCCAGCGCGCCTTTGCCCTCCACATGACGCTCCGCGATATCGTCACGCCCGGCCTCAATCTCCACAAACCAGCGCGCGACCTTCTCAAAGCGCGGCCACCAGAGCGCTGCGACCTCGGGGAAGTCGGCATATCTGGCGAAAGCATCCCGACCGATCTCGATGAGGCGTGCTGCTGCAGCCGCGTCGAACGGACCGTGCGGCCGTTCGCGCACGAACGCCTCCAGAATGTCGTGGATGAGCGTGCCGCGCTCGCGCGCATCGGGGAGCTTCGCCAGCGGCTCAAAGGGCCGAAGCCGCAGCACGTATTCGGCATAGATCGCATAAGGGTCCCGAATGAGCGTCTCGATGCGCGTGGCCGGCAGGCTTTTCGGGCGGAGATCCAAGAGTGGTGATGGACGTGGCCGCTGCGGGCGATCCGGCGCGACAGGCCGGTCGAGCCGCCGTGCCCAGGCGAGGATTGCGTCGCCCCGCGTGCACATGCCGTTTGTCAGCGTGTCGCCGGCATAGGCGGTCAGTCGGCGCAGCCAGCGCGAGGCGACGCGCGGTTCGCCGTCCACGCGGTTGGCGCGCGTCAGCCACACCTCTTCGTGGCCGAGGGCCTGGGCGAAATCATGCGCGGCAAGACCGATGCGCCGCTCCGGTGGCTCCAGGTCGAGCGCCTCGCGCATGGGTCGCGACAGAAGCGGGTCGAGGCGTGTCTGGGCCGGCCACGTCCCTTCGTTGAGACCGCTGAGGACCACGCTATCGGCGCGCTGCAGCCGTGCTTCCAGCGCCCCCCAAATGTGGACGCGCGGATCGAGGCCGCCGCGGCGGCGCACGGTGACGCGCTCAATCAAAGCAGTGAAGAGCCCGGGATAGTCGCGCGGCAGAATGGCCGGGCCGGATGGTGCGTTGGCGCGGATATCGTCGAAGGCCAGCGCCAGCGCCTCTCCCGCCTCGCCGTCATAAAGGCCACCGGCGCCACCATCACCCTGCCCTGCGACCGCCTCCACGGCCGTCCGATGCGCCTCGATCAAATCAGCCAGTGGGACGCGATCGTCACTTTCAGCCAAAGCCTCAAGCGGACGGAGCGCCTCACGGAGATTGGCGGCAAGCTCCTTCGCCTCGGCCCATTGTGCGCGCGTCAGCCCGCGTTCGGCACGCGTCGTGCGACGGCCCGCTTCGTCGTCCGTGTCCGTCCAGCGTGTGGCAGCACGTTCCTCAAGCGCCCGATTGAGCGCAGCCAGGCCGGGCTTCAGCCGCGGCCCGCGAAGGATTGCGCGCTCCAGACAACCCGCCGCCCTTCGCGCCTGATCGCGGCGCAGGCCCGTCGCGGCGAGCGGATGCTTGGCGAGCGCCATCAAGGCTTCGGCGGGGGCGCCTGTGAGCGCCGTCTCCGCGGTGAGCCGTGCCAATACGCCCGGGGGCGTGCGCGACAGCGGCTCGCCGGCGGAATCGTCGACATCGATCGCCCAGCGCTTGAGCTCCACCGCGACGCGACGCGCCAAACCCCGATCCGGCGTGACCAGGGCGGCGACCTTTCCGTCCGTCTCAACGGCGCCCCTCAGCAGGATGCCGACGGCGAGCGCTTCCTCGCGCTCGTTTGCGGCTTCGATCAGACCGACGCGATCCAGCGCCGCGCGGCCATCGTCCGTAATGGTCGCCGATCGCTCACTCCAGCCTATAGGCGCCCGAGCCGGGCGCATCGATTCGGAGACGAAACAGGCTCTTTGAGCGAGAGATGGAGACGGTTCCGCAAGCGATACGATCTCGTCGCGCTGCACGTTGAGGCGTTCGATGAGCGCCTTCAAGCCGAATTGCGGATGGCCTGCGCCGGCGGGGTCACGCCCGTCTGAGCCAATCGCGTCCCATGTTTCGGAGTCGAGGGCCTGGTCGAGGCCAGGCAGCACGACGGCGCCGTTGGGGAGGGCGGCGATCGCCGCCAGAAGATCAGCGGTCGCCGGCACCGAACCCGTCGAGCCTGCGGCGATCACCGGCGCCGGCGCGCCGCTTGTCTTCAGTCGCTCAGCCTCAGCGCGGATCAGCTGGTCGCGCCGAGCCCCCGGGTCGATGAGGCCGCGCTCGGCGAGATGTGCCGGCCAGAACGCAGTGGCGATCTTCAGGAACTCGAGCGTGATGTCCCAGAACCGCGACTGCTCGGGTCGCTCGCTCTCCTTGAACAACGCCGCCCAGGCCGGCCGGCTTGTCCCGACTTGGTCGATCAGCTGGCTGAGCGAGGCGGCAAGGCGCGCAGCGTCGGCGGGCGATGAGGGAACGAGCAGCTCCTCATCCGGCAAGCCGGCGGCAGCGCGCACCAGCGCGCCCGACCATTTGAGCACAAGCGCCGTCAACACGAGCTGCCGCTCCATCGCCGGAACGGCATCCGGCAGGTCGATCGGCCCGGCGTCGAGGAGCCCGGCTCCGTCCTCGTCGATGTCACCCAATGTGCGGATGCGCGGGAGGAGCACCGGGCGGTCGTGATGCGCCAGAAAGTGCTCCCGGATCGTGCGCGCAGCACGCCGCGTCGGCAGGTAGATCGTCGTGTCGGCGAGCGCGAAAGGATCATCCGCCCGGAAACCCGGCACCAGGCGCCCATCGAGCAAGGCAGCGACAAGGGTGTCGAGAAATGAGACGCCGGCGGGGATTGTGAAGACGTTCGGCCGATCCATCGAGGCGATCAGGCGGCGCTGGCGGAAATGGCGCGCTCCGCAGCAGCGATGGATTGCGGGTTCTCAACGTTGATCCACAAGCCGTCAAGCTGCACACCGTGAAGCCGACCGGCCTCGTTAGCGCGGTCGAACAAGAGGTTCAGCGAGAACGCGCCATCCGGCGTGTCGGCGAAGAGGCGCGGATGCAGGATCGCCGCGCCTGCATAGACGAAAGGCGCCACCTGACGCTCCGGGCGCCGCGACAGCCGTCCGTTCTTGTGGAGGAAGAAATCGCCGCGGCCGGTATAGCCGATGGCACGCACCGTAGAGGCGACGAGAAGCGCAATATCCATCTGCGCCTCGTCCCAGGCGTCGGCGAGCCAGGCAAGGTTGGGGCGAACGCCGTCCAGCCAGAACGAGTCGGAATTGCGCACAAAGAACGCCTCGTCGCCGAGCAGCGGCAAGGCGCGCTTAACCCCGCCGCCGGTTTCCAGACGCGCGTCGCGTTCATCGGAGATGACGATCGCCGGCTCGCTCCGGCCGGCAAGATGCGCCTCAACCTGATCGGCGAGATAGTGCACGTTCACCACGGCCGTGCTGGCGCCCACGGCCGCCAGCCCGTCGAGGCAATAATCGATCAGCGGGCGGCCGAGAACGCGGATAAGCGGCTTGGGAATCGTGTCGGAAAGCGGTCGCATCCGCGTGCCCTGGCCCGCGGCCAACACCATCGCCGTATCAGGCGCCTTCTTTGGCGCCATGTGCGGCACGCGCATGCCAGACCTCCTCCTCGCCCCCTCCGCCTACAAATAGGGCTCATACCAGAGCCGCAGGTCGGAAAGAACCGGATGGTCCAGCGTGCGGCGGATCAGCGCCTTCAGGCGCCGGCGATGGCGCTGATAGCCGGGTTTGCCCTCCGCCAAGGCAAGGCGCGTGAAGATGCCCAGGACTTTGGTGGCGCGCTGCAGCCCTAAGATGGCGTAGGCAACCTCAAATGCGTCCGTGTCGAACGCCGCATCGGCGGCCGCCCGCCCGGCCATGTAGCGCGCCTTGAGATGCGCTTCCTCCGCAGCGCCGATCTCGACACGCGCGTCCTGCGCCAGCGACGCGACGTCATAGGCAGGGTGGCCGATCAGGGCGTCCTGGAAGTCGATGATTCCGACGCGATCGGTGCCGGTTGCGTCGGCCTGCCACAGGATGTTGGGCGAGTGGAAATCGCGCATCACCCAGGTCGTTGAGGTGGCATCGACACGCTCCAGCAGGCTGATCCAGGCCTTGAGAAAGGCATCACGCGCGTCTGCCGGGAAGGCCGGCTCATCGCCCTGCCTGCCGAACCAGTCGGGGAAGAGTGAGATCTCCACTAGAAGCGCGCCCTGGTCGTAAGGCGGCAGGCGGTAGGTTTCGCCGTCGGGCAATGGCGCCTCCGCCGGCCACGCCTGGCCGTGCATGAAGACCAGAAGATCGATCGCCGCCTCGTAGCGCTCGATGATCGGAACGCCCTCCGCATCGATGACGCCCGCGCTTCCCAGGTCCTCCATCACAAGAAGCCCGCCGGCCATATCAACGGCCTTGATTTCAGGTGCGTGGATATTGCGGTCGCGCAGCGCCTGGCCGATGGCCACGAACGGTCGAATATCGGTCGCGCGGTGCGCCACGTCGTCATAAGTGCGGCCGTCGAAGTCCGGCGGCCCTTTCGGCCGCGCCGGCGCGTTCATCAGAATGGCGGCGTCCGAGCCGCGGCGAAGCCGCTCATACATGCGGTACGATGCGTCGCCGGCAACAGGTATGCGCGTCGCGCCGGCCCAGCCGGCCTGGTCGATGAAGGTGCGAACCTCCTGGGTGCGCGCCAGCCGCGCCGGCCAATTCGCGCCGCCCGCAATTGTCGCCCTTCGTCCTGCGCCGGCGATCTCCAGCGTCACGTCGAGCCGGTTCTCCGTCATGTCAGGCGGGAGTTTTTCCGGCCATTCGACCAGAACGGCGCCCTCACGCAGCGCCTCCTCCAGTCCGATCTCGGCCAGCTCTCCGGCGCTTGCGAGCCGATAAAGGTCGACATGTGCCACGGGAAAAGATGACGGCGCGTAGTCGATGCGCAGCGGAAAGGTCGGGCTCTGCACGTCCAGCGCAGGATCATCAAAGAGCGTCCGCAGGAGAGCGCGGGCGAACGTCGTCTTACCTGCTCCAAGGTCGCCGGCAAGCGCTACAAGATCGCCGGGCCGAAGCACGGCTGCGACATCCTCGGCCAATCGCGCCGTCGCGGCGAGGTCGTGAAGCGGGACGACGAGGCGTCGCTCCCCGGATGGCGCGGGCATCTTAGAGCCTTATCCATTCTGATTGAATCAGAATGGAGGCTCTGTCTCTTCTCTGGAGCATGATCTTATCCGACCTTGCTTCGCTCGCCGAAGCGGGCTTCGCGAAGGTGGGAAACCGAGTTTCGACCTTTCGGGATCATGAGTCTTTTCTGGAGCATGATCTTATCCGAAAACCGGTTCCCACTTTTCGGGATCAGGCTCTAAGCCGCAGCGACGGCCATCGCGGCAGGCGCGACGGGAATGCGCACCGTCACCGTCGTCCCCTCACCTTCCTCAGAGCGGATGTCGACGCCGCCGCCATGCAGTTCCACGAGGCTCTTGACGATTGACAGGCCAAGCCCGGCGCCACCGCGGCGGCCGCGTGTGGAGCGCGTCTCAAAGGGCTGGAAGATGGCCGGCATCAAATCACCTGGAATACCAACGCCATTGTCGACGATGCGGAACACGATCCAGTCGTTCTGGCGCCTTGCCTCGACACGAATGTCGCCGCCGGCATTAGAGAAGCGGATGGCGTTGGACACCAGGTTGAAAAGGATCTGCCGAACGCGATGTTCGTCGACCTGGAACGTGCCGACATCTTCCGGGACGTCTATCGACAAGGATATGCGCTGCTCGCTCAGGCGGTCGCGCAATCCGTCCACCGACGATCTGACAAGCGCGGCGATGTCGGCCTCGGCAATGTCGAGCGACATGATGCCGGCGTCAACGGTAGCGAGATCAAGGATGTCGTTGATGAGCGACATAAGCGAGCGCGAGGAGGACTCGATATGGTCCATGTAGTCGCGCTGCTCCTTGGTGAGATCGCCGCTTGCCGCACCGGAGAGAAGCTCGGAGAAACCGATGATGGTCTGCAGCGGCGAACGCAGCTCGTAGGAGACGTGCTGGATAAAGTCCGACTTCAGCCGATCGGCCGCCTCCAGGGCTTCGTTGCGCTCCTTGAGCACGCGCTCAACACGCGCGGAATCGGTGACGTCGACGAAGGTCAGCATGCTCATGCCCTCTGGCAGAGCGACAATGGCGAAATCGATGACGCTGCCGTCGGGGCGCTCCATGCGCCCGGCCGCCTGACCTTCATGATCCATGTCCGTCACCGCGGCATGGATGTCTCCCCAAGCGCGCCTGTCGTCATGCAGCGCCTGGCACGCCTCAATCACGTCGCTGATATGCGGCTCGTCCCGCAGCATGGCGGGTGACAGCCGCCAGATATCGGCGAAGACGGGATTGAAGAGCCGCAGCCGGCCGTCGGTGCCGAACACCGCCACCGCCTCCGCCAGATGGTCGAGCGTCTCGCCTTGCAGGTGCGACAAGGCAGTGAGCCGGCTTTCCAGCGAAAGCTGCTCGGTGACATTCTCGTAGATATAGGTCATGCCGGAATCGGCATTGGGCAGCGCGACGACGCGCAGCGTGCGGCCGTCGGGAAGGTGCCAGAGCTCCTCGCGGTGGTCTTCGCCGTCATAGGCGGCGAGATGTTTTTGGCGCCAGTCGCGATAGTTCGACTGCTCCGGCAGCTTCCGTTCCGAGCGCAGCTGATCGAGGATCGTGCTCTCCTCAGGCTTGGCGGCGAGCCAGTCGGCCGACAGCCCCCAGAGCGAGCGGAATGCGGCGTTGTGAAAGAGGATGCGGCGATCTCTGCCGAAAACAGCAATGCCGGCGGTCAGCTGATCGACCGTGCGTGCATTGGAGCGCGTGATCCGCACCAGCTCGCCACGCGTATCCTGAAGCTCGGTCACATCGATGGCAGCGCCGATAGCTCCGTCATCGATCGGCTGATCGAGGATCCTGAGCTGGCGACGCTCGCCGGCCATGGTGGCCGTTGCGATGTCATCATAGGACGCGCCGTCGCGCGTGGCGTCACGCATCGCCTCACGGGCGCGCGCCGGCAGAAGCTCAATGCCCGCCGCGACGACGGCTTCTGCGTCATCGGCCTCAACGGCGCGCGCATAAGCGGCGTTCACCCAGACCAAGCGTCCGGTGCGGTTGCGCCGCCACAGCGGCAGCGGCAGGAGGTCGGCCAAAGCGCGCAGCGCCGACATCTCGCCGATCACATAGACGGCCTGCTCCTTCAGCTCCGCGAGCGAGCGGCGCTCGCCGGTCAGCTCGCGCAGCCTCAGCACGGCGCGGCGACCGCTGGTCCGCCCCGTGGCCTCCAGAAGCGCGCCGCCGGCGGCCCGCACGGCAATGCAAAAACCTTCGCCCTGACGGCGGAGCTTGTCGATTGCGGCTTCGAGCTCGCCGGCCGTATCGACGCTCAGCCATGAAGAGAACGCCAGAAACGACGCGCGATCGCTCGGCGCGCCGACGCGCTCCGCAAGCCCGCCGAAGACGCGCGGCTCCGACGTGGCCGATTCCCAGACCACCGTCTTCTGGTCGTCGGCGTCGAGCAGCGCTTCGGTGCGGTCGAGTGCGGTGCGGAGTACAGCCGCCTCCCTTTGCGCTGCGACAAGGCGTTCGTCGCGCCGGGCGCGCAGAAAGAGTGTAAAGGCGATCAGCGCGGCAAGAGCCGTCCCCGCCGTCACCGCAGCCCAGGCGACATTGTTCAGCGCCGCTTCCATGCCGTTCAGCGATAGATTGGGAAGCGTCTGCGCCTCAGCCGAAGACAGGGTCAGCGGCGCGGCGCCCAGAAGTGCGGCGCGCCACAGCGCTCGTCCAGAACCGGATATCCGTTCTGCGCTTCGTTTCGCCATCCGCCCCGCCGCATCCGGATGGCCCCTCTAGCCATAGCCCGGACGAATCATTTCCAACTTACTCGCTCCGCCCAACGCGGAAAAGCCGCGGTACATCTAGCGCTGGTATTGGAAAGGATTCGTTAACTTTGTTGGCTCAGGCAGCGGCGGAGCGCAGGCTGGCGCTCAGATGCTCGGCCAGATCGTGAGCATCATCGCCGGCGCCGTCGATGAAGGACGATTTGCGGCGGCGCATGAAGGGCAGACCCATCACATAGAGGCTGCCGGGGTTGGCGGGCATGTCGACAACGCCGCCATTGTGGCGGATGCGCCCTTTGCGGTCGAGCACCGGCAGATGGAGCCACGAATAGTCGGGGCGATATCCCGTTGCCCAGATGATCGTGCGGATGTTGCGATCGGCAAGGTGCATGGAAAGAGTGGGATCGACGTCGACCCTGGTCGGCTCAAAGCGCTCAGGCGCACCGACTTCCGCATCGAGTTTATTGTCGGACACCCACGCATCGATCCCATCGAGCAATCGGTTCATCTTCAAATCGGCAAGCGCGCATTGGTTGGCGAGCGCACCGGAAAACTGAGCGACGCCGTCGCGCAGGCCTTGCAGGCGTCCCACAACATCCACGCCGTCTTGGACGAGGGCGTTGAGGTCCAGCGTGATGCGCTCCGGCGTGCCGACCAATTGCAAGGAGGGAACACGTCGAGCACGGTTGATGTCGTCGATTGCGGTGTAGCGCTGATCCATCAATCCGGTGACGTCCATCCACCATTTAATGTCGCGACCCCGGTAAAGGCGCGGCACGCGCACATGCTCGCCGACAGACAAGGTGACCTGCCGTCCGCTCGCTTGAATCTCCTTGGCAAGCTGCACGCCCGTTGCTGACGCACCCACAATCATCACGCCGCCGGCATGAAGTGCGTCGGGGTTGCGATAGTTGATCGGCGAGATGCTGCGTATCGTGCTGGGCAGGCCGTCGGCGATCGCCGGCACGATAGCGACGTTGCACGCGCCGGTCGCCAAGACCAGCCTGTCGCATTGCCATTCGCCTTGGTCGGTATCGACAACGTATCCGCGTTCGGCGGGACGGACCGATGTGACTTCGGTGTTGTCGTGGATCGGCGCGTCGATGCGCTGAGCATAGGTCTGCAGGAAACGAACAACTTCCGGCATGTTCATGTAGCCGTCGGGGTCGTCGCCGTCATAGGCGTAGCCCGGCAGGCGGCTTTGCCAGTTCGGCGTGAGCAGGCGCAGCGAATCCCAGCGCTCCGTCCGCCAGGCGTTCGCCACCTCGCCCCGCTCGATCAACACATGGTCGATCGAACGGTCGGCGAGATGCCGGCTCATCGCAAGCCCGGATTGCCCGGCGCCGATGATGACGGTCGTGGCGTAACGCATGGCCCGCTCCTCTCGTCCTTTGCGTCGGGCCTTAGTTGACCGAGACGAAGACGTTGGTCGGGTTGGTGATGATGTCGAACACCGCCGAACGCTTCTGCGACTGAGCCACCAGCGCTTTGATGTCGGCGTCGCTGGCATCGGCGTCGACGTCGAAATGCACACGGATAGCTCCGAAACCGTTGCGCACCTCATCGTCCATGCCGAGGATGCCCTGGATGTCCATGTCGCCTTCCAGCGTCGCCTTGACGGAGCGAAGCTGAATGCCGCGATGCTGAGCGACGGCGGCGACACCCGCAGTGAGGCAGCTCGCCAGGCCGGAGAGCACGATCTCCACCGGAGTCGGCGCGTTGTCTTCCGCGGCAAACTGCATGGGGTGATCGGCGTCGACCATGAAGCTCTTCTCGCGCGACTGCTCCTCGCCAAGGCCGAAGAAGCCTGAGATGGTAGAGCGGCTGTGTGTGCCGTTCATCCACTCGCACGTCGCGCGCCACTTAAACTGCGCAGCCTCCGGAGCGGCATCGAGCGCGGTGCGCGCCTCCATCAGCGCAGCAACGTTGACGCCGTTGTCGACAGCGGCGCCTGCGTTGGCGTCCATAGCGTTCATCATCTCATTCATTTCGGGTTCCTCTCCAAATGCAAAGGGGATCGGCAGCAGAGACCGGCTCCGCTCCCCAATCGTGCCTCATGGCTGTTTCTTGCCGCCGCGCCACTCTCACGCCGCTTGAAGGTTGTGAGAGGTGTTACGTGGCCGGCGGCGGAGAGGCGTATCGGCTTCTTATGTGTCTGGTTGATTTCGTGGCGTGGGAGAAAACGTTTCGTGCGGGGTGCATGCGCTTGAAAACGTTTGGGCGCTTTATAAAGCAACGGCACCGCATGGGCGCACTAAGCTCTCAAGTCGTTGGCGGCCTCGCCAGGACCGCTCATCTGTCATCCCGCAAGCGGCGCGGAGCGACGCTGTACGGGAACCATGAACACCTGAGTCGATCGGGCAGGCCGTGACCGTCCTTTTCGAAGGTTATGGGTCCCGGTCTCGGCCTGGGGCCGAACCGGGATGACAAAGCACTCCAACCTGGGCAATGCTCTAGTAGCGATAATGCTCCGGCTTGAACGGGCCGGTCTGCGACACGCCGATATAGGACGCCTGGTCGTCGGACAGTTCCGTCAAATTGGCGCCGAGCTTGGCCAGATGCAGCATCGCCACCTTCTCGTCGAGATGCTTCGGCAGCACGTAGACCTTGTTCTCGTAGTCGTCGCCTTTGTTGAAGAGCTCGATCTGCGCCAGCACCTGGTTGGAGAAGCTCGCCGACATCACGAAGCTCGGATGGCCGGTGGCGTTACCGAGATTGAGCAGACGTCCTTCCGACAGGAGAATCATGCGCTTGCCGTCGGGGAACTCGATCATGTCGACCTGCGGCTTCACGTTGGTCCATTTGTGGTTCCTCAACGCGGCGACCTGAATCTCGTTGTCGAAATGGCCGATATTGCCGACGATCGCCATGTCCTTCATGGCGCGCATGTGATCGACGGAGATCACGTCCTTGTTGCCGGTGGCGGTGATGAAAATGTCGCCTCTCGGCGCGGCGTCCTCAAGCCGCACGACCTCAAAGCCGTCCATGGCGGCCTGCAAGGCGCAGATCGGATCGATCTCCGTCACCTGCACGCGCGCGCCGGCGCCGCGTAGCGATGCAGCGGACCCCTTGCCAACATCGCCATAGCCGCACACGACTGCGACCTTGCCGGCCATCATCACGTCGGTGCCGCGGCGGATGCCGTCGACCAGCGATTCCTTGCAGCCATATTTGTTGTCGAACTTCGACTTGGTGACGGAATCGTTGACGTTGATCGCGGGGAAGGGCAGCCGGCCCTTCTCCATGAGCTGATAGAGGCGGTTGACGCCGGTGGTGGTCTCCTCGCTGACACCCTTGATGGCGTGGCGCTGCTTGACGAACCAGCCGGGCGTTTCAGCCATGCGCTTCTTGATTTGCGCAAAGAGAACCTCTTCTTCCTCCGTCGTCGGGCTCGACAGAACGTCTTCGCCTTCCTCGGCACGGGCGCCGAGCAGAATGTACATGGTGGCGTCGCCGCCATCGTCGAGGATCATGTTGGTGGGCGCATCGTCCGGCCAATGGAAGATGCGGTCGGCGTAGTCCCAATATTCCTCAAGCGTCTCACCCTTTGTCGCGAAGACGGGCACGCCCGCGGCGGCGATTGCGGCGGCGGCATGATCTTGCGTGGAGAAGATGTTGCAGGACGCCCAGCGCACCTCAGCACCCAGCGCCACCAATGTCTCAATCAGGACAGCCGTCTGGATGGTCATGTGCAGCGAGCCGGAGATGCGCGCGCCGTTCAGCGGCTTCTCTTCGCCATATTCCTCGCGGATCGACATGAGGCCGGGCATTTCGGTCTCGGCGATCTCAATCTCCTTGCGGCCGTATTCCGCTAGGCTGATATCCTTCACCACATAATCGCTGAAATCCGCGTTGGGGCGGGCACTCGTCATCGCTTACGTCCTGTCAGAAGAGGTTTCGGGAGCCACGTTGAGCCTTTCCATTCTAATTGCATCAGAATGGAAGCTCACTCTCTTTGCCGGAGCATGATCTCGTCCGAAAACCGGAAACCCACTTTTCGGGATCATGCTCTAGCACCGTCGGCCGCCAGACGGCAATAACATATAAAGGAATGTTTATGTCGTTTTGTCCATGCGCGACGGCGAACGTCTCAAACAGGTGACAAGGAGGCGCTGATGAGTGCACACCGGATCGCCATCGCCGGACTGGGCAAGATCAGCCAAGATCAGCACCTGCCGGTGATCGCTAAAAACCCGGCTTTCACACTCGCCGCCGTGTCGAGCCAGCGCGGGCTGACGGCCGGAGAGGCGCTGGCCTTCCGCAATCATCGTGACCTGCTTGAGGGAACGCCCGACCTCGATGCGGTGGCCGTGTGCACGCCGCCGCAGGCGCGTCACGCCATTGCGCGCGATGCGCTTCTTTCGGGCAAGCACGTCATGCTGGAGAAACCGCCGACGGCGACGCTTTCAGAACTCGCCGACCTTGAGCGCATCGCGGCCGATCAGGGTCGCGTGCTCTTCACCACCTGGCACTCGCAATACAATGACGGCGTCGACGAGGCACGGCGGCGTCTCACCGGCAAGATTGTCACGCGACTTTTCGTGGAGTGGAAGGAGGATGTGCGTAAATGGCATCCCGGCCAGGAATGGATCTGGACCGCCGGCGGTTTCGGCGTGTTCGATCCCGGCATCAATGCGCTCTCCATCGTCACCAAAATCATCCCGGAGCCGGTGCTGGTGCGTTCGGCGGAGCTTAAGGTCCCGGCCAATGCGCAATCGCCCATCGCCGCCGACCTCACCTTCACGCTCGCCGGGCGCGCGGGCGATTTCAGCGCAAATTTGGATTGGCGGCCGATCGAGCGGGACGTTTGGGAGATCAGCGTGGAGACCGCCGACGGCGTGAGGCTGAAGCTCGCCTCCGGCGGCGCTCGCCTCATCGTCGACGGCGAAACGATGATCGATGAGGCGCCGGCGGAATATGAGGCGATCTACGCGCATTTCGATCAGTTGCTGCGTGAGGGGCGGAGCCACATCGACCCGGCGCCGTTTCAGCTCGTCGCCGATGCGTTCTTCATCGGCAGTCGCAAAGTGGTGGAGGCGTTTGAGGAATAGGTGAGAGGGGGTTGTCATCCTGGCACGGCCCATAACCCTCCCCTTGAGGGAGGGTCGAAAGCGGCTTGCCGCTTTCGGGGAGGGGTGAGCAATGAAGCCGCAGAGGAACGACGCTCACCCCCTCCCGGAGTTTGTATCGGCTTCGCCTTACAAACTCCGACCTCCCCTCAAGGGGGAGGTTAGGCGCGAACGTTGTCGTTTGTTACTCCCTTTCGTTTGTCATCCCGGTTCGGCCGTCAGGCCGAGACCGGGACCCATGAACACCCCGGGAGCGAGGAGGCCAGGTGTGGGTACCTCTTGTCGCTTTCCCAGTGGTTATGGATCCCGCACAGCGTCGCGTTCCGCGCCGCTTGCGGGATGACAAACGAGAGGGTGCGGAAGAAACGCCAGAGAGCCTCAGTGTGTCTCGCTTGAATCTCTGACGCGGCGCTTCATTTCCTCCTCTTTGGCCTCAAACCAAAGTCGGTAGAGGCGCACTATTCGAGACGCTGTTACTTCGCCGCGCTGCCGATGCGTGAGCAAATACACCGCACTTGCCAAAGCGACGGCAGAGAGAGCGAGAAATGGCCACAGGTCGCTCCACGAAAACCAACGAGAAAACTGAGACTGGTGCAGCACATAGAGCAATGACACAGCAGCGACGACAACGTTCGCCAGAACAAGCAACCAGCGTATCATCGCCCACCACACTAATTCGTTAGTTCGCGAACTATACTATCACGCAGTAGTGGCGTCGCTAGCTGAGTGTGGCTACCTAGATGACCCTTTTATAAACCCACACCCGCCCCGGTGGCAGGTTGAAGGTCACCCATTTCGATCCCTCGACCGTGAAACGGCCGGGCACGGCGTCCTGCGGTGGAACCGGCGAATAGGAAAGCTGCGAGACCTTGCCGCCGGGCGCCATGTGATCGAACAGGCTCTCAATATAAGGCACACGCTTGGCGCGCGGCACATTGAGGAGCGGCAGGCCGGACAAGATTGCTGAGAAGGTCAGGTCGCGGTACTCGCCAAGCGTGTCGTCCAGGTTCAACGCATCGCCCTGGATGATGGCGATGTCGGGAAAGCGCTTGCGCAAGAGCCGGCAGAAATCCTTGTCGTATTCGACGCAGATGATCTTGTCGGGCGACAGCCCGGCATCGAGCATGGCCTGCGTCACCACGCCGGTTCCAGAACCAACTTCCAGCGTGTAGCCGGACGGATCGGGCTCAGCCAGCTTCACCATCAGCGAAGCGAGCGCGCGGCTGGTCGGCGAGAAGGCTCCCATCTTGATGGGGCTCGTCGCCCAGGTCTTGAAGAACCGGACCTCGTCCTCGATGCGCTCGGCGAGCGACACGCCCGATTTCGCCATTGATCTACTCCGCCTCCTCGCGTCGCGGCTCACCTACAAATAGAGCGGACGTCACTTTTCGCCAAGCGTGTCGAGGAAATCCTTTACACGGGAGAAGAAACCGGTCGATTCCGGATTGTTCTCCTCGTTGGACACGCGCTCAAACTCCTCCAACAGCTCGCGCTGCCGATGCGACAGCTTGCGCGGCGTCTCAACGACCACCTGCACATACATGTCGCCGACCTGGCGGGAGCGCAGCACCGGCATGCCCTTGCCCTTCAGCCTGATCTGCAGGCCGCTTTGGGCGCCTTCCGGCACCTTGACCCGCGAACGCCCGCCATCGAGCGTCGGCACCTCGAACTGGCCGCCGAGAGAAGCCGTCGTGATTGAGACCGGCACGCGGCAGAAAATGTCGGCCCCGTCGCGCTGGAAGAAGGCGTGCGGCTTGATCGACAGGAAGATGTAGAGGTCGCCGGCCGGGCCACCGCGCAAGCCCGCCTCGCCCTCGCCGGCCAAGCGGATGCGCGTGCCGTCCTCAATGCCGGCGGGGATGTTGACGGAAAGCGTGCGCTTCTGGTTCATGCGGCCGGCGCCAGCGCATTTTTCGCACGGATCCGACACGACCTCGCCGCGGCCCTGACAGGCCGGGCAGGTGCGCTCGATGTGAAAGAAGCCGCCTTGGCTGGCGCGCACGCGGCCGACGCCGCCGCAGGTCGGACAGGCCGTCGGGCTGGTACCGGGCTTGGAGCCGGAGCCGGTACAGGCGTCGCAGGTAACGCCGGTCGGGATCTCCACCTCGACCGTCTTGCCGGCATAGGCCTCGTCGAGCGTGACTTCCAGATTGTAGCGCAGATCAGAGCCACGCTCGCGGCCGGAGCGGCGCCCGCCGCCGCGCAAATCGCCGAAGAACTCGTCGAAAATGTCGGCAAAGGAAGCGAAGCCCGCCGCCGCACCAGCGCCGGCGCCGCCAAAGCCGCCACCGTCAAACGCCTGATGACCGAAGCGATCATAAGTGGCGCGCTTCTGCGGGTCCTTGAGGATTTCGTAGGCCTCGTTCACCTCCTTAAAGCGCATCTCGGCGGAGTGATCGCCCGGATTGCGGTCAGGGTGCAGCTGCATGGCCAGCTTGCGATAGGCGCTCTTCAGGCCCTTGTCGTCGCAGGTGCGCGCGACGCCGAGCACCTCGTAGAAATCGCGTTTGGCCATCTGATTTTGCCGGATAGCAGCGGGGCCGCCTCGGCAGGCGGCCCCTTATCGCCGTTAGGACGCTGAGCTCTTGCGCTCGTCTTCGGGGATTTCCTCAAAGTCGGCGTCGACCACATCCTCGTTGGCAGCGGACGCGCCACCATCGGCCGGGCCATCGCCGCTATCGCCGCCATCATTTCCTGCGCCGGGTTCGCCGCTATCGGCGGCGGCCTCCTCCTGGCTGGCCTTGTACATGGCCTCGCCGAGCTTCATGGAGGCCTGCGCCACAGCCTGGCTCTTGGCCTGAATGTCGGCGACGTCCTCACCTTCCTGCGCCGTCTTGAGCTCCGCAATTGCGGTCTCAATCGCCGTCTTCTCGTCCTCGCCGACCTTGTCGCCATGCTCGGCAAGCGCCTTCTCGGTGGAATGAACCAAAGCCTCGGCCTGGTTCTTCGCCTCCACCAACTCGCGGCGCTTCTTGTCGTCCTCGGCGTGGCTTTCGGCGTCCTTCACCATCTGATCGATCTCAGAATCGGAGAGACCGCCGGAGGCCTGGATGCGGATCTGCTGCTCCT
>JANQKG010000015.1 GCA_028281235.1 Afifellaceae bacterium | reverse complement strand
GACCTCCGACGTTCTGCTGCCGTCCTTGTAGTTGATCTGCACCGCATTGCAGCCGACGACGATGTCGAAATCCTGCGGCTCGTCCTTATAGGCAAGCTTCACCTTCAGGCGGAAATAGGTGCCGCGGTCGACATAGGCCGACTCAACGAAGCTCCACCCGAAAAGCGATTGGCCGGAACCCCTCGCAAGCACGAGCACCGCCACGATGACGGCAGCTGTGATCAACGCGGTCAGCACGTTGCGGCGCATGGGCCCCCTCGTGCTATTTCCGCGTTCCTTCTGGCCAGCGGAATTCGGGCACCTCCGCCTCCAGAATCGTTTGCCGCAGCGCGCTGTCGAGCGCGATCACATCCTCCGCCGGCGTACGGGTAAAGTTCACCTTGTAAAACACGCTCATGAACGGCAGCAGCCGGTAGTTGACGGGACAGCCGTAGGCGCTCGGCGTCAGCTCCCCTCGAAGACATCCGACAATGAACGGGCGACCGCCTGGCGCGGTGTAAAGGCTTTCCGGTGCGATCAGGCTGGTGCTCCAATCCTCCACCGGAAGCTCTATGTCCGGCCGGTAGCGACAACGGATGAACCCGCTGGGCAACGTCTCCTTGATGCTGCCGGGAGGCGCCTCGTCGCACCTGAGTTTAGCGAAACGTTCCATGCTCCCTTGCATGGGCACGGTGTCGTCCGCGGCGTAGACGACGTTTGAGCGGGCCGTCCGCCAGCCGTCTTCGTCGGCTGGATCGGAGGTCGGATATCGAAACGCGATCGTGAAGTTGCTGCCCCACATCGGGTTGTCCGGACAGCCCTCCGGCTGCGACGGATCAGGGGCTGGCGGCAGCAATTGTCGCTTCCAGTCCGCCATGCCCCCGACACTCAACACATCCTCTGCCGGCAGCGCCAGAACCCTGCGGCCCACCATGATACGGACCTTCCCGTCCGTAACCGCCGGCCGGCATTTGTCTGCGTCATAAAGGACGGTCTCTGAGATGGCCTGGGCATGTGACGGCATGGCGGCCGCAGCCCAGCCAACAAGCGCAGCACCCAGCACAAGCGTTGCCAGGCGACACTCCGACCCGCGCACGCCGCCTTCCGGCACACGCCCGGCCTCAGAGCCTTGTGGTGATTCGCCTCCAACCGTCACGCCCCGCCGCTCCTTTGGCGCGTTCGTCTCCAGGCCGACGGGCTAACCGCCGTTGATGAAGATTCAACGTGTTGGGCGGAAGCCCGGTCTTGTCATGGTTAGTCGGACGTTACCTCCGCCCCCCTATACGGGCGCGCAGCAGAGCGTCGACCTCACCCCGGCAAACTCACCACCGCCCTGAGGCCGCCCTCATCCCGGTTCTCCAGCCGCACGTCACCGCCATGGGCGCGCGCGATGGAGCGCGCAATCGCCAGGCCGAGCCCGGCGCCGCCGGTCTCGCGGCTGCGTGAGCCTTCCAGCCGCACGAAGGGATCGAACACGCGCTCCAGATCGGCCTCGGCAATGCCCGGCCCGTCATCGTCGATGACGATGCGCACCGCTTCGTTTTCATCGGCGCCACCGCGCTCCACGGCAACGCGCGCCGTGCCGCCATAGAAGCCGGCATTGTCGATGAGGTTGCCGATGGCGCGCTTCAGGGAGAGCGGTCGGCATTTGAGCGTCACGGCCGCCGAGTCGGCGAACGTCACGTCGCGCCCGCCGGCGGCTGCGTCCTCAACGAGGCTCTCCACCAAGGCCGTCACGTCGGTCGCCCGCGTCTCCTCGCTCTCCGCGTCGCCGCGCGTGAAGGCGAGCACGGCTTCCGCCATGGCCTGCATCTCCGCCAGCGTCTCCAGCACCTTCTCCTTGGTCTCCTCGTCCTCCAGAAATTCTGCGCGCAGCCTCAGGCTGGTGATGGGTGTGCGGAGATCATGCGCGATCGCCGCAAGCATGGCCGTGCGGTCGCGCACGAAGCGGTCGATGCGCTCGCGCATCTGGTTGAAGGCGACATTGGCCTGCTGCGTTTCGCGCGGGCCGCTCTCCGGCAAAGGCTCGAATGTCTCGCCGCGGCCCATCCGGTCGGCGGCGTCGGCAAGCTTTTTCAGCGGCTTGCTCGCCCAGCGCACGCCGAGCGCACCGACCGCGCCCACGGCGATGGCTGAGGCCAGGAACGAAGCGAGGAAGGCCGGGCCGAGCGGCGGCACCGGCGGCGGCCCGGCGGTGGCGTTGAGCCACGGCCCGCTTTCAAGCTGGATCGACGCCGTGACCCAGGGCGGGCCGCGCGGACGCCCGCGCCTGTCGTCGTCGTCGCGGCGGCCGGTCCGGCGGTCGTCGTCTCGGTCGTCATCCCCACGCCGCCATTCACCGCGGCGACCGCGCCAGGGCCGCTTCGATAAAGTGACCCGCACGGCCTCCACCGGCTTGTCCATGGCGCCGGCAAGTCGCGCGCGCAGGCCGGGCTCTGACGCTTGGCCCGGGCCGATCGCGGGCCGGCGCGCCAGCGTCGCGCGAAAGTTCCCCGCACTCGTTGTCGCCACCAGGCGTCGATGCAGGTCCTGCGGCGTCTCCTCCAACAGGCTGACCAGCGAGACCAGCCGGAAGAAGACGTCCTCGCGATAGGCGCTGTGAAATGCCGAGACGCGCTCGCCGGAGAAGAGCGCAAAGGTGACGACCTGCGCCACGACGAGCGTGACGATCAAAAGTGTCGCAAGCCGCCCGGCAAGGCTCTTCGGCATGAGCCTCATGTCTCGCTCACCTCACCGGCGAAGCTGTAGCCGTCACCCCAGGCGGTCTTGATGAGCTCCGGCCGGCGCGGGTCGCGTTCGATCTTCTTGCGGAGTCGGCTGATCTGGTTGTCGATGGAGCGGTCGAAGGGCTGTGCGGAGCGCCCGCGCGTCAGGTCAAGCAGCTGGTCGCGCGTCAAGACCATGCCCGGCCGCTCCAAAAGCGCGGCCAAGAGCCGGAACTCGCCGCTTGAGAGCGCCACCGCCACGCCGTTCTCGTCGACCAGCTCGCGCCGGCCAAGATCGAGGATCCAGCGATCGAAGAGGAGCCGGCCCTTGCCGGTGTCGCGCGTGCGCGGCAGCGTGCGCGCGCGTCTGAGCACCGCCTTGATGCGCGCCAGCAATTCGCGCGGATTGAAAGGCTTGGAAAGATAATCGTCGGCGCCGACCTCCAGCCCGACAATGCGGTCGGTTTCCTCGCCCATCGCCGTGAGCAGAATGACGGGGATGTCCTCGTTCTCGCGGATGGAGCGCGTCAGCGACAGCCCGTCCTCGCCGGGCATCATGATATCGAGCACGACGAGGTCGATCTTGCCGGCCTGCATGGCCTTGCGCGCCGCGGCCGCACTGTCCGCCACGCTCGCGCGAAAACCCTGCTTCGCGAGATAGCGCGCCAACAGGTCGCGAATGTCGCGGTGGTCGTCGACGATCAGGATGTGCGGTGTCTCGTCCATGATGAGGAGCTAATCCAAAGTGCCGGCCGTTGCGCGACGAATGTGTAACAGAGTGTATCAGGCTCGCGCCGCCGCAAAGAAGAGCGACAAAAAGGCCGCCGCGGCCGATAGTTCTGCGACATTCACTCTCCAAATCTCTCCTCGTTCGCCCCCCGAACCTCGTTCCGCCCCGGAACCTGTTCCTAAGGAGATAGACGATGAAGACGAGTGTGAAGATCGCCCTTGCCAGCGGTGTTGTCGCGGTGACCGGCGCCTTGTTCCTGGTTGGCTCCAGCTACGCTGATCGCGGCGGCTTCGGTCCGCGCTTCGGCATGATGGGCGGCCCCGGCGGCCCGATGATGCGCGAGATGCTGGCTGAAGTGGACACCAATGATGATGGCGCGCTGACGCAGCAGGAGATCGACGCCGCGGTCGAAGCGCGCCTTGCCGCCTTCGACAGCAACAATTCAGGCGGCCTGTCGCTTGAGGAGTTTGAGGCGCTTTGGGCCGACATCACGCAGCCGATGGCCGTGCGCGCCTTCCAGTTCCTCGATCCCAACGGCGACGCTGAAATCACCGAAGCGGAGCTGAACGATCGCTTCGGCACCGCCGTCGCCCGCCTCGACCGCAACGATGACGGCGTGCTCGATCGCGACGACCGCAAGCGCGGCTGGCGTGACGGAAATCGCGGCCGCTGGTTCGACCGCGACGACCGTCGCGACCGCAGCGATCGCTAGAACCGGTCGCTGACCCACCACCCCCCGACGAGCCGATTCCTCTCCAGCCGGCTCGTCCCCTCAGGGGCGTCGAAGCTAAGCTTCGGCGCCCTTTTCAGAGCGTGATCCCGAAAAGTGGGAACCGGTTTTCGGATAAGATTATGCTCCGACAGATGGCCCGCGTTTCCGGATTCGGCGAATCATCGCTAAAAGAACAATATGGAAACGTTGCTGTTCACGATCGGCGACCGGCCGGTCACCCTCGGCGAGGCGCTGGTCGTCTCCGGATTGGCTGCCGCATTGCTTCTCGCTGTCGCCATCGTAGTGATCGTCAGGGCGCGCGGCGCTGCACGGCGCATGGCGGAGGAGGCCACGACCCACACGCGTGCGCTGGAAGAGCAGGTGCGTTCGCTCGTCTCCACGCAAGCGGAGATGAGCGGCCGCATGCAGACCATGGCGGAGCTCTTCGGTGGCCGGCAGGCGGAGCTCAACAAGGCCATCTCCGAGCGCCTCGACGGCATGTCGCATAAGATGCATCAGTCGATGGGCGAAGCGACCCGCAACACGCATGAAAACCTGAAACGCCTCCATGAGCGCCTTGCCGTGCTCGACGCTGCGCAGACCAACATCAATGACCTGACGGGACAGGTCTCCACGCTCACCAACATCCTGGCCAACAAGCAGTCGCGTGGTGCCTTCGGCCAGGGGCGCATGGAAGCGATCATCTCCGACAATCTGCCGCCCGGCGCCTTCGAGTTTCAGGTGACGCTCAAGACCGGCGCGCGACCCGACTGCGCCGTCTATATGCCGAACGGCGCGCCGCCGCTCGTCATTGACGCCAAGTTCCCGCTGGAGGGCTTCAACGCCGTGCGCGCCGCGGGAACGCCGGAGGCCCTGAAGACGGCGGAGCAGCAATTCCGCGGCGACCTCATCAAGCACGTCAAGGACATCAAGGATCGCTACCTGGTGCCCGGCGAGACGCAGGACACCGCCTTCATGTTCGTGCCGTCGGAATCGGTGTTTGCCGAGATACACGAGCGTTTCGACGACGTGGTGCAGCGCGCCTACCGCGCGCGCGTCGTCATCGTCTCGCCGACGCTGCTGCTCCTGTCGATCCAGGTAACGCAGGCGCTTTTGCGTGATGCACGGCTGCGCGAGCAGGCCGACGTGATCCGCGACGAAGTCTTGAAGCTCATGCAGGACGTGGAGCGGCTCGACGATCGCGTGCGCAAGCTCTCAAGCCATTTCAACATGGCACAGAAGGATATCGACCAGATCCTCATCTCCACGGAGAAGGTGACGAAGCGCGGCCGCGGCATTGAATCGATCGGGCTGGGCGAGCGTGAGGCGGTCGAACAGCCGCCACAGCAAATGCTGCTCGCCGGGGAATAGGCGAGGCTGTCGCGTTAGAGCATGATCCCGAAAAGTGGATACCGGTTTTTCGGATAAGATCATGCTCCAACGAGGACATAGAGCCTCCATTCTGATTCAATCAGAATGGATAAGGCTCTAGCGCGCGAGTGCTCGTTCAATATCGCGGCGAATGTCCGGCATAAGCGCCGCGAGATGTCTTCCGGGGCAAAGCGTCTGGGCGTAGTGCTGATGGCCTGCGATTGCCTCGGGTGAGATGCCGTGCTTCCGGGCAAGGCTGACGAGCAACCCGACCAGCGCCTCGACTTGTCGCGGCGTGGGCGGGGTATCCTCAAAATTCCCCTCCAACACGATGCCGATATGGCCGGAAGGATCGTAACGCGTGTTCGTGTCGCCGACGAAACGCACGTCGCGGCCTTCGCCGATGCTGCCGGCCACATCGATGTAGAAGTGATACGGAATATCCGCCCAGGCGATCTTCAGCCGACCGTCGGCTAGGCGTTGCCGCGACTGTGAGAAGCGCTGCAATGATTTGAGCTTCTCAGTCAGGCTTCGGCCGGCAATCGCCCGCGTTGCGGTGTGATGAATGGTGATCCGCATGGGCCTATGCTGTTGCATCGCCGCGGTCGGTGCCCGCGCGCCCCATTCGGCGCGAGTGAGCATCAGTGGTGTATCGCGCGCTTGAGCGAGCGTCGCCAGCAGGACCAGCGCGACCGCGAGCGCCCTAATGCCCCGATTTGATGTAGGCATCGCCGACCGCGCGCCGCGCATTGGGGAGTGCAGCCTCGGCGCTGGCTTTGCTGAACGGCCCGAGCACGACCGCATAGAGGCCGTCGCGCAGGTTCGGATACGTGTTGGTATCAATGATCTGCGCGTCATAGCCCTCGGTGCGCAAGCGATAGCGGTGGTCGACCGCCGCCTTTTGGCTGGCGTGCGGGAACGAGCCGAGGATCACGAACCAATGGCCGCTTTCGGCCTGCGGCTGCGGCAAAGGCTCCGGTGTGACGGCAGCGGTTTGCTCCTCTCTGGCACGCTCCTCCGCCCGGCGCGCGGCCTCCGCTTCCGCTTCGAGCTCTGATACTCGAGCCAGCGCCAGTTCGGCGTAAAAACTGTCGGAATAGCGAGCGGCAAAGGTCGTCAAGATGCTGACGCTTGAGGTGTCCTTGACCGCGTCCCAGGCAAGCCGCGCCGCCTCTTCGGCGCCCGTCGCCGGTGCCTCCGGTTCCGGCGCGTCCGTCGACGCCTGCGCCTCAAGTTCGGCGATCCGGGCGCGGGCAAGATCGGCGTAAAAGCTCTCCGCATAACGATCGGCGAATGTCTTCAGGACCGCCACGCTGGATGTGTCCTTCACGGCGCTCCAGGCGGCTGCTGCCTCGCTTGGCGCGGGCTTCTCCGGCGCGGCTTCGGCATCGTCCGTTGCGCCGCCGCCTTCGGAGGACGCGTCGGGCTTCAGATAGACCTCGCCGAGCAGGGAATCGGAGACCTCCGGAATCTGACTATTGCCGGTGGCCGCGGCCACATCGACACGCACGCGTGTCAGCGCTGTGCGGAGCTCAACGCCGGGGGCAGGCAGATGCGTCATCAGGGCGGATGTGAACGGACTGTTCTCGCCGTCACCGTCGGCTGCGACACGGTCCGGCTGCGTGGCGAAGGCGACGAGTTGCCCCTCCACGGAGGCGACCCGCGCCAGCCCGCGCGTGACGCTGGCGGATCGCGTCGCAGGAACGGCGGCGCGCAGTGCGTCGATAGCGTCATTGTCGCGGCAGGCGTCGAGCAGCAGGATGCGCGCGCCGTTGGCGGATGCCAGATCGTCCAGCACATCGTCGAGCCGCACAAATCGTCGCCTGAGGTCGGTCTCGTCGGTCAGCGCGGCGTCGATCGGCGCGAGATAGTTGCGGCCCTGATCCTGCAGGCCGTGGCCGGCGTAGAAGAAGAGCGTGACCTCTGCCGTGCGCGATTGTCGCGCCAGCCGCGCCAGCGCGTCCTCCATCCTGTCCTTGGTGACATCGGTCGCGACATCGACCTCAAAGCCGAGGCCGTGAAGCACCTCTGCCACAGCCAACGCGTCGTTCGGCGGATTGGGGAGCACCGGTGTCAGATTGTCGTACGCGCCGTTGCCGATGACGAGCGCCACGCGCTCCGCCGCCCCCCATGCGAAAGACCGGCCGACACGGCCAGCACGAGTGCAAGGATGCGCAGCATGGTTGCCTCCAGATGACGCTGGATAAGGGCACCATAACCTGATCAGGCTGGGCCGGCCAATTTGAGGAAAGGCGAGGGAAGCGTCGCTAGAACGGCGTGCGGCTCTTCATGGCGGCGGCGAGCGTGCCGTCGTCGAGATAATCGAGCTCACCACCGACCGGCACACCGTGCGCCAGCCGCGTGACCTTGGCCCCGGTGCCGGCAAGCTGATCGGTGATGTAATGCGCCGTCGTCTGCCCCTCCACCGTGGCGTTCATGGCCAGGATCACCTCGCTCATTGCGTCGGCGCGGACGCGCGCCACGAGTGCAGCGATGTTGAGATCGTCCGGTCCGATGCCGTCGAGCGGCGACAGGACGCCGCCCAGGACGTGATAGCGTCCGCGCGTGGCGGCGGCGCGCTCAAGCGCCCAAAGGTCGCCGACATCCTCCACCACCACGAGGATCGCCGGATCACGCCGCGGATCGGTGCAGATCGTGCAGGGATTCTCCGAATCGATATTGCCGCAGATTGTGCAGACCGATACCGCCTCCGCCGCCTCCGCCAGGGCCTTGGCGAGCGGCTGCATCAGCGCTTCCTTCTTCTTGATGAGCGCCAAGGCGGCGCGCCGCGCCGAGCGCGGGCCAAGGCCCGGCAGCCGCGCGAGGAGCTGGATCGCTCGCTCGATTTCAGGGCCGACTGCCGATTGCGCCAACGCCGCCTCGCTACGTCGTGACCGGCCGAGCCTAGAAAGGCAACTTGAACCCGGGCGGCAGCGGCAAGCCGGCGGTGAGGGACTTCATCTTCTCCTCCGTCAGCCGCTCCGCCTTGCCGCGCGCATCGCGCACCGCCGCGACGATCAGGTCCTCAAGAATTTCAATCTCCTCAGGCTTGGCGAGAGACGGGTCGATGCTGACGCTCTTCAAGCCGCCCTTGCCATCCACAACCACATTGACGAGGCCGCCGCCCGCCGTGCCGGTGGCCTCCATCTCGGCGATCTCTTCCTGCAGGCTCTGCATCTTTTCCTGAAGCTGCTGGGCCTGCTTCATCATTCCAAAAATGTCGGCCATGTCAGTCTTCGCCTTTCGCATCCTCGCCCGCGCCGTTGGTGGGGGCGGTCGTCATAATGTTTGCCTCGCCGCTGCGCGGCCGCACGGCAACGATCTCAGCGCCGGGAAAGCGCTCGAAGACCTCGCGGACAAGCGGTTCGGCGCGCACGCGCTCCATCTCCGAGGCACGATCCTTCTCGCGCCTCTCATGCGCGGTCTCCGCCGCGGCTTCATCGCTTGAGACAGCGACGATCCAGCGATGCCCAGTCCAGCTTTGCAGCGCGCGCGTCAGCCGCTGCGGCAGATCGCTCTCCGCGTCGGCAGTCAGCGCAATCTCGATGCGCCCCGGCTCAAAGCGAACCGGTCGCACATGACGCTCCAGCGCGAAGACGAGGAGCCGGTCGCGCTCGGCCTTGGCCCGTTCGATCACATCGGCAAAGCTGGCAAGCGCGGGCGCCGCTTCCGCCATGGCCGTGGGCTCCGGCGCTGCCCGAAACTGCGGGGCGGGTTGTGCTACCGCCGCGCGGGCCATGCCGCCGCCGGCAGTTGGCGCGGGAGCGGAAGAAGCGCCTCCTGCGGGAACCGTCGCGCCGCCCCCACCCAGCATGCGCAGCGCTTCATCAGGCGTGGGCAGGTCGGCCGCGTGGCAAAGCCGCACCAGCACCATCTCCGCCGCAGCGAGCGGCCGCGGCGCTTCTGTCGTTTCTTCGATGCCTTTGATCAGCATCTGCCAGGCGCGCGACAGCGCACGCAGCGACAACGTCTCGGCGAATTCCGCACCGCGCACGCGCTCCGTCTCGGAGATCGCTGCCTGGCTCGCGGCGTTCGGCGCCAGCTTGAGCCGCGTGACATAATGCGTGAAGTCGGCAAGGTCGCTCAGGACAACGATCGGATCGGCGCCGGAATCGTGCTGTGCGGCGATCTCCGCAAGGGCAGCCGGCGTGTCGCCCGCCATCACATGGCCGAAGAGATCGACAATACGCGCGCGGTCGGCAAGGCCCAGCATGTCCTGCACGGTCGCCGCCACGACCTTGCCGCCGCCATGCGCGATCGCCTGGTCGAAGAGCGACAGCGCATCACGCGCTGAACCTTCCGCCGCGCGGGCGATCTGGCGCAGCGCCTCCGGCTCTGCCTCCACCTCTTCCTTGCCGGCAATGGCGGAGAGATGCGCAATCAAGGTTGCCGCATCGATGCGGCGGAGATCGAAGCGCTGGCAGCGCGACAGCACCGTCACCGGCACTTTGCGGATCTCGGTTGTGGCGAAGACGAACTTCACGTGCGGCGGCGGCTCCTCCAGCGTCTTCAACAAGCCGTTGAAGGCCTGCCGCGAGAGCATATGCACCTCGTCGATGATGTAGACCTTGTGGCGCGCGGAGACCGGCGCGTAGCGTGCGGAATCGATGATGTCGCGGATGTCGTCGATGCCCGTATGGGAGGCCGCGTCCATTTCGATCACGTCGGGATGGTGTCCCTCCATGATGGCGCGACAATGCACGCCCTCCCGTTCGAGGTCGACGGTCGGCGCGCCTGCGCCGTCCTCGTCCTCAAAATTCAGGCCGCGCGCCAGAATGCGTGCGGTTGTCGTTTTGCCGACACCGCGCACGCCGGTCAGCATCCAAGCATGCGGGATGCGCCCGGCGGAGAACGCGTTTTTCAGTGTTTGCACCATCGGCTCCTGGCCGATGAGGTCGTCGAAACGTGCCGGACGGTATTTGCGGGCGAGGACCTGATAGCCGGATGCGGTGTCGTTCATGGTCCTGCCGGCGGCGAAGCGCGGATGATCGTCGGAAGCGAGGCGGGAGGCTGGACAGGCAACCCGTGCCGAATCTCGTTAGGGCTGCTTCCTTCCGGACCTGACCCGGTTGGCGAGTGGCACGTCCACCGCCAACCTCCCTGATCTCTATATCACTTCTCAGCCGTCGGCGCGCAAGTGCGGGGCCGGTTCAGCGGCCGGCTGCTGGCTCCCCTTGGCCGGTGAGCGACCCTCACACCCCGATCGCGTCGGCGATCTCCGCCACGAAGCGTGCCAGATCGTCGGTGACGAAATCGACATGGTCGTCGTCGCGGCCCTCATATTCCCACTCGCCGTGAAACACCTCGCGCGTGCCGCGCGGCACGACGAGCGCGGTGACCATGCCCACCGATTTCGGCACCATCAGGTTGCGGGCGAGGTCTTCGAACATGGCGGCGCTTTCCGGCGCCACGCCGAAGCGCTTGAGGAAACGGTCGTAGGTTTCCTTGTGCGGCTTGGGCACAAGGTTGGCGGCGACGATATCGAAAATGTCCTCAAAATGATCGGTGAAGCCGAGCCGTTCCGCCACCTTCTCCGCGTGGAGCCGCGACCCGTTGGTGAAGATGTATTTCTTGCCCGGCAGCCGCAGGATCGCCGCAGCGAGCGCCGGGTCAGGCTTTACGGCCGTGTGGTCGATGTCATGCACATATTCCAGAAACTCGTCGGGATCGACATTGTGGCTCAGCATCAGCCCGCGCAGCGTCGTACCGTGCTTGCGGTAATAGCTCTTCTGGATGCGCTCAGCCTCCGCCTCCGTGACACTGAGAAGGCGCCTGACGTAGGCGCGAATGCGCCGATCGACCTGCCGGAACACATTGGCGCTCCGCGGATAGAGCGTGTTGTCGAGATCGAAGATCCACGCCTCCACGCCACGGAACGCGCCTAACGCGCGCTTGTCATGCGGGGCGACGGCCTCAACGGTCAGATGTTTCATAGCGGCCAATATAGGCCGCGGCGGTTAAGACTTCACCGTCGGCGCGCCCATGTCGTCATCGGCCGCCGTGGTTGCATCTCTTTCGCCGCTGGCGCAGAGCTAGGCGCGTCCACTCGCTAAGCGCCTTCCGAAGAGCGTTTCGTTCATGCCGTCGTCCTTCGCGGGCCGTTGGTCATTTTTGGCCTTCGGCTTTGCCTTCATGTTCTTCTCAAATTTCGGTCAGACGCCGTTCGTCGCGGTATTTGGCGGCGAAATCCGCGCCGCGTTCGGCCTCAGCAACGGCGCCTGGGGCGCGATCTATTCCATCGCCACCTTGGTCTCCGGCCTGCTCATCACCAAGGTCGGGGGGTGGATCGATACGATTGCGCTGAGGCGCTACGCATTGGCCACGATCATTGGCCTCTGCGTCGCGACAGCCAGCGCCGCTTTGGCGCCGAATGTGGTGGCGCTTGTCTTCGCGATCTTCCTGCTGCGCTTTTTCGGTCAGGGTCTGATGATGCACGTCGCCATAACCGCCATGGCACGTGAGTTCTCAGGCGCGCGGGGAAGGGCGGTGGCGATCGCAACCATGGGGCTCCCCGCCGGCGCCGCCATATTCCCGGCCTTCGGCGCACTGATGATCGCCCTGGTTGGATGGCAAGGCGGATGGGCTGCCTGCGCGATACTCTGCCTTGTTTTGGTGCTGCCGCTGGCGCTGCTTCTTCTACGCGACCACGGTCGTGTTACGCCGTCGCCGCCGGCCGCGTTCTCCGTGTGGCGGTTCCTGGCGCAAAAAGACATGCTGCTGGCGCTGCCGACGCTGGCGGCCACCGGCTTCGTCACCACGGCGATCGCGTTTCATCAGGTGCTGATTGCCACGTCAAAGGGCTGGCCGGTCGCTCTGGTCGCCACCAGCTTCGCCGCCCACGGTGTCGCTTCCATCATCGCCACGTTGGCCTCTGGCTGGCTGGTGGACCGGATCGGATCGCGCTGGCCGGCGCTGGCATTTCAAATGCCAATGGCTGCGGCCTGCTTTGTTCTGGCGTTGTCGGACGCCCCTATGGCGATCTTCGTCTGTATGGCTCTTTTGGGCGTGACCGTGGGCGCCTCCGGGCCGGTGACGACCTTGCTTCTCGCGGAGGCTTATGGCGTGGAGCGGTTGGGCGCCATTCGCGCCACGGCCGCCGCAATCATGGTCGTGTCCACGGCGCTCTCGCCGGTCTTGTTCGGTGTCCTGGTCGATTGGGGCGCTGCGGTGGATACCCTCATTGCAAGCTTGGGCGTGCTCACGATCGCCGCCATGGCGACGCTCGCCGCGTCGGGACTGACCCGGCGCGCCATAGAGCCTGTTTGAAAATCAACCTCACGGCGCGAGGCCCGATAAACAGACGTTCGCGCGCGCCAACAGGGTCGGTCCGGGCTCTAGAAAACAAAGAACAAGAGCCGGTAACCGGCCTTTTCATGGCAGGCCGCCGTCTAGCTGTCGACAAGGCGCGCGGTTGGCATTCTCAAACGGGCTCTGTGGCGTGATCCCGAAAAGCATGCCCCGGACATTGATCCGGGGTGGCCTCCGGTTTTCGGATAATATCACGCCAAGACAAAGACGTAGAGTTTCCGTTCCGTTTAGATCGGAATGGAAACTCCTACGGCGTGATCATGGTCCCCGCGCCATGCTCGGTGAAGAGCTCCAGGAGCACGGCGTGCGGCGTCGTGCCGTTGAGGATGACGACGCTTTCCACGCCGCGCTCAATCGCCGAGAAGCACGTCTCCACCTTGGGGATCATGCCGCCATGAATGGTGCCGTCGGCGATCAGCGCGCGCGCCTCTGCGACTGTCAGCGTCTCAATCAGCGCACCTGAGGCGTCGAGCACGCCCGGCACGTCGGTGAGGAGAAGCAGACGCGTGGCTTCCAGCGCGCCGGCAATGGCGCCTGAGAACGTGTCGGCGTTGATGTTGTAGGTCTCGCCGTCGCGGCCGGGCGCCACCGGCGCGATCACCGGGATCATCTCTGAATGCGCGAGAAGATCGAGCAGCGTGCGGTCGACCTCCACCGGCTCGCCGACAAAGCCGAGATCGACCACCTGCTCGATGTTGGAATCGGGATCGATCGCCGTGCGCGTCACCTTCTCGGCAAACACCATATTGCCGTCCTTGCCGCAAAGGCCGATCGCCCATTCGCCCTCCTTGTTGATGAGCGCGACGATCTCCTTGTTGATGGAGCCGGCCAAGACCATCTCCACGATCTCCACCGTGGCCCTGTCGGTGACGCGCAGGCCTCCCTTGAACTCGCTGACAATGCCCATCCTCTTCAGCATGTCGGCGATCTGTGGCCCGCCGCCATGCACGACGACCGGGTTGACGCCCGATTGCTTGAGAAGCGCCACGTCGCGCGCAAAGGCCTGACCGAGCGTCGCGTCGCCCATGGCGTGGCCGCCATATTTCACGACGATCGTCTTGTCCTCGTAGCGCTGCATGTAGGGCAGCGCCTGGGCGAGCAGTCGCGCCTGATCTTGCGCTTCTTCGGCGGTCACATTTGTGGCGGTGGTATCCATGGCCCGATCCTCTATGGGACGCGCCCTTAGAGCCTTATCCATTTTGATTGAATCAGAACGGAGGCTCTATGTCTTTGCTGGGGCATGATCTTTATCCGAAAACCGGTCTCCACTTTTCGGGATCATGCTCTAGAGCACAATCTGGAGAGTGGGAACCGCTTCAAGTGGGTATGGCGAACGCGGCGATCTCGTCGCGCAGCGTATTCAGCCCGTCACCGTTAACGCTGGATGTGGCGATAAGGGTGGGATGGGCCGCCGGCCGCTTGGCGATGGCCGCTTCCGTCGCCTCGCGCATGGCGGAAAGCGCCGGCGGCTTCACCTTGTCGGCCTTGGTCAGCACGATCTGATAGGCGATTCCGGCGCTGTCGAGTTCGTTCATCAATGTCTCGTCGGCCGCTTTCAGTCCGTGGCGCGCATCGACCAGCACGAACACCCGCCTCAGCGGCGCCCGCCCGGCGAGATAGGCATGGATGAGCCGCGTCCAGCTCTCCACCCGGCTCTTGGGTGCCTTGGCGTAGCCGTAGCCGGGCATGTCGACCAGCGCGATCGGCGGCAGCGTGTCGGCGCGCTCCGGCAGATCGGGCACGAAGAAGATCAGCGATTGCGTCCGCCCCGGCGTGTTGGATGTGCGCGCCAGCCGCGACTGGCCGGTGAGCGCATTGATGAGGCTTGACTTGCCGACATTGGAGCGGCCGACAAACGCCACTTCCGGCGGCCCCTCCGGCGGCAGCGCGGCGATGTCCGGCGCCTCGGTGACGAAGCGCCAGGGCTGGCGAAAGAGCATGGGGGTCGTTTCGTCGGCGCCGGCCCGCATCCTCGGGGCTCGCGTTGGCCAGCGCAGCCGCGACGGCACGGCGCCGCCGCGGCATGTGCCGGCTACTGCACCGGGCTACCGGGCGGCGGGAGGGTTACGTCGCGCTCCTGCTCCACGCTCGTGACGCCGGCAATGGCGCGCAATGCATCAAGATTGTCGGCGTCGATTGAGCCGGTCAGCACGCCGATACCCGACAGCTCCTGTTCTACGGTCATGCCGGCCCGTCTGGCGGCGCCGGCGATGTCGCCGAGGTCGTCGGCGTGCGAATCGTCGACGCACAATGTTAGGCGAATCCTGCCCATCGCGATTTCTCCTTTGTGTCTCGTATATGGGAAGCCGCGAGTGGTGTGAAGGGTTTGTGGCTACAGCGCCTGTACCAGACCGGCTCCGACGTCGCGTGCGGGCGCCCGCAGGCGTCTGGCGTATTGCGTCAACATGCTCATGAGCACGCGGCCGCGGAAGGTGCTGTCCGCTTGGGCATAGAGCGCAGCGATGCCGGCGACATGGGGTGTTGCCATACTTGTTCCGCTGATCGTGTTGTAGAGTGTCGGTCGTGGCCAGCTGGAGCGAACGTCGACTCCCGGACCGGCGATGTCCACCTGCCCGCCCTGCGGGTTCAGCCCACCATTTGAGAAGCGCGCCACCGCAAAGCGCTCATCGATGGCGGCCACGGCCATGACGGAGGGGCAGTTGGCGGGATGCGACACTGGCGCCACACGCGCCGGCCGCCGGCTGTCGTTGCCGGCCGCGGCGATGATCAACGAGCCCTGCATCAGCGCCCGCCGCGCGGCGTGCTCATAGACCTGCGAAAAGCTCTGGCCCACCTGCACGGGCGCGCCCAGCGACATGGAGATGATCGCGCATTTGTTGCTGACGCCCCATTGAATGCCGGCAAGGATGCCGCCGTCCGTCCCGCTGCCGCGATTCGATAGGACCTTGCCGGCGAAGATATCCGCCTCGTGGGCGACCCCGTAGCGGGGCAGAATGCCCGGGCGTTCCGGCCCGCACGCCGTGCCGATGCAGTGCGTGCCATGTCCATGTCCGTCCTGGACCGATTCGCCTTGTACGAAGGAGGCACCTGTGACCGCTCGTCCTGCGAAATCCGGGTGGCCGGAATCGACACCGGTGTCGAGCACCGCAACGCGGATGCCGCGGCCGGAATGCTGGGACGACACGACCCGGGTCGCCTGCAAGCCCCAGGTCGCATCGGCCTCGTCGAAAGCGGTCACCGCCTCCGCTCCGAGTTCCGCCTCCGCGTCGTGCTGGCCCGTCAGCCGGTCGTAAACCTCGTTCACGGCGTCGCGATAGCCGCGCAGATAGTCAAGCGGCGCCATGTCGTCTGCCGACGCGGCTGGCCCGGTATTCAACGGCCATCCTTGACCTGATGTATAGACGACCCGTTCAGGCTCGATCGCCAGGATGCCGGTATCGGAGGCCACACCCAGCGCATGCGTCTGTTCGGGGGGTGCGCTCGCAATGGCGATCGCCAGGTCGGGCAGCATGACGGCGTCGGCGCCGCCGAGCCCCTCCGGCTCGACAATACCGTCCTCGAAATCGGCGGCGCTGGCGAGCGACAGGTTGGCAACCCGCCGCAATGTGTTGGGGGCTTGCGGCGCCGCGCTGCGGTCGAACAGGACGAGAAAACGCCCGGTTGTCCCCGGTGCCGTCGCTGGTGCCGATCCGCCCGCTTGGGGCTGTTCGGGGGGGCTGACGCTCAAGGTCTCCAAAGCCGCCTGTTTCTTCGCCGGCCGCTTGCGCGATTTCCTCGCCATGACGTTCTCCCTGGTCAAACACCGAGCCGCATCCTCAGGGGATGCTACCAGGGGATGTAGTCAGATGCCAGATATAGTTGTGTCGGGAGGCGTGGCTATTCCGCGGGCGTGTTCTTCGGCTTTGACCGCGAGAACAGACCCTTCAGATTGCCGAAGAGCTCAATCGGCACGCCGTGCCGGCGCATGATGACGCCCTGCTGCAGCACGGAAAGCGCGTTGTTCCAGGCCCAGTAGATGACGAGCCCGGCGGGGAAGGACGCCAGCATGAAGGTGAACACCACCGGCATCCAGTTGAAGATCATCGCCTGCGTCTTGTCCGGCGGCGTCGGGTTCATCCGCATTTGGATGAACATCGTGAAGCCCATGAGGAGCGGCCACACGCCGAGCATGAGGAATTGCGGCGGGTCGAAGGGGATGAGGCCGAACAGGTTGAAGATCGACGTCGGATCGGGCGCGGAGAGGTCCTGGATCCAGCCGAAGAACGGCGCGTGCCGCATCTCGATGGTGACGAACAGCACCTTGTAGAGCGCGAAGAACACCGGGATCTGGATGAGGATCGGCCAGCAGCCGGCGATCGGATTGACCTTCTCGCGCTTGTAAAGCTCCATCATCTCCTTCTGGAGCGCCATCCGGTCTTCCTTGTGCACCTCCTGAAGCTTCTGCATTTCCGGCTGCAGCTTCTTCATCTTGGTCATGGAGGAATAGGAGCGGTTGGCAAGCGGGAAGAAGACGATCTTCACCAGGACCGTCACCGCCAGGATGGCGAGCCCGAAATTGCCGAGGAAGCGGAAGAGCCAGTCGATCAGGAGAAACAGCGGCTTGGTGATGAAATAGAACCAGCCCCAGTCGATCAGGAGCTCAAAGCGCGGGATAACGAGCTCTTCCTGATAGCGGTCAAGCTCGGCCGTCTCCTTGGCGCCGGCAAAGAGGTAGGTCTGGTGCTCAGCGCCGCCGCCGGCCGGCACGGCGACCCCGTCGCCCAGAAAATCCGCCTGATAGATCGGCACGATATCGGTGCCGCCGCGGAAATAGCGCGGCTGGAACGGCGCATCGCCGGTCGGCACGAGCGCGGTGCCCCAATATTTGTCCGTGATGCCGAGCCAGCCGGACGATACTTTTGCCGGCGTGATGGAGGTCTCGTCGTCGAGGTCGCCGTAATCGATCTCCTGCAGGCCCTCTTCACCGAGGAAGCCGATCAGGCCCTCATGCAGAATGAAAAACCCCGTGGTCTGCGGACGCCCGGTGCGGCTGACGAGACCATAAGGAAAGAGCGTCACCGGCGCGCTTGTCTGGTTCTCCACCGACTGGCGCACGGTGAACATGTACTTCTCGTCGACCGTAAAAGTGCGCTTGAAGACGAGCCCCCCGCCATTGTCCCAGGTCAGCGTCACGTCATTGCCGGGAGAAAGCGGCCCGCCATCGGCTTGCCAGACGGAGTCCTTGGTCGGCACGTCCGGGCCGCCCTGCGCCGCGACCCATCCGAAATCGGCGTAATAGGGGTGCTCAGTGCCTTCCGGTGACAGCAGCCGCACCAGCGGGCTCGTTGGATCGACGGTCACGTGATAGTCGGCGAGCAAAAGGTCGTCGATGCGCCCGCCCGCGAGATTGATGGAGCCTTTGAGCGACACCGTGTCGATCTCCACACGGCCCGCGGCCGTCGCCGTCGGCGCCGCCGTGGCGGTGCCGGGCGCACTGGGAGCGGAGGGAACCGTCCCCGGCTCTGCCGGCGTTGCGGGGGTGCCCGACGCGGGAACCTGCGTCGCGGGAGTCTGGGTCACCGGATTCTGCGTCTCGGCGGCCCGCTGCTGCGCCTCCAGCCGCAGCTGCTCTTCCTCCATCATCGGCCCAAGCACGAAGAACTGCCAAAGCACGATCACCAGGATCGACAGCCCGATCGCCAGGATCATGTTCTGGTTGTTGCTCATTGGTCGGCCCCTAGGCCTCGCTCCGGACCGGATGGCGGTCGCCGCGCTGGGTTTTCGTCATCGCCTTATGTAGGGCGGCGCGCAAATCTGCAAATGGCTCATTCAAAGCCGCACGGCGACCGATCAGCACATAATCGGTTCCGCAGCGCGCCTGATCCGGAGCGACGAGACGAACCGCCTCCTTCAGCCGCCGCCGGATGCGGTTGCGCTCCACCGCCTTGGCCGCGACGCGCTTGGAGACGGTGAAGCCGAAACGCGGCGGGCCGTCGTCGCCGCGTTTGCGCATCTCCAAAACGAATGCGCGCCGCGCGGCCCTTTGGCCTTTCGCGGCGGCTTTGAAGTCGCGCCTCTTGGTCAGGCGCTCCACCGGCATGGCGACCTGTCACGCCGACAGGCGCTTGCGTCCCCTGGCCCGGCGGCGGGCCAGCACTTTGCGCCCGGCCTTGTTGGCCATGCGGGCGCGGAAGCCGTGTCGACGCTTGCGCACCAGGCGGCTCGGCTGAAATGTTCTCTTCATCGTCCTGCCGCCTCGCGGGCGGTCCTCGTCTGGCGGCGGACAGGCAATTGTGTGGCCTTTGCCCGTGCCGCGCGATGTTCGGAATAGCTGCCCGGTACCTCTCCGCGAGGCCCCGATGACCGCGCGCGATATAGGGTGAAAGCCGGCGGAAAGTCAACGATGCAGCGGACTTTGGGCCGTTCTCACGGCCATCGCACGCTGCGGTGAAGTCGGCTCAGTATCGATTCATAACTTCGTATTATGCCAGGCGTTGCGCCACCGCTTGTGTAGTATGGGGCTAGTGTCCCGAATCTGAAGTTCGCATGATTATTCAGCCTGCTCCGAACGAACTTCAGATTCGATAAGGACACTAGCAAGATATTGAAGCTAGTGTGGTTTTAGGGTTTGAAGTTCCTATGCTGCGCTCGCTTGAATAATGATAGGAACTTCAAACCCACCACACCGGTGGGGCTGAGGCTCCACCTATGGGGGCTTGCTGTCTGCGATGCAGGACATGGGGAATATTGAGACCGCCGGGGGCACGGAGCGCCCCGGCGCACGGCGGAGCGCCTTCACGCGTTGGGCGCCGCTGGTCGTCGTCGTGCTGCTTCTGGGGCTCGGCTACGTCTTTGGTCTGAACGAATATTTCTCCCTGTCGGCGCTGAGGCATTACAAAGTAAGCCTGGGCGGATTTGTTGCCGAGAACCCGGCTCTCGCCTCGCTCGCTTATCTTCTGGCCTACGCCTTGGCTGTCGCGGTGTCGTTCCCCGGCGCCAGCTTCTTGACGATCGCCGGCGGCTTCATGTTCGGAGCGCTCGCCGGGACATGCCTGGCCGTGATCGCGGCCACCTGTGGGGCAACGCTTATCTTTCTGATCGCGCGCACATCGCTTGGCGATCTTCTCACCGAGAAGGCGGGGTCGCGCGTGCAGCGGCTGCGTCGCGGCTTCCAGGAGGAAGGCTTCAGCTATCTTCTGTTCCTGCGTCTGGTCCCGCTCTTTCCGTTCTGGCTGGTCAATCTCGCTGCGGCGCTGTTCGGCATGCGGGTTCTTCCCTATGTTGCCGCCACCGCGATCGGGATCGTGCCGGGAACCTTCGTCTATTCCTATTTCGGGCAGGGATTGGGAAGCGCTCTTGAAAGTGAGGGCTCGCCCGCCTCCCTGGAGCTCTTCTTGGGCTTTGCATTGCTCGGTGTGATGGCGTTGGTTCCCGTTGCGGTGCGAAAGATGCGGCGCGGCTAGTGTCCCGAATCTGAAGTTCGCATCATCATTCAGCCCACTCTGAACGAACTTCAGATTCGATAAGGACACTAGCAAGATATTGAATATAGTGTGGTTTTAGGGTTTGAAGTTCCTATGACGAGTCCGCCGGAATAATGACAGGAACTTCAAACCCACCACACAAGAATACGGAGCGCGGGATACCGAGCTGATCGGAACATGAGTGACGTTCTGACACCCGACATTTGCGTCATTGGCGCGGGCTCCGCAGGCTTGACCGTTGCGGCCGCCGCCGCCGCCTTCGGCGTGTCCGTCGTGCTTGTTGAGAAGGACAAGATGGGCGGCGACTGTCTCAACACAGGCTGCGTCCCCTCCAAGGCGCTAATCGCCGCCGCACGCCGGGCCGAGCTCATCCGCGAGGCGGATCGCTTCGGCATCAAGCCGCTGGAGCCGCAGGTCAACTTCCCCGCCGTGATGCAGCATGTGCACAGCGTGATCGACGCGATCGCACCGAACGATTCCGTCGAGCGCTTCACCGGGCTCGGCGTCACGGTGCTAGCCGGGACTGCGCGCTTCACCGATCGCCGCACAATTACCGTTGGCGAGAAGCTGATCCGCGCCCGCCGTTTCGTAATCGCCACCGGCACGCGCCCCGCCAAACCGCCGATCCCGAATCTGGAATCGGTGCCCTATCTGACGAACGAGACAATCTTTGAGCTAAAGCGGCGGCCCAATCGCCTCATCATCATCGGCGCCGGCCCGATCGGGTTGGAGATGGCGCAGGCCTTTCATCGGCTCGGCTCGGAAGTGACGGTTCTTGAAGCGATGAAGCCGCTTGCCAAGGACGATCCGGAACTTGCCGCGCTTCTTCTGGAGCGGCTTCGCGCCGAAGGCATCGACATTCGCGAGGGCGTGCGTGTCGTGCGTGTTGTGCGCCGTGGCCGCACCGGCGTGCGCGTCGTCTTGGACAATGATGACGACGAACCGCTCCAGCTTGACGGCACGCATCTCCTGATCGCCGCCGGCCGCAGCCCTGCGATCGCCGATCTTGGTCTGAAAGAGGCCGGCATCGCCTTCGACGCATCCGGCATCAAGGTCAATTCCAAGCTGAGGACGCGCAATCGCCGCGTCTACGCCATCGGCGACGTCGCCGGCGGTCCGCAGTTCACGCATTGGGCCGGCTATCACGGCGGGCTGGTGGTGCGCTCCATTCTGTTCCGCTTCGGCGGTCGCGTGAGCCCGCATCTTCTTCCGTGGGTGACCTACACCGATCCGGAACTGGCCCATGTGGGGCTGACTGAAGAGCAGGCGTTCAAGCGCTACAAGAATGTACAGGTGCTGCGCTGGCCGTTCGCGGAGAACGACCGCGCGCAAGCCGAGCGTGAGACGGAGGGGCTGGTCAAGGTGCTGACCACCAAGAGCGGCAAGATCATCGGCGCCGACGTTTTGGCCCGCGACGCCGGCGAGTTGATTGCGCCCTACGCCATGGCGGTCGCTGAGGGGCTGTCGGTCAAGAGCCTCATCAAGACGGTTCTGCCCTATCCGACGCGCTCAGAAGCCGCACGCCGCGCCGCGATCGCCTTCTACGCGCCGAAGCTCGATTCACCTTGGGTGCGGCGCGTCATCGGCTTTATGCGGAAGCTTGGCTAGGGTCATGGACAGCCGCCCTGGCGTCGGGCCTGCGCGGCGAGGTAAAATGCGCCAAGGACCGGTTCGCCCGCGACTGCCCGCGACTGACGGAGCCGACATGAACGAGAAGGCCGCGCCGCCCCCGGCCTCCGATGGAGATGGTCACCGTGCACCAGCGCGGCGTCGCTTCATGCCGTGGAGCCTGTCCAACAAGCTATTGTTCCTCACGCTCGTCTTTGTGATGATCGCAGAGGTTCTGATCTACATCCCCTCCGTCGCCAATTTCAGGAACGTCTGGCTGCGTGAGAAGCTGGACACGGCCGCGCTGGTGACGATGGCGGCCAGTGCCGCGCCGGAGGCGTCGCTGCCAAGCGACCTTGAAATGCGCATGCTGGAATCGATCGACGTCGTGGCGATCGCCATCCGCAACGAAGGACAGCGCTGGTTCGTGGCACTCGACGGCATGCCCAAGGATGTCGCCGCGCGTCACGATTTGACGGAGCTTCGCCCGCTGGAAAGCGTTGGCGCCGCGTTTCAAGCATTGTTCAGCACCGGCGACCGCCTGATCATGGTGCGCGGGTCGCCGCCTGAGGGCAGCGACGGCTTTGAGATCGTCGTGCGCGAAGCAAGCCTGCGCGCTGCGCTCATGACCTACTCGCGCAACATATTGATCCTGTCGCTGGTGATCTCACTCATCACCGCCATGCTCGTTTACGCCGCGATCCGTTTTCAGCTCGTGCGACCCATCCAGCGGCTCTCAAGCAGCATCGTGGCGTTCTCCAGTGCGCCGGAGAACGCCTCGACATTGATTCAGCCGAGCGGGCGGGGCGACGAAATCGGCGTTGCCGAAGAGCGGCTCGCCGACATGGAAACGACGCTCCGCGACATGCTTGCCCAGCGCAGGCATCTCGCCGATCTCGGTTTGGCGGTCTCCAAGATCAATCACGATCTGCGCAATATCCTCGCCTCCGCGCAGCTCTTTTCCGACCGCATGGGGTCGGCGGAGGATCCCTTGGTGAAGCGCTTTGCGCCCAAGGTGATCAGCTCCATCGACCGGGCCATCGGGTATACGCGCTCCGTGCTGGCTTACGGACAGGCGAGTGAGGAAGCGCCACGCCGCCAACTCCTGTCGCTTTCAAGGTTGATCGACGACGTGGCCGACGTCTTGGCGCTCCCCGGACATGAGAGCGTGCACTGGGAAAACCGTGTGGCGACCGATGTGGAAGTCGACGCGGATGCCGAGCAGCTCTTCCGTGTCTTGATGAACCTTTGCCGCAATGCGCTTGAGGCCGTTGGCGACAGTCAAGACCCCGCGGTCATCCGGCGCATCTGGGTGGAAGGCGAGCGCGCTGGCAGCGTGACGGCGTTTCGCGTCTGCGACACCGGGCCGGGCGTGCCGGAACGCGCGCGTGAGAATCTGTTTCTCCCGTTCCAAGGCTCCGTGCGCTCCGGCGGCACCGGGCTCGGGCTGGCGATTGCCGCGGAGATCACCCGCGCCCATGGCGGCGAGATACGTCTGGTCGACCGCTCCGGCGCCGGCGCCGTCTTTGAGGTGACCGTGCCGGACCGGCCTGTCGTGCTCGATTCACGCCGCCAGGCCAAAGGCGGCTGAAGAACAGCACTTGGCTGGGGACATGGCGGTCGGTGGAGACGGCTCGCCTTCGGCGCCGACCGGCCTTCACCATGTCCGCCTCTCCTTAGCCATGAGCTGGACGTCGCCTTGCAAAGCAGCGGGTGAGCGATTAGGTGTGCTCGGCCGCACGGGCAACGTCGCCCGCGGCCTCTCAAGCGCCGGTAGCTCAGCTGGATAGAGCACCAGACTACGAATCTGGGGGTCAGGGGTTCGAATCCTCTCCGGCGCGCCAAAAACACCAATAAAATCAATAACTCTCCATAAGGGTTGATCCTCGGACCTTCCGGAATTAGGCTTGCACAGCTGTTACACAGTTTCGGCCTTTCCGGGGCTCCCGCTCATGCCCGAGCAGCACCACACGATCATGGGCGGTAAAGTTCATATCTACCGCCGCGAAAACAGCCGCTTCTGGCGATGCTCGACCTACCTCGCCGGCAAGAATCGGCGCGTCAGCACCAAAGAGGACAGCCTTTCCCGCGCCAAGGACTACGCTGAGGATTGGTATCTCGGCCTGCGCGGCCAGGCGCGCAGCGGCGAGCTCGTTGCCGAAAAGACGTTCAAGGTCGCGGCTGCGCAGTTTGAGAGGGAATACGAGATCATCACCGGCGGGTTGCGCAATCCTGACTATGTGGAAGGGCACAGAAGCCGCCTACGCAACCACTTGCTTCCCTTCTTCGGTCATCTGGGCCTCTCGCAGATCACGCCCGGCAAGGTTCAGGAATACCGCATCCACCGCGTCAAGGGCGCGAACGGTGGCAAAGCGCCGGCCCGGACCACGATGCATCATGAGACGGTAACGCTCCGGCAGGTTCTGAAAACAGCGATCCGTCACGGCTGGCTTCCCCATCTGCCGGACCTTTCCATGCCCTACGGCGCGTCAGGCAAGATCACGCATCGCGCCTGGTTCTCACCAGATGAGTATCGCCGTCTCTACGAGACGACGCGCAAGCAGGCGCGCGCCGCGAAGGGCAAGTCATGGCAATGGGCGGCCGAGCAGCTTCATGACTATGTGCTGTTCATGGCCAATACCGGACTCCGGCCGGATGAGGCGAACAATCTCGAATTCCGCGACGTGGAAATTGTCGAGGACGAAACGACCGGCGAGACGATCCTGGAGATCGAGGTCCGCGGCAAACGCGGCGTCGGCTACTGCAAGAGCACGGTCGGTGCCGTCCGTCCTTTCCAGCGCCTGATGGAAAGGCCGAGGCCCAGCGCCAGCGACGGGCCGGCCCAGCAATTGCCCGAGCCGACCGACCTCGTGTTTCCGGCCAACCATAAAAAGCAGTTCAACCGGACTCTGGAGAGACAGGACCTGAAACTGGACCGCGATGGCAACCGGCGCACCGCCTACAGTCTGCGGCATACCTATATCTGCCTAAGGCTCCTTGAAGGCGCGGATATCTATCAGATCGCCAAGAACTGCCGCACCAGCGTGGAGATGATCGAGAAGTATTACGCCTCGCACATTAAATCGACGCTGGACGCCGCGGCGATCAACGTGCGCCGGAAGCGCAAGACGCGGCAGCAGGCCCAAGCGACGCCTCGGCAGCGACGGAAGCAAGCGCCCAAACGGCCCTTTGATACGCATAAGAAAAGTAAAAGGAAAAGTAAATCCTGTTAATAACTTCATAATACCTATGATTCTATTATAGTATCAGACGAAAGAACACATCTTATAACAATGGAAATACAGACACACAAAGAGATCGATACCAAGTTGCTGCTTGAGCTTAACGCATTCATGAGCGAAAAAGCCGTCGTTAAGGCCACCTCACTCAGCCGCACGTCACTGCACCGCAAGCGCCTCGCCGGTGAATTTCCCGAGCCGCTACCTTTGTCAGAGGGGCGGGTTGGATACCGCATCCGTGATGTTCACGATTGGCTGCAGGACCCCGCCGGCTGGTCTAAGCGCGGAAGTGGTCCGCGTATTTGAGATCCTTTCGCAGCCTGCTGACGTTCACCCGCCGCTCGCTCGCCACTGCTCGCATGACGATGTCCTCCCAGAGACTCAGTGTGGCACGCTTTTCCTCCTCGTAGCCGTGGATGTCATAGACCGCGCCAATGGACCGATCCGCATGGTTCAGGACGCGATCGCGATCAAAGCGTGGCACCTTAAATGCGGCGAGCTGTGTAGAGCCTGTTCGCCGCAGGTCGTGCGGAGTGAATTTGCTGATGCCGAAGTGGTCGATGTTCCTTGCGACCGCTCGTGAAAGCGCAGCCTTCGTCAGGTGATCGCTTCTTCCCTCTCCCCGAAACAGAAACCCGTCCTCACTTGCAGTCTTCATGAGCGTCTTAATGAACACCAGGGCTTGAGGTGACAGTGGCACCAGGTGAGCTTTTTTGTTCTTTGTCCTTTCGGCCGGGATGATCCACGTCTTTTCGCGGAGATTGATCTCCGCCTTGTTCATCCCGATGACCTCCGATGACCGCTGGAGCGTGAGGAGCAGGAGCTTGAGTGCGAGCCTCATGCGCTTTGTGAGCGGAGCGGTTTCGAGAAGGTCCCAAAACAGCTTGATCTCGTCGAGCGTGAGATACCTGTCCTTTGACGTTTCAGCTGATGGTGGCCTGATCCGGTGGCAAGGCGAAATCTGAATCACGTCTCGATCGATTGCGAAATTGAACATCCGCCGGACCACTGCCAGCGTGCGGTTTGCCTGCACAGGCGCACCGCGTTCCACGATCTCATCAAGCAGGTCCACAACATCGCGGCGTTTTACAGCCGATACCTTTTTGGACCCCCATTTCGGAAGCACATCGTAATCCAGGATTCGCTCATCCTCCGTCCATGAGCGCTTCCGCGGCTTGGCGTATTTTTCGATGTAGTCGGCAGCGAGCTGTCTCACAGTCGGCGCTGAACGTCGCTCGGCGTTCAGGCGCACATTATCGTCCGCAGGGTCTTCACCCGCTTCGACCCTGTCCAATGCCGCTCCGTACTCCCGCAACGCCTCCGCGAGCTTCATGCGCGGATACTGCCCGAATGTCAGCCAACGGTCGCGGCCATCGATATCGTACTTGAACACGAACGATTTCGTGCCCTTCGGCGTTATGCGAATGCCAAGCCCCTTTAGCCCCTGTGCCCAAACGACACGGCGCCTGCTGACAGCGCCAAGGTGCTTTATGCTCTTGTCAGTGAAGACGATATAGTCAGAATCCGGGCTACCTGACGGGCTACCTAATTGAACGATATTTGATGAATTATCCTGAAACAATATGAAACACCTATAATACTGTAAAACGTTTGTGAGTAACTATTACGATAGTAGCATAGTGTTTCAGAGAGTACCATCTATATTTATCTAAACAGACTTTTAATCAGTAGGCCCAGGGTTCGAATCCCATCGCCCGCTCCAATCTCCCGAGGTCCATTCCGGACACATAGGTGACAGTTTATTCCGGAGACATGGGTAACACCTTTGCTCCGAA